>NZ_JBEZFP010000028.1:0-82308 GCF_040649515.1 Streptodolium elevatio
GGCGGTACGCGCGTACCGCCGCCGCGCCGGCCACCACCAGGAACGCGGCCGCATAGGCCGATTGGTGGACGAGGCGGATCCGCTCGGCCGGCACCCCCAGGAACCACGTGAAGTAGACCGCGTATCCGGCCAGCCCCACGGCCATCCACTCGGCGCGGCCGTCGAGCACCACGAGGGCGACCAGGAGCAGGGCGTACCACGGGTAGTTCGGGGTGAGCACCAGCAGCAGGGTCCCCGTCATCGTGAGCGCCGCGCCCCACGGGCGGTCCGGGTCGGCGCGGCGGCCGATCACCACGGCGGCGGCGAGCAGCACGGCCACGGCGGCGTACGGGGTCGCGCTCTCGGGCAGCACGAGGCCGAGCAGCCCGAAGCGGGCGCCGTCGTCGTAGCGCTCCTCCCGCAAGTAGCCGGGCAGGTACCCGACCACGGCGGAGCCGGACATCAGCAGATACGGCACATAGGACACGGCAACCGTGAGCACCGCGACTCCCCCGGTCAGCAGCGGCCTACGCCGGGTGCTCCCGATCAGGGACGCCGCCGGGAACATCTTCACCGCGACGGCCGCCCCGGTCAGCACGCCGCCGAGGACCGGCCGGCGGGCCGCGACCGCCGCGAGGCCGAGGACCATGAACAGGACGCCGAGACCGTCGACGTGGCCGTTGTTGCCGGATTCGAGGACGACCATCGGGCACCACGCCCACAGCACCGCGTGCCGGGGATCGCGGCCGAAGCGCCGTAGCACGAGCAGCAGCGCCACGGTCACCGCCACCGCCACGAGTGCCGCCGCGGCCTGCACGGGCTCGCGCCCGCCGTCGGGGGTCACGGCGTGCACGCCGCGGTACCAGAACTGCGCGACGGGCGGGTAGATCGTGTGCACGGACGGGCGGTTCATCAGCGTGCAGGCGCCGTCCGGCAGCGGGTGCCGGAACCAGCCGACGCAGTCGCCGGGCGGGAACAGCCAGTCGTCGCGCAGGTGTTCGAGAGCCGGGTCCTGCGGGCTGTGCCGGTACGGCGAGATCCCGGCCGCCTGCACGCGCCCGTCCCAGGCGTAGCGGTACGCGTCGTCACTCGTCTGCGGCACCGCGGTCATGGCCACCGCCTGGAAGGCGACCGCCCCGAACAGGATCAGCGGGACGGCGGCGCGGCGCGGCACGCGGCGTACGACCAGCCAGGCGGCGAGGGCGAACAGCGACCAGGCGACGGCGTAGACGGCGTGGATGGCGGTGGTGTCGGGGCGCGCGTACGGGCCGTGGACGGCGTAGGCGAGGGCGCCGCCGAGGGCGGTGGCCACCGCCGCGGCGGACACCGTCCAGGCGACCACGGCGCGCCGGGACGGCGTCGCGGGCGGCGTTGTGGGTGCCGTTGTAGCCGTTGTACCCGTTGTGGGCGGCGTCGCGGACGGACGGGCCGGCGTGCCCCGGGAAGGGGAAGGGGAAGGGGAAGGGGTCTTGCCTGCGGGCATGCCTCGACGATGGCACCCCGGAAGCCCGGAACAGGTCCGCCGCGTCCGGACGTCAGCACTCCGTAAGCACCAGGGGCGGTACATGGAGGCGTCCTCGGGGATTGAGTGCAGGCATGAGGAGCACCCGCGTTCCCGGCGCCCGCCGCCTGCCCCACGACATCCCGCTCCCGGCGCCGCCCGAGGTCCTGCGCAAAGGCCCGCTGCGCGCGGGCGCGTTCCGCACCGCGCTGCACGATCCGCGCACGGCGGTGGTGGTCGGACGCCTGTTGGGGACCGCCTTGATCGTGTGCTTCCTGACCGGTCTGCTCAGCCACCTGATGCAGCATCAACCGGGCTGGCTCGCGCTGCCCAGCCGTCCGGTCTGGGGCTACCGGGTGACCCAGGGGGCGCACGTGGCGGCCGGGATCGCCGCGGTTCCACTGCTGTTGGCCAAGCTGTGGGTGGTCTATCCGAGGCTGTACGTGTGGCCTCCGGCCCGCTCGCTGCGCCACGCCCTGGAACGGCTGTCCATCGCCGTCCTGGTCGCCACGGCGGTGTTCGAACTGGCCACCGGGCTGATCAACATCGTGCAGTGGTATCCGTGGGCGTTCCCGTTCGTACCGGTGCACTACTGGATCGGCTGGGTGCTGACGGGCGCGCTGATCCTGCACATCGGCGTACAGCTCCCGGTGATCACCGAGCACTGGAGCCGCGGCCCCGAGGCGGATCCACGGCCCGTGGACGACGCCACCCCCTCACGGCGCGGCCTGCTGGTCGCCCTCGGAGCGTCGGTCGGCGTGGTGACGCTCGCGACGATCGGCCAGACGGTGTCCCCGCTGGCGAAGGCTTCCCCGTTGGCACCGCGCCGCCCCGGGGTCGGACCGCAGCGGCTGCCCGTCAACCGGACCGCCGCGCAGGCGGGCGTTCTGCAACCCATTCGTGATCCGGAGTGGCGGCTCACGATCACGGGACCGCTCGAAGTGTCCTTGTCACGCGCTGAGTTGCTGGCGATGCCGCAGCACTCGGTGTGGCTGCCCATCGCGTGCGTGGAGGGCTGGAGTGCGTCCGCCCGGTGGACGGGGGTTCGGATCCGGGACCTGATGGACCGCGTCGGCGCACCCGCGGACGCGACACTCCGGGTGTTCTCGTTGGAGCAGTTCAGCCCGTACTCGGTCATGGAGATGCGGCGCGAATACACCCGCGACCCGCTGACGTTGCTCGCGCTCGGCATCAACGGGGAGCCGCTCGCGGAGGACCACGGGTACCCGGCGCGGATCATCGCGCCGAACCGACCAGGTGTGCTGCAGACGAAGTGGGTCACGCGGATGGAGGTGCTGACGTGAGCGGGGGCGAGGCGCACGAAGACGGGGCGGCGAACGCAGCGCGCGAGGGCCTGGCGACGTACAGGTCCGGAGAGCACGAAGTGTCGGGGACGGTACGCGTGTTCCGTCTGCTGCTCGGAGCCGTCGGACTCGCCGGCATCGGCTACGGCATCGCCGGATTGCTCGACCAGCCCGCGTACGTAGACAAGTGGGCGGTCCTGCGCTGGCTGGTCGGCGGCTTGCTGCTGCACGACATCGTCTTCGCGGGCCTCGTGTTCGGGACCGGCTGGCTGGTGATGCGCATGCTTCCGGGTCGCGGGCCGGCGCCTTGGGTGCGGCGTACGCTGCTCGGCGGCCTGGCGGTCGGGGTGGCGGCCACGCTGATCGCGCTGCCCGCGCTGGTACGGCCGTGGCCGCCGCCGAATCCGTCGGTCCTGCCGCTGGACTACGGGCGGAACCTGGCGTTGATCTGGGGTGCGGTCCTGGCGGTCACGGGGATGGTGATCGGCGTCCGCAAATGGCTTGCGGAGCGGGCACGCTGAGTGTGTGTCAGGTCGATCGAACCGGTACACCGGACAACTCGGCCCGGTCAGGGCGCTCCGACGAGCGCGGCGAACTGCCGGTCGCCGACCGTCCACGTCTCGCGCACCGCGAAGCCGCAGGCCGGGGCCAGCCCCTCAAGAGCCCGTACGCCCAGGCGGGCCCATCGGAAGGGCGCCCCCGTCCGGCCGCGGGCGTCCTCGACGCATGCCGCGAACCGCTCGTGTGCGTACGGCTCTTCGGCTTCCGTCTCGACGATCAGGCAGCCTCGGTCCCGCAGCAGGGCGGCGGTCCGAGTGAGCAGTGCCGCGGGGTCGCCGCCGATGCCGATGTTGCCGTCGGCGAGCAGGGCTGTCCCCCACCGGCGTTCGCCGGGCAGCGGATCGAATACCGAGCGGCGCAGCGCGGCGCCGCCGGACGCGACGGTCAGGTGCACGGCGGCGGGCGCGAGGTCGATGCCGAGTGCGGGAGTTCCCCGGCGAACGAGTGCGGCGACCAGTCGGCCGGGCCCGCATCCGATGTCGAGCGTCGGCCCCCAGCAGCGCACCAGCATGCTGCGGTCGGCCGCGTCGGGTTCGGCCGTCCATCGGGCGATGTCGAGGGCGTGGCGGCGGCCGTCGGCGCGGCGGAGGTAGACAGGGCCGCCGGTCCGGAGGGCGTGCTCGTACGGCTCCAGCGCGGAACTGCCGGTCGCGGATGGCCCGGTCGCGGATGGCCCGGTCGCCGCCGGCCCGGACGCGGATGGCCCGGACGCGGCGGCACCGGACGCGGCCGGCCCTGACACGGCGGTCTCGAAAGCGGCGTTCCCGACCGCGGCAGCCCTCACGCGGGGCCGCCCGCGCGGGCCGGGATGTCGGCTCTCGTCGTCCGCGCGGCCAGGGCGTCGTACGCGAACGCCAGACGCGCGGTCCGGGTGTGCGGAGCACTCCGCGCCACGTCGGCGAGGTCGTCCGCGGTGTCGATGTCGTTGAGGACGGGCAGGTTGCGGACGGTCAGGCCGGCCGCGAGAAGGCGCTCGTACTGCACGCGCCCGGTGTGCGGGACGGACATCGGCACGCCGAGCAGCAGCGCGGGGTCGGGGTCGCGCAGGCCGAGCGCCCAGAAGCCGCCGTCGGACGCGGCGCCGAACCACGCGTCGGCGAGCGTCCAGTCGACCGTCAGCAGGTCGGCGGTGACCTGCGGGGTGTCCATGCCGATCAGCAGCGTCGGCCCGGTGCAGGCGGCGAAGGCGGCGGCCAGCCGCTCGTCGAGCCCGCCGCCGCATTGCGGGACGACCTCGACGTCGGGCGGGAACCAGGCGCGCGGGCGGCCGTCCAGGACGAGGACCCGGCGGCGGGCGGGGGCGAGACGTACCGCGTCGAGCGTGTCGGCGAGGGCGGCCTCGGCGATGTCGGCGGCCTGTTCGGGGGTGAGCGGCGGGGTGAGGCGGGTCTTCACCCGTCCGGGGCTGGGCGATTTCGCGATGACGAGGAGTGTGGGGGGCAGGTCAGACATGGGCCAGCACCGCGCTCATGTCGCGGACTGCGGTGATCGTGCCGCGTACGGTTCCGGTCACCTTGGAACGTCCGGTCCTGGGCAGATACCGCACGTCGGTCTCGCGGATCCGCCACGAGGCCGAGGCGGCGCGCACGACCATTTCCAACGGGTAGCCGGACCTGCGGTCGGCGAGCCCCAGGCCGAGCAGGTCGGCACGGCGCGCGGCGCGCATCGGGCCGAGGTCGTGCAGGCGGGCCCCGGTGCGGGCACGGAGCTTCCGGGCAAGGACGCGGTTGGCGATGCGGGCGTGCGGTGGCCAGGCCCGCCAGGTCGCGGCGCGGCGGCGGCCCAGCACGAGGTCGGCGTCGCCGGTCAGCACCGGGTCGGCGACGTACGGGAGTTCACCCGGGTCGAGGGACGCGTCGCAGTCGCAGAAGCACACGACGGGCGCGGTGGCGGCGAGCAGGCCCGCGTGGCAGGCCGCGCCGAAGCCGCGTACCGGCTCCTCGACGACGTGGGCGCCCAGTGCGCGGGCGAGGTCGGCGGAACCGTCCGCCGAGCCGTTGTCGACGACGATCGGCCGATAGCCGGACGGCATGCGTTCCAGGACCCACGGGAGGGCCCCGGCCTCGTCGAGGCACGGCAGGACGACATCGACGCGGGCGGCGGGCGGGGTGGGGGCAACGTCCATGGCATTCACGCTAGGCAGCGCGGACCGGGATTCCCGGGCGCGGCGTGCTTACGAAATTCGTACGTCGGGCCGCGGCGCGCGCCGGTCCCGCGCGGTGTTCGAACACCCTCGCCGAAGGCCGGTCGAACACGTCTCGGCGAGGTCTTACGGAATCCGAACGGCCCATCGGCGACGCCCGCGACGCGGCGCGCGCCGTCCGTAGACTCCGCCGTATGACAAGCACCGTTCTCGTGGTGGACGACGACCCGACCGTGGCCGAGGTCGTCGTCGACTACCTGCGCCGGGCGGGCTTCACCACCGCACATGCGCCGGACGGGCCGACGGCGCTGGCGATGGCCGAAGAGTCACTCCCGGACCTTGTGGTGCTCGATCTGATGCTGCCCGGCATGGACGGCTTGGAGGTCTGCCGCAGGTTGCGGCGGCGCGCACCTGTGCCCGTCGTCATGCTGACCGCGCTGGGCGAGGAGAGCGACCGCGTGCTCGGCCTGGAGATCGGCGCGGACGACTACGTGACCAAACCCTTCAGCCCGCGCGAACTGGTGTTGCGGGTGCGGTCGGTGCTTCGGAGAGTCGGGGCGGCTCCGTCGACCGCGACCGACCTGCTGCGGCACGGCGACATCGAAATCGACGTGGCCGCCCACCGCGCCACCCGGGCGGGCCGGGAACTGTCCTTGACCGCACGCGAGTTCGATCTGCTGTGCTTCCTGCTCCAGCATCCCGGCCGGGTGTTCTCGCGCGAGGAGCTGATGCACGAGGTGTGGGGGTGGTCGTTCGGGGACCGCTCGACTGTGACGGTGCACGTGCGGCGGTTGCGCGAGAAGATCGAGGACGACCCGGCGGCGCCGCGCACGCTGGTGACGGTCTGGGGCGTGGGGTACCGACTGGACTCGGCGGAAGCGGCGGAAGCGGCGGACTCAGTGCGCTCGGCCGACCCGGTAGGCATGGCTGACGCGGCAGGCGCTGCTGATCCGGCTGATCCGGCTGAGCCGCCAAGGCCGGCGGACTCGGCGGGGCCCGCGGACTCGGCGCTGCCGGCCCACTCTCCCGGCGCAACTGCGGACCCGGCTTCGGGCGCATCTCCGCACCCGTCCACCAGGCCGTGACGCCGCATGCCGCTCAAGGATTTCCTGCTCATCTGCCTGATCGCGGCCGCGTGCGGTCTGGCCGTGACGCTGTGCGGCATGGCCTTGCTGCGTCTGACACGGCACCGTCCGCTGTCGGTGGCGCTCGGCGCCGTCTCGGTCGTGACCGTCGCCGCGATGGCGGCCGGCACGGTCGGGGTCGCGCAGGCGATGTTCCTGTCGTCGCACGACCTGACGGTGATGATGGTGGTGTGCGGCGTGTCCGCCGTGCTCGCGGTCGCGGTGGCGGCGGTGCTCGGCAGGCCGGTGGTGGCGGACGTACGCGCGTTGCAGCAGGCCGCACACGGCCTCGGGTCGGCGTCGTCCGACACCGCCCCGGCGTATCACCCGCCGCGGCCTTCGTCGATAGCGGAACTCGCCGATCTGAGCCGTGAGTTGGAGCGTACGAGCGCCCGCCTCACCGAGGCGCGGGCCCGCGAGCGGGCGGTGGAGCAGTCGAGGCGCGAGCTGATCGCGTGGATCTCGCACGACCTGCGTACGCCGCTCGCCGGGCTGCGGGCGATGGCCGAATCGCTGGAGGACGGCGTCGCCGCCGATCCGGCGCGCTACCACCGGCGCATGCGGATCGAGGTCGACCGGCTGAGCGGCATGGTCGACGATCTGTTCGAGCTGTCGCGGATCCAGGCGGGTGCTCTGCAACTGTCGTTGTCACGCGTGTCGTTGTACGACCTGGTCGGCGACGCGATGGCGGGCACCGAGGTGTTGGCGCGGTCCCGGGCGGTACGGCTGCGCGGCGAGGTGATCGAACCCGTCCCGGTTCACGTGGACAGCCGCGAGATGTCCAGGGCACTGACGAACCTGCTGGTCAACGCGATCCGGCATACGCCGTCCGACGGGACCGTGGCGGTCGGGGTGCGCACCGGGCCGGACGGCGTGCTGCTGACCGTGACGGACGCGTGCGGTGGCATCCCGGAGGACGATCTGCCGCGGGTGTTCGACACCGGGTGGCGCGGTTCGCACGCGCGAACTCCGGGACCGGACGGAGGCGCCGGCCTCGGGCTCGCGATCGTGCGGGGGATCGTGGAGGCGCACAAGGGTTCGGTCGGCGTCGTCAACATCAGCGGTGGCTGCCGGTTCGAGGTCCGGCTTCCTGTGTAGTGCCGCTCCCGTGCGGTGCCGCTCCTGCGGTGCCGTTAACATGCGGTGCCGTTCCATGCGGTGCCGTTCCCGCCCTCACCGCAGGCCGGCGTTGGCGAACTCCGTCATACCTGCCTCGAAGTCCACGTGCGCGCGCCACCCGAGTTCGCGTTCGATGCGGGCCGGGGACGCGGTGATGTGCCGGACGTCGCCGAGCCGGAACTGCCCGGTCACGACCGGTTCGGGGCCGCCTCGCGCGGCGGCCAGGGCGCCGGCCATCTGCCCGACGGTCCGGGGGCGGCCCGTCCCGACGTTGTAGGCGCGCATGCCGACGGCCGCGCGCCCCAGGGCCGCGACGTTCGCGGCGGCGACGTCCGCGACGTGGATGAAGTCCCGGCGCTGTCCGCCGTCTTCGTACACGCGCGGTGCGACGCCCGCTTCCAGTGCGGAGCGGAAGACCGAGGCCACGCCGGAGTACGGGGTGTCGCGCGGCATCCTCGGCCCGTACACGTTGTGGTAGCGCAGCGACGTCGCGGTGCCGCCGACCGTGCGGGCCCATGCGGCGGCCAGGTGTTCCTGTGCGAGCTTGGTCGCCGCGTACACGTTGCGCGGGTCGGGCGCGGCCTCCTCGGCGATCTGCCCCGGTGTCAGATCACCCGCACAACCGGGGCAGCGCGGTTCGTAGTGCCCCGCGGACAGATCGGCCTCCGGGCGCGGGCCCGGTACGACGAGGCCGTGTTCCCCGCAGGTGTAGCGGCCCTCGCCGTAGACCACCATCGACCCCGCGAGCACGAGGCGGCCGATGTTCGCGCGGGCCATCTCGGCGAGCAGCACGGCCGTGCCGAGGTCGTTGCAGCCGACGTACGCCGGTGCGTCGTCCAGGTCCAGGCCGAGGCCGACCATCGCGGCCTGGTGACTGACCGCGTCGACGCCGCGCAGTGCGGCGGCGACCGCGGCGGCGTCGCGTACGTCCCCTGCGTGGAACTCGACGTCGGCGGAGACCTGCGGCGGCGCCCGGTGGACGGCGGGCAGCAGCGCGTCGAGCACGCGTACGTCGTGGCCCGCCGCGAGCAGGGCGTCCACGACGTGCGACCCGATGAAGCCGGCGCCGCCGGTGACGAGGATCCTCATGCCGACGACGCTAGGCCGCGGGGGCCGGGCCCCGGAGGCGACATGGCGGGGCGTCAGGCTTTCGTAAGAGATCGGCTCGTCGGCGGACACATCTCGAACGCACGTCCACACGTGTCGCGTCTTCACCCGCCCCGGCGGCTTCCGGTAGCCGCCGAGCCTGCGAGACTGGTCCGCATGCGCATCGTGGTACTGGCCGGCGGGATCGGCGGAGCACGGTTCCTGCGGGGCCTCAAGGCAGCGGAACCCCAGGCGGACATCACTGTCGTCGGCAACACCGGCGACGACATCCACCTGTTCGGACTCAAAGTGTGCCCGGACCTCGACACGGTGATGTACACCCTCGGCGAGGGCATCAACGACGAGCAGGGCTGGGGCCGCCGCGACGAGACGTGGAGCATCCGCGAGGAGATGGCCGCGTACGGCGTCGAGCCGACGTGGTTCGGGCTCGGCGACCGCGACTACGCGACCCACATCGTGCGGACCCAGATGATGGGCGCCGGCTACCCGCTGAGCGCGGTGACCGAGGCGCTGTGCGCGCGGTGGAAGCCGGGCGTACGCCTGATCCCGATGTCGGACGACCGCGTCGAGACCCACGTCGTGGTGGACACCGCCGAGCTCGCTGACGCTGTCGCGGGCGACCGTCCCGGCACCCGCAAGGCGATCCACTTCCAGGAGTACTGGGTCAAGCTGCGTGCCGCGCCGACCGCGTACGCGATCGTCCCGGTCGGCATCGAGGAGGCCAAGCCGGCCCCGGGTGTGCTGGCGGCGATCGCCGAGGCGGACGTGATCCTGTTCCCGCCGTCGAACCCGGTGGTCAGCATCGGCACGATCCTCGGCGTACCGGGCATCAGGGACGCGCTGGTCGAGGCCGAGGCGCCCGTCGTCGGGCTGTCGCCGATCGTGGGCGGCGCGCCGGTGCGCGGCATGGCCGACAAGGTCCTCGATGCGGTCGGCGTCGAGACGTCGGCTGTCGCGGTGGCCAAGCACTACGGCCCCGGGCTGCTGGACGGCTGGCTCGTCGACTCCACCGACGCGGACTCGGTCGCCGCGGTCGAGGAGGCCGGGATCCCGTGCCGCGCGATCCCGCTCATGATGACCGACGTGGAGGCGACCGCGGCCATGGCGCGCGCGGCCCTCGACATGGCGGCCGAGGTGCGGGCGGAGGGCGGCGTATGACCCCGCCGCGCGGATACGAGGTCCTCGGCGTACCGGGCATCCCCGAGGTGCGCGAGGGCGACGACCTCGCCGCGCTGATCGCCGCCGCCGCGACGGCCGCCGACGGGCCCGGCCTGCTGGACGGCGACATCCTCGTGGTCACCTCCAAGATCGTCAGCAAGGCCGAGGGCCGGCTGCTGCGCGGCGTCGACCGCGACAAGGTGATCGACTCCGAGGCCGTGCGGGTGGTCGCGAAGCGCGGCAACACCCGCATCGTGGAGACCCGGCACGGCTTCGTGATGGCCGCGGCAGGGGTCGACGCCTCGAACACCGAGCCGGGCACGCTGCTCCTGCTCCCCGAGGACTCGGACGCGTCGGCGCGCACGCTGCGTGCCGGCCTCGCCGCACGCACCTCTCGCCGCCTCGGCATCGTGGTGAGCGACACCTTCGGCCGCCCGTGGCGTACCGGGCTCACCGACGTCGCGATCGGCGTCGCGGGCCTGGACGCGCTCGACGACCACCGGGGGCGTACCGACACGCACGGCAACGAACTGGCCGTCACCGTCACCGCCGTCGTGGACGAACTGGCCTCCGCCGCCGAGCTGGTCAAGGGCAAGGCGGGGGCGGTCCCGGTGGCGATCGTGCGCGGTCTGCCGCATCTGGTCACCGACGCGGACGGCGAGGGCATCCGCACGGTCGTGCGCAGCTCGGCCGACGACATGTTCCGCCTGGGCACCGACGACGCGATGCGGGAGGGCGCGCGCAACGCCGTCACCGCCCGCCGTACCACCCGCGCCTTCACCGCCGAGCCGGTCGACCCCGCCGCCGTACGCCGCGCGGTCGCCGCCGCGATCACCGCGCCAGCCCCGCACCACACCGTCCCGTGGCGCTTCGTCCTGCTCGAATCCCGGGAGTCGCGCACGCAGTTGCTGGACGCGATGCGCGACGCCTGGATCCGCGACCTGCGCGCCGACGGCCTCGCCGAGGACGCGATCACCCGCCGCGTCGCCCGCGGCGACCTCCTGCGCAACGCCCCCCACATCGCCGTCCCCTGCCTCGTCACCGACGGCGCACACACCTACCCGGACCCCGTCCGCACCGCCGCCGAACGCGAGATGTTCGTCGTCTCCGCCGGCGCCGCGGTGCAGAACTTCCTGGTCGCGCTCACCACCGAGGGCCTCGGCTCCGCGTGGGTCTCCTCCACGATGTTCTGCCGCGACACCGTCCGCGAGGCCCTGGACCTGCCACCCACCTGGGACCCCATGGGTGCCATCGCCGTAGGCCACCCCGCCGACCCCCCCCGCCCCCGCCCGCCAAGAACCCCCGACGAAGTCATCACCACCCGCTGACCGACTGGGCCGAACGAGTGAACAACGCGGAACTCGATCGGCTTCCGCGTTCCTATAGCTCATCCTCGTAGGCGATGAGATCCTTGGCTCGGAGCAATCAGGAGTCGGATTTCGCATTTCACAAGCGCACGAGGCGCCGAGAACGCCGTAGAGAGGGGATCGGGGTGCTGCTCAGCTTCCGCGTCGCCAACCACCTCTCCATTCACGCGGAACAGCAACTGGCGTTGACGCCCGTGTACGACGCGGGCGTGTCCGACGGCACCGAGCTGCGCTGTGTACCCGTCGCCGCCGTCTTCGGGCCCAACGCCGCGGGCAAGTCGAACCTGGTGGACGCGCTCCGCTGGATGGCCCGCATGGTTCGCGGCTCGCACGACGCGGCCGTCCCCGGCGGCGGCGTAGAGCGCACGCCCTTCGTCCTCGATCCGACGGGGATCGCGGAACCGTCCTGGTACGTGGCGGACCTCGGCCTGGGCGGCGTCCGCTACACGTATGGGTTCAGCGTCGACGGCCACGGCGTCCGCGAGGAATGGCTTTTCTCGTACCCGTTGGGCCGCAAGCGCGTCGTCTTCCAACGCACGAACGACGGGATCAAGCTCGGCAGCGACGTCGGCGCCCGGGAACGCGAACTGTTCTCGCTGATCGAGGACATCACGGCGCCGAACGTACTCCTTCTGTCGGTGGCGGCGAGGTCACGTCAGGACGCGGTCCTACCGGTGTTCAACTGGTTCACCACGCAACTGCGTTTCATGACCCACGTGAGCGCACTCACGACGATGCGCCGACTGGCCGAAGGCGACACCCATGACCGCGTCGTCTCGCTGCTGCGGGAAGCAGATCTGGGCATCGAGGACGTGGTGCTGGAACGCTCGGAAGAGTCCGCACACGCGGAAAGGTTACTCGCGCAGACCGAGCAGGAACTGCGGCGCGCCGTCGCGAGCGACGCGGAGTCCGAGGCAATCCACAACCTGCGCAAGGCAGTCCGCGATGCGCAGCTGCTGCACACGCGCGCCCGACAACGCGATCGCGTCCACTTCATCCAGAAGTCCCGCGCCGGGGAGGTCAAACTCCCGCTCGCCGTGCAGTCGGCAGGAACCCAGGCTCTCTTCCGCTACGCCGGGCCGTTGCTGAGTGTCCTGGACAGCGGCGGCGTCATGGTCGTCGACGAGATCGACGCCAGCCTTCACCCGCTCATCACGGCACACATCGTCAAGTTGTTCCGCTCGCAGTCGACGAACCCCTGCGGCGCGCAACTCCTGTTGACCACACACGACGCCACGCTGCTGGGCAAACTTGGCGGCGAGGACGTGTTGGAGCGAGACCAGGTGTGGTTCGTCGAGAAGGACGAAGCCGGGGCCACCACGTTGTTCCCGCTGTCCGACTTCCGACCGCGCAAGGACGAGAATCGCGAACGCCGTTATCTGGGTGGGAGCTACGGCGCCGTCCCGTTCGTCTCCGACGAACGCTTCGAGGCAGCCGTGGCCGTACGAGGGGGATGCGGCGATGGCACGCCAGAAGAAGCCGTCAGGTAGCGATCGCCGACCGGGGTACGAATCCGACATCAGGCGACGTAGCGGCGTTCGCGAGCCCCGCGACCGGCTGCTGGTCGTCTGCGGGGCGGCGGTTACCGAACCCGCATACCTCAAGGGCCTCCGCGACTACATAGCGAACCCCGCCGTCACCGTGAAGGTCGCCGTCAAGGCCGCGGCGCCGAACCAAGTGGTCGAGTACGCAAAGCAGTTACGTAATCAGGACCGCAACGCCTTCGACGAGGTCTGGTGTGTGGTCGACGTCGACCAGTTTCAGGATCTCCAGGTTGCGCGAACCAGCGCCAAGGACGTGGGCATCCGACTCGCGATCTCCAACCCCTGCTTCGAAGTCTGGTTGCTGCTGCACGTGGCAGACCACAAGGCCCACTGCGGCTCGTACGGCGAACTGGAGCCGTATTTGAAGCGCCACATCCCGCACTACGACAAGACCAGGATCCGGTTCGCGGACTACGCCGCAGGACTCGCCGACGCACGAATCCGAGCCCATCGCCTCGACCCTTCAGGGCTTGAGTACACGAAGAACCCCACAACCAACGTCTGGCAACTCGTCAACCGCCTCACCGACGGCGCCAAGTCCCAACTACGCGCGCAGCCGCGGAGCACGACCACATGACCGGACCACGTGAAGATTGACCGTCCCCCGAATCGCCGCGCCGATGGTCGGGCACGGCTTCGGCGGCAGTTGGCGGAGTGGGTCGCGGGTCAGATTCGGGTGTAGTTGCGGGGGGCGAAGCGGGGGGCTTTTCGGGGGACCTTGGCGCCGGGGGACATGCGGATGAGCAGGGCGGCGCGGTGGCGGTGGCCTTGGTAGGGGGCCAGGAGTTCGAGCATGCGGGCGTCGTCGCCGGGGGTGCCGGTGAGGGCGTAGGTGACCTGCTTGCAGAGGTGGAGGTCGCCCACCGAGACGGCGTCGGCGTCGCCGTGCGAGCGCTGCATGGTCTCGGCGGTGGTCCAGACGCCGATGCCGGGGACGAGCTTGAGGAGGCGGGAGGCCTCCGGGTTGGGCAGCGGCGCGGTGCGTTCGAGTGCGGGGGCGACGCGGACGGCGGCCATGATCGTGCGGGAGCGCTTGTGGTCGACGCCCGCGCGGTGCCAGTCCCAGGTGGGGATGCGGGCCCACGTGGCGGCGTCGGGGATGACGCGCAGCTCGGCGGGCGCCGGGCCGGGGGCCGGTTCGCCGTACCAGTGGACCAGCAGGCGGAACGCCTTGCGCGCCTCGATGGTGGTGACCTTCTGCTCCAGGATGGAGGGGATGAGCGCGGCGAGGACCAGTCCGGTGCGCGGCATGCGCATCCCGCGGCGCAGGCGGAACGCGTCGTGGAGGAGCGGGTGGTGGTGGGACGGGAAGGCGGCGGGGTTGTCGTCGGCGCCCAGGAGGTCCGGGAAGCGGTCGAGCTGCCACTCGGCGCCGGGGCCCCAGGCCTGGCCGGTGACCTCGCCGGTGGTGCGTGACGCGGTGATGCGCAGGGAGCACGGTCCGGCCGGCGTACGCGCGCTGCGCCACACCGCGCCGTCGGGGGCCACCCGGTACGTGGGGTCGCTGTGCCCGCGCTGCAACTGACCCAGTGTCAGACGCAGGTCGAGGTCGTACGGGGGCCGCCAAGTGCGCGTGCGTTCCATCCGCGCGCAGCCTCCCGAGTCGGTATGTCCGGCGGACGGCGGTGGCCGGCGGACGCGGCGTCCGGCCCGACCGGGACCGTCCCCGGCTGATCAGGGCGTCACGGTAACACCGGCGCGCCAGACGTCCGGCCGGAACCTCCCGATACCACCCCGCCGAACGAGAAGCGCCCCTACATCTGGTTTTCGGGCCGTCACGCTGCGCACAATCGGCATATGCGGGTCATGGTGTTCGGCACGTACGACACGACCGTGCACCCCCGGGTCGGGATCCTCGTCGAGGGGTTGCAGCGCCAGGGGGTCGACGTCGTCGTGTGCAACGCGGCGCTCGACCAGGAGGACCTGAGTTCCGCGAGACCGCCGCGCAACCGGCAAGGCGGCAGCCGTACGAAGGCACGGGTGCGGCACGCCGCCAGACTCGGCCAACTGGCGGCCAGGGCACGGAGGTTGCCCAAGCCGGACGCGGTGCTGTGCGGATACCGGGGTCGGGTCGACATCCAGGTCGCGCGGCGCCTGTTCCCGCATGTGCCGCTGGTGCTCGACCACTTGGAGAGCGTCGACGACGTCGCGGACCGCACCGGACGCGCGCCGCGGGCGGGCCTGCGGTTGGCGATGCGGGTCGAGGCGTCCGCGATCCGGGCCGCGGACCTGGTGCTCGTCGACACCGAGGAGCACCGTCGCATGCTGGCCCCGGCGGACCGGCAGCGGGCCGTCGTGGTGCCGATCGGTGCCGCGCCGCACTGGTTCGACGCGGGCCGGGACGTCGGCGCGGACCTGGAGCCGGCCCCCGAACCGGCAAGCACCGAGCACCCGTTGCGGATCGTCGCGTACGGCCTCTACTCCCCCGTGCAGGGCGCACCCGTCATCGGTGCCGCGCTGCGCCAGCTCGACGGCTACCCCCTCGCGGTCACCATGGTCGGCCGCGGCCTCCAACTCCAGCGCACCCGTGACCTGGTGGGGCAGGACCCGCGGGTGCGCTGGCACGCCTGGGTGCCCGGCTCCGAACTCCCCCGGCTCGTGGCGCGCCACGATGTGTGCCTGGGAGTGTTCGGGACGGGCGCCAAGGCGCTGCGCGTCGTCCCCAACAAGGTGTTCCAGGGGGCGGCGGCCGGGTGTGCGATCGTCACGTCGGACACCGCGCCGCAGCACCGGCTCCTCGGCGGCGCGGCCCGCTTCGTGCCGGCGGGCAACCCGGACGCGCTGGCGGACACCTTGCGCCGGCTGGCAGGCCATCCGGCCGAGGTGGCCCGCCTGCGCGGCGCGGCGGTCGAACTCGCGCGCGAGCGCTTCACGCCCCAGTCGGTCGTGGAACCGCTGGTGGAGCGGCTGGAGTTGATGGTGGGCAAGGGGTCCTAGACCGCATGGAACCAGGCCCCGCGGGTCCGGCGTCAGTGCGTGCGGCGTTCGGTGTCGCGGCGCAGCTGCGGGAGGGCCTCGTACAACTTCTCTCCCGGGCACTCGGTGTTGAACGCGTCGCGGTGCCCGGAGATCACGTTGAACCGTACGTTGGTCCCGGCCGGGAACCGGCTCCCGCTGTCGCCCGACGTCAGCTGCGCCTTGCCGAGCGGGTCGGCGCCGTGCAGGCCCAGCTTCCACGCGATGACGCGCGACAGGGAGTCGAGCATCTCCGCCGGAGGGGCGGTGTCGGTGTAGGTGCCCATGGCCGCGACCGACGAAGTATTGGTGTTGAAGCCGAGCGTGTGCGCGCCCAGGACCGGCTTGTCGACGCCGCCCGCGCGGCCCTCGAACACGGTCCCGCAGCGGTCGACGAGGAAGTTGTAGCCGAGGTCGGCCCAGCCGTTCGTCTTCACGTGGTAGCGGTAGATCGAGCGCAGCACGGACGGCGACTCGGCACACGTGAGCGCGTTGCTGTCCGCGGTGTGGTGCACGAACATCACCTTCACGGTGTCCGTGTACTTGAGGTCGAGGTCGCGCAACTGCTCGTCGGCGCCCCACTCGGCGCGGCCGACGATCGCCGGGCGCCCGGCGCCCCGCCCGGCCGCGGCGGAGCCGGTGGCCCGGGCCGCGATGCGGGCGTCGGCGGGCGACGTGCCCGGGTCGACCAGTTCCAGCCGCAGGCCGCCCGGGAGGCCGCCGGACCGGACCTCCACGCGGGCCTGCACGGCGTCCGAACGCCCCACCCACAGCGGCTCGGTGGCGCCGCGCGCCGCGGTCGGCTCGGGGGCGTCGCCGTGCTGGCCCATCGCGTCACCGGTGTGCAGGGCCTGCCACGGAGTCCACGTCCCGGCCGCGGTCCTGGTCCGTACGGTCACCGTCATGTCGGGCCGCGCCGCCGGGTCGTCCCAGGAGACGCCGACCAGCGAGAAGGCGCGCGTCGGCCGGGCGGACGTCAGCACGGCGGGCCGCCCCGGCCCGGGGGTCCGTACCGCGGCCCCCGGAACTCCGGGCAGCGAGACGGTGTACGTCGCCCCGGACACCGCCACCGGCGCCTTCACGGCCTCCGGTACGCCGTCCTCGCCGACCGCGTGGGCGGGCACGGACAGAACCGGCGCCAGGACGGCGGCCGTCAGCAGCGCGGCAACCTTCAGGGGCGGACTCACGGATTTGCGGGCGTACAGGGGTGTCACGGACGACCTCTTCGGGAACTTGCGGGCGGCACTTGCCTCATACGTGGTTCACAACTGTCTTCTGGTTCCTCCGTCGCCCCTGTGTAGGGCTCTTCCGCCGAAGCCCACCCGGATGGCGCAGCCCCGGGCGCGACCGCGGCGAACGGTCCGCCGGCGACCGCCCTTTACAGTGGCCCCCATGCCCGAGACACCCGTCAGCCTTCTGCGCGCCGCCCTCGCCACGGACGCCACCCGCCCGTTCACGACGTTCTACGACGACGCGACCGGCGAGCGCGTCGAACTGTCCGTGGCCACGTTCGACAACTGGGTGGCCAAGACCGCGAACCTGCTGCAGGACGACCTCGCGGCCGAGCCGGGGCAACGCGTCGCGCTGCTGCTGCCGACGCACTGGCAGACGCAGGTGTGGCTGGCGGCGTGCTGGTCGGTCGGGCTGGTCGTGGTGCCCGGCGGGGCGCCCGCCGACGCGGACCTGGTCGTCTCGGGGCCGGACACCCTCGACGAGGCCCGGGAGTGCGCCGGGGAGCGGGTCGCGCTCGCGCTGCGTCCGATGGGGGCGCGGTTCGCGGAGGCGCCCGAGGGATTCCTCGACTACGCGGCGGAAGTGGCCGGGCACGGCGACCGGTTCGTCCCGTACGTCCCGCCGGCCGCGGACGCTCCCGCCCTCGATCTGGGGGGCCGCGTGCACTCTGCCGCCGAGCTCGCCGCGATCGGTGCGGAGGCGGCGAAGGACTGGGGCCTGGGGTCCGGCGACCGCCTCCTGTCGACGCTTCCGTTCACTCGTGAGAGTGGACTGCGTGCGGGCCTGCTTGCACCTCTCGCGGCGTCCGTACCTGTGGTTTTGTGCCGGAACATCGAACGATTGGACGAATCCGCCCTGGAACGACGGATTTCGACCGAGCGAGTCACCCGTACGATCACTGACTCCGAAGGCTGAACCCCGGCCGGCCACGCGCCGCGGTCACACCGACGCGATCGCCTGCCCCGGGGCAACCGCGTGCGGGGAGGTGACGACGGGGCATGGCCGACAAGCGCACTCCGTCCGGCAACGCAACCGAGGACGGCGGCACGAAAGGCGGTTCCGACGCGGGAGGGCGCGCGGCCCAGCGCCGAGCCCGCCGCAAGCGCAACCGCCGACGCAAGATCGTCATCCCGCTGGTGGTCGTCGGCTCGCTCCTGCTGCTGACCGGCGTCGCGGGGGCGTACGTCGCCTACCGCACGCTCAACGGCAACATCAAGACCGACTCGGTCGAGGGCAAGCTGAGCGCCGACCGCCCCGAAGTGGGCGGCAACGGCAAGGGCAAGCCGATGAACCTGGTGATCATCGGCTCCGACTCGCGTGCGGGGGCCAACAAGTCGCTCGGCGGCGGCAGGGACGAGGGCGAGCGCTCGGACACCACGCTGCTGCTGCACCTGTCCTCGGACCGCAAGCGCGCGGTCGTCATGAGCATCCCCCGCGACATCCTCGTGACGGTGCCTCCGTGCGTGCTGCGCGACGGCACCAAGTCCGAGGAACGCGACCGCCAGATGTTCAACTCGGCCTACGAGTTGGGCGGTGCGGCGTGCACGCGCAACACGCTCGAACGCATGACCGGCCTGCGCATCGACCACCACATCATCGTCGACTTCTCCGGCTTCAAGGGCATGGTCGACGCGGTCGGCGGCGTGGAGATCTGCCTCCCGCAGGAGGTGCAGGACAAGACCGGCAAGATCTCGCTGGCCGCCGGAAAGCGCACGGTCGGTGGCAAGGAGGCGCTGGACTTCGTACGCCTTCGGCACGACGAGGCGATCGGCGGCAACGGCAGCGACCTCGGCCGCATCAAGCGCCAGCAGGCGTTCATCGCATCACTCGCGAAGCAGATCACCAGCAGCAAGGTGCTGCTCAACCCGGCCCGGGTGTTCAACCTCGCCGACGCGCTGACCAAGTCGATCCGGGCGGACGAGGGACTCGACTCGGTCAAGGCGCTCGTCGACCTCGCGCGGAGCGTGCAGGGCATCAAGACCTCGGACATGACGTTCGTGACGGTCCCGGTCTACGACTCCCCGACCGACAAGAACCGCCTCGAACTCATCCAGCCGGACGCCCGCCGCCTCTTCCAGGCCGTCAACACCGACGAGCCCCTCAACGGCCGCAAGCCCGGCGGCGGTTCCGGCGCGCCGCCGGCCCCCGCCGCGGCGCCGGGCAAGCCCGGGGCGGCTCCCCCGCCGCCGGCTGCCGCGCCGCCGCCCGCGGTCCCGGCCTCGCAGGTGCACGTGAAGGTGTTGAACGGCAGCGGCCGCCCGGGCGCCGCGCGCGAGGTGAGCGACGCGCTCGCCAAGCGCGGCTTCGTCGTCGACTCCACCGGCAACGCGACGAAGTCGACGGCCGAGACCACGATCGAACACGCCCCCGAACTCGCCGACCACGCCCGCACGCTCGCGGGCGCGGTCCCCGGGGCCGTCCTCGAGCCGCGCGACTCCGCGACGGACGCGGTCGTGCTGACGATCGGCTCGTCGTTCAAGGCGGTGGTGCCATCGGGCGGCACGCCGGCGGCCGCCCCGGCGTCTTCCGCGCCGCCGCCCCTGAAGGTCGCGACGCGGGACGGCGACCAGGACATCTGCAAGGCGACCTGACCGCGGACCGGGGCACCGCAACCCCCTCGGCGCCGCTGCCGAACGAGGCAACGTATCGTGCCGACGTCTCGGCGTACGGTTTCAGCACTCCGCGTCACAGCATCGTGATGTGACTTGGCTCACATGAGTCGTGCGAGATGCAACTCACCTGTCAGCCGGTACGTCTATCTGGACACCGGCCACCGGGAGTTCGCCGCTGCGTACAACCGGACGCGGGGGCCGATCCATATCGCGTGGCAGAGAGCGGAAACCTCGTGGGCAAAGGCAAAAAGGACCAGAGCGCGTCGGGTCCGGTCCCCGATCCGGGGCCGGACGGGCCGACCGCTCCGCCGGTCCGGCCCGGGGCGGACGACGCCGCCGAGGACGACGCCGAGAAGGACGACACCGCGCAGGGTGACGCCGGGCCGGGTGACGCCGGGGACGGTGACTCGAAGGACGGCGGCTCCGCGGACAGCGGCTCCGCGGACAGCAGTTCCCCGCACGGCGACGCGGGCAACAGCGCCTCAGGAGACAGTGACGCCGTAGAGAGTGACCCCGTGGCGACTGACGCCGTAGCCGGTGACGCCGCCGGCTCCGACGGCCCCACCGAAGTCGTCCCGGCGGCCGCCGGCGAGCCCGCGCTTCTCGGCGAACTGCTGCCGCCCGCCCCGCCCGTCACCCCCGCACCCAAGCGCCGTCGGCGCCGGGTGCGCCGCGTGCTGGTGAGCATGGCGCTGACGATGGCGGTCCTGGCGGCCGGCGCGGTGACGTCCGCGTACGTCTTGGTCCGGCGCCTCGACAACCAGATCACCTCCGAGGAAGTCACCGAGAAGATCGGCCCCTACCGGCCCAAGGTGATGCCGGAGGCGTACGGCGCCGTCAACATCCTCCTGATGGGCTCCGACGACCGCTCCGGCGCAAACGTCAAGTACGGCAACATCTACGACACCACCAGGCGCTCCGACACGACAATCCTTCTGCACCTCTCCGCCGACCGGAAGAGCTCGGTCGCGGTGAGCATCCCGCGCGACCTGATGGTGCAGATCCCGTCCTGCGTGCGCGACGACGGCTCGGTGTCGGCGGCGTACAAGGACCAGTTCAACCACGCGTTCGAGATCGGCGGCTCGGCCTGCACGATCAAGACCGTGGAGCAGATGACGCGGGTGCAGATAAACCACCACATCGTCATCGACTTCACCGGCTTCAAGCGCATGGTCGACGCGGTCGACGGCGTCGAGGTGTGCCTGTCCGAACCGCTGCGTGACTACGACGCGAAGCTCGACCTCGGCGCCGGGCTGCAGAAGCTCAACGGCGAGCAGTCGCTCGCGTTCGTCCGCGCCCGCAAGGAGTTGGGCGACGGCAGCGACACCCAGCGCATGGTGCGGCAGCAGCGCTTCCTCGCGTCGCTGATGAACAAGGTGAAGTCCAACGGCGTCCTGTTCAACCCCAAGAAGCTGTACGACCTGCTGGACGCCGGCACCAGCTCCATCACCGCCGACCCCGGCCTCGACTCGCTGGACGAGCTGACCAAGCTCTCCAAGAGCGTCTCGAACATCCCGTCGGACAAGTCGGCCTTCCTGACCGTGCCGCGGCAGCAGTACCGCTACGACACGAACCGCGACGAGCTCGTGCAGCCCGACGCCGACGCGCTGTTCACCGCGATCCGGTACGACCGGGTCGCCGTCGGAAAGGCCGACCCGGGCACGCTGCTCGAGCCCGGCGGCAGCGTCCGCATCGACGCGCCCGCACCGGCCGACGAGCCCGCGGCCGAGCCGGTCGAACCGTCGTCCGGAACGACGCAACCGCCGGGGCGGCGCACGACGTCTCAGCCCTCGGGTACGCCGGTGCGAACCGGAGCGCCGGACGGCGGTACCCCGGCAGACCCGAACCCGACCGACACCTTCACCATCCCGACCGGCGCCGTCCCAACGGGCGCCGTCCCGACCGGCACGGTCCCGACCGCCACCGCCACCGCCGGTGACCCGGGGCCGACCACCGGCCCGCCGGGCAGCGGGGCGGCCACGGCTCCGCCGTCACCGTCCGCGACGCAGCCGGTTCCGGCCGGACCGATAGTCACGGTGACCGGCCGGACCGTGGATGAGGACACCTGCACATGAGATCTGCCGACGTACAGAATTCGAAAGGAAAGTTGACATCGGCCGGTCAGTAACGCGCAACATTGGGCGATCTCGCAACATTTCGCCCCAATCTTGATATGGCAGGTTTGAGGACAGGCGCACAGCGGCGCGAACTCGCCCGCTAGGGTGACTGTTTCGTACGCAGGCCGACAAGCAGCCGAGAACACGGTGCGACCATCAGACCGTGGCCGGGGGGCTGCCCGGGTCCAGCGGTCGCGAACCAGTCGTCGGACACACAGCCGTCGAGCGCTGCCGCTCGGGCAATCGGGAGGGGAAGCGGGTCGTGAGCACAGGCAACGGGCCCAGGCCGGGCGGGCGCGGGGACCACAACCTCGACGCGCTGAACGACGCCGATGTGGCCGACCTGTGGGTGATGGACCCGGACACCGGCCACTACCGGCTCCGCACTCCCGACGCCCCGATGGCAGGCGACGCGGCGGCGGCCACCCCCGCGGCGGGCGCCGGTGCGCCGGGGCAACCGGGGCGACCCTCCGCCGAAGACGACCCGTTCGACGGCCTGTACCGCGACTCCGCCGCCAATGCCGCGAATGCTGCGAATGGCGTGAATGGCGTGAATGCCGCCAACGCCGCGGGCGGACCCGGCTCGCGTACGGTCGTACCGCCGCGTACCGCTCCCGACGCCGACCCCGAGCCGCAGACCCAGCCCGCGTCTCCGCCGCGCCGTCCCAAGAGCAAGGCCAAGAAGCGCCTCAAGTGGACCGCGATAGGCCTGGCCGCCGTGCTCGTCGGGCTGGCGGCCGGGGCCTACGGGTACTACCAGTACCTCAACAGCCGCATCAAGAAGACCGACCGGACCGCTTCGGTCGAGGACATCCCGAAGTCGGCCGCGGACCCGTTCGGCCGCAGACCGCTCAACGTCCTCCTCATCGGCTCGGACACCCGGCTCGGCAAGGGCAACCAGATCGGCGGCGAAGCGGGGCACCCGGGCCTGGCCGACACCACGATCCTCATGCACCTGTCGGCGGACCGCTCGAACGCCACGATGGTCAGCATCCCGCGCGACACCATGGTCGACCGGCCCGCGTGCAAGTACGACGGCGGCAACAAGGTCCAGCCGGCGTCCAACGGCAAGGTGCAGTTCAACAGCACTCTCGTGGGCGAGCCCGGTGCGCCGTGCACGGTGGCGACCGTCGAGCGCATGCTCCGCGTCCAGGTCGACCACTACCTGATGATCGACTTCAACGGCGTCAAGGAGATGACCAAGGCCGTCGGCGGCGTGCCGATCAACCTCTGCGAGGCGATCAACGACCCGGTCCTGCCCAACAAGCAGGGCGGCACCGGCCTGGTCCTGCCCGCCGGCGAGCGGCGCCTGGAGGGCCAGGAGGCCCTGCAATTCCTGCGCGCCCGGCACGCGTTCGGCGACGGCAGCGACCTGGCCCGCATCGAGGCGCAGAAGAGCTTCCTGATGGCCCTCGCGCGCGAGATCAAGAGCAACGCGAAGTGGAGCAACCCCAAGGCGGTGTTCGACATCGCCAACGCCGCGGTCGACAACCTCCAGGTCGACCGGGGCCTGGGCACCATCGACAAGCTCGCGGGGCTCGGCAACGAGATCAAGAAGGTCCCCGAGAAGCGCATGGCCTTCACCACGCTCCCCGTCGAGCCCTACCCGGGCAACCCGGATGCCTGGGTCCAGCCGCGCCAGCCGGATGCCGACCGGCTGTGGCGGGCGTTGGAGACGGACACCTCCGTCACGGCCGGCGCCCCCGCCCCCGCCCCGACGGCCTCCGTCGCGGCGCCGCCGCCCGTACCCGTGGCGACCGTGGACCCCGCGACCATCCGGGTCACGGTCCACAACACGACGAAGGCCTCGAAGGGCAAGGCCGTCGCCGACCAGCTGAAGGCGCTGAAGTACCAGGCGTCCTCGGTGCCGACCGACGACAGCCGCCCGCGGGACAACAGCGTCGTGAAGTACCCGGCGGGCAAGATCGACGCGGCGAGGCAACTCGCCCGCGCCGTGGGCCTTCCCGAGACCGCCGTCGAGGAGAACACCACCGCGGGAAGCACCTTCGAGCTGATCATCGGCTCGGACTTCCCCGACCTCACCTCGCCCACCGCGAAGATCCCGGCCGCGTCCGCGGGCAAGCCGACGCCGCCGCCTGCCCCGGTGATCGTGCCGCCTTCCGCGGACATCAAGCTGAACACCGCCGACAACACGGCCTGTATCTCCACAGGCAAAAAGAGGTAGCGCCAGAAACGGCAAGACAGCACCAGGCGGTCGTTCAGGCACGGCGCCGGGGAGAGGACGCACGGCATGGCTTCGGGGCACGGACGCGCGCGGGACGGACGCGGCAGCGAACTCGGCGCGATGGACGACGCGGACGTCGCCGACCTGTGGATCATGGACGAGGAGACCGGCGCCTACCGGATGAAGACTCCGGAGGAGATCGAGGCCGCGAAGGTGGTCACGGTCGAGCCGACCGAGGCACCGGACGCCACGCCGCCGTCCCGGCGCTCCACACGGCGGCCGCCGCCCAAGAGCAAGGTCAAGCGCCGGCTCAAGGTGACCGCGATCAGCGTCGCCGTGCTGCTGGTGGTGCTCGTGGGCGGGGCGTACGGCTACTACGAATACCTCAACAGCCGGATCAAGACCGACGACCTCAGCGGTTCGGTGGACAAGGTCCCAGAGGCGGCCGAGGACGAGTTCGGCCGCACGCCGATGAACATCCTTCTCATCGGCTCCGATTCGCGCCTGGGGGAGGGCAACACCGGCTACGGCGCGAACGGCAAGGAAGGCACCGCGGACACCACGCTGCTGCTGCACCTGTCCGCCGACCGCTCCAACGCGACAGTGGTGAGCATCCCGCGCGACACCCTGGTGACCCGTCCGTCCTGCAAGCTGGACAACGGTGAAATACAGCCCGCCAAGCAGAACTTCGCCTTCAACGCCACCCTGCTGAATCCGGGCGGACCGCCGTGCACGGTGGCGACGGTCGAGAGCATGCTCAAGGTGAAGATCGACCACTGGATGATGATCGAGTTCAAGGGCGTCAAGGCGATGACGAGCGCCGTAGGCGGCGTGCCGATCAACTTGTGTGACCGGCTGTACGACCCGAAGAAGACCGGCCAGGGCACCGGCCTCGACCTTCCCGCCGGCGAGCACCGGCTGAAGGGCGAGGACGCGCTGAGGTTCCTGCGCGCCCGGCACGGCTTCTACGGGGAAAGCGACCTGGCCCGCATCGAGGCGCAGAAGTCCTTCCTGATGGCGCTGGCACGCGAGATCAAGACCAGTGCCACGTGGAAGGACCCGGCCGCGATCTTCAAGATAGCCCAGGCCGCAACCGGCAACATCACGGTCGACGACGGGCTGAACCGCATCGAGAAGTTGGTGGCGCTGGGGAACGAGATCAAGAAGGTCCCCGAGAAGCGCATGGCGTTCACCACGCTCCCGGTCATGGACGTGCCGCACGAGGACCCGAAGGTGCACGTCCAGGCGCGGCAGCCCGCGGCCGACAATCTTTGGGCGTCGGTACGCAACGACGTCGCGGTCACCAAGGGCGATCCCGCGCCCGCCGGTTCGGTGGCGCCGAGCTCGCAGGCCCCGGCCCCGCCGCAGATCGACCCGGCCACAATCAAGGTCTCGGTGCGCAACACCACTGTCGTGCCGAAGGCGCAGGCCGTCGTGGACCAGCTTGTCGCCAAGAAGTACGCCGCGACGGTCGACCGGACGAAGGGGACCGAGCAGGGCGCCAGTTCGCTCGTCCACCCCAAGGGCAAGGCCGACGCCGCCAGGCAGCTCGCCGCCGCGGTGGGCCTACCGGAGACGGCGATCATCGAGAGCGCGACGGCCAAGCAGTTCGAGATCGTCATCGGCCTCGACTTCCCCGGGCTGAACGACAAGGACCCGACCGGGAAGGCCCCGGCCTCGTCGTCCAAGGCCCCCGCGTCCTCGAAGCCGCCCGCCACGGTGACGCCGCCGTCCAGCGAGGACATGAAGCTGAACACCGCCGACAACACGTCGTGCATCAAGACGAAGTACTCGAAGGGCGGCTGACCGGCGGCGGAAGCACCGGCGGCAGCACCGAGGTCCGCAACCGCCCCGGAAACGGGCGCGGTTGCGGACTTCGGCGTTTCAGCCGACCTGTGTTCTCAAGCGGCCTCGGTGTCTCAACCGAACTCGGTGTCTCAGCCCGCCTCGACGCCTCGGCGGTGCTCGCAGCGGACTGCTCAGCGCTGACGCGGGTCCTCGGCCGGGGTGCCGGAATCGGCCTGGGCCTTCGGGGTCAGGTACGCGATCGTCCACCCCAACTCCGGTGACACCGTGCGCTGGACGACGATGCGCTGCCCGCTCACCAGGATGCGGTCCACCGGGGCGGTCAGGGTGGTCGGTTGCGTGGTGCCGTCCGCAAGGCGGAGGACGCGGGGGCCGCCGACGCCCGGCAGGTACAGCAGGGTGCCGTCGGTGCCGCCGTCGGCCAGCGTCTTCAGGTCGGGAACAGCGCTGAACCACAAGGGCGTTCCGTCGGCGATGCGGTACGCCGCCACCCCGGCCGCGGCGCCGCGCGTCTCGTGCAGCGCCAGGACACCGCCCGACACGATCGCGTCCTGCGGATCGGAGCCGCCGACCGACCACACCCGGCGGCCGGTCGCGTCGAACGCCGTGACCGCTCCCGGCCCGCCTCCCGCGGGGCGTGTGGCGACGAGGACCTGGCCGTCGGCGACCGACCGGAAGGCCGCCTCGCCGCCGGCCGGGACCTCGGCCCGCCAGACCGGCGTCGCCGCACCCGGCTTGAAGGCGGCGACCGCACCCGGCGCGGCCACGTACACGAGCTTGCCGTCGGAGGCGACGTCGGTCCAGGTGCCCTCGACGGTCCACCGGCGGGTCACCTTGCCGGTCACGACGTCCTGCGTCGCGATGGCGGAGGTGCCGGCCTTGGCGCCCTTCGCCTGGCCGACCATCATGACCGTACGGCCGTTTCCGGTGGTGCCGGTGGCCCACCCGGTGTCCTGGTCCGGGCGGTCGCCGGTCGGGGCGAGCGGCACCTCGGCGCACCACTGGAGGTAGCCGGAGCGGGCGTCGGCGCCCATCACGCGCGTGGAGCCGTCCGACTGCGGGACGAAGGTGAGCGCCCGCAGGTTCTTCATGAAGAAGTCCGCCGGCTCGACGGCCGAACGCATCCAGTGGCGCTTGCCGTTGCGTCCCTCGTACATCGCCAGGTCGCCGGGGTCGGCGCCGCCGCGCGCGGCCAGCAGGCCAAGTTGGTCGGTGAACGTCGGGTTCGGCCCGGGCGCGGCGATGGTCCACACCGGGCCGCCGAAGGCCGCGTCGCCCTTGAACGCCGCGGCGGCGTCGAAGCCGGGGTCGGCGTTGGCGGCGCGCAGGGCCTCGTCGTCGTACGTGTCGACGAGCCGCACCGTGAAGGCGTCCGGGAAGACCTCGTTGTCGGTCAGCGTGTCGAAGTCCTGCCAGCAGGACGAGACTTCCTCGGCCTGGACGGCCACGACGCCGAGGACCGCCAGCATCGCGGCGGCGATGCCGCCCGCGGCCACCTTGCCCGCGTTCACCTTCACGTGGCTACCCCGAACTCTCGTGGGTGGATCAGCGACCGCCGCCGATGGTGCGGCGGGCGACTCCCGCCCACAGGTCCGGGTCGGTGACCCGGCGGCCGTCCACGAGTGCGCGTACGCCGGGGAACTGCTCGGCGGACAACGTGCGGTACTCCGCGTGGTCGGTCTGCACGATGACCGCGTCGACCGCGTCCCCCGCGTGGTAGGGCGCCAGACCCAGCGCGGTGATCTCGTCGTCCGCGTACATCGGGTCGGACACCAGTGCCTCGGCCCCCGCCGCGCGCAGCGCCTCCACGACCGGGAACACCCCGGAGAACGCGGTCTCCTTGACCGCACCCCGGTACGTGACACCCAGCACGGCGACGCGCGCCCCGCGCAGTCCCGTCCCGCCGCCGACCGACAGCATCCCGTCCAGCAGGCCGACCGCGTAGCCCGGCATGCCGGCGTTGGTGGTGCGGGCCGCCTTGACGATCGTGGCGTCCGGGTCGTTGAACGCGTAGAAGCGCGGGTAGACCGGGATGCAGTGGCCGCCGACCGCGACGCCGGGGCGGTGGATGTGGCTGTAGGGCTGCGAGTTGGACGCCTCGATCACCGCGTAGATGTCGATGCCCACCGAGTCCGCGAAGCGCGCGAACTGGTTCGCCAGCCCGATGTTCACGTCGCGGTACGTCGTCTCCGCGAGCTTGGCGAGCTCCGCCGCCTCGGCACTGCCCATGTCCCACACGCCGTTGCCGCGCGCGAGGTCCGGGCGCTCGTCGAAGTCGAGCACCGCCTCGTAGAACTCGACGGACTTCTTGGCGCTGACCTCGTCGACACCGCCGACCAGCTTCGGGTAGCGGCGCAGGTCGGCGAAGATGCGGCCGGTCAGCACGCGTTCCGGGCTGTGGCACAGGAAGAAGTCGGTGCCGCAGGTCAGGCCGGACGCAGCCTCGAGCTGCGGCAGGAAGCGCTCGCGGGTGGTGTGCACCGGCAGCGTGGTCTCGTACGACACCAGCGTGCCCGGCTTGAGGCCCGCCGCGATCGCCGCCGTGGCGGCGTCCATGGCACGGAAGTCGGGGCGCGCCTCGGCGTCCACGACGACCGGCACGACGACCACGACGTAGTCGCTCGCCGCGACCGCGGCCGTGGTGTCCGTGGTGGCGGTCAGCGCACCGGACTCGACGACCTTGCGCAGCCGCACGTCGAGCTCCGCCTCGCCGGGGAAGGGCTCGACTCCCTTGTTGACCATTTCGACCGTGGCGGCGTTGACGTCGGCGCCGACCACCTCGTGGCCCTTGGCAGCGAACTGCACGGCAAGCGGGAGGCCGATCTTCCCGAGCGCGACGACACAGATCTTCACGATGCGCAAACCTTCGGTCGAGGTGGTCCAGACGGTGATCCGGTGCGGCCAGCGTACCGGCCGCATTTCCCCGGGGTCGAAGCCGCTGGTCGGGGCCGCGCGCGGATGATGCCCCGGCGCGCGGTCGGTGCGGGGCGCGTACGTGGGGCGGGTCGGCTCAGGTGCGGTCGGCCAGCGCGGCGACGACCTTCTCGGCGGCGTGGCCGTCGCCGTAGGGGTGCCCGGTCACCGGCACCGGGGTGTCCCGCAGGACGGTGTCGGCCAGACCGGCGGGGTCGGGGCAGAGCCGATTCCAGCCCCCGTCGAGGGTCTCCGGCCACTCCGTCTCGGTACGCAGCGTCGTGCACGGGCGGCGCAGCAGGAAGACCTCCTTCTGCAGCCCCCCGGAGTCGGTCACCACGCCGCGCGAGCCGAGCACCGCGCGGACCATCTGCGGGTACGGCAGCGGCCGCGTGACCCGCAGCGAGCCCTGCCGCAGCGGGATCCCGGCGGCGGCGGCCTTGTCGCGCAGGCGCGGGTGCGCCAGCAGCAGCACGGGCAGCGGAAGGGCCGCGAGCCCTTCGACGATGGCGCGCAGCCGATCCGGGTCGTCGGTGTTCTCGGCGCGGTGCACGGTCGCCACGAGGTAGCCGCGGCCGCCGAGTTCGTCGGCGAGGCCGCGGTCCTGCCACAGGTCCGGTGCGCCCGCGCCACCCACGGTCCCGGCCGGCGCCGCGGCGTGCGGCTCGTCCTCGCCCGGCAGTTCGAGCGGCTTGCCGTCCACCGCGTCGCGCACCCGCAGCAGGATGTCGGTCATCACGTCGCCGACCATCACGGTGCGCTCGGCGAGGCCCTCGCCCGCGAGGTTGCGCACCGCGAGGTCCGTGGGGGCCAGGAGCAGGTCCGCGGCGTGGTCGGTGAGCACGCGGTTGTGCTCCTCGGGCATCCGGCGGTTGTGCGAGCGCAGGCCCGCCTCCAGGTGCGCGAGCGGCAGGTGCAGCTTCACGGCGGACACCGCGGCGGCCAGAGTCGAGTTGGTGTCGCCGTACACGAGCACCCAGTCCGGGCGTTCCCCGCCGAATAGCGTGTCGCCGAGCAGCACGTCGTCCAGTGCCGCGAGCATCGCGCCGGTCTGCGCGCCGTGCCCGCCGGAGCCGATGCCGAGGTGCACGTCCGGCTTGGGGATGCGCAGGTCGGCGAAGAAGACGTCGGAGAGGTCGGCGTCGTAGTGCTGGCCGGTGTGCACGATGCGATGCTCGTGGCCGGTGCCGCGGAACGCCTCGGCCACCGCGGCCAGCTTGACGAATTGGGGGCGGGCGCCGACGACGCTGATGACCTTCACGGAGCCAGCGTACGACGCCGGTTCGGTGCTCCCGGACCACGGCGGAGCGCTGGTACGCTCCGCAGTCGGTTCGGCACGCGGCGCACGCAGCGCGTGCACCGAAAACACCATCGGCGGCCACGGTGATCCGCGGCCGCCGATGTGTCGTGCTTCCCGGGTCAGGACTCCACGGAGACCGTGACGCCCTCGGACGCGGAGTCGAGCATCGCCTGCGCGACGACGACGTTGACCAGGCCCTGGCGCATCGTGACGATGTCCGAGTCCTTGCCGAGGACCGCGTCGCGGAACGCCTCGTGCTCGGTCTGCAGCGGCTCGGGCTTGGAGATCGCGTACCGGATCATGTCGCCCTCGGACACGCCGCGGAAGTTCGACAGCGCCTCCCACTGCGTCATCATCTCGGCATTGTTGTGGAACGTCAGGTCGACGTTCAGCGTGTCCGCGATCAGGCAGCCGCGCTCGCCGGTCACTATCGTGACCCGCTCCTTCATCGGCGACAGCCAGTTCACCAGGTGGTTGGTGACGGTGCCGTCGGCGAGCTGGCCGACGACGGCCACCAGGTCCTCGAAGTCGCGACCGCTCTTGTACGCCGTGCGCGCGGACACCGAGCGGTACGCCTGCCCGGTCACCCACGCGGTCAGGTCGATGTCGTGCGTCGCGAGGTCCTTGACCACGCCGACGTCCGAGATGCGGTTCGGGAACGGCCCCTGGCGGCGCGTGACCACCTGGTAGACGCTGCCCAGCTGGCCGTCCTCCAGGCGCGCCCGCAGCTGCTGCAGTGCCGGGTTGTAGCGCTCGATGTGGCCGACCGCGCCGACCAGGCCGGCGGCCTCGAAGGCCTCGGCGACCTTGCGCGACGACGCGACGTCCTGTGCGAGCGGCTTCTCGACCAGCGCGTGCACGCCGGCGTTCGCGAGGGTCAGCCCGAGCTTCTCGTGGAACGCCGTCGGGGCGGCGACCACGCAGTAGTCGATGCCCAGGTCGATCAGCTGCTCGACGGTGTCGAAGCGCGGTACGCCCTGCGCCGCGCTGTGCGGGTCGCCCATCGGGTCCGCGACACCGACGAGTTCGACGCCCGCCAGGCGGCGCAGGACCCGGGCGTGGTGGCGGCCCATCATGCCGAGCCCGATCAGGCCGGCGCGGAGCGGTGCCGTCTCAGGACTCATGCCGTTTCCTCACTGCTCTGACCGGTGGGCCGGCTGTGCCCGCTCACTGTCCGACCACCGCTTCGACGACGGTCTTGAGGTCGCCCTCGGACAGCGACGGGTGCACCGGCAGCGACAGGACCTCGCGGGCCGCCCGCTCGGTCTCCGGCAGATCCAGCGTCAGGCCGAAGGACGGGAGGCGGTGGATCGGCACCGGGTAGTAGACGCCGCTGCCGACGCCGCGCTCGGTGAGGCGCGCCGCGAACGCGTCGCGGCCGCCGGGGAACGCCTCGTCGGACACCCGGACGGTGTACTGGTGGTAGACGTGCGTGGCACCGGCCGCGACCGCCGGGGTGACGATGCCCGACCCGGCGATGCCGGCGTCGAGGTACGCGGCGTTGGCGCGGCGCTGCTCGGTCCAGCCGGCGAGGCGGCCGAGCTGGACGCGGCCGATCGCCGCGTGCAGGTCGGTCATCCGCATGTTGAAGCCGACGACCTCGTTCTCGTACCGCTTCTCCATGCCCTGGTTGCGCAGCAGGCGCAGCTTGCGGGCGATCTCCGGGTCGTCGGTGACGACCATGCCGCCTTCACCGGAGGTCATGTTCTTGGTGGGGTACAGGCTGAAGACCGCGGTCTTGCCGAAGGCGCCCACGGGGGTGCCGTGCAGTGCGGCGGCGTGCGCCTGGCAGGCGTCCTCGATGATCGCGAGGCCGTGGCGCTCGGCGATCTCGCCCAGGCGCACCATGTCGGCGGGGTGGCCGTACAGGTGGACCGGCATGATCGCGGCGGTGCGCGGCGTGATCGCGGCCTCGACGGCGGCCGGGTCGATGCAGAAGTGGTCCGGTTCGACGTCCACGAAGACCGGGGTCGCGCCGACCAGCGCGACGACGTTGGCGGTCGCCGCGAAGCTGAACGACGGCACGATCACCTCGTCGCCCGGGCCGATGCCCATGGCGATCAGGGCCAGGTGCAGGCCGGAGGTTCCGGAGTTGACCGCGACCGAGGTACGGCCGGCGACGATCTGCGCGAACTCCTGCTCGAACGCCGCGACCTCGGGACCCTGGGCGACCATGCCGCTGCGCAGCACCCGGTCGACCGCCTCACGCTCCTCCGCGCCGAAGAACGGCGCCGCGGCGGGGATGGTTCCGGCCATCAGGGGGTTACCTCCGAAAGGGTTTCGTCGATCTCGATATAGCGCGCACCGGTTTCCGGGCACACCCAACGCCGCGCGACCGGGGTCTGGCCGCCGCGGTGCTCCCCCGTTTGCTGTTCGACCTGCTGCTCCGCCTCGGCCTGCTCCTCGACCAGCGGGAGCCCGGCCTTGCCCACCCACTTCACGCGCTTCGCCGGCACCCCGGCGACCAGCGCGTAGTCCGGTACGTCGCGTGTCACCACGGCGCCCGCGGCGACCAGCGCCCAGCGCCCGACGGTGACGCCGGCGACGAGCACGGCGCGCGCGCCGATGGCGGCGCCGGTCCGCACGGTGACGCCCTTGGCGTCCCAGTCACCCCCGCGCTTGAGGGTTCCCTCCGGGTTGACCGAGCGAGGATACACGTCGTTGGTCAGCACGGCGGCGGGGCCGATGAAGACCCCGTCCTCGAGCCGGGCGGGCTCGTAGACGAGCGCGTAGTTCTGCAGCTTCACGTTGTCGCCGAGCTGCACGTCGGGGCCGACGTACGCGCCGCGGCCGATGATGCAGCCCGAGCCGAGCACGGCACCCTCACGCACCTGCGCGAGGTGCCAGATGATCGTCCCGGCACCGATCTTGGCCCGGTCGTCGACATCGGCGCTCGGCATGACGCTTACAGCGGAAGGGTCGGTGCCCGTGGACTCCACTCAGCGCTCCTCAGTCTCGTCAGGGTCAGCGCTCGGCGGCACGGACAAGATCACTTATGGTGCGGGCGAGTTCGTCGGAGGGTGACACCCCGGCGAGATGGCGAGCGGTCCACTCGAGTGCGGCCTCGCGCATCACGCAAAGCTCCTCGGGGTGGTCGGCCCAGTCGCGCAGGACCCGCCCCGCGTCCTCGGCGTCGCGGACAACCCGACCCGCCCCGGACTCGCCCACGATCCTAGCCATACGCGGGAGGGGGGTCGCCACCACGGCGAGTCCGCTTCCCAGGTATTCGTACAGCTTTGTGGGGACCGCCTCGCGGAATGCGGGCGTGTCGTCGAGCAGTGCGAATCCCACCCACGCGCCGCGGGCGAACCGCCATGCCGCCTCCGGCGACAGCCGGCCGTGCAGCCGGACCCGCTTGGCGGCCGGCGAGGACCGGCGCCACTCCTCCAGCCACACCTTGTCGGTGCCGGCGACCGGGCCGACTATGTCGAGCTCCCACGGGTCCGCGGCCTCGACAGCGGCGAGCATCGTGGCCAGCCCGCGCGAGCGGCGCACGTCGCCGATGTACAGGGCGCGGGGGGTGGGGTCGAGTTCCCCGGGCTCCGGCAGGTAGCCCATGTCGGGGAGGTTCTTGACCACCAGGCGGCTGCGCGCGGCGAGCGGCGGGACGTGGTCGTCGGCCACCACGGTGAGGTCGGCGCGGCCGGTGACGGCCGTGCACAGGCGGACCAGGGACTCCCCGGCCCGCCCCTTCCAACTGCTGCCCCACGGGCGGTCGCGCAGCAGTTTGAGGTAGTCCTCGTGCACGTCGACCGCGAGTCGGCCGCGGCGCAGCAGCCGGGCGGCGGCGGCGGTCGGGACCAGGTCGGGGTCCAGGGTTATGACGACCTTGCCACGTGCCTTGAAGGGCACGGTCAGGTCGCGGCGGGCCCGGTCGATGGCGCCGCCGCGCGCACCGAGCGAGACGATGCGCGCGCCGAGCGGTCCGCCGGCCGGGTCGCCGAGGGCGATGACCTCGACGGTCAGGCCCGCCCGGATGAGGGCCGCCGCGGTGCGGTGCAGTCGCGCGTCGGCGACGTCGTGGCCGGAGCTGATGATGCTGACGTCGATCGGGGTGCGGTCACCCGGCGTGCGGCCGGCCGCACTGCTGGTCTCGCTGGTGGCGTCGGTCATGGCCTCTGGATCAGACGTCTTCCATCGCGAACGCCTCTTCGCCGACCTCGAGGAAGCGCATGTACTCCCCGATGATCGTCTCCGGGTCGCCCTGGTCCATCAGCTTCCCCTTGTGCAACCAGAGGCAGTGGTTCGCCATCTCGCGCACCGATGCCATGCCGTGGCTGACAAGGATGATCGTCCTTGCCGCCCGGCACAGTTCGTCCATCTTGGCGGCGGCCTTGCGCTTGAACCGCGCGTCGCCCGCCGAGAGTGCCTCGTCGACGAGCAGGATGTCCGGGTCCATGTGCACGCCGACGGAGAACGCCAGGCGCTGGTACATACCGGACGAGTAGGACTTCATGGGCATGTCCATGAACTCGCCCAGTTCCGCGAAGTCCGCGATCTCCTCGTACTTGGCCTGCACGTCCGCCTCGCTCTTGCCCTGCGCGAGACCGCCGAGGATGACGTTCTCGCGCCCGGTGAGCTGGCTGTTGAAGCCGACGCCCAGCGCGAGCAGGGTGCTGACCCGGCCGTGCACCTCGATGCGGCCCCGGGTGGGCGGCAGGATGCCGGCGATGGCGCGCAGCATGGTCGACTTGCCGGCGCCGTTGGCACCGACCACGCCGAGCACCGTGCCGTGGTTGATGCTCCACGAGACGTCCTTGACCGCCTCGATCTCCTTGATCATCCGCTCGCGACGGCCCACGCGCTTGATCGCGCTCTTGAGCGTCGGCACCTTCTCGACCGAGGTGCGGTAGGTGATCGCCAGGTTCTCGACCTTGACCGCGAGCGGCTGGTCGCGCGGGTCGGGACGGGCGGGACCGGCGGCCTCGCCCGGGGCGGCGGCGTCGGACACGGCGGACTCCAGGACCTCGGGGTCAGATGCGGTAGGCAAATTCACGCTCCCGGGACAGGAAGAACCAGGCTCCACCGAACAGGGCCACGACCGCCCAGGCCGTGCCGTACAACATGAGCATCCCGTCGGGCGCCCGGTTCTCCAGGATGACCTGGTTCCAGGAACCGATGATCGGGTACAGCGGGTTGACCTTGAAGATCCACAGCAGCCACTCGTTGCCCGCGAGCTTCTCCCTGGCCTGCTCGACGGTGAACAGCACCGGCGACAGGTAGATCCAGATCCGCAGCGCGTACGGCAGGAGGCTCGCGGTGTCGCGGAAGTAGACCGCCATCGCCGCGAAGAACAGCCCGCAGCCGAAACTGAATACGGTCTGGATCACGAAGATGGGGATCAGCCACGTGAACGCGATGCCGACGGAGCGCCCGGCGGCGAAGTGCGCGATGGCGTACACCACGAGCGTCGGCCAGTACATCATGAAGGACGAGAACAGCGAGGAAAGCGGAAGCAACGCCTTCGGAAACGCCATGTTCATGATCATCTTGCCGCCGCCGGTGATCGACGTCGACGACAGCTGCACGATGTTGCGCGTGTAGTAGTACGAGAACAAGCCGCAGAGGATGAGGGTGAAGCCCTTCATCGCCCCGCCCTCGTGCGATCCGGTCAGGACCGTCACGAGCATGAAGTAGACGGCGGCCAGCAGCAGCGGGTTGATCACCAGCCACAGCTGCCCGAACACCGTCTCGTAGTTGCGGCCCTTCAGGGTCGCGTGGGCCATGCGGTACGCAAAGCGTCTCCGCTGCCCCAGGTCGTGCATATACGTCTTGAGCGGAGGCAGGTGGGCGGTGTACGGCTCGTATACGTGCACTGGCACGCTCTCGGCCGCACGGCTCTTCTTCGCCACCTGCGCCTCGGCATCCATGACCGCCACTACCGGCTTCTCCTCGGCTGCGGGGTACACCCCTCGGAACTGACGACCGCGAACCGCTCCGTACGGGTGGATACCGACGATACCGGTGATACCGGTCGGGGGCTGTGGTCGGAGCACACACGGACGTCCCGACGTTCGGACGGCCGCGCGGCGGCGCCGCCGAGGTTACCGGATTCCTTGATCGCCCATCGATCGCGGACCATCCGGATCATGCACACTCCTCAGCGTCACAGTCGTCCCTGGCAGCTCACTTGGTTCCCGGATCACTCCGCTTCGGCGAACGGGCGGTGTCCCGGCAGAGGCTCCGGAGCCCGGCCCGCAAGCGCGCCGTAGAGCGCCACGAGGACACTCGCCTGGCCCTCCCAAGAGTTCTCGGCCAGAAGCGATTCAGTGTACGCCGCGGCGTAGCTCCGCGGGTCCGCCAGGACCTTGCCGGCCGCTTCCGCGAAGGCTTCCGCGTCCCGCTTGCGCAAAGCGGCGTCCGCCACTTCGTCGGTCGTGCGCACCGCGAACACCTCGCCGCACCCGAGTTCGACCGTCTTGTCCGCCATCGCCTCCACGTCGGAGACCACGATGGGCAGTTTGGCGTGCATGTACTCGTAATACTTTGTGATCAGTGCGATCTCGTGGTTCACGGTGTGCAGGATCGGGATCACCCCGATGGTCGCCGACGAAAGGAACTCCGGGACGTGGTGCGGCGCGACGTACGGAACCGTGTGGATCCGGTCGCCCGCGCCAAGTTCACCCGCACGAGCGACCAACGAACGGACATAGGGGTCTTTCCTGTCACCGCACACGACGGCCACGTGCACACCGTCCAGCAACGGCAGCGCCTCGACCATGATGTCGACGCCGCGTGCGGGCGAGATGGCCCCGCTGTAGACCAGCAGCGGCACTTCGTCGGACAAACCGATGGTCTCCCGTATCCCGGTGACCTTGTCCTGCTCCGCGCCCGGATCGAGGTCCACCATCGGCGCGTTGGCGACGACGGTCGGCCGGGTGCGCAGCGCGTACTTCTCCAGCAGCATGTCGGCGAGCGTCGGCGACACCGTCACGACGGCGTCCGCGCGGCGCACGAACTCCCGTTCCAGACCCGTGTACGCCAGCTTCCGCTGGGTCGGCATGTGCACGCCCTCGACGTACTCGTGGGCGTCATACACCACCTTGGGGCGCTTGCCCCCCGCGCGCGCGATGCGGTCGGCGACCCGGACACCGATGCCCGGGGTGTGCATGTCGTGCGCGTGGATCACGTCCGGCCGGAACTCCTCCACCACGGCGCTCCAGGCGTCCTCCAGGAGCAGCAGGTGACGTGCGGTACGCCGCCAGTCACCGTCGCGGATGTAGACCTTCCAGAGCGTCTCCTTGGCCTTGTCCTTGACCCCGGGACCACCGGTACCCGGCTCCTTGACGCTCTTCATCAGGCGGCGGCGCGCCTTGTAGTCCATGCGGGTCGCGAAGCTCGCCGCGCGAAGCGCGCCCGCCCTGGCCCGGTCGGCCGGCGCGGTGGCGTGCGCGTACTGCTCGGACTTCAGCTTGAAGCGGTTGGACAGCCCGGTCCGCACGACCCGCGCCGCACCGATGTGCGTCGTCCTGGTCGGCACCGCGGGCGCGTTCGCGTCGTAGCCGAGCAGCAGGACGTCGAAGCCCGCCTCGGCCGCCGAGTACGCGACCTTCTGCACGCGGGAGTCCCGCGTGATGTCGTTGGCCACCAGCATGGCCACGCGAGGCCGTGTCACGGTGTGACCCCCAGGAACTCGGCGAGGACGCGCGCGCTGCGGGTGCCGTCGTGGTTGTCGCGGACATAAGCCGGTCCCCGCGCCGCCAGTTTCCCGGCCTCGTCGCGCTCCGCGAGGATGCGTTCCAGCTCGCTTCCCAGCGTATCCGGGTCGGCGTTGACCATGGGGACGTCGTCGGGCAGGTGTTCGGTGACCGACTCGTGCAGGTAGCAGACGGTGACGCGGCCGGCCGCCATCGCCTGTACGGACATGACGCCGTACGAGCCGAACACGAACTGGTCGAGCACGATGTCCGCGTCGGCCAGCAGCGCGGGCATCTCCGACGCCCGCACGCCCTTGATCCGGCGGTACTCGATCAGCCCCGCGTCGTGCATCTCCTCGACGACCGGCTCGATCAGCCCGGTGCCCTTGGTGAACGGGCTGGACGGGGCGTGCACCACCACGGGCCGCTCCCGGCGGAGCGGCTTCTTGTCGGTGGCCCACACCTGCGGGTCCACGACGACCGGCAGCCAGGCCGCGTCCGGGACGTCGTGCAGCAGGTCGGGCGTCGACACGAACTTCGGTACGTCCATGGCCCGGACGACCGGCCCCAACCGGTCCACCTTGCTCTGCAGCGCACGCGTGAGCTCGTGGTCGGGGTCGAACGGCGAGAACGGCACCCGGGCGCGCTGCGCGGCCGGGTCGCGGATCTCCGAGCCGTGGAACGCGAGCCCCACCGCCACCCCGGCGGCGGCCAGTTCGGCGAGGTCGAAGTTCGCCCACGGGCCGTTGAGCCTGCCGAACGGCGGCATCGCGCACTCCGCCAGCACGTGCGAGTAGTTGTCGAGGACGTAGGCCAGCTGCCCCAACTGCCAGGTGCGCGACAGCCAGTCGTCCGTCGAGATGGTGCGGTCCGCGGCGAACCCGAAGGTGTTGCCGGAGCTGAGGGTGAACGTCTCCGCACGCACTCCCGGCAGCCGGCGCTCCACGGCGCGCGCCCATTCGTAGCCCTGCCCGGCCATGTTGGTGGGCCCGACGCCCAGCACCACGCCCTCGGGTACGGCGCCCTTGGCGTCGACGGTCGCGGCCTGCCCGACAGGGGCCTGCGCGACCGGTGCGAACGCCTCGGCGTACGGCCGGAACGCCGCCTCGCACCGCTCCCCCCACCGCGCGTCCGCGGCCGCGGCCTGCCACACCCGGTCGCGCACCGCGGCGAGCTTGCGGCGGGCCAGCTTGCGGCGCAGTCCCGTCACCAGGCCCGAGCCGGCCAGCGCCGCGACGTTCGAGCGGGCCACCGAGATCTCGGCGGCCGCATCGGCATCCACCGGCACATTGAGCACACGCAGCACGCCCGTGTCCGACACGGCGGCCGTCGTGGACACCTCGGCGGCCTCGGCGGGCGCCGCGAGCAGCACGTAGTTGCCGGCGTCGGCGAGCGCGCGCCCGGCCGAGATCTCCGGCCCGGCCTTGCCCACCGGGGCGTCCGCCGTCAGGACGACGCGCGGCAGCGCACGCCGCGCGTTCTCCGGCACCGCCTCGGCCGTCTCGCCCGCGTCGCCCGCGTCAGCCCCGCCCTCGGTCACGACGGATTCCGTTTCGGCCATCAGGTCTCTCCCTGGGATGGTGCATGCCTGGCGAGAAAGGAAGCGAGTGCCGCCGCGGACCGGCGGCCGTCATGGTGGGCCGCCGCGAACGCGGGCCCGCGGGCCGCGACTTCGCGGGCCGCGTCGCGCTCGTCGAGCAGCCCGGTCAGCACGGTGCGCAGCGTCTGCGGGGTCGCCTCGACCTGCGGCACTCCGCCGGTGAAGCGCTCGCGGACGCTGGGCGCCGCGTGTCCGACGACGACGCGCCCGGCGGCCATCGCCTGGGCGGCGAGGACGCCGACGTTCCCGATCGCAAGTTGGTCGATCACGATGTCGGCGTCCGCCACGAGCGCGGGCATGTCGGTCGGCGGGACCCCTTCGACGCGGCGGTACTCGACCAGGCCGCGCGCGGCGAGGTCGCCGACGACGGCGTCCACGACCGGGGAGCTCTTCAGCGTGCCGCGCGAAGGGGCGTGCAGCACAACGGGCTTGTCGCGGCGCAGCGGTTCGTCGCCGGGGCGCCACGCGGCCAGGTCGACCACGACGGGCAGCCACACCGCGTGCGGCCACCGTTCGACGACGAAGTCCAGCAGGTCGGGGGTCGAGACGAAGACCGGTCCGTCCCAGTCGGCCACATCGCGCATGCGCGCGTCGTAACGCGGCTGAAGGTCCTGCGACACCTGGCTGTTCGGATCGGCGAAGGGCGACTCGGCGTAGAGTTCGCGGTGCCGGCGCGGGTCGCGCACATCGGATCCGTGGAACACCAGCCCCACGGCGATCCCCGCGTCGCGCAGCACGTCGGCGTCCCCGGAGAAACGCCCCGACCGCGCGGCCTTGCCGGTCAACGGCAGTCCCGATTCGAGCAGTACGTGCGTTGCCGTACGCACGGCGTGCCGCCGCAACGCGAGGTGCACGACCACCGACTCCCAGCCCGCGGTGGTGAGGTAACGGTCGGCGGGGAACCGCAGCGGGCCCTCTCGCCGCAACGCGAAGACCTCGGCCGGTACGCCGAGATGCCGCTCCGCGGCCTGCCCCCAGGCCCATCCCTGGCCGGCCATGTTGGCGGGCCCGATCATCAGGGACGCCGAGCCGGGCGGGGAACCCGCCGCGACGGACCGCAGCTGCGAACCGAAGGACACGGTGACCGCCTGCGCAACCGATTCCGCGTCCGCCGAGACCGCGGACGTCGGTGACCCGGCCCCGGATGCACCGGCCCCCTGGGTCGACGCGGTGGGACTGCCTGCTGCCCCGCGAGTGTCAGGTGTCGGCGTCGGGGGCGTCGAGTGCACGCGGTTCGCCCGTGGTGTGCACAGGCGTTCGAGGCTGCGCAGCGCGCGGCGCGCCTCGTGGGTCTCCGGAAGACCCGTCGGGTCGGCGCCAGGGCGGTGGTACTCGACGACCAGCTTGCGTCCGGACTTCTTCGCCCGGGCGGCCGCGTGCGAGGCGATCAGGAGCGCCACGGGGTCGCACGCGTGCACCACTTCGGGAGCCAGCGCGTCGAGCACGGGCGCGAGCGCGACCTCGGTGTCGACCGCCTCGGGCAGTGCGGCGCGCCAGCCGACCGAGGGCAGGTCCGGCAGTCGCTCGAACAACGAACTGCTCTTGCGGCCCAGGAACTCCGCGTACGTGCGGGCCGCACGGGCCACGGACTCGTCCGTCCCGCGCCTGCGGTCGCGGCCCGCGGCGACGGTGCGCGGCGCCGGGACGAGGAGCACTTGGGCGGCGTCGGGGGCCTGCGGCGGGCGGCGGGTGCTGTCGCCCGGGCCGTCGGGGTCCGGGGCCAGGACGACGGTGTCATGGCCCTCGGCGCGCGCCCGGTCGGCGAGTGCGGTGACCACGCCGCGGCGTACCCCGGTCGCGGACGCGACGAGCACCACGCTGCGCGCGGCGGGGGCCGGGATGCCCGCGGCGTCGGTGAGTTCGGCCGGCGGGCGCCCTTCGGCGACGGCCGCCGGTGCCACCGTCGGCGCGTCGGCGGCCAGGTCCGCGAATCCGGCCGCTCCCGCGGCGAGTTCCGCCGCGAGCGTGCCCGACGCGATCGGTTCGGGCACGAGTCCGGTGAGGCGCTCGTACAACGCGGCGACGTTCTCGGTCTGGCGGTCCCAGGAGTGCTCCTCCAGGAGCCCGTCCGCGGCGTACGGCTTGACGTACCGCTCGCGGTCGGCGAGGACCTTGCGGACCGCGGCGGCGAGGCCTTCCGCGTCGTCGGCCTCGAACACCTCGCCGCAGCCCAGTTCGCGCGTGAAGGCCGCCATCGTCTTCACGTCGGAGACGACGATGGGCAGCCCGGCGTGCATGTATTCGTAGTACTTGGTGATCAGCGAGATCTCGTGGTTGGGCAGGTGCCGCAGCGGGATGATGCCGATCGTGGCGGAGGAAAGGTGGTCGACGACCTGCTCGGGGTCGACGTAGGGCACGAAGTGGAAGCGGTCGCCCACCCCCAGTTCGGCGACGCGCGCCTCCAGCACCGCGAAGTAGGGGCGGCGGTCGCCCGCGACCACGACGACGTGCGCATCGGGCAGGCGCACCAGAGCCTCGGCCAGGGTGTCGACGCCGCGCTCCGGAGCGAGCCAGCCGGAGTAGACCAGCACCGGGACGTCGTCGGGCAGGCCGGCCGCGCCGCGCACGCCCCGCCCGGTGCCGCCCGTGGGCCGGGTCAGGCGCGGCGCGTTGGTGGCGACCGTCGGGCGGTCCCGCAGGTCGTAGCGGTCCCGCAGCATGTCGGCGAGGGTGTCGGAGACGGTCACGACGCCGTCGACGCGGGCGATCAGTTCGCGTTCGAGGCCGACGTACGCGGCCTTCTGCTCCGGATCCGGGTAGCCGGCGCCCGCGATGAACTCCTGCGCGTCGTAGATCATCACGGCCTTGCGGCCCGCGCGGCGCGCACGTTCGACCGCCCGCGCGCCGACACCGAGCGCGGTGATGTCCTGCGCGTGCACGATGTCGGGTTGCAGCGCATCGATCTCCGGGCCGAACGCGGCCTCGAAGTCCACCAGTTGCGGCTGTGTGGCACGCCAGCCGGAGCCCTCGGCGAGGTAGGAGTAGGCCACCGCACGGGCCTTCGCGCCCGGCCGGGCGACGCGCGCCATACGGGCGGCGTGTCGGCGGGTGGCCTCGCGGCGCACCATGTGACGGGCCCGCGCTGCGGTCACGCCCGCGCCCTTGAGGGTGTGCCGCACGCGGTCGGCCGGCGTCTCGACGAAGGCCTCTTCGGCGGCCTGTTCGCGCCGCAGGAAGTTGACCGCGACGCGGTCGGCGACCTCGTCCTCGCGGCTCAGGAAGCCGATGCGGCCCAGCACCCCGCGCAGGCGCCGCGACCGGCGGTAGGGGGCCACCACCGCGGGCACCGGGACACGGATGACCGTGGCCGCGCCGCGCTCCGGGTCGCCGAGCGTGGTCACCTCCCGGGCCGCGGTACGCGACCGCCCGAGCACCACGACGTCCCAGCCGCGCTCCGCCATGCCCAGCGCGAGCTTCTGGATGCGCGAGTCGCCGGTGATCCAGTTCATGCGCAGCAGTACGAGGCGCGGCGGCGCGCCGGCCGCACGGGGCGCGGGGACGGCGGCCACCGCGGCGGACGGCACTGCTGCGGCTGCGGGCCGGGACGCCGCCATCAGCCCGCCAACCGCTCGTACAGTCCCAGCAGTTCGGGCACCTGGGCCTCCCACGTGTTGCGGGCGAGCAGGTCCCCGTCGTAGGGCTTCACATACTTGTCGCGGTCCGCGAGCACCGCCCGCACTCCGGCCGCGAACGCCTCGCTGTCGCCCGCCGGGAACACCTCGCCGATCCCCTGCTCCCGCGTGAACGCGCCGACCGTGCGCAGGTCGGACACCACCAGCGGCAGGCGGGCGTTGAGGTACTCGTAGTACTTGCTGGGCAGCGAGAGCTCGTAGTTCGGCGAGTGCAGCGACGTCACGATGCCGACGCTGCCGGCCGCGAGATGGCCCACCACCTGGTGCGGTTTGACGTACGGCAGGATGTGCAGCCGGTCGGCCACCCCGAGGTCGCGGGCCTGCCGCTCCAGCGCGTCGACGTACGGGTTGCGTGCGGTGACCATCGCGAGGTGCACGTCCGGCAGCGACGGCAGGGCCGCGACGGCGGTCTCCAGCGAGCGTTCGGGCGCGGTCATCCCGGCGTACACCATCAGCGGCACGTCGGGACCGAGCCCGGCGGCGGCACGTACGTCGGGCACCGTGTCCGCGTCGTCCCCCGAGGCCAGCTCGGCGACGGTCGGCGCGTTGCAGACCACGGTCGGCCGCACTTCCAGGCCGTGGTCGGCGGCCAGCAGGTCGGCGATGGCGTCGGAGACGGTGATGACGCCGTCGGCGAGGCGGATGTACTTGCGTTCCTGCGCGGCCATCGCCGGGCGGAACGCGGGGTCGCCCGGCCGCTCCCAGCCCGCGATGTACTCGTGCGCGTCGTAGACGATCTTCACGGGGTGCCCCGTGCCGCGCAGTTTGAGCCCCGCGCGCACCACGAGTCCCACGGTGTCGAAGTCGTGGGCGTGCAGCAGGTCCGGCTTGAGTTCGGCGATTACGGGAGTGAACGCGGTGTCGAAGTCGACCAGTTGGGGCTGGGTGAGCCACGCGCCGCCGTCCCGGCCGAGGCCGACGGCCAGGCGCGTGCGCCCGCCCGGCTTCTTGGCCTTGGCCGCGGACCGCTCGTAGAGCCTGCGCCGGGCCTCGATCCAGTAGCCGCGCGCCCGGTCGGCCGCGGTCAGCCCGGTAAGCCGCAGCTTGGCGGCGAGGTCGTCGTCGCCGAGGGCGGCGAGGCGGCGCTCGACCTCCAGGTCGGCGCGCAGGGCGCGGCGCGCGTCGACGCGCATGCGCGCCTGCTCGCCGGAGCGGTAGCCGAGGCGTCCCGCGACCCCGCGCGGCGGGTTGTCCTTGCGGTACGTCTGGGCGGTCATGCGCAGCGGTACGCGGATCACCCGCGCGTCGCCGATCGTGTACTCCTCGCGGGTGTTCCCGCGTGCCCGGCCCAGCAGCACGACGTCCCACCCGGCCTCGGCGACCGACCGCGCGGTCTTCTGCACGCGCGAGTCGCCGTCGACGAAGTTGCTGACGACCATGACCGCGAGCCGCGGCCGCTGCTCTGCTCCCTGCACTGCGGGTCACTCTCTCTCGACTGTGCGGTGGTCAAGGCCGGGTGCGTGGGCCCGGATCACGCGGTCAGTTTGCCACGCCCGGCGATTCCGCTCGGGGACAGCGCGCGGGCCGCGGGGCGCGGTGTCGCCGGGATCAGGACCGCTTGCGCAGCGCGCCCATTTTGACCAGCTTCACCCGGGCGCGCTTGCGGGCCCCGTCCAGGCGCCGCACCAGCAGGTGGACGCGGGGGTTGTCCTCGATCCGGTCGCGCACCGAGCGCGGCGGGACCGTCGCGGCGCGGTCGCCTTGGCGGCCCAGCGCCTGGCGCAGCCGCGACAGCTCGGCCTCCAGGGCGGTGATGCGGCCCCGGCCTTCGACCACCGGCCAGTCGGGGCGGTCGGCGACCACCTTGACCGGCGGTTCGCGGTACGCGTCCAGCAACTGCCGTGCCACCGTGCCCAGATCGTGGCGCTTGTGCACCCAGGCCACCGATTCGGCGCGCAGGCGGGCGCGTTCGTCGGGGTCGCCGGCGAGGCGGCGTACGACGTCCCCGAGGTCGGCACCGACCGCCTCGACCACCGGGCAGCCGGGCACCCGGGCGCGGTTGCGCTCGTGCACGTGCGCGATGGCGATCGCGCCGCAGGCCATGCCCTCGACGGACACCATGCCGTGGTCGCCGATGGTCAGGCTGTCGACGATCATGTCGGCGCGCGCGAACTCGGCCTTGACCTGGCTGTGCGACAGCCCGGACAGCGGCCGGTACTCGACGACGCCCTCCTCGTGCAGCGGCGCCAGCGCGGCGTCGACCAGGTGCGAGCCCTTCGTGGCGCGCTTGGAGGGCAGGTGCACGACGACCGGCACGCGCGGTTCGGGCCCACGCTCGGTGCGCCACGCCTCGGCGTCGATGGCCAAGGGCACCAGTTCGGCGTCCGGCACGTAGTCGAGCAGGCCCGGCGTGGAGACGAACATGCGGTCACTGTGCCGCCGGGCGATCTCGACCATGGCGTGGATGCGCACCTCGTCGACGACCGCGTCCTTCAGGTACGAGTCGGGCTCCCGCTCCATGTGCACGCTGCGCAGCCGCACGTCGGAGCCGTGCCAGTGCATGAAGACCTTCTTGCCGAGCGAGCGCAGCAGGGGCAGGTCCCACAGGGCGGGCAGGAGCGGCTCGTGGGCGTTGAGGAGCGAGCGGCCGTACTGGAAGTGGAAGACGTCGAAGTTGCGGACCGCGTGGTCGAGGACCTGCCAGCGGTACTCGGGTTCGGCGAGCAGGCGGTCGGCGTCCCACACCCGGTCGGGCACGATGCCGAAGGCCGGCTCGCCGAAGCTCCACACCTCCGCGTGGACGCCGAGCGCGCGCATTCCGCGGGCCCAGGTGCTGGGTTGCCCGGCGATGTCGCGGGGAGCGTAGAGAACCCGGAGTGACGTCATGGCGGCGTGTCTTCCTGCGTTCGCGGACGGGCGGAGTGCGGTGGGCGGGTGGTCCGGCCGGCGGGCTCGCGGGGCCGGTCAGGAGGTGCGGTCGGGCACGGGCAGGTCCGCGTACAGCCGCAGCAGCGTCTCGGCGTCGTGCTCCCAGGACAGCAGCGGTTCGGCGGCGCGGACGTTGGCCAGCAGTTCCGGGTAGCGGTCGCGGGCCTCGCGCACGGCGGCGGCCAGCGACGCGGCGTCGCCCGGCCGGTAGAGCGTGCCCAGGTCGTGCTGCCGTACCACGCGGGCGAGTTCCCGCACGTCGGTGGCGATGACCGGCACCCCGGCCCGCACCGCGTGGAACAGCTTGTTGGGCATCGCGAGCCGGTGGTTCTCCCAGCGGTCCGAGTGCGTCACGAGCGCGAGTCCGGTACGCCGCAGCAGCGCGTCGACGTCGTCCACCGGCAGCGCGCCGAGCACCTGCACAGGCCCGCGGTCGAGGGCGGCGAGGTACGTGTCGTCGGCCGGTCCGACCAGCGTGACGTCGAGGTCGGTCAGTTCGCGGGCGGCGGTGACGATCGCCTCGATCTCGCGGTAGGGCGCGATCCGCCCCGCGTACACCGCGCCCGTGGGGGTGTCCGGCAGCGGCACGTCGGCGGCGGCCGTACCGCTGGGGAAGGTGTTGTGCACGACGGTGACGTGCGACCAGTCGTAGCGGGCGCGCAGGGCGTCGGCGACACCCTCGCCCACCGTGATGACCGCGGCCGCCTCGGCCCCCAGTTCGCCTTCGACCTTGGCCTCGCGCGCGGCGCGCACCGGGGTCGGCCGGCCCACGCGAGGGCGGCCCGACCACAGTTCGTGGGTGTCGTAGACCAGCGGCACGCGGCGCTCGCGGGCCAGTTCGGCGCCCAGTTCGAGGGTGTTGAAGTCGTGGGCGTGCACAACGTCGAAGGTGCGGGCCAGCGCGTCCGTGCGGGCCGCTCGGCCCCACGCCGCGAACGCCGACGCGCGGTGCTGCGGCAGCAGCGCCCAGCGCGCCGCCCGCATGTGCGGCGGGAGCCGGCGTCCGCCGCCGACGGGCGCCCCGGCCTTCTGGAAGACCGAGGCGCCGCCGACGGACGAGACGGTGACGCCGCGCGGCGGCGTCCAGTCCTCGGGCACGCCCCTGCCGATGACGTGCACATGGTGCCCGGCGTCGGCCAGTGTCGTCGCCTCGCGCACCACACGGGTGTCGGTGGCGACGGTGGTGATGACGAGCATCAGGATGTTCACCGCGAGTCGGTCTCCCCGGCGGTGCCGGAGGGGCTCCCCGGCAGCGGGTCCGCTTCCGCGGCCAGGACGAAGAACCCGGCGTCGGCGGCCGCCGCGGCCGCGGCCACCGTCTCTGCCGACGCCTGCGCGTCGGGGTCGGTCTCGACCGCGATCTCGGCCTGGGACTCGGCCTCCTCGGCCAGTTCGGCATCGGCCTCCATCTCGGCCTCGACCGCCGCCTCGGCCTCGATCTCCGCCGCGATCACGGCGTCGATCGCGGCCTCGGTCTCGGCGACGGCGGCCGCGTCGGCCTCGGCGGCGCGTGCCATCGCGTCCGTACCCGAGCCGATGTCGGCGGCGGTGCCGGCGGCCACCTGCTCGGCGAGCCCGCGCGGGCTGGTCAAAAATCCGACCGCCCACGAGCCGTGCATGGTCGCCATCGCGACCGGGAGCCGGACCAGCGCGGAGGGCTTGAGGCCGCGTCCCTCCCACACCGAGCCGGCGAGGATCGCGGCGGCGTACCCGGCCGGCAGCACGAACGCGCGCCGGAACCCGGCCGCACCCGCGACGGTGCCGCCCACGACCGCGACCAGCGCGACGGGCGCGGCCAGGTAGCGGGGGTTGACCGAGCCCTTGTGGTGCCGGGTGACGACGCGGCGCCACCGCCCGTAGTGGAAGTACTGCTTGGCGAGCGCCTTCACGGTGGGCCGCGGGCGGTACGACACCCGCAGGTCCGGTGAGAACCACACCAGGTGCCCGGCCTGCCGGATGCGGTAGTTCAGCTCCCAGTCCTGCGCCCGGACGAACTCCTCGTTGTAGCCGCCGAGGCGTTCGAGCACCTCGCGGCGGAACACGCCGAGGTACACCGTGTCGGACGGGCCCGCGCCGCCGCCGGTGTGGAACCGTGCGTTGCCGACGCCGAGCTTGGACGTCATCGCTCCGGCAACGGCCTCCTCGAACGCCGTGGTGCCCTCCGCGTCCATGATGCCGCCGACGTTGGCGGCGCCGGTGTCGCTGAGCAGCGCGACCGCGGTCCGCACGTATTCGGGCGGCAGGATGCCGTGGCCGTCGACCCGCACGACGACGGGGTGGCGGGCGACCTTGATCGCGGCGTTGAGCGCGGCCGGCGTACGCCCGCTCGGGTTGGGCACGGTGCGCACGCGCGGGTCCGCCGCGGCGAGGCGGGCCGCGATCTCGTCCGTGTCGTCCGTCGACGGCCCGAGCGCGATCACGAGTTCCAGCTCGCCCTTGTAGTCCTGGGAGAGCGCGCGGCGCACCGCCTCTTCGAGGTGGCGCGACTCGTTGAGCACGGGCATGACGATCGACACGGGCGGCGTCGGCGGCAGCGGCGGGAGGTCGCCGGGGCGGTCATGGGCGTCGGGAGCCTGCGGGATCGGGTTCATCGAGACCCGAGGGTACTGCGGAAGCGGAAACGTGTTGACACCGTCCGGCGGCCCGCCGCGCCCTGATCATCTCCTCCGGGCGCTCCGGCGTGCCTTCGGGGGACGTCCGCGGGGGTCACCCTATGGTGGTGACTCCGCGTCAGCCCCCGGGTGAACGGCGCGGAACGGGGCAGTGGTTGTGCGGGGACCGCCGCCATCAGGCGGTGCCCGAGGGAGACCCGTCCGGGCGGAGGAGGGGAAGAGCAGGGCATGGCGACGCGCAACACGGCAGCCGGACGTACCCCGCCCCCCGCACGCCCGGCCCGCCGGTGGGCGATGACCATCACCGGGTTCCTGGCCGTACTGGTCCTGCTCACGAGCGGCATCGGCTGGGCCTGGGTCAAGTACCTGGACGGCAAGATCAACCGGGTCGACCCCTTCGCGGGCCTGGACGACCGTCCGGGCACCGGCTCCGACGACGACCTCAACTTCCTGGTCGTCGGCACGGACAGCCGCGAGGGCGTCTCGCGCGCCCGGCTCAACGAGCTGCACGCCGGCGGCGAGAGCTGCGACTGCACGGACACCATGATGATCGTCCACCTCAACGCCAAGCGCGACAAGGCGACGGTGGTCAGCATCCCGCGCGACAGTTACGTCACCTTCCCGGCGCACACGGACAAGCGCACCGGGCAACAGGTCGGCGAGTCCAAGGGCAAGATCAACGCGGCGTACACGCTGGGCGGGCGCCCGCTGACCATCGCGACGGTCGAGCGGGCCACCAACATCCGGATCGACCACTGGATCGAGGTGAACTTCCTGGCGTTCGTCGACGTCGTGGACAAGCTCGGCGGGGTCGACATGTGCACGCCCGTACCGCTCAAGGACCCCAAGTCGGGCCTCGACCTGCCGGCCGGGACCACCCATCTGGACGGTGTGAACGCGCTGAAGTACGTGCGCGCCCGCTACATCGCCAGCGACCCGACCGGCGACATCGGCCGCACGCAGCGGCAGCAGAAGTTCATGTCGCAGATCCTGGCCCGCGCCACCAGCACCGGCACGCTGGCCAACCCGGTCAAGCTGAAGGGCGTGCTGGAGGCGGCACTCAACTCCCTGACGGTGGACAAAGACCTCGGGATAAAGAGCCTGCTCGACCTCGGCACCAAGATGAAGGGCATGTCCAACTCGGGTGTGACGTACGCCCAGATCCCGCTCAAGACCATGGACCACCAGGTCAAGGACTGGGGATCGACGGTCCTGTGGGACGAGGCCGGCGCGCGCGTGCTCTTCGACGCCATCCGCGACGACCGCGACGTACTCGAACCGCCCAAGCCCACCCCGTCCGGCAAGGGCCAGTCCCCCGCGCCGCACGCCCCCGCGACCGTGGAAGTGCCGCCGTCCGAGGTGTGGGTGCAGGTCTACAACGGCACCGACACCCAGGGGCTGGGTGGCAGGGCGCACACCGACCTGTCGGCGGCCGGGTTCAAGATGAACGCCGCCGCGCGCGGCGGGCAGGCGATCGGGGTCACCGGGGTCACCCAGACCGTCATCCGGTACGACCCGCGCTGGGACCGCTCGGTGCAGACCGTCGCGACCGCGCTGCCCGGCTCGAAGCTCGCGCCGGTCGAGGGCCTGGGCCGCACGATCGAGGTCGTCGTCGGGTCGCAGTACGCCGGGGTCACCCCGGTGGCCGCCGCCTCGGCACCCGTCACAAGCGGTTCCGCCCCGAGCGCCGGCGGCCCGCCCTCCGGCCCGGCGCCCGCGATCACCGCGACCACGGGCGACAAGGTGGTGTGCAAGTGACGGCGGCTACGCGGGTGGCGGCGGCTACGCGGGTGGCGGCGGCGACGCGGGTGGCGGCGGCGACGCGGGTGGCGGCGGCGAACGCCTAGGGGCGCTCCCTTCGCTCCGCGGCGGGCGCCGGGGACGGGCGGTGCTCGGGTCGGGGGTCAACAAGCGGACACAGTCGTACCAACCGGGCCACAGTCACGTCGTAGTCCGGTACGGGGTTTGCCGGGCACACGCGCACGATGGCAGGTTCGTACACATGAACTCACGGTCGCCCGGATGGGCGGAGGACGACGGGCTTCGGGGAGGCCCGCGGCGCGACGGACGGGAGCACAACCCGCCGCCCGCCCGGCCCGCCGCGCCCGAATCCGAGCCGACCGCGGTGATGCCACGCGATCGTCACGGCCGACCGGTGCCGCCGCCCGGGACGCTCCCGTCGCCGGGCAGCGGGCCCGCGCGACCCGAGGGCACCATTCCGGCGCCCGGGTCGCGCCCGCCCGGTCCGCCGCCGGCGCAGCAGTACCCGCAGTACCCGCCGATATCTCCGGACGCGCAGCCGACCGAGGTGCTGCCGCCGGCCGCGCGCGGCCCCCAGCAGGGCTACCCGGCGCAGCCGTCCCCGCAGGAGGCCGCGGCCCAGGCGGCCGCCGACCCGGTCGCGCCGCCCCGGCCGCTCACCAGGCCGGGCGGGCCCGACGACCCGGACGGACCGGGCGGCCCCGGCGGACCGGGACGCGGCGACGGTCCGTCGCGCCGGCGCCCCAAGGGCCCGCCGAACTGGAAGAAGCGCATCCTCATCGGGATCACCGTCTTCCTGGTGGTCGTCCTGCTGTTCCTGACCGGCACCTACTTCTGGCTCGACTCCAAGATCCGGCACGAGGACGTCCTCAAGGGCTACCAGGGCCGCCCCGCGGCGACGGCCGGCACGACATGGCTCATCGTGGGCTCCGACTCGCGCGAAGGCCTGTCCGCCGAGGACAAGAAGAAGCTCAAGACCGGCGACGCAGCCGGCAAGCGCACCGACTCGATGATGCTGCTGCACAAGGGCGCGGGCGGGACGACGCTGATCAGCCTGCCGCGCGACTCGTACGTGCAGATCCCGGCGTACGAGAACGGCAAGACGAAGGTCAAGGCGCAGAAGAACAAGCTCAACGCGGCGTACGCGCTCGGCGGCGCGCCGCTCCTGGCCCGGACCGTCGAGCTGGCCACCGGCATGCGGCTGGACCACTACGCGGAGGTCGGCTTCGACGGGTTCGTGGGCATCGTCGACTCGCTCGACGGCGTGGACCTGTGCCTGGACAAGCCGATCAAGGACCAGAAGTCGGGTGCGGACCTCCCGGCCGGGTGCCAGACGCTGAACGGCAAGGAGTCCCTGTCGTTCGTGCGCGCCCGCTACTTCGACCCGACCTCGGATCTCGGACGCATGCAGCGCCAGCAGCAGTTCCTCGCGGCGCTCGCGAAGAAGGCCAAGTCGCCGTCGGTGCTCCTGAACCCGTTCAAGGGCTTCCCGATGGCCGACGCGAGCCTCAGCGCGGTCATCGTCGACAACGAGACCGGACTCTTCGACCTGTACGGCCTGTTCAAGGACATGGGCTCGCTGTCCGGCGGCAGCAAGAGCGGGACCATCACGGTGCCGATCAAGAACCCGGACTTCAATCCGGGCGGCGGCGTCGGGTCGACCGTGCAATGGGACGACGCCAAGGCGAAGGCCCTGTTCGACGCGCTGCGCAACGGCAAGCCGGTGCCGCGCTGACGCGCCCCGGGCGGAAGCCGGCCCGGTATTGACACGAGAAGAACTTCGCACCCGCGGCGGGCCGGTTTCGACTGGCCCGCCGTCGGCGTTCTCGGACATCATCGTCACCCATGGACCACGCTGCCGAAGCCGCCGACGCAAACAGCCGGTCGGCCGGGATACCGGCCCCCGTCAACAACCACACCTTCCAGGTGGATCTGCGCGGCCTCGTGGACCTTCTGTCGCACCACCTGTACTCCAGTCCCAAGGTGTACCTGCGCGAACTGCTGCAGAACGGCGTGGACGCGATCACCGCGCGGCGCGGTGCCGATCCCGGCGCGCCCGCGGCCGTGCGGATCACCGCGGACGGCGCGACGCTCCGGGTCGAGGACACCGGTGTCGGGCTCACCGAGGCCGACGTGCACCGCTTCCTCGCGACCATCGGCCGCAGTTCCAAGCGCGGCGACCTGGAGTCCGCCCGGCGCGACTACCTCGGCCAGTTCGGCATCGGCCTGCTCGCGTGCTTCGTCGTCGCGGACGAGATCACCGTGGTCACGCGCTCCGCGACCGACGCCGAGGCCCCGCCGGTCGAGTGGCGGGCGAGTGCGGACGGGCGGTACGGCGTACGGGTCCTCGCCGCCGACGCGCGCGTCGAGCCCGGCACGACGGTGCTCCTGCGGGCCCGCCGCGGGTGCGAGGAGTGGTTCGACACCGAGCGGGTCACCCAACTGGCCCGCGACTTCGGGGCGCTGCTGCCCTACGACATCACCGTCACCGGGGCCGACGGGCGGCCCGCCGCGGTCGGCGACACCCCGGCGGTATGGGACCGGACGTACGCGACACCGACCGCGCGGCACCTCGCCCTCGCGCGCTACTGCGAGGACATCCTCGGCTTCCCGCCGCTCGACGTCGTGGACCTCGACGTGCCGCTCGCGGGGGTGCGCGGCGCGGCCTTCGTCCTGCCGTCGGCGGTCAGTCCGGCGATGCGCGGCAAGCACCGCGTGCACCTCAAGGGCATGCTGCTCACCGAGGCCGCCGACGGACTGCTGCCAGACTGGGCGTTCTTCGTGCGCTGCGCGGTGGACACCGAGGCGCTGCGGCCCACCGCCTCGCGGGAAAGCCTGTACGACGACGAGGCGTTGGGCGCCGTCCGCGAGGCCCTCGGCAGCACCCTGCGGGCGTGGCTGACCGGACTCGCGGCGGACGACCCGCACCGGCTGGCCCGGTTCCTCGGCGTCCACCAGCTCGGCGTCAAGGCCATGGCCCGGCACGACGACGAGTTGTTCGAGGTCATGCTGCCGTGGCTGTCGTTCGAGACCACGGACGGCCAGGTCAGCCTGGACGAGTTCGCCCGCCGCCACCCGGTCCTGCATCTCACCGACTCCGTCGACGAGTTCCGGCAGATCGCCCCGATCGCGGCGGCGGCCGGGCTGGGCGTGGTCAACGGCGGGTACACGTACGACGCCGACCTGGTACGCCGGTTGGCCGTGCTGCGCCCCGGCGTCGTCGTCGACCGGCTGGACCCGGACACCGTCACCGCGCACCTCGACGCGGTCGAGCCGGTCGCGGAACTCGCCGCGGGCACCTTCCTCGCGCTGGCCCGCTCGGTCCTCGATCCGCTCGAATGCGAGGCGTCGCTGCGGGCGTTCCACCCGGTGGCGGTGCCGGCGCTGCTGCTCGACGGGCGGGACGAGCGCAACGAACGCTCGCGCGCGCAGGCCGAGTCCGAGGCCTCGGACGCCGGGGACGACGTGTGGGCGGGCATCCTCGGCTCGCTGCGCGGCGCGGCGCCCCGGGCGCGGCTCGTCCTGAACCACCTCAATCCGCTGGTCCGGCGCATCCTGACGGTGGACGACGCGGAGTTGGCGCGCACGACCGTGGAAGGGCTGTACGGCCAGGCGCTGCTGCTCAGCCGACGGCCGGTCTCGGCGAAGGAGAACGCGCTGCTCAACCGCTCGTTCCTGGGGTTGCTGGAACGCGCGGTACGGACGACGGCCACCGAGGACAAGTGACGGGGAGCACGGGCATGTTCGACGAGGTGATCGACGCCGGGACCTTCCACGCCGCCGCCGAGCGCGTGCGCGCGGAGCCGTACGGCACCACGCGCTGCGCCCAGGCGGACGCCCTGCTCGCGGCGGCCGAGCGGGTCGGTGACACGGCGCTGGTCGGGCACGCCCTGGTGGGGACGATCGTCGCGTACAACTACGGCGGCGAATCGCCCAAGAGCGCGGTGTCGATGGGGCGCCTGCTCCGACTCTTCGACACCGAGCCCGCGTCCTTCGACGAAGGGCTCACGCACTACGTCTTCTGGTATCTGAAGTGGGTCACGTCGTCGCTGCTCAGCGTGCCGGAGGTGCCACTCGCGACCATCCGCCGCTTCCTCGACGACCTGGAACGGCGCTACCGCACGGCCGGCCACAGCATGCGGCCGGTCCACAAGTGCCGTTTCTACCTGTACGACCACACCGGCGACAGAACCGGTGCCGCCCGCGAGTTCGAGGCGTGGCTCGCGGCCGACCGCGACGCGCTGACGGACTGCGACGCGTGCGAGCGTCGCGAGCAGGGCCGCTGGCTGTCCCAGCAGCACGACGACGAACGGGCGTTGGAGATCTTCGGGCCGACGCTGACGGGTGCGCGGTCCTGCGCCGAGGAACCGCAGATCACGCTGTCCGACTCGCTGATCCCGCTGGTGCGTCTGGGCCGCCTCGACGAGGCGCGGGCCAACCACCTGCGCGGGTACCGCATGGCGCGCGGCCGGGCCGGCATGCACGACATCGTCGGACGGCACATCGAGTTCTGCGCGCTCACCGGCAACGAGGGCCGGGGCGTCGAGATCGTCGCGGAGCACCGCATGTGGCTGTCCGACGGCTCGGGGTCCGCGATGGACCGCCTGGAATTCCTCGGCGGTGTCGTGGTGCTGCTGCGGCGGCTCGTGACGCTGGGCCGCGGGGACCTGCCGGTCGCGCCGCTGCCCGGGACGGACGGCACGGCGGCGAGCGTCCTGGCCGTACTGGACCGCGAAGTGGCCGACCTCGCGGCGCGTTTCGACGAGCGCAACGGCTCGGACTTCGTCGGTGCGACCCTGCGCGAACGCCTGGACCGCGAGCCGCTGGCCGACTCGCTGCCGCTGGGCGTACGCTCCGCGCTGACCGCGGCACCGGCCCCCCGCATCGCGGCGACTCCCCCGCCCGCGGTGCCGCTCGACGAACTCCTCGCGGACGCCCGCGCGCTGGACGCCGTGGGCCACCCCCGGGCGCACCTGGTCTGGGAGCAGTACGCCCGCGCGGTCGAGGACCGCGGTGTCCAGCCGCCTGATCGGGCCGTGGCCGAACTGGCGCTGTCCCGGGCCCTGGTGCTCCTGAGCCGCGGGGAGACCGGCGCCGCGACGAGCGGATTCCGCGCCGCGGCCGAGGCATTCGACCGGGCCGACCTGCCGGGCAAGGCCGCGGTCGCGCGGTCCCGGGCAATCGTCGCGGCCCTGCACCCGGATGCGCCGCGGATCCCCGGACCGGCCACCGCGCCCGACCTCGACGCGGTCACCGACGACGTCACCGGGCTGGTCGAGGCCGGCCGTGCCACCGACGAGGACCTGGCGACCGTCCTGACGGTCCGCGCCGCCGCCGCCCGCATGCGCATGCTCACCTCGGGCGCACCGGAAGACCCGGACGCCGGACCGGAGTCCGGCGATGACGCGCACGCGGCCCGCAGGACCGCCGAGGCCGAGGTCGACCGGCTGGCCGAGGCCGCCGAACGCCTCGCGCTGCCCGCCCGGCAGGCCGACGCCGCCGAGGCCCGCGCGCACTTCGCGCTCCTGGACGGCGACCACGTAGCCGCCATACGGCACTTGCGTTCCGTGGTCGACCTCTGCCACGCCGCGGGCCGTCCGTGGCAGGCCGTGCAGCCGGGCCGGGTCCTCGGCAGCCTCCTTCTCCACCAAGGGGATTGGGCGGGTGCGGAGCTGGCGTACCTGGCGGTGCACGACGCCGCGCGCGACAGCATGGACAGCCCCGAGGACTACGCCGAGGTCCTGGTCGGACTGGCGAACTCGACCGCCCCCACCCGCCCGGACAGCGCCCGCGACTACGCGGTGCGCGCCGCCCACGAGTTCGACCGCCTGGGCGACCGCGCGGGTGCCGCGTACGCCCGCCGCGGCCTGGCCGAACTCCTCCACAACGCCGGCCGGGCCGCCGACGCGGTCGCCGTGCTGGAGGAAAGCCTGCCCGACATCGCGGAGTTCCTCGGCCAGGAGGCCGCCTGGCTCGCGCGGCGCCGACTGGCCGCGGGCCTGACCGCCCTGGGCGACGGGTTCGAGGCGGCGGACGTCCTGGCCGCGCTCGCCCGCGACACCGCGCGCGCCGGGGCCCCCGAAACGCACGCGGAGATCGCCGCGGAGGCCGCCCTCGCCCTGGCCCGAACGGGCCGCGGCGACGCGGCCGACCGGGCCTTCGCGGCCGCGGTCGAGGCCATGCGGCCCTTGGACCGCCCGGGCACGGTCATCCGCCTGCTGCGCGCGGCCGGCTGGAACCTCGTCGAGAACCGCGTCCCGGCCCCCGGCGCCGGAACAGACGTCGGAACGGACACCGGAACCGCCGCCGTGCACCGGGGACTCGCGTACTTCGCCGAGGCGGCGGCCCTCCTCGACGCCGCGACCGCCGACGGCCCCGACCTCGACCGCGCACTGGAACGCGCGGACACCGAGGCCGAATGGACCGAGGCGCTGTGGACCGCCGGCCGCAACGACGCCGCACTCGCGCTCGCCGACCGGGCGGTGGCCCGACTGGAGATCACGCTTCCGCGCTTCCAGGACCGCTACACCGCGATCGTCACCATCGCGGCCCGCATCGAGCACGCCGATCTCGACATGCCGGCGCTCGCCATCGCCCGCATCGACGCGGCCCTGGCCATCTGCCGCATGACCAAAGCCGACACCGCCACCGCCAAACTGACCCGCCTACGCGACCATTTCACGTCCTGACCGGAGCCGGGAGACGCACGAGGGGAAGGCGTCCGTGGAAGCCTCGCCGCAGAGCAACGCGTGCCGGCGAGCGCGGCCAAGCGGCTTACGCCTTGCCCGCTCTACTTCGGGAGGTTGCGTGCCATGACGATGCGCTGGACCTGGTTGGTGCCTTCGTAGATCTGGGTGATCTTGGCGTCGCGCATCATGCGTTCGACGGGGTAGTCGCGGGTGTAGCCGTAGCCGCCGAGGAGTTGGATGGCGTCGATGGTGATCTCCATCGCGGCGTCGGAGGCGTAGCACTTGGCGGCGGCGCCGTGGAAGGTGAGGTCGGGGTCGTTGCGCTGCGACTTAGCGGCGGCCTGGTAGGTCAGCGCGCGGGCCGCTTCCAGCTTCATGGCCATGTCGGCGAGCATGAACTGCACGCCCTGGAAGTCGGCGACGGGCTTGCCGAACTGCTTGCGCTCGGTGACGTAGCCCTTGGCGTAGTCGAGGGCGCCCTGCGCGATGCCGAGGGCCTGGGCGGCGATGGTGACGCGGGTGTGGTCCAGGGTGGCCATCGCGGTGGAGAAGCCGGTGCCCTCGTCGCCGATCATGCGGGACGCGGGGATGCGCACGTTGTCGAGGTAGACCTCGCGGGTCGGGGAGCCCTTGATGCCGAGCTTCTTCTCGGGCGCGCCGAAGGAGACGCCCTCGTCGGACTTCTCCACGACGAACGCGGAGATGCCGCGTGAGCGCTTCTCGGGGTCGGTGACGGCCATGACCGTGTAGTACTCGGAGACGCCGGCGTTGGTGATCCACCGCTTGACGCCGTTGAGCACGTAGAAGTCGCCGTCGCGGACCGCGCGCGTCTTCATGCCGGCGGCGTCCGAGCCGGCCTCGGGCTCGGAGAGGCAGTACGAGAACATCGCCTCGCCGCGCGCGACCGGCGCGAGGTACTGCTTCTTCAGCTCCTCGGACGCGGACAGGATCAGCGGCATCGTGCCCAGCTTGTTGACCGCGGGGATGAGCGAGGAGGACGCGCACACGCGTGCCACCTCCTCGATCACGATCACCGTGGCGAGGGCGTCGGCGCCGGAGCCGCCGTACTCCTCGGGGATGTGCACGGCGTGCAGGTCGTTCGCGGTCAGCGCGTCCAACGCCTCCTGCGGGAAGCGCCCCTGCTCGTCGACGTCGGCCGCGTACGGCGCGATTTTCGCCTCGGCCAGCGCCCGCACCGAGTCGCGGAGCATGTCGTGCTCCTCGCCGATGCGGAACAGATCGAAGTCGCCTCGTCCTGCCACGTGCGGGCCTGCCTCTCTTGATGCCGAGACTTTTGTTACTCGTCAGTAGCCATCGTTGGTGACGATTCTACGACGATCACACGGCGCGCGGGCATACGCCGACTACCGGTGCGGCGTTCGGCGGACGACTACGATCCGGGGGTAGGCACGACGGCGAATTCGACAACGTATGGAGGCGGTGTGGCATCCGCGCCCCGCATCACCGTGATCGGCACCGGCTACCTGGGCGCGACACATGCCGCGTGCATGGCCGAGCTGGGCTACGAGGTGATCGGTGTCGACGTCGACCCCGACAAGGTCTCCGACCTCCAGGCGGGCCGCGTCCCCTTCTACGAGCCCGGTCTCGAAGAGCTGATCGCCCCGCACATCGCCTCGGGCCGCCTGCGCTTCACGACGTCCGCGGAAGAGGCCGCGGCGTTCGGCGACGTGCACTTCATCTGCGTCGGAACCCCGCAGCGCAAGGGCGAGTTCGCGGCCGACACGAGCTACCTCGACCAGGCCGTCGACGCCCTCGCCCCACACCTGGTCCGCCCCTGCCTGGTGGTCGGCAAGTCGACCGTCCCGGTGGGCACCGCGGCCCGGCTCGCCGAGCGGCTGAGCGCGCGGGCCCCGGTCGGCGAGGCCGCCGAACTCGCCTGGAACCCCGAGTTCCTGCGCGAGGGGCACGCCATCAACGACACGCTCCGGCCCGACCGCCTGGTGGTCGGGGTACGCTCCGCGGCCGCCGAGGCCCGCCTGCGCGAGGTGTACGCACCGCTGCTCGACGCCGGTGTGCCGTTCCTGACAACGGACTTCGCGACCAGCGAGCTGGTCAAGGTCTCCGCCAACGCCTTCCTGTCCACCAAAATCTCGTTCATCAACGCCATGGCCGAGGTGTGCGAGGCGGCCGGGGCGGACGTCACCCAGCTGTCCGAGGCGCTGTCCTACGACCCGCGCATCGGCGGCCTGTTCCTCAACGCCGGGCTCGGCTTCGGCGGCGGCTGCCTGCCCAAGGACATCCGCGCGTTCATGGCCCGGGCCGGCGAACTGGGCGTCGACCAGGCGCTGACGTTCCTGCGCGAGGTCGACGCGATCAACATGCGCCGCCGCTTCAAGATGGTCGACCTGGCCCGCGAGGCGTGCGGCGGCGGCTTCCTGGGCCGCCGGGTCGCGGTGTTCGGCGCCGCGTTCAAGCCGGAGTCCGACGACATCCGCGACTCGCCCGCCCTCAACGTCGCCGCCCAGGTGCAGCTGCAGGGCGGCGAGGTGACCGTCTACGACCCCAAGGCGACGGACAACGCCCGGAAGATGTACCCGGGGCTCGCGTACGCCGACACCGCATTCGACGCGGCCCGCGGCGCGCACGTCGTCCTGCATCTGACCGAGTGGCGGGAGTTCCGCGCCATCGACCCCGAGGAACTGGGCGAGATCGTGGCCGCGCGCCACATCATCGACGGCCGCAACGCCCTCGACGCACCGCGCTGGCGGGCCGCGGGATGGACCTTCCGAGCACTCGGACGGCCCTGACCGCGCGCCGTCCTGTGGTGGACCCGCGGTCCGCAGGGCACGATGGGCCGCATGGCATATGTCGCTGACGGGGTCATCACCGACGATCAGGCGATCAGGGACTTCCTGATCACCCACCGCACCTGGGCCGTGGTCGGCCTGAGCGGGAACATGGCCCGCCCCGCGTGGGGCGTCTCGGGGTTCCTCAAGGGCCACGACAAGCGGATCGTGCCGGTCCATCCGAAGGCCGAGGCGGTCCACGGCGAGCAGGGCTACGCGCTGCTCGAGGAGATCCCGTTCCCGGTCGACGTCGTCGACGTGTTCGTCAACGCCGACCTCGCCGAGTCCGTGACCGCACAGGCCGCGGCCATCGGCGCGAAGGCCATCTGGTACCAGCTCGACGTGATCAACGACGACGCGATCGCGCTCGCCCTCGAAGAGGGCCTCCAGGTGATCGTGGACCGCTGTCCCGCCATCGAGTGGCCCCGGCTGATCGGCGCCTGACCCGACTGTTTCGGGCCGGTAAAACCGCCGCGAATCCTGTGGTTCCGCCCTCGACCCGCAAGCCGCCGAGGCGCACGATGGAGTGCGGACGAAGCGGCCGCACGATCCCCAACACGCACCGATCCCCAACACGTGAGGGGCACAGCATGCCGTACGGCGACGACGCGACCATCCGGCGCATCCTCTCCCACCGCACCTGGGCCGTGGTCGGGCTCAGCACCAACTCCCACCGCGCGGCCTTCGGGGTGGCCGCCCACCTCCAGCAGTGGGGCAAGCGCATCGTGCCCGTCCATCCCCGGGCGGAGACGGTGCACGGCGAACAGGGCTACGCGCAGCTCGCCGACATCCCGTTCCCGGTCGACGTGGTCGAGGTCTTCGTCAACTCGAACACCGCGGGCGAAATCGCCGACCAGGCCGTCAAGATCGGCGCCAAGGCGGTGTGGTTCCAGCTCGACGTCGTGGACCTGGCCGCCTACGAGCGCACCACGGCCGCGGGGCTCGACATGATCATGGACCGCTGTGCGGCGGTCACCATGCAGCGCATCGGCCTGGCCGGCGCGGCGGTCTGACCGACCGACCGCCGGCCCCACTCAACCGGACCAACCCCACTCACCCGGACTCACCCGGACGGGCTAACGTCCGGCCTCCTCGCGGAGCTTGCGGCCCTTTTCGGTGGCCTGCGCGTTCAGGTCCGCCTGGAACGCGGTCATCCGCGCCAGCAACGCCGGGTCGTGCGCGGCAAGCATGCGCACGGCCAGCAGCCCCGCGTTGCGTGCGCCCGCGACCGAGACGGTGGCGACCGGCACGCCCGCGGGCATCTGCACGATCGACAGCAGCGAGTCCATGCCGTCCAGGTACTTGAGCGGCACCGGCACGCCGATGACCGGCAGCGGAGTCACCGACGCGAGCATGCCAGGCAGGTGGGCGGCGCCGCCGGCGCCCGCGATGATCGCCTTGAGGCCGCGCCCGGCCGCGCCCTCGCCGTACGCGATCATCTCGCGCGGCATGCGGTGCGCCGAGACGACGTCGGCCTCGTACGCGATCCCGAACTCGTCCATGACCTCGGCGGCGGCCTTCATCACCGGCCAGTCCGAGTCCGAGCCCATCACGATCCCGACAACCGGGGACGCGGTCCGTGCCGTCATTCGGTGATGCTCCCTCGCAGGTAGGCCGCGGCGTGGTCGGCACGCGCGCGCACGTCGTCCAGGTCGTCGCCGCAGACGGTGACGTGGCCGACCTTGCGGCCCGGCTTGACGTCCTTGCCGTACATGTGGACCTTCACGCCCGGGTCGCGGGCCATGACGTGCAGGTACGCGTGGTACATGTCGGGGTAGTCGCCGCCGAGCACGTTGACCATGACCGTCCACTTGGCCCGGGCCCGGGGGTCGCCGAGCGGCAGGTCCAGGACGGCCCGCAGGTGGTTCTCGAACTGCGAGGTCACGGCCCCGTCGATGGTCCAGTGGCCGGAGTTGTGCGGCCGCATCGCCAGCTCGTTGACCAGGATCCGGCCGTCGCGCGTCTCGAACAGCTCGACCGCGAGGTGGCCGGTCACCCCCAGCTCCCCCGCGATGGTCAGCGCGATGCGCTGCGCCTCGACGGCGCGGTCCTCGGACAGCTCCGGGGCGGGTGCGATGACCTCGTGGCAGATGCCGTCCACCTGGATGGACTCGACGACCGGGTACGCCACGGCCTGGCCGTGCGGCGAGCGTACGACGCAGGCGGCCAGCTCACGGGCGAAGTCGACCTTCTCCTCGGCGAGTACCGGGACACCGGCCCGGAAGGGCGCCTCGGCCCCGGCCGCGTCGCGGACCACCCACACGCCCTTGCCGTCGTAGCCGCCGCGCGTGGTCTTGAGGACGACGGGCCAGCCGCCGACCTCCTCCGCGAACGCGGCGACGTCCGCCGGGTCGGCCACGATGCGGTTGCGCGGGCACGGCACGCCGATCGCGGCCAGCCGCTCGCGCATCACGCCCTTGTCCTGCGCGTGGACCAGCGCGTCGGGCCCGGGACGCACGACAACGTCCTCGGCCTCCAGCGCACGCAGGAACGCGGTCGGCACCTGCTCGTGGTCGAACGTCACGACGTCGCACGAACGGGCGAAGTCGCGCAGGTCGTCGAGGTTCGCCTCGTCCCCGAGGAAGGCGTCGCCGACCACCTGGGCCGCGGACTCGTCGGGGGCGGACGCGAGGACGCGGAAGCGTACGCCGAGGGGGATTGCGGCCTGATGGGTCATGCGGGCGAGCTGGCCGCCGCCGACCATGCCGACGATCGGGTATGTCACGGGCACCAAGGGTATCCGGCCGTCGGCGGCGGGTCGGCCGGGCGTCCCGGCCCGGCTGTCGGGACGCCGCGGAGGGCCGTCCGGGCGCAACGGGTGGTGCCGGTGGGGCATGGGGGCGTATCGGGGCGGAACGGTCGCCAAGGCAAGTCATGCCGAGGAACGTGTAAAGACTGTGCAACAGGTCGGTCCCCCGCTCAGGAAGGCAGCCCGGGTCAGCGGCTACCCTCGTGAGGTGAGTCGTCCGTATACCCACGTGTGCCCGAGGCGCAGTCAGGAGAGCCGGTGAGCGCCGCCCCCGCGGAGTCGGAAGCCGAGCCGGGGCGTATCGCCCGCGTCCGCGCCGAGGTCACGCAGTTCCTCATCGCGGGCGGCCTGGCCTACGCCGTGGACGTCGCGGTGTTCAACCTGTGCCTGTACCTGGGCCTCGACTCGGTCGTCTCCAAGGTGATCTCGTCGGTGCCGGCGACGATCGTCGCGTACGTGGGCAACCGCTACTGGACGTACCGCCACCGCGAGCGCACCGGCGTCACCCGCGAATACACGATGTTCTTCGTGTTCAGCGCCATTGCGGCGGGGATCCAGGCAAGTTGCGTCTTTGTCTCGAACAACCTGCTCGGCTACACCAGCACGCTGGCGGACAACATCTCGGGCAACATCGTAGGTATGGCCCTGGGAACTCTCTTCCGGTTCTGGGCGTTCCGTACCTTCGTGTTCAAGCACAAGCGGTCGGAGGCCTCGGCCACGACGGAGCCCGCGATGTCCAACGCCGGCGGTACCTCATGATCAAGCGCTTGACCTCCGCCTACGGGCGATTCCGGCACCTCGTGCACGAGCTTCTGAAGTTCGGCGCGGTGGGCGGCTTCGGCGTCGTCGTCAACGTGGTCGTGCTCAACATCTGCCTGAACCACCTCGACCTCGCCCCCGTGCGGTCGACGATCATCGCCACGGCCGCCGCGATCGCGGTCAACTACCTGGGCAACCGCTACTGGGCGTACCGGCACCGCGGCTCCGAGGACCGGCGCCGCGAGCTGGTGCTCTTCCTGGTCTTCAGCGGCGTGGGCATGGGCCTGACCGCCGGTGTCGTGGCGATCTCGAACTACGCGCTCGGGTTCACGAGCGTGCTGGCGAACAACATCGCCAACTACGCCATCGGCCTGCCGATCGGCACGCTGTTCCGCTTCTGGTCGTACCGCACGTGGGTCTTCACCGGTACGCACACCGCGGCGGAGCTGGACCGCGAGGCCGCCCGCCTGGTCGAGGAGGAGTCGACGCCCACCGGGCGCTGACACCTCGGACCGCCTCCACAGGCCCTCAGCCGCCCTCAGCGGCGGCCTGGGACGTCGTCCGGTCGGCAAGGACGGGCGAGGGCGTCGGCAAGGCCAGGACGCCCCTCAGCCGCCGTCAGCCGTCCTTCCCGCCGGCTTCCCCGGGGTAGGCGGCCAGGAAGACCGCGAAAACCGGCGGACGCAGCTGCAGCAGCTCCAGGCGTCCTCCGTCGGCTTCCGCGAGGTCGCGGGCCACCGCGAGGCCCAGGCCCGTCGAGTTGCGCCCGCTCACCGCGCGCTCGAACACCCGTGCGCCCAGCACGTCCGAAACCCCGGCACCCTCGTCCTCCACCTCGACGACGACCGACGTGCCGGTACGCCGGGTCCGGATCGTCACCGTGCCGTCGCCGTGCATCAGCGCGTTCTCCAGCAGCGTGGCGAGCACCTGGGCCAACGCCCCCGGCGTCGCGACCGCCACGAGGCCCGGCTCCCCCGCCACCCGGATCACCCGGTGCGCGCTCGCCACCGCCGGACGCCACTCGTCGACCTGCTGGCGTACGACGTCGTCGACGCGGACCGTCACCGCGGACGCGGTCCTCGGATCCCGGCCGGCCGCCCCGCGCCGGGTGCTGGTCAGCAGCCGCTCGACGACATCGGTGAGCCGCTCCACCTGCGACAGCGCGATCGCGGCCTCCTCCTTGACGGTCCCGGGGTCCTCGGTCGCGATGATCTCCTCCAACCGCATCGACAACGCGGTCAGCGGCGTGCGCAGTTGGTGCGACGCGTCGGCGGCCAGGCGGCGCTCGGCGGTCAGCATCCGGGCGATGCGCTCGGCGCTCTGGTCCAGCACCTCGGCCACCCGGTCCAGCTCCGGTACGTCGTAGCGGCGCTGCCGGGGCCGCGGGTCGCCCGAGCCGAGGCGCTCGGCGGTCTCCGCCAGGTCGGTCAGCGGGCGCGCGAGCCGCCGGGCCTGCCACACCGCCAGCGCGGCCGCCGCGGCCACCGCCAGCAAGGCGGCGCACAGGATCAGCAGCAGCGACTCGCGTACCTCGCGGGTGACCCGGGCCCGGGACTCCGAGACGGTCACCCGCTCGCCGAACGCCCCGCTCATCGTGACGTCGAAGGACTTGCCCTTGGGCTCGTCGCCGAAGGCCAGCGTGGGACGGCCCGGGATGGTGATGGTGGCGTACCGCGGCGCCGTGACCTGGCGGGCCAGCAGCGCGGTGTCCGGCTCCTCGCCGGCCGCGAGGCGCAGCTCGACGGTCTCCAGCAGACGCGACGCCTCGGCCTTGAGGTTGTCACGCGCGGTCGTCTCGATCGCGTTGGTCTCGACGAAGGCGAGCGGGATGCCGAGGACGGCCACCACCACGAGCACGACGCCCAGCGTGGCGTTGATGAGCCTGCGACGCACAGATACGGCCGTTCCCAGTTCCTTCCCCGCCGACTAGCTCTTCTCGAAACGGAATCCGACGCCGCGCACGGTCGTGATGTAGCGCGGGTTGCCGGCGTCGTCACCGAGCTTCTTGCGGAGCCACGAAATGTGCATGTCGAGAGTCTTCGTGGAACTCCACCACGTGGTGTCCCACACCTCGCGCATCAGCTGGTCGCGTGTCACGACCCGCCCCGCGTCCCGCACCAGGACACGCAGCAGGTCGAACTCCTTTGCGGTGAGTTGCAGTTCCTCCTCGCCGATCCAGGCGCGGTGCGAGTCGACGTCGATCCGGACGCCGTGCACCCCCTGGCCCACCTCGGCGGCGCCGCGCCGCAGGAGCGCGCGCACGCGGGCGAGCAGTTCGGCGAGCCGGAACGGCTTGGTGACGTAGTCGTCGGCGCCGGCGTCGAGGCCGACGACCGTGTCGACCTCGTCGGCGCGTGCGGTCAGCACGAGCACCGGGAACCCGTGCCCTTCGGCGCGCAGTCGTCTGCAGACCTCCAGGCCGTCCATCCCGGGCAGCCCGAGGTCCAGCACGAGCAGGTCGACCCCGCTCTGTGCGGCACACTCCAGGGCCGTCGGTCCGTCCTCACGCACCTCGACGTCGTAGCCCTCGCGGCGCAGCGCGCGTGCAAGGGGCTCGGAAATTGAGGCGTCGTCCTCGGCGAGCAGTACGCGGGTCATGGCCCGATCGTAGAACCCATCAGCCCGCTGGTCCCGTACCTGTCCCGGAGAAGTGCGGTCGAAGCGGGTTACCGGGCGGTTTCGGGCACTCGCCACGTACGGCGACGCCGGACGCGCCGACCGGGCCCGTCGCGGCCGCGGCCCGTCGGCGCGTCGGTCTGCGTACGCGCCCGAACTCACCCCCGAGACCACCCCGACCGGGTTCGCCGCCTGTCGGCACAGCAGCCCCGGCGCACCGCTCGACCCCGTGAGCTGCCCGGTCGGGTCCCGGCCGAGCGTGGTGCCGCGGAAGTCCCGCACGGAGTTCTGGTTCCAGCGCTCCGGCCATCGGCTGCGGTCTGTCGTTCAAGACGACCGGCGAGAGCCGAACGGCCGACTCGACCCTGATCTCCTGCCGACCGCTGCGTGGCCCGACGGGCGTCTCGCAGAAGGCGTTGACGGACGTCGAGCCCGCCGACGCGCTCGGGGCCATCGCCGTCAGACCGCCGAAGGCGAGCACAACGGCCGTCCGCCGAACAGTCTGGCCCCCCGAGGCCGTCCTGTACTGGGTGGAACGTGTTACCGAAAATTCGGCTGAGCATCAGTCAAGGATGACGGTGGAAGTCAAGGAGAAAAGCCAACGGGAAAGCGACGCAACGGAATTCATTCCGCGCGCCGCTTTCCGGTCGTACAAATGCCTTTACGTTGCGTGGTCTTGCCCTGTCGGGGCCGCCGCGGTCAGTCGTCCTCGGTGTGCCGGCGCCAGGACATCAGCATCGTGACGACGGCCATGAGGAGCACCAACGCGCCGGCCGCGATGCCGAAGATCGCGGCACCGGACAGCCCGTCGTCCGACGACGCCGAGGAGCCCTCGGACTTGAGGGTGGCGCTGGACGGCTCGGGCTCCTGCGGGGCGGTGGCGGTCGCCGTACCGAACGCCGGGAGGCTGCCCGGCGGGGTCGCCGGTACGACGCTCTGCGGGGCCTCCTGGCCGGTCGAGGCCGCCGGTCCCTGCGCGGGACCGAGCGGCGGGTCCTGGGTGGTGATCTTGACGACCGTGGACACCTCGACCGGTGCGATCGGGGTGCACGTCGTGGTCTGCACCCCGAAGATCGCGGTGTTGGTGACCATCTTCCCGGGCGTCAGGGAGATGTCGCCGCGAGCCTCTATCGGGATCGTCAACTCGCCCTCGTAGGGCGGCACGACGATGAGGTTGGGGTGGCCGGGGATGTCGACGAGCATCTGCGGCCCGAGCAGGCGCACCGTACCCGTCGCGCCGCCGGTCATGGTGAGGTCGATCGACGGGGTCAGCGGGGTACCGGGGAAGGCGATGGGGCTGGTCGCGATGTTGGGTCCCAACGTCACCCGGATCTTGACCTTGGCGCCGGGCCGCACCGCCTCGGCGGGCCCTTCCAGGGTCACCAACTGCTCGCCGGTGGCGGAGGGTTGGTCGAGCGGGAGCTGGCAGTTGACCTGCATGGCGACCTGCCCGGCGAACGCGGGCGGGGCGAGGCCCACCACGGACGCGGCAAGGGTCGCGGAGGTCAGTCCCAGGGCGAACCCGGCTCTGGCTATACGTCGAGCCATCGGATATCGCGGTCCCTTCATCGTTGTGCGCCTGACCACTTGCCGCTCTCGGGATCTTCCCGGGAGGCACAGTACGCGAAGGGTCCTCCTCCCGGGAGATCCCGGGAGGAGGACCCTCACCGACGTTTCGGCGTCATGCCGTGTCACTCATCTCGGCGGTCCGTCCGTCCCGTACGTCAGCTTCCGGCGACGGTACGGCGGCGACGCGTGATGAGCAGCAGCACACCCACCGACGCGAGGACGGCGGTGCCGGCCACGAGCGCGAAGGCGTTGATGGTCGAGCCACCGGAGCCGGTCTTGGCGAGGTCGCCGCTGGAGGCACCGTTGCCGCCGGTGGAACCGCTGCCACCGGTGTTGTTGTTGCTCGGCGGCGGCCCGGTCGGCGACCAGGTGACCTTCTTGGCGCTGCACACGGTCTTCGTGGTGAGGGCGGTCTCGCCCAGCTTGGTCGTGGTGGCGAGGGTGAGCGTGTCGGGCGCGAAGGTCCACTCGCCCTTGTCCGTCACCTTGTACTTGGCCTCGAAGGGGCCGCCCTTCATGTCGGCGCCCTCGACGACCTGGAACGACTTCTTCGGCGCGAGGAGTGTGAGCTCCGAACCGGCCTTGCCGCCCGCCTCGGTGACCTTCATGGCGAGCGACGGCTCGACCTCGATGGTCAGCCCCGACGCGCCGGGGATGGACGGCATCTTGCCCACGACGTCGTTCGCGAACGCCGCCTTGACGTCGATGTCGTCACCGGCCTTGGCGGTGGCCGGCACGGTGACCGTCACGTCCAGAACCGTGTCCAGCTTCGGGATCGGGATCGGGCTTCCGGTGGTCTCGCACGAGTACTCGACCCGGGCCACGCCGCCCTTGAGGGTGGCGTCCCCGGTGCCGACCGGGTCGTCCGGCTTGACGGTGAACGCCGCCTCGGATGCCGCGCCTTCGGCCGTCGCCTTGATCGTCTTGGTGTCCTTGTCGTTGACGGTGAAGTCCGCGGAGAACTTGCCGTCGCTGCCGGCGGCGGCGGTGACCGCGGCGTCGCCGGTCTTCGAGCCATCCGCCTTGAGGCCCTCGACCTTGACGTCCTTGCCGGCCGGGAAGTCCGTGCCGGTGACCTTCACCTTGGTGCCGGCCTTGCCCTCGACCGGGTCGAGGGAGATGCTCGGCGCCTGCACGGTGAACTCATTGCTCAGCGCGCTGACTCCGTCGGCGTACGCGACCTTGATCTTGTACTTGCCGGCCGCGGTGTCGGCAGGGATCGTCGGCGTCCCGGCGATCTTGTTGTCCGCCTCGGTGCGCGTGACGCCGGTGACGTCCTTGCAGACGTTCGACGCGCTGCAGAGCTGCACCTTGCCGAGCGGGGCCTTCCAGTTGTCGCCGGAGACGGTGACGTTGTCGCCCGCCTTGACCGTCGCCTCGGCCACCTTGACGTCGCCCGGGAGGACGTCGGGCTCCGTCACGGCGAACGTCGCGACGGCGTCTGCCACGTAGGTGCACGGGGCGGTCTGCTTGCCCAGGCCGGGAAGCACCGTGACGTTCGTCGAGCCCTTGGGCTTGAAGGTGATGGTGTCGCCGACCGTTGCGCCCGCCGGAACGGTGAAGGTCGTCGTGAACGGCGCGGGGTCGATCGGCACGTTCGCCGGGATGGTCAGCGTCACCTCGGGACCGACCAGGTCGACGGTGCCGGTGGCAGCTCCCGACATCTCCAGGTGCAGCGTGCTCTGCGCCTTCGAGTCCTTGAACTCCGCCGGGGCGGTGATCGGCGGCGGGCCGAGGTCGACGTTGGCGGTGACCTCGATGCCGCCGGGGCCGGTCACCGGGGTCAGCGTCACGCTGATGTCCTGCGGGCCCTTCTTCTCACCGAGCACCGGCACCTGGCAGGTGGCCTGGGCCGTCACTTTTGCCGCGTTGGCCGCCGGCGCCAACATCGTCAGGCCCGCGCCTCCGGCTATTGTCACCGCCCCGAGGAATGCGGCGGCTCTCTTGTTGACTCTCATCATTAGGTGAATGTCCCAATCTCCGAAGTGGGTTGACGCTGCTTCGCGCATTCCTGAATGAGCGTCAGGTGAGTGGACGGCTCCTTCGGCGGTTCGAAAGGGCCAGGAGCACCGCGACGCTGCCGAGCACCAGCGAAGCGGCCACGAGCGCGAAGGCGAGCACCTTCGAGCCGCCCGAACCGGTCGGCGCAAGGCCACCGCTCGAGCCCGGGGAAGTCGTGGTGGGGGCCGCGGTGGTCGGTGCCGCGGTCGTACCGGTGGCGGTCGGGGTCGCCGACGTGGGTGCCGTGGTCGTCGGCGTCCCGGTGGGCGACGTGGTCGTGGTCGGTGTCCCGCTGATGCCCACATTGACGCCCTGCGTCAGCGTCCCGCCGTTGGACGGCGACTCGCCGGAGGACGCCGTCACGCCGGGCCAGCGGCCCGCCGTACTCGAGGCCGCGCACTCGAGCGTCAGCGCCTTGTCGCCGTCGCCCTTGTCCAGGAAGGTCAGCTTCAGGGACTTCAGTACGGCCGTGTACGAACCGGCCTTGGGCAGGTCGAACTGCCCGGCCAGCGTGCCCACGGCCACCTTGCCGTCCGCGCCGACGGTGCCGCTGTCACCGGAAGTGGCCAGCGTCACCGAGGCGTTGGCCCCCTCGCCGCCCTCGACGTCCGCAGTCAGCGAGGCGCCGGTGTAGGAGAGGTTGTGGACCCGGGCCCCGGCCGGAATGGTGAGCAGCGGACCGGCTTTCGCCTTGCCCGTCAGATCCGCCTTGGTGCCGATCCGCGCGGCGGACTCGCCGACGGACATGACCAGTTCGGGGCTCGGCTTGAACGCCGAGCCGTAGGGCGTACCGCCGCTCGCGGTCTGCCAGGTGCAGTCGAGCACTACGATCGCGGTGCGCGCCGCCGGGGCAGCGCTCGCCGACGGTCCGAGGGCCAGAATCCCCCCGGCCGCACACGCCGCGCTCACCCCCGCGACGAGGCCGGCTCTTTTCATCCGCGTGGCCATCGGACTGCGTACTCCCTTCTCCGGGGCGGGACTTGCCCCCTTGCTTCGGTCACCCGACCGGTGCGCCGGTCAGGCCAAAGTCAGCAGCAAAGTCGCCGTGTAACTCCCGGATGTCGTCGATCCGGCGGGCACGGGGAGCCGAATGTCGGCTCCCACGTCGAACTGGCCTCCTGTGACCCCCGCCAGCGCGGGGGCCGAGCACAGGAGGGCGGTGCGGCCCGCCGACACCGGCGAACCGGGGACGGCGGTGCTGGGGTACGGCTCGCCGCCCGGATGGGCGCCGCACTTCGGCTCCCACGCGAGTTTGTCCGCGTCGAGCGTCCGGCCCCCGGGGACCGAGAAGTCCGACATGGTGGCGGTGAGCGTCCAACCGGAGTGCGAGCCCCGGAAGTCCTGGACGAGCATCGGTTCCAGCCGGCCCTTCGCCGTGCTCGTCGTGCGGTCGACCTTGAGGAAGCCCGATCCCGCACTGGACGGGGTCAGGACACGCAGCGGACCCGCGTGGATCATCGCGCTGACCCCGCCGGGGTCGCCGGTCTGCGCCTCGAGGGCGGGCGGCATGTCGACCTGCGCGGAGAACTGCAGGTCCCCATCGGTCGGCGAACCGGCCGATGTGGTCGGCGCACTGCCAGGCAACTGCGGTGTGCCGCCCGTCGGTTGCCCGTCCGGGCCGGTTCCGCCGCCGCTGCCGTCGCCGGTCGACGGCGCGGTGGGCGACGGCGTCACTTCGCCGACCGCGACGACGGTCGGCTCGGACGCGTCGCCGCAGCTCTCCCCGTTGCACCCGCTCCCCGGGAACAGGAAGAAGGACGCGAGGACGGCCGTGGTCACGGCGACGGCGAAGACCGTCCCCAACAAGGCCGCGGTCCCCTGCCCGGGCCGGTACGTCATGACGACCCGCGCTCCTCTCCCGGTCCCCAGGCGAGTCCGCGCGCGACGTCCGAGGGGCGCACCAGGTTCGGCGTGCCGCCCTCGGCGTCGGACTCCGGGTCGGTGTCGGGCCGCGACGGCAGTACGCGGGTCTCCTCGGCGGGAGACTCCGGCGGAGCGCTCGCGGGAGCGGCCACAGGCCCGGCCGCGGACACAGCCGAAGCGGCGGGAGACGCGGTCGACGATGCGGAAGAGGCTGCCCCCGAAGGCAGTTCGGCGGCTGTGCCCGCGGCGGGCAGTGCCGGGGCCGGGCGGGCGAACAACGGCGCGCCGACGACCATCGTCTCCTCGACGCGGCGCAGCGGAGTGCCGCCGCCCGGGACGAGGACCGGTTCGCGCACCGGTTCCGGTGCGCGCTCCGGCACGGCCTCCGCGGCGGTTTCGGCCGCGGCCGCGTCCGCCTCGGCGCGCCGGATGATCGACTGGCCGGGGACCCCGACCTCGCGGTCGCGCTCGGCGTCGCGGTCCGCCCGGTTCTCCCTGATCGCGCGCACCAGGCTGGTGCCCAGCCGCCACACGGTCATCGGCACCACGATGAGCAGGAGGCCACCGAACAGGTAGACGCCCCAGGGGCGTCCGACCTTGAGGCCGATCTCGTCGACCACCCGGCCGTCGTACATGACCCGGTAGCGGAACTCGCCGTGCTGGCGCGGCTTGAGCTCGATGGGGAGGCTGACCTTGACCCGCTGGCCCGGCAGGATGGTGCCGTTCCAGGTCTTGTCCTCCCAGGTGGGCGCGTACACGCCCTGGAACGTGCCGATCCGGAACACCGGGTTGGTGATGGGCGATTCGCCCATGTTGCCGACCTCGATCTCGAACCGGCGGCTGACCGGCGAGCCGAACCAGGTGAAGACGTTGTCCTTGCCGGTCATCTCGCTCTTGATGAACGTGAGCCGGCCGGGCGATTTGCCGCTGTTCTGCATGGCGGCGAACGGGGCGCCTTCGATCTCCACCGGAATGGCGCGGTCCAGGGACCGTCCGCCGGTCACGGTGACCACGCGGATGACGCACGGGCACGGTACGGGAGGCGTCTCGACCCGGATGGACACGGCGAACTCGCCCGCCGTCGCGACCGGGACGTTCATCGACGTGGCGACCGCGCACGTCTTGGTGCCGGCCAGGCCGTTCTGGCCGCACACCGCGATGTTGACCATCGAACCGGGCGCCCACGCGACGCCGGTGACCTTGACGATGCCGCCGGGCTTGGTCTTGGTCGTGCTGAGCGACGCCTGACCGCCTTCGGGCGCGCCGGGTGTGGGGCTGGGCGGGGTGACCGCGTACCCCGGAGCGGCGGCGGCCAGGAGCAGGGCGACGAATGCGGACACGAGCAGGGCATACGCGAACGCCCCTCGGCGGGACCGGCGATGCGCCGGTCCCGCGAGGGTGCGTCGAAGTGCGAGGTAGCTCAACGACCGACCCCCGCAGGGTCCGCCGCCTCGCCACCGGCAGAAGCAGGTGCGGTTTCCTTGGGCTCTTCCTTGGGCTGGTCCTTGGGCTGGTCCTTCGTCTCGCCCGAGCCCTCGGCGGTGTCGCCGCCCTTCTCGCCCGAACCCTTGGCGGTGTCGCCGGTGACCGGTGCGGACTCGCCGCCGGACGGGTCCTTCGGACCCTGGTTCTCGGCCTTGTCACCGCTGTTGCCGCCGCCGCTCTTGCGGTTGCGCATCAGCTGCCACGCCACGCCGCCGCCGATCAGCAGGAGCGCGAGGACCAGGAGCGCGGGCCACGGCACGGCGGTGTAGGACGTCGAAGTCTTGTCGGACAGCTGCTGGTTCTCCTGCTCGGTGACCGCACTGACCTGGACGTTGACCCGGTCCAGCAGGGGTGCGTCCTTCCACGTCTGGACCAGCTCGACCTTTTCGCCCGGGAAGATCTCGATCTGGTTCGCGGGGTCGCTCTTCTTGGTCAGCAGCGTGCGGCCGAAGAGTCCGGTGACCTTGAGGTCGGTCTGCGGGCGGATGATCACGTTGCCCGTGTTGACGATGGTGTAGCGGATGACGGCCTTGTCGGAGCCGAAGAACTCACCGAAGCCGGTGGCGCGTTCGACGCTCACGTCGCGAACGTCCATGGCGGGCACGCTCGGACCGCGGACCTTGAGGTAGATGCGCGCACCCACCTGCATCTTCAGGTCGACGCGGAGCTGGCCTTCCTGCTGCTCGCCGATGCTCTCGTTGTTGAGCGCCATGATGCCGCCGACGTGGTCGCCGGACGTGGCGTTGGCGGGTATCGCGATCTGGAACGGGATCGCGACGCGCGTACCGGGCTCGACCTCGATGGTGTCCTGGCCGTTGGCGACCTTGAGCCAGAGGCCGACGCCCTTCATCGGGTCGCCGAGGCGGCGGACCGAGAACGCGCCGTCGCGCGGCGTGTTGAAGGCGTCCGCGCCGAAGATCTTGAAGGTCAGCTTGCGGCTGCTGGTGTTGGCCACGACGACCGTGTCGGTCACCGTGTCGCCGGCCGCGGCCTCCAGGAAGAAGTAGCGCCGGTTGTTCTGGTCGGTGCCGGGCGGCACGAGGGGGTCGACGGACCAGTCGCCGTTGCTCGCCGCGTGCGCGGCGGGCACGGGCCCGACCAGGAGGCCGGCGAGGACGGTGAACAGCACGGCGAGCAGGGAGAAGGCCCGGGTACGCGGGCCGGTGCGGCGCGGACGGGCGGCTCTGTCCCTGCGCTGTGTCGACGTGTCCGTCATGTCTTGTCTCCTGCGGCTTCAACGGGGCTGGCGGATCGGCGGCGGGTGCGGCCCGGGAGCGGAGACCTGGGCCGTGGCCTGGGTGGTGCCGGTGGTGCGGGTCCTGCGGTGCGGATCCGGAGCCGAGCGGCGTGGGTGGAACGGGCCGGATTGCCCGTCCCACCCTCCGCTCTGCGCCGATCCGCAGCGGCCCGTCGTACCGGTGTCGGACTGCGGGTGGCTCCCGCTGTCCGGCACCGGTACGGCAAAGCCGTTCAGGGTCCCGGCCGGGCCGAGGCTCCGGCCGGGAGTCCTAGTCCACGCTCAGATCAGATGAGGGTGAGCGTGAGGGTGGCGGTGTAGGTGCCGGAGAGCTGCCACGCCGGGACCGCGAGCTTCGTCGCGGCGTCCGCCGTGAACTCACCGCCGGAGACCTGGCCGGGAGCGTTCGCGGTCTGGGTGCAGAGCGCGCCCACGGTGCCCGCCGATCCGGTCTGCACCTGGCTCGGCGAGTCCGGGTTGGTGACGGCGCACGCCGGGGTCCAGGTGAACCGGTCGGCCGCGATCACGCCGCTCACCGCGGGAGAGGTGAAGTCGGTGATCTGGCCGGTCAGGGACCAGCCCAGCGTGGTGCCGCGGAAGTCCTGCACCTTGACCTGGTTCAGCGCGCCGTTCATGGTCTGCGGCTTGCCGTTCAGGGTGATCGGCGTCAGCGTGATGCCACTGGCGGCCTGCTCGAACTTCAGCCCACCACCGATGACCTCACCCTCGATCGGCTGCGTGAGCTGCTGCCCCTGCTTGACCGTGAACGGGGTGGAGCCGCTCTTGCCGCCGCCCGTCGCACCGATCTTCGCGGTGGCCGGGTCGTTGACCGTGTACGACGCGGCGAGCACGCCGTCGGCGCCCACCGTCACGGTGACCGGGGCGTCCGAGGTCGGGGTGTTGTCCGACTTCAGGCCCTGGACCGTGACGCTGCCGGCCGGCCAGTTCGTGCCGCTGACGGCGGTGGTCGTGCCGACCTCACCGTTGTTCGGGCTCGCGCCGAGGGTCACCGGCGGGATGCCGGTCACCGTGAACGCGTTGGTGTTCGTGCTCTGCCCCGAGTCGCTGGTGAGCTTCAGGGTGTAGGAGCCCGGGGGCACCTGCTCGACGACGGTGAAGCCACCGGTCAGGTTGCCGCCGGCGATCGCGATGTTGTTCACCGGGTACGGCTGGCAGGTCGCGCCCGCGCACAGCTGCACACCGTTGGCGGGGTCGAGCGCGCCTTCCCAGCCGGTGCCGGTGACGGTGCCGCTCTCACCCTGCTTGATGGTGGTGGGCGCGACGACCGCCGTCACGGGGCCGGGAGGAGCCTTGGTGGTGAACGTCGCGACGGTCCCGCCGCCCGTGTAGACACACGGGGCGGTCTGCTTGCCGACGCCCGGGATGTCGGTGACATTCGTCGAACCCGTGGGCTCGAAGTTGATGGCACCCACGCCCGCGCTCGCCGGAATGGTGAACGTCGTGGTGAACGGCGCCGGGTCGATCGGGACGTTCGCCGGGAGGTCGAGGGTCACCTCGGGGCCCGCCAGGTTGACGACGCCGGTGGCGGCGCCCGACATGGTCAGGTGGAGGGTGCTCTGGGCCTTCGCGTTGGCGAACGCGAACGGGCTGGTGATCGGCGGCGGACCGAGGTCCACGTTGGCCGTGACCGTGATGCCGGCCGGCCCGGTCACCGGGGTCAGGTCGACGGTGACCGTCTGCGGCCCGACCTTCTCGCCGAGAACCGGGACCTGACACACGGCGTTGACCGTGACGGTGCCGGCGGACGCGGCCGGAGCCACGGCCACCAGGCCCGCGGTACCCGCGATCACCGCGGCACCCAGGCCCGCGGCGACCTTCTTACGGGACTTGAACATGTGAGGTGCTACTCCCTTCCAGGGGCTGCTGCCGCCGCCGGGGGGCGGGGCAGTCGAACACCACACCGGAGTTGAGCCGAGAGCGCACTACCATGAACTCAGGCGCTCCGGTGCCGTCCTGGGACGGTCGCCTCGAATTTCCGTCGCACACGGCCGAGGCGGCCGTCTCGCGGCCCTTGCGCCCCCAAGGCTCTGGTAGAGGTGCGCGGGACCGACGTGCGGGTGGAACCTGTTTCAAAAACCAGGCGTGCCATTGATGCCTTTACGCGCCTCAGATGTCAAGGCTTTGGCTGCCTCGCGTTAACAGTTGCGTAATACACCAACAAGGCCCGACAAGTCCGATCTTGAAAAACGGGTTCGCACAGGCGGAAACGGTGCCGCCGGCCCGGGAGTTCGGGCGCGACGGCACGCACATTTCCTTGTGGGATCACTCGGCCGTGCTCGACGGGCCGATGACCTGTTGTTCGCGGGCGGCGGTCGAAACCGCATTTGCGCCGTTACCGCCGTCGGCGGCGCGGTTCGCACCGCGCCGCCGAAGCGCTTTGTCAGGCGGGGGTGTTGCGCGACGCACGGACCTTGCGGGTCGCGATCAGCACCGCGCCGATGCCCAGGAGGCCGACGGTGCCGCCGACGAGACCCATCGACAGGGCGTCGTCCAGCGGACCGGTCTTGGGCAGGCTGCCGGTGCTGCTGCCCGAGGTCGTGCCGGTGGTGCCGGTGGTGCCGGTCGAGCTGGTCCCCGTCGAGCTCGACGAACTGGACGACGAACTCGCCGACGACGTACCGCCCGTGGTGCTCGCCGCGGTGACGGTGATGCTGTGCACGACGCCAGTGCCGGTCGCCGTGCAGACCATCGGCAGCTTGAAGCCCATGGCGTCGACGTCGAGGGTCAGCTTGGTCGGTGTCAGGTCGAGCTTGCCCGCGGTCGCGCTTGCGGGGATCTTGATCTTCAGCTTGAAGGCCGGCAGGTCGATGCCACCCTTCTTCAGGTCCATCGTTATCTGCGCGGCCTTGACGCTGATCGGCGCCGTCGACGCACCTGCGGTCTTGAGCTCCACCGTCGGTGTCAACTTGGCGCCGGGCACGTCGAGCGGTACCTCTGCGGGGCTCGGCCCCAGGTCGACGTCGAGTTCGACGTCCGCGCCGGCCGCGCCTGTCGCGGGACCGTTGACTGTGTAAGCCTGCGGGCCGGCCAGGTTCGTCTTGCCGCCCATGATCTGCTGGATGTTCGCAGGCACTGGGCAGTTGGCTTGGCCGGTGGTCGTACCCGCATGCGCGGTGGGCGCGAACATCAGCGTCGCACCGGTGGCGAGTGCGGCAGCCGCAATGCTGCCTGCCGCTCGACCCGTCAGCTTGACCATAGGGGTGGTTCTCCCTTCGGGGACTTGCCTGTCGTCTTCCGACGGCCGGCGCGGTCTGCGTTGCGTGCGCAGCCCGACCGCTCCGGCCTTCTCGTCCTGCACGGACCGTTCGCGCCTCCGAGGGACCGGAGTTGCGATCGTCCCCCCGCCCGCACCGTGTCGCATGGTTCGGACGGACTCGACGGCCCGTACCAGCGCACAGGCCCTGGGCACGCTGACCTGGGAATCAGAAGATCGAAGTCCCCGTCCGCACCGCACCCCGAGAGACATCAAGACTGTGCCAGTCATTGATGTCATGTCAGATCATGGGGTGACGGTACGACAAGTCCCATGAGCGAACAACAGTCATCGACAGAAAAAACGGTGGCGTCGGAAAACAGTTCGGCATCATTCGGAATCCGGGAAATCGCTGTGTCGACATGCCGCTTGACGGGCGAAAGCCGAGGTGGCGCGGATCGACACGTGTCACCACTACGGGCGAGTAGGGCACACGGCGGACTCTTGAGAGTGCGGCGGAACACGCAACTTCGAGCCACGTGTCACCTACCTGGTTGGTTTGTTGTGGCCACTGCCGCCAAAAGCGACGAAGCGTGCGGACACGGACCCTTGACACACCATCAGGGAACCGGATGAATTGCTGTTCGACTCCGGGTCAGTAAGCCCACCTGGAACCGCAAGGAACGCAGATAGGGAGCGACCGCACCATGGCTTCACGGCGCACCGGACTTCTCCTGGCCCTCGGAGTCGTCGCCGCCGCAGCGGGATTCGGCACCGGCACCCCGCCGGCGCAGGCTGCCGCCGTCACCAACGCCGTCGAATGCGATCCGACGTTCGCGAACGGATCCAAGTTCCTTTGGAACCCGAAAATCGAGCTCACCGTCGCGCCCTTGAAGACGGCGTACGCCGTGGGCGACGAGGTGACCGTCACCTGGTCGTGGCGCACGCCGCCGCGCAACCCCTCCAGTTGGGTCCTGATCGCCGAGAACACCGCCCAGCCGAGCGGTGTGGTGAAGCTGTCCGGCGCGCAGTCCGGTGAGGTCAAGGTCTCCGGCCCCACGAAGAACCCCACGACGGGAGGCGGGCAGCCCCTGCCCGTCGAGGCCATGACCGGAAAGTTCACCGTCGCCGCGGAAGGCCGCATCGACCTGGCGCCCGGCGCGTACGCGATCGACTCCTGGCTGTGGGGCCCTCCGTCCCCGTGTACGCCCACCGGTGCGACCCCGATCTCGCTGAGCATCCAGTCAGGTACGACGTCGACGCCCGGCCCGCAGCCGACCGGGCCGGGCAACCCGGGCGGTCCCGGCACCACGCCGCCCGCCACGGGTCAGCCCGGGACGACGCCCGGGGCCACCGGAACTCCCGGCGTGCCGGGGGCGACCGGCACCCCGGGCGCACCCGGCGGGCCCACGGGGACGCCGGGAGCCACCGGCACTCCGGGCGCCTCGGGGGCCCCGACGGCCAGCGCGACCGGAAGCCCCTCCCCCGGCGCGGACAACGGCACCGCAACGGGCGCCCCCGCAGGCGCCCCGGCTCCGGGCGACCTCCCGCCCGCCGCGGGAGGTCCGCCGCCTGCCGGACCGCTGTTCATGACGGCCGATCAACAGGCGGTGGTCATGGGCGATTTGCCGCCCGGCACCGGGCCCCGCCAGGTCACCGGGCAGTTGAACCCGCTGCAGGTCGTGGACCAGCGCGGCAGCACGCTGGGCTGGACGCTCACCGGGCAGATCGGCGACTTCCTGGCCCCCGACGGCTCGCGGATCCCCTCGTCCGGGTTCGCGTGGACCCCCAACTGCCTGGCGACCGGGGCCGCGTCGAGTGCGGTGTCCAACGGGCTGCCCGGTTCCGCCGGCGCGAGCCCCGAACTGCTGTGCCGTCAGAACCCGAGCATGGGCGAGGTGACCGGCGGGGAGTTCCAGGTCGACGCCGCACTCACCCTCGGCGTGACCGGCCCCACGACCGAAGGAACGCCCTACACCGCGGAGTTGACGCTCAGTCTGATCTGAGCGAGGCCCGATCGTCCGGCGCGGTCGGGGCCCGGACGGCCCGTGACGGGTCCCGCGCCCCGGCCTGCCCGGAGTGCTCCGCCCGGGCGTCCCGGGCCGCTGCCGTCCGCGCCGACCTGCGGAAACGGAACGCCCGCCGCTGCCCGTACCGGTCTTGACTTCCCGGCGATCTCGGCGCTGAATAGCAGGGCCCCAACTGGAACACGTTCCAGTCTGGGATCGGGAGACCGGCGTGTGGGGCGCCGGCCGACCCGCGTCGACGGATCCACCCCTGCTCGGCCCGCCCCGCGCCGGCCGGGCCATCCGCCGTCCACCGCACGGCACTCCGAGGCGTACGCGTGCACCTCCGCGCCCCGGAGACCGGGCATACGGACCGCTCACCCCGGGGCGGGACGGGCACGATCCCGAGGAGGGACAGCTCTCTATGCGCAAACCCGCGAAGGGCCTCGCGGCGGTGGTCGGCACCGCCGTCGCGGCCGTCGGGGTTGTGGTCACGGTGGGTTCCCCGGCGGCACACGCCGAGACCGTGACCTACAACGTTCACTGCACACCGCCCAGCGTCGGCGGCGGCCCGTTCGACTTCGCCGCCCAGGTCGACCTCTCGGTCAGCCCGAGCAAGCCGGCGTACGCGGTCGGCGACCAGGTCACCGTCACCTGGTCCTGGAAGGCCGCTGCCGACAACCCGTCGGGCGTCACCGTCAACGCCGACTCGGTGCAGCCGTTCGGCACCGTCAACGTCTCCGGCGCGCAGGGCGGCACGGTCGCCGTGTCCGGGCCGAAGAAGAACGCCTCGACGCCGAGCGGCCGGCCGCTGTGGCTGTCGGACATGACCGGAACGCTGACCATCGCGAAGCCCGGCGCGCTCCACCTGTCGCCCGGCAGCTACAAGAACGTCGCCAGCATGCTGGGCACGTGGGAGACCCCGTGCAACGCCACCGGCACACCGGGGGTGTCCACCACTCTCCAGGTGGACGGCTCGGTGCAGCCCGCGACGCTCGGTGTCACGCGTACCGAAGTGCGGCCCGGCAGCGCGCCGTTCCAACTCGTCGGCGCGAACTGGCCGGCGGGCGGGGCCGCTCCGACGGTGGAGCTGTGCGCCGCGGACGGCACCGCGTGCGCCGCCTCGCGGATCACTTCGGCCGGTGTCGGCGTCGACGCCGGCGGCAACCTCGCGGGCCGCGCGTCCGTGCCGCCGACCACGAGCGAGGGCGACTACAAGGTCCGCGTCTCGTCCGGCACGACCGCCGTGGCGGTGCCGCTCAAGGTGCGCAACAACGCGCCCGCGTGGGCGGAGCCGGTCGCGTACGACGTCAGCTGCAAGCAGGCGACGAACGGCAGCGTCTTCCCGTGGAAGCCGCGCGTGGTACTCGAACTGACGCCGGAGAAGCCGTATTACAGCGTCGGCGACGTGGTGAACGTGACGTGGCGCTGGAAGGACTACCCGCGCAATCCGCAGATGCCGGGCGTGATCCTGCTGAAGGACACCGTCACGCCGTCCGGCGTCGTCAAGCTGTCCGGTGCCCAGACCGGCAACGTCACGGTCAACGGCCCGAAGAAGAACCCGAGCGCGGGTGCGCCGCCCGCGGTCGTCCAGGTCTCCGACATGACCGGCACGTTCACGGTCACCGCGAACGGCGCGATCGACGTGAGTCCGGGCGATTACGCGCTCAAGCTCATCGCCCAGACGACCCCGTGCACGGTCTCGGGTACGCCGGGCGTCTCCTCGACGGCGCAGGTCGGCCTCCCGGTCCCGCCGGCACCGACGCTCGCGGCCGCCTCGAGTCCGGTCAAGGCCGGTGAGACGGTCGCGCTGTCGGGCGTCAACTGGCCCGCCGTGGGCGCCGGAACGGTCGCCGTGCAGCTGTGCGCGGCGGACGGCGGCGCGTGCGACGGGACGGCATTCAGCGCCAACACCCTGAGCGTGGGTCCCGACGGGGCACTCGGCGGCAACGCCACGTTGGCGCCCACCGCACCGCAGGGGGCTCGCCTGGTCAAGGTGACCATCGGATCGGGCCCCGGGGCCGGTACGGCCACCGCACCGCTGACCGTGGAGCCGCCCGCACCCAACCTGCGCAAGGTGGAGCTGACGCCCGATCACGGGCCGCTGGGCACCGTGGTGACGGTACGCGGCACCGGCTACACGCCGAACACGGCGATCTCGATCGCGGGCGTGGACAAGGACCTTCAGCCCACGTTCGACCTGGCCTTCCTCGATTCTGGGCCGGACGGCACCTTCGTGGGGCAGCTGACCGTCACCAAGGCGCAGACGGACCAGATCGCCGCCGCCGAGGGCGTGGACCAGAACAAGGCCGCCGCGGCCAAGTTCACCGTCGAGGGCGGCGGCAACACGGACGGCGAAGTCCTGCCCGGACACCTGGGGTTCAAGCGGACGGGGGCGTCGGACAAGCTCGTCGAGCTCTCCCCGGTGACCATCGACGGACGACCGCAGACCATGAACGGCGCCCTGAACCAGGTCGTCGTGCAGGACTTCCGAGGTGGCACCCTGGGCTGGGAACTGACGGGACGCATAGGCGACTTCGTCTCGGACACGCAGGGCACGACGGGCACCCTGCCCGGCGCGGCGCTGTACTGGACGCCCAACTGCGCGGTGGTGAACCCGGATTCGCCGAGCCCGGTGCTCACCGGCGTGCCGGGTGCGGTCGACGGCTCGCGGCTGTGCGGCATGCCGGCGCAGACGACGCCGGGCCTGCCGAGCGGCGGGGAGTTCTCGGCGGACGCGGGGCTCGCGCTCCACGTGCCCGGGTTCCCGCTCGCGGGGACGTACACGGCGACCCTGACGCTCACGCTGATCTGACGGGGGACCTGACGCGGAACGGGCGCTGATCGGGCGCTGATCTCGGCGCCGGCGCAACGCCGGTACGACGGCCCGACCGGAGGCACCTCGGAGGGTGCCGCCGACATCCTGTGCGGGATGCCGGCGGCACCCTCCGTGGTTTTCCGGACCCCGCGCCCGGCTCCGACGGCCGTCGGCGGCCGTCTGGATCGACACGTGTCACCGCAGGTCAGCGCGTTGCGGACGGGCGAAGTCCGGTGTTACCGGAAGTAATTGCGGTATTGACTTCGGCGGTCTTTCACGGCTGAATGTCCCCGCCCCACTTCTGTAACACGTTCCAGTCGTGCGGCCGGTCGGCTCCCGAACAGGGGTCGGGAGCCC
>NZ_JBEZFP010000029.1:0-80226 GCF_040649515.1 Streptodolium elevatio
GCGCGGACCGACCGGTCCACGGGCCCTGCCGCCGCTCCGATCCGATCCCGACGCCCGACCGATCCCGACGCCCGACCGATCCGGACGCCCGATCCGATCCCGACGCCCGATCCGAAGCGAAGGACCTCTCGTGACCACGTACCGAAGCCTCATCGTCGCCCGCATGCGCCCGGGAGCCGCCGACGACGTCGCGGACATCTTCGCCGCGTCCGACCGCGGTGAGCTGCCCGGTCTCGTCGGCGTCACCGGACGCAGCCTGTTCCGGTTCGGCGACGACCTGTACCTGCACCTGATCGAGGCGGACCGTCCTCCGGCGGCGGGCGTCGCCGAGGTGGCCGGCCACCCGGAGTTCATGGCCATCAGCGACCGGCTCTCGGCCCACGTCAGCGCGTACGACCCGGCCACCTGGCGTGGTCCCAAGGACGCCATGGCCCACGAGTTCTACCGGTGGGAGCGGCCGCGCAACGGCTGAGTCCGCGACGCCCCGACCCACCCGACTCTCGGAGGAACCCGTGGTCGACATCGACAACCGGCCGCACGCGCCGGACGCAGGGCCCGCGGCGACCGCGGCGGCCGACTGGGTGCGGTGCACCGAGTGCTGCGACCTCGTGTACGGCAAGCGCTTCGCCCGTGCCCTGCAGGTGTGCCCCGGCTGCGGTGCGCACGCCCGGCTGACCGCCCGGCAGCGGCTCGACCAGCTTCTCGACCCCGGCCCGCGGATCCCGCTCGAGACCGGGCCCGCCCCGCACGACCCGCTGGGCTTCACCGACTCGCGGCCGTACCCCGACAGGTTGGCCGAGGCGCAGGCGGCGACCGGGATGCCCGACGCGGCGCTCGCGGTCCGGGCCACCATCGCCGGCCATCCGGTGGTCGTCGCGGTCATGGACTTCCGGTTCCTCGGCGGCAGCCTCGGCTGCGCCGTCGGGGCGCTGGTCACCCGGGCCGCCGAGGAGAGCCTGCGCGAGCGCGTGCCGCTGCTGATCGTCACCGCCTCGGGCGGCGCGCGCATGCAGGAGGGCGCGCTGTCGCTCATGCAGATGGCCAAGACCGCGCAGGCTCTCGCCGAACTCGACGAGGCCGGGATCCTGGTGGTCACGCTGGCGACCGACCCGACGTACGGCGGGGTCGCCGCGTCGTTCGCGACGCTCGCGGACGTGATCCTCATCGAGCCGGGTGCCCGCATGGGGTTCGCGGGGCCGCGCGTGATCGAGCAGACCATCGGCGAGCGGCTGCCGGAGGGGTTCCAGAGCGCCGAGTTCCTGTTGGCGCACGGCATGGTCGACGCGGTCGTCCCCCGGGACCAACTGCGGCGCATGCTCGGACACTTGCTGGACGTGGCGGACCCCGCGAACAGTGCCGAGGCCGACCCGGACGCCGACCAGGGGACTTGGCGGCAGCGCGTCGAGCCATACCCGCGGGCCGCTCTCCGGTCGGAGCCGTCCGGCGGCGAGGGCGCGGCGTCGGGTGGCGCCGCGTGGGACGTGGTACGCCGCGCCCGGCACCCCGAACGGCCCTCGGCCCTCGACTACGCCGGCCGTCTGCTGGAGGGCTTCGAGGAACTGCACGGCGACCGCATCGGCGCCGACTGCCCGGCGGTCGTCGGCGGCGTGGGACTCCTCGCGGGGCAGCCGGTCGTGCTGATCGGCCACCACAAGGGCGGCTCGGACCTCCAGGAGCGCCGCCGCCGGCACTTCGGGATGGCCACCCCCGCGGGCTTCCGCAAGGCCGCGCGGCTGATGAACCTGGCCGCGAAGCTGAAGATCCCCGTCGTGACGCTCGTCGACACCCCGGGGGCCAATCCCGACCTGGACGCCGAGCGCGGCGGGCAGGCGGTCGCGATCGCCGAGAACCTGCGCCTGATGTCGCGGCTGCCGGTGCCCGTCGTGAGCGTGGTCACCGGCGAGGGCGGCAGCGGCGGCGCTCTCGCGCTGGCGGTCGCCGACCGCGTCCTGATCTGCGAGCACGCCGTCTACTCCGTCATCAGTCCGGAGGGGTGCGCGGCCATCCTGTGGAAGGACCAGGACGCCGCCCCTACGGCGGCCGAGGCATTGCGGCTGCGGGCGTCCGACCTGCTGCGGCTGGGCGTGGTGGACGAAATCGTGCCCGAGCCGGCGGGCGGCGCCCACACCGACCCGGAGACCGCCGCCGACCTCATGCGTGCCGCCCTGGTGCCGGTCCTCATCGAGCTGCGGCACCGCGACCACGACCGGCGGATCCGGGAACGCCGCGACCGCTACCGGAAGTTCGGCGCGTCGCCCGCGGTGGCGGGCGCCGGCGCCGGGGACACGTATCCAGGAGGGCACTGATGAGCATCGAGTGTGAGGGCGGCGCGAACGGCGCCGGCAACGAGGTCGTTTCCCGGGTGCCGAGGCGCTTCCGCCTGCAGGCCGGGGACACCGTGATCGAGATCGACTGGCTCCCCGGGGAGTCCGCGGCCCCGGTGTCGGTTACCGCGAACGGCACCGCGGTCCTGCGGGAGGCTCCGGCACCCGCCGCGATCTCCTCGGCGTCGCCCGCCGCCCACACCGCGTCCCACGCCGCTTCGTCCGCCGCGACCGTCATCGCGTCCGTCGCCGCGTGCCCGGCCACGCCGGCCGGGGGTCCGGCCGCGGTGCCGGAGGCCGCCGCGTTGTTCGTCCGGGCGCCGATGGTCGGCACGTTCTACCACTCGCCGGACGCGGGAGCGCGGCCGTTCGTCGGCGTCGGCGACATCGTCCGACCCGGCCAGACGATCGGGATCCTGGAGGTGATGAAGATGATGAACCCCATCACCGCCGAAGTCACCGGACGCGTCGTCGACATGGTGGCGGGCGACGCCGAACCGGTCGAGTACGACCAGCCGTTGATCGCCCTCGAACCCGTCGGCAGCGGGTGAGGCGCATGTTCTCCACGGTTCTGGTCGCCAATCGGGGCGAGATCGCGCTGCGTGTCGTCCGCGCCTGCCGCGAGGCGGGCATCCGCAGCGTCGCGGTCTATTCGACCGCGGACCGGGACTCGGCCGCCGTGCGCTGCGCCGACGCCGCCGTGCACATCGGGCCGCCGCCGGCGAAGTCCAGCTACCTCAGCATCCCCGCGATCGTCGAGGCCGCCCGGGCGGTCGGGGCCGACGCCATCCACCCGGGCTACGGGTTCCTCTCCGAGGACCCGGACTTCGCCGAGGTCTGCGCGGCGCACGGCATCACCTTCATCGGTCCCCCGCCCGAGGTCATGCAGCGCCTCGGCGACAAGGCCGCGGCGCGCGCGGCGATGGCCGACGCGGGCCTGCCGGTGCTGCCCGGCAGTTGCGGAGCGCTGTCCTCGCCGGGCCAGGCGGCCGAGATCGCCGACCGGATCGGCTTCCCGGTCATCCTCAAGGCCGTCGCGGGCGGTGGCGGCCGGGGCATGCGCGTGGTGCGCGAACCGGGCGCGTTGGCCCGGGCGTACGGCGAGACCCGGGCTCAGGCCCGCGCGGTGTTCGGCGACGAGCGCGTCTACATGGAGAAGTTCGTCGACAACGCCCGACATATCGAGGTCCAGGTGCTGTGCGACATGCACGGCGGGGCCATCCACCTGGGCGAGCGCGACTGCTCGGTGCAACGGCGGCACCAGAAGCTGATCGAGGAGGCACCGGCGGCCGGTCTCGATCCGGGCGTACGCGACGCGATGTGCGACGCGGCGCTGCAAGGCGCCAAGGCGGTCGGCTATGTGGGGGCGGGCACCTTCGAGTTCGTCGTCTCGGCCGCCCAGGAGTTCCACCTCATGGAGGTGAACTGCCGTCTCCAGGTGGAGCATCCGGTGACCGAGATGGTCACCGGGATCGACCTGGTGCACGAGCAGTTGCGCATCGCCGCCGGGGCACCGCTGACGATGCGTCAGGACGACGTGGTGATCCGGGGGGCCGCGATCGAGTGCCGCGTCAACGCCGAGGACCCCGAGAACGACTTCGTGCCCACGCCCGGGACGCTCGAGGAATTCGTGGCGCCCGGCGGCCCGTTCGTACGCGTCGACACGCACGCCTTCGCGGGCTGGCGGATCGGCCCCGACTACGACTCGCTCCTGGCCAAGGTGATCGCCTGGGCACCGGACCGCGAGGCGGCCCGGGCGCGTGCCGCCCGAGCCCTCGACGAGTTCCGGGTGGAGGGGGGCGGGGTCCGCACCACGATCCCGTTCCTGCGCCGCATCATCGACCATCCGGCCTTCGGCGCGGCCACGCACACCACGACCCTTGTCGACGCGATCGTCCGCGGCGACGAAGGGTGCGACGTCTCCCCCGATCTCCCTCAGCCGCAATGGCTTTCGCATTCGACACAGTACGCAAAGGCGGGCTTGGCACCATGGGTCAGCAGCGACGAAGCATCACCGAACGGTCAGGACGCGCAACCCGCGGTGTTGTAGCCGCCGCGTCCGTGCTCGTGGTCCTGGCGGCCGGGTCCGCGGAAGCCGCCGGACCTCGTGACGGGGCGACACCTGCCGTGCGTACGGTCGCGCCCGGCGAGTCCGTGCAGGCCGCGGTCGACGCCGCGGCGCCGGGCGAGGTCGTCGAACTCGCGGCGGGCACCTATCGCGGCAGTGTGCTGATCGCGAAGGACGGGATCACCCTGCGCGGCCCGCGCGAGGGCGAGGCCGTCATCGCCCCGGCCGACCCGAACGACCCGGCCGGTGCGGGCGCCTGCGCGACGGGCGGCTTCGGAGTGTGCGTGTTCGGCACCGCGCAGAAGCCGGTCGTCGGAGTCGGCGTCGAGTCGCTGACCGTGACCGGGTTCCGCAAGACGGGTGTGAAGGGCCTGCACGCGGACGGCCTCTCCGTCGCCGGCGTGCGCGCCCACCGCAACGGCGAGCACGGCGTCGGCCAGGAGTTCTCGGTCCGCGGCCGGTTCGTCGGCAACACGACGGATTCCAACGGGCAGTCCGGGGTGTTCGTGGGCGACGAGCCCGACGGGAGCGGCACCTCGATCGTCGGCAACAGCGCGGCGGACAACCGCATCGGCGTGCATCTGCGCCGGGCCCGGCACGTCACCGTGACCGGGAACCTGCTCACGGCCAACTGCGCCGGGGTCTTCGTGGTCGGCGACGAGACCCGCCCGGTCGCCGGCGACCTCGACATCGTCGGCAACACGATGGCGGCCAACAACCGCTTCTGCCCGGGCAACGAGCGGATCGCCCACATCCAGGGCTCCGGCATCGTCCTGACCGGCACCGAGGGCGTACGCATCCACGCCAACACCGTCATGGACCACAGCGGTGACTCCCCGATGTCCGGCGGCATCGTGATGGTCCCCAGCTTCAGCGGCGGCGGCACCTCCCATCAGGAGGTCACCGGCAACACGCTGCTGCGCAACGCCCCCGCCGACCTGGCCCAGCGGGATCCGCGGGGCGTCGGCAACACCTATGCGGCCAACACGTGCCTGAAGTCGGAACCTGCCGACCTGTGCGGGCCGCCGGCCGGCTGACCGCCGGTGACGTGTGACGCGCCGGTGCCCGGGAGTGGAGGGCCGGGCACCGGCGCGGCGCGTTGTCGCGGGGTCGGCTACCAGTTGCCGCCGTGGCCGCCGTGGCCGCCGTGGTGGCCCGGGGCCATGGGGGGCGTCACGCCGGGCTTGGCGTCGTCGCCGTCCACGTTGGCGCACACGTTGCCGAACGCCGGGTTCAGGAGGCCGATGACGCTGACCGTGTTGCCGCACACGTTGACCGGCACGTGCACCGGAACCTGGATCAGGTTGCCGGACAGCACGCCGGGCGAGCCGACGGCCGCGCCGTCCGCGTCGGAACCCGCGAACGCCGCGCCGCCGCCCGCGAGCACGAGGGCCGCGGCACCGGCCGAGACAATCGTCGCCTTCTTCATGATCGCCACGAAACTTCTCCGTTTCATCGGTCCAGACTGCGGCGCCAGTTAGGGCCGCATGCGGAAGCAACGACAGGGCCGGCGTGCTGGTCACGGCCGTCACTTCCGTGTCATCCACACGCAGCACCCCGGAGACGCCGCGGGGCCGACCGAGCGCCCGTACGGAAACCTCCCAAACGGTCGCCGCGCGGAGGTGCCCGACATGACGCGGGGCGGGAGTTCCTGGCCGGACGGGGTCCGGGGCGCTATGGTCATTCGTGATGACCACTCAATTCGTTGTGAGAATGGGGGTCCCGTCCGCGCAAGGTGAGTGCTGATGCACACTCACATCGCGAACGGGGATTCCCGGCTTTCCTTCTGGCCGCGCGTGCGCGAGTTCGCCGTGCCGCCCCCCATGATCGAGTCCGCGACCGCCCGCCGCCTTTGCGGCGATTGGGCCGGTGCGTGCGCCGCCGCGGGCATCGACGTCGACCTGAACCTCCGTGCGCTCGCCCGCGACCACGGGCACGAACTCGCCGCCCGGGTACGCGCCGACCTGCGCCATCTCGCCCCCGATCTGCTGCGCTGGCACATGCCGCGCATCGCACCGGACGGGCTGCTACGGCCCGGCCTGACCATCTCCCTGGCCCGCTACGGGCCCGACTCCGATCGCCGAACGCGCGGCGTACACCTGGTGGTTCGCACTCCGCCCGGGTGGGCGGCCGCCGGGCAGCGGATCAGCCTCGCGTTGTGGGACGGGTCGGACCGCGCGTCCGGCGCGTACCTGTATCCGCATCCCCATCCGCACCGGCGGTTCCGCCTCGACCTGCACCGGCACCTGTGGGACGCGCGACGGTCGCACGAACTGGGTGTCCGATCGGGTGCGGTTCCCGCGGGCTCGGCGGGTTCTGCGGGTTCGGCGGGGCAGGCGCGGCAGGCCGGTCCGGCGGGACAGGCGGGTCCCGCGGATCCGCCGCCGTGGGCGGACCGGTCGGCCGGCGCCGCCCCGAGCGGTTCGGCGTCGGACCTCCTGGACCTGGTGCCGCAGGACCAGCCGTGTGCCGTCGACCGATGGGCCGCCGAGGCCGAGATCCTGCTGCGGGCCGACGGCCGTCCCCCGGGAGCCGTCCTCGTCCGGCTCGGAGCCCGGCACCGGCTGATCGTCGCACCGGACACCGACCCGGGCGACGGCACCGGCCACTGGGACGGTGACGTCGGCAACGGCGCACGGCTGCCGGGACTTCGGGTCGCGAGAGCGTCCGCCTCTGGGCGGGGTCCCGCGCTGCCGGTGCTTCCCGACGCGGCCACCTGGGTCCTGCCCGACCTGGAACTCCTGCGCGCCGGCGCGATCGACGCGGACCGGCTGCACCCGCTGGTGGCGGAGGCGCTGATCCCCGGCTACTCGTCGGCCACCCCCCGGACCGTACGCGACCCGGGGCACCCCCGCTTCGTGGACTGCCGGGGCGCGCGGCATCGGATCGGGCTGGTCGACGGCGTCCTCACCGCCCTGGACCACGATCCCGACGAGATCCGGCGCGAGGAACTGCTCGCCGCCCTGACCGGAACCCCGGTGCCCTGCCTCCAGGCGATCGACGCGGCGCACCGGCGTCCGGACTGCCTCACAGGTGTCCGCGAACGCCTCCACCACGGCGACAGCTCCGGTGCCCTGGCGGTCGTCGAGGACCTGTTGGGGGCCGAGGCGGTGCTGCGCGACGGTGCGCTGCTGGACAGTCTGGAGGCCGCCGCGCGGGGGCGGATCACGTACGGGCTGTTCCGGGCCGGGCTGATCGGCCGCACTCCGCCGCTGCTCTGTCCCAGGCCCGTCCGCCCGGGCACCCGCGGCTCGCGCGGGCGCCGTACCTCCGTCCGCTGACGGCAACTTCGCCGGATTCCGGCCCGCCCTCGGCCTGACCGGCCGTCGGACTCCCGGCCCTGGTCCACGCCATCAACCACGAACCCCAAAGGTGATCCCACATGCTCGCATTCACGCAGTCCGCCACGCCCGAAACCGCCGCGGCGGCCGGCCCCGCGCCCGTTCCGGCGCCTGCCTCCGCTTCCGCATCCGCCTCCGACCTGGAGACCGCCGGTGAGTTGCTGGCCATGCTCCGCGACACCGCCACCGAGCCGCGGCCCAACGGCCAACTGGAGGCCCTGACCCTTGCCGTCGCCGCCGACCTGCCCGTACTGCTGTGGGGCGAGCCGGGCATCGGCAAGACCGCGGCCCTGACGCAGCTCGCCGCCACCCTGGACCTGCCCCTCACCACGGTCATCGCCAGCGTGCACGAGCCCTCCGACTTCTCGGGCCTGCCGATTGTCGGCGACGACCCGGCGCGGCAGGGCGTGCCGATGGCGCCGCCGGACTGGGCCGTACGCCTGGTCGAGGCCGGGCGCGGACTGCTGTTCCTCGACGAACTGTCCACCGCACCACCCGCGGTCCAGGCCGCCCTGCTCCGCCTCGTGCTGGAACGGCGCATCGGTGCCCTGCAACTGCCGCCCGGGGTGCGGATCGTGGCGGCCGCCAACCCCCGGTCGTCGGCCGCCGACGGCTGGGAGCTGAGCCCGCCCCTGGCGAACCGCTTCGTCCACCTGCAGTGGACCCACGAGCACGAGGTGGTCGTACGCGGCCTCGGCGGCATCTGGCCCCTCGCGACGCTGCCGCGGCTGGACCCCGCGAAGCTGCCGCAGGCGGTGGAGTTCGCGCGCCGCGCCGTCTGCGGCCTGCTGACCGCCCGCCCCACGCTCGTCCACCGGCTGCCCACCACCGAGACGCGGCGCGGCGGTCCGTGGCCGTCGCCCCGCAGTTGGGAGATGACGTTGGCGCTGATCGCGTTCGCCACCGCGGCGGACGCGTCCCGCGACGTGCTCTCCCAGCTCGTCAGGGGAACCGTCGGCGACGGTCCGGGGCTCGAACTGCTCGCCCACATCGACCGCATGGACCTGCCGGACCCCGAACTGCTGCTCGCCGACCCGGACACCGCTCTGCTGCCCGAACGCGGCGATCTGCGGCAGGTGGTGCTCGACGGGGTGGTGCAGGCGGTGCGCAACCGGCCCGACAAGTCCCGCTGGGACGCGGCGTGGGCGCTGCTGGCCCGGGCGCTGGCGACCGGCGCGCCGGACCTCGTGGTCGTTCCGGCGACCACGCTCGCGTCACTGCGCCGGGAGGACTGGGACGTCCCGGACACGATCGGGCGGCTCACCGGCGTCGTCGCGCTGTCCCGCCGCGCGGATCGGGCCGCGGAGCGTACGTCGGCCTCGGCGTCCCGGAAGGTGGGCCGATGACCACAACCCCGACGACGACCCCGGCTGCATCGGCGACGACGACCCCGACGGTGACGGCCGCGGAGGAGCCGCGGGCCCTGGACCGCGACAAGCTGTTCGCCGCGCGCCTGCACGCCGCCCGGGTCCGCCCCTACCTCGCGACCGCGCTGTTCGCCCTGCATCCGGTGGAATCCCGGCATGTGCCGACGATGGCGGTCGACCGGTTCTGGCGGTGTTACGTCTCACCGGCGTTCGTGGCCCGGATGCCGGTCGAGGACCTGGCCGCCGTGTGGGTGCACGAGGTGTCCCACCTACTGCGCGACCACCACGGGCGCAGCGACCGAGTCGCGCGCGAACGCGGGCTGACCGGACCCGGCGACCGGCTGCGCATGAACATCGCCGCCGACTGCGAGATCAACGACGACGTGTACGGCGACGGTCTGGTGTGGCCGGAAGGCGCCCTACACCCACGGCACTTGGAGCTGCCCGAGGGCGAACTCATGGAGGACTACCTGCGGCAGTTCAGCCTCGGGCCGCTGACCCAGGACTTCACCTGGCTGGAATGCGGCAGCGGCGCCGATGGGCTGGAACGCCACTGGGACCTCGGGGCGGACGGTGCGTACGGTCTCAGCGAGCAGGAGCGCGACGCGGTGCGGTTCCGGGTGGCCGAGGGCATCAAGGGCCGGCCGGGGGACGCTCCGGCGGGCTGGCGCCGGTGGGCCGAGGAGGCCTTCCAACCACCGCAGCCGTGGCGGGAGTTGCTCGGGGCGGCGGTCCGCTCGGCGGCATCCGCGGGCGGTGCGGGCGAGGACTACACGTACGGCCGTCCGTCGCGCCGCTCGCCGGTGGTGCCGGGCGCCGTCCTGCCCAGCCTCCGGCGCATGCCGCCCCGGGTTTCGGTGGTCATCGACACCTCCGGCTCGGTCAGCGACGCCGAACTCGGCAGCGCGCTCCAGGAGGTCGCGGCCATCTCGCGGGCGGTCGGCGGGCGCCGGGACCTCGTCACCGTGCTCTCGTGCGACGCCGCGGCCCAGTCCGTGAGCCGGCTGTGCCGCGCCGAGGACATCCCGCTGGTCGGCGGCGGCGGGACGGACCTGCGCACCGGCTTCGCCAAGGCGCTGCGCGGCCGCCCCCGGCCGGACGTCGTCGTGGTGCTCACGGACGGCCAGACACCGTGGCCGGAGAGCCGGCCGCCGTGCCGGACCGTCGTCGGCCTCTTCCCGCGCCCGCGATGCTCCCGGACTGCGCCCATGGCCGAGAACGACCCGGACTACGTCCCCGATTCCCCGCCCGATTGGGCCCGGACCGTGGAGATCGGGTGAGCGTCGCGCGGGCGCGTGGCCCGCACCGCACACGGGCCCTCGGGCGGAAAATTCCCGGCCTCGGGAGCGCGCCGATGCCATGCTGACGGCATGTCCGGATCTGACTCCCTCGGCGGGCCGAACGTCGCATCTGCCGCGCCCACCGTCACGCTCACCCTCGCCGACGACCTGCACCGGTTTCTGCCGCCCCGGCTCCGTGCGGGGTGTGTGACCGCGGCGGTCGCCGACGATTCGACGCTCGGCCATGTGGTCGAATCGGCGGGCGTGCCGCTGCCGGAGGTCGGGTGGCTGGTGGTGGACGGGGCGCGGGCGGACGCGGCGTACCGTCCACAGGGCGGCGAGGCGGTCGAGGTGTACGCGGTCGCCCGGCCGCAGCAAGTCCCCGGCCCCGGGCTGCGCTTCCTCCTGGACGTACACCTCGGCGCGCTGGCCCGCCGCATGCGGCTGGTCGGGCTCGACACGGCCTACCACAACGACTGCGACGACCCGGTGCTGGTCGAACAGGCCAACGCCGAGCGCCGCGTGCTGCTGACGCAGGACCGCGGCCTGCTGCGCCGCCGCAATCTGTGGTTCGGGGCGTATGTGCGCGGCACCCGGCCGGACGCCCAACTCGACGACCTGCTGCGCCGGTTCGCCCCGGACTTGGCGCCGTGGACGCGCTGCACGTCCTGCAACGGCCCGCTGGCCGCGGTCACCAAGGAGTCGGTCGTCGACGACGTGGAGCCGCGTACGCTCGCGTCCTTCGACAGGTTCGCGCGCTGCACGGCGTGCCGTCGCGTCTACTGGCACGGCTCGCACGGCGGACGGCTGGACGAGATCGTCGACACGGCGCTGCGAACCGTCGCGGACACCGCGGAGGCCGCTGGGGCCGCAGAGTCCGCTGGGGCTGCGCGGGCCGCGGACACTGCGCAGACCCCGGGCGCGCCTGGAGCCGCGGGCTGAACCGCCGTACGCGGCCCGGCGTCAGGCGCCTTCGGCGGTCTGACGCGTGATGCTGAACTCGGTGACGGGCGGCGCGCAGAAGATGGTGAGGTCGCATGCGACCTGGACCGCCTCCTGCGGCGAATGGCCCAGGTGCAGCGCGGCGCGCGCGTACTCCCAGCCGGAGCCGATGGCGGCGAAGTCGGCGTAGGTGACGTCGAAGTCGGAGTCGATCTCGAACAACTTGCCGTCGAATCCGAAGAGGAACGACGAGTGCGCCTCGAAGCCGCTCATCTTCCGCTTCGCCCACTCGATGTACTCGGCGTAGAACTCCAGGACGTCGCGCTCGTCCGCGGAGGCCGGCATGTGGGTGTCGAGGAAGAGGCGCATGAGGTTGACGTCCCGCAGGTGGCCCGAGCCGCCGAAGACCAGGTTCTCGCCGATCTTGTAGAGCTTCGTGCCCTCGGTCTTCGCCTGGCCCCAAGTCACCTGCGAGTCCGCGGCGATGACGATGCGGTCTTCGAGGATCTTGCCTGCTATGACGGTCACGCACGCAGAATGGCAGATTCCGGAGCCGAGCGCCGCAGCGAACGGCCTTTTGCGGCTGATCAGTTGGTTTGCGCGGCGGGAGCGGGAGCCGGGCCCCGCCCCCGCCGCGCAGCCGGTCGCCTGTCCCGGCGTACGCGGCCGGGTTTGCGCGCCGGGCGACGGCTCAGTCGTCGTCGGGGCCGTCGTCGTCAGGGCCGTCGTCCGGGCCGTCGTCGTCGTGGTCGTCGTCGGTGGCGCCGTCAGGGCCGTCGTCCGGGTCGTCCTGGTCGTCCGGTGCGACCACCAGGACCTTGAAGCCCGCGTCGAGGCGTACCTCGGCCCGGGTCCCATCGGTCCGGGTGACGTCGACCTCCCACACCGCGCCGTCGTCCTCGCGGTCGTCCTCGCGCTCGACCTCGCCCGCGACGCTTCCCGCCCCGGCGGCCTGCACGGCGGCGGCCCGTGCGGCGTCCGCGTCCGCGGCCGCCACCGGCTTGTCGTCGTCCTCGGACGCGGACGCGACCGCAAACGTCCCGGCGGTCGCCCCTCCGGCCAACGCGAGTGCCGCGGCGCCGATCACCAGCTTCCTGCGCATGTCGTCCTGCCTCCTCACGGATTCCGCGGCCACCCTTCCGGCACCCGCGGCTGCCGCCATCGTGCGACGGCGATCCTGAAGGCCCGCTGAACGCCGCCGCCCGGGTTCACCCGTACGGCCGACTCCCGCCAAGCGGCCGCCACGCGGCGGCGGCCCGCATTCAGCTCCCGTTCAGGTGCGGCGTGACACCGTTGGGGTGTGCGCATCCTGGTGGTCGAAGACGACACGGACCTGGCCCTGGCCCTCAAACGCGGCCTCGAACACGAGGGCTTCGCCGTCGACGTCGCATCCGACGGGACGGACGGGCTGTGGCTGGCGACGGAGAACCCATACGACGCCCTGGTCCTCGACATCATGCTCCCCGGGCTGGACGGCGGCACCCTGTGCGCACGCCTGCGCGCCGCCGACAACTGGGTGCCCGTCCTGATGCTCACCGCGAAGGACGGCGAACTCGACGAGGCCCGCGCACTCGACGCGGGCGCCGACGACTACCTGTCCAAGCCCTTCTCGTACGTCGTGCTCGTAGCCCGGCTGCGCGCCCTGCTGCGCCGCGGCCGCCGCACGCGCCCGCTCGTACTCCAGGTCGGCGACCTGACCCTCGACCCCGCCGCGCACCGTGTCGCGCGCGGCGACCGGCCGATCGACCTGACACCGCGCCAGTTCGCGCTGCTGGAGCTGCTGATGACGCGGGCGGGCGAGGTGCTGTCGAAGACGACGATCCTCGACGGCGTGTGGGACTTCGCGTACGACGGCGATCCGAACATCGTGGAGGTCTACGTACGCCAGCTCCGGCTGCGCATCGACGCCCCCTTCGGCCGCAACTCGCTGCGCACCGTGCGCGGCGTCGGCTACCGGCTCGACGACGACTCCCCCGCCACCGACGGTGGGAGTTGACATGCTGCCGCGCACCGTCCGGGGCCGGGCCACCGCCGCCGCCTCGCTTGTCGTCGCCGTGGCGCTCGCGGTGGGCGCGTTCGGCCTGTTGGCCATCCTGGAGTCGTCGTTGCGCGACGGCCTCGACCGTGCGCTCGGCGACCGCGCCCGGGACCTCGCCACCGTTGCGCCGGGCATCGCCCCCGACACCGAACTGGACACCGCCGGGGACGAGGACATCGCGCTGGTCGTGTCCGCGGACGGCCGCATCGTCGCCGCGTCGTCGGACGAATTCACCGCCGCTTCCCCGCCGTTCCCGCTCTTCCTGAGCGGCTCCGGGGAATCCGACGACTCCGCGGGCTCAGCCGGCTCCGACGACTCCGGGGGTTCTCGGGACTCCGGGGACCCCGGGGACTCGGGCGAATCCGACGGCTCCCGCGACGAGGACGACCCCGATCTGCGCACCCTCCGCGGCCACGACGAGGACGGCGACGCCGAGACGTACCGCGTCGCCGCGCAGGCCGCGGGGGACGGCGGACGCACGGTCTACGTGGCGAGCAACCTGGACCGTGTCACCGAGCCGGTGGGCACCGTACGCCTGACGCTCCTCGCCGGCCTGCCACCCTTGCTGGTCGTCCTGACCCTCACCACCTGGTTCGTCGTGGGCCGGTCGCTGCGCCCGGTCGAGGCCATCCGGGCCGAGGTCGCCGACATCTCCGAACACGCGCTCGACCGCCGCGTACCGGTGCCGCCGACGAACGACGAGATCGGACGCCTCGCCCGCACGATGAACGCGATGCTCGCCCGGCTGGAACACGCCGGCGACCGGCAACGGGCGTTCGTCGCGGACGCCTCACACGAACTCCAGACCCCGCTGGCGTCCTTCCGGGCGCAGTTGGAGGTCGCGCTCGCGCATCCGGACGCGACGGACTGGCCCGCCACCGCGCGCGGCCTGCTGGACGCCGACCTCGCGATGGAACGTCTGGTCAGGGACCTGCTGTTCCTGGCACGCGAGGACGAGGGCGGGCCACCGCCGCGTACCTTGCTGTTCGACCTGGACGACGTGGTGCTCGAGGAGGCCGCGCGGCTGCGGTCGGTGACCGCGGTACGCGTCGACACGTCGCGGGTGTCGGCGGCCCCCGTACGCGGTTCGCGCGACGACCTGACGCGTGTGGTCCGCAACTTGCTCGACAACGCCGAGCGGCATGCCGATGGCGTCGTGACGGTGTCGCTGACCGCCGACGCCCGGACGGTGACCCTGGTCGTGGAGGACGACGGACCGGGCGTGCCACCGGAGTTCCGCCCGTACCTGTTCGAGCGGTTCACCCGCGCCGACAGCGCCCGGTCCCGGGCCAGGGACGGTTCGGCGGGAGTTTCCGGCGGCGGAAGTGCCGAGCCGGGCAGCGGCCGACCTTCGGGCACGGGCCGACCTTCTGGTGCGCGGCCGGCCGCGCGTTCGGGCGGCACCGGTCTCGGGCTGGCGATCGTCCGGACCATCACGGAACGGCACGGCGGCACGGTCGAGGCCGGCGACCGGCCGGACGGCGCCCGCGGCGCCCGGTTCACGGTACGGCTCCCCGCACCCTCGATCTGAGCGCGGCCGCCCGCGTGGTGTGCCGGCCTCGGCAACGCCCGGCGGAACCCCGGCGACGCCGGGAACACCTTCGGAGGTCGAGCCCGGCAGACTGGTGGGCACACGGCCCGGCGACCGAGCGGGGGCCTGAACGACGGGGGTGGCCGATGGCCGGCGGCAATGCGCGGTTCCTGGGGGCGACCGACGTCCACGTCCTGATCGTCGACGACGGCCGCGTCCTGCTGCTGCGCCGCGGACCGGACGCCGAGTACGGATCGGGCCTGTGGACGCTCCCCTCCGGCCACGTCGAGGACGGCGAGGACGTCGTCGCGGCGGCCGTACGCGAGACACACGAGGAGACCGGGGTGGCGCTGACCCCCGAACTCCTGCGCTGCGAACTGGTGATGCAGCACCGCGGCCCGCGTGCCACGGCCAAGGCCCGCACCGGCTGGTTCTTCCGCGCCGTCGGGCTGACCCGGGCCACCGGCCGCCCGTACAACGCCGAGCCGCACAAGCACAGCGAGCTGATGTGGGCCGACCTCGACGACCTCGACTCGGTGCCGGGCGGCATGGTCGCGTACGTACGCGCGGGGCTGGACGCGATCGCCGAAGGCCGCCCGTACGCCCTGCACTTCCAGGAGCCGGGCACCGCCGTCGCGCACGTCCCCGGCACGTCCGCGCTGGTCCCGTTGGCCGCCGCCGACCACCACAACGTGCCGCTGCGCCGCGCGTTCGGCGTGCGGGAGTGGCTGCGGATCGGCGGTCCGTGGACCTGGCACCCGGACGAGCCGGTGCCGGACGGGCTGCCGGTCGGCCAGTCGTGGGGCTGGCTGTTCGCCCCCGACGGGCGCGCGCTGGTGCTCGCCGCACCCGACGGCGGCCTCAACATGCCGGGCGGCACCGTCGAGCCCGAGGACGCCGACGCGCTCGCGACGCTGCGGCGGGAGGCGTACGAGGAAGCCGGCGCGGTCCTGGCGGACTCCGTGCACGTCGGCTACCTGCACGACCACCAGGGACTGATGTACCGGGGCGTGCCCAGTGCCCGCGTGCGCATCGCCGCCCGCCTGGCGTCGCTCGGCCCGGCCGCGGTCGATCCCGCGACCGGGGTCACGTGGCGGCGCCTGCTCGCGCCGCCACGGATGATCGCCGCGCTGCTCGGCGGCGGGGACGAGTCGCTCGCGGAGGCGCTGGCGGCGCAACGTACCGCGCACGAACGGCTGGGCGTGCCCCTCTGCGACGCCTGGACAGTCGACGAAGTCCCCAAGGAGGGCACCGACTTCGAGTAGAGGCAGAGGGTTGGCCACGTTTCGACCCGCCGGCGAATCCTCCCTCGCGCGTACGGCAGAGAGAGCAAGGTCCGACCGTCCGCGGAGCGCGGCGAAGCGGCGGGTTGCGAGCCGGATCGCGCGGTCCGTGGTTGGCTGGGGGCGTTCGGCAGTACCGGTGCCCGGTGGGCGCCGTACCGGCAAGGAGGGCTCCATGGCTGACGACAAGGCTGACGCGAAGACCGAAGAGCAGAGCGCGGACACCCCCGCCGAGGCGGCGGGCGGCGCGAACGACGACGTCAAGCGCAAGTTCCGCGAGGCACTGGACCGCAAGCGCGGGGTGAAGACGGACTCGGTCGACGTCGGTCCCGACGACCACCCCAAGGTGCACGGCGGCGCCCACGGCCCGGCCGCGCAGCAGCGCACCTTCCAGCGCAAGAGCGGCGGCTGACCGCCGGGTAGACCGCCCGGAGTACGGGGCGGGGCCGGGCTTGGAACCCGGTCCCGCCCCGTACTCACGCCACGGGCGGCCAGGTCTTCGACAACCAGGCCCTCGACAATCAGGCCCTCGACGACCGGGCTTTCGACGACCGGGTTCAGGAAGGTCGGGCCTTGGCCGGATTCAGGCCGCAGGCGACTATGCCGTCGGGCCGTCCGGGTGCGCCGCGAGGTAGCGCTCGACGGTCTCGACCTTCTTCGTCAGCCCGTCGGTCACGCCGTCGCGGATGTCGGCCTTGAGCGTCATGCTGACCCGCCCGCTGCGCGCGCGGACCGCGTCGACGGCGTCCTTCACGACCGCCATGACCTCGTCCCACTCGCCCTCGACGCTCGTGAACATCGCATCGGTACGATTCGGCAACCCGCTCGCGCGGACCACCCGCACGGCTTCGGCGACGGCCTCACCGACGTCCTCGCCGATGCCCAGCGGAGTAACGGAAAACGCGACGATCACCGACAAACCTCCTGACGCGACGGTTGTCCCGCCACCCTAACGAGGTGCCGCCGCCGCGTCCGCCTCACAACGCCGCGTCACGAAGCCGCGTCACGAAGCCGCGTCACCATGTCGCGTCACAGCCGGAGGCGACGCCAGTTGTGGGCGCCCTTCCAGCCTTCCTCGCCGCGCGCCCAGCCTACGAAGACCGCGAGCACGTCCGCGGTCGACTCGACGTCGGCCTGGAAGTGCGTCTTGGCCGAGCCCTCGCGGTACTCGACGACGTACGGCTCCCCCTCGTCGCGCCGCGTCTGCACGTAGTACTGCTCGTCGTCCGGGATCCGCTCGACGACCAGGAACGTGTCGCCCTCCGCCCCGATCCGGTCGAGCAGCCGGTACAGCCCCGGGACGCTCGGCCAGTCGACCGTGGTCCCGTCCTCGCTGCGCACCGAGACCGCCAGCAGTTCGCGCCCCTGATCGGGCAGCTCCGCACCGCGCACGTCGTCCCGCACTTCCGCCTCCCCGATGTCTTCCCGGCCGTCCCCCGCAGGTGCGGTCATGCCCGCATCCTGGCACCCGCCGGGGACACCGGTCCCGGGCCGGTACCGTGACGGCATGCCCGCGTACGACCTCCCGCCGCTCCACCTGCCCGCCCAGACCCGGCGTCCGCCGGACGTCGCCGTGGTGGTGCGCTACCGCAAGGCCGTGACGTACGGCATGCACGCGCTGCTGGGCGCGCTGGAGGCGAACCCGCCCGAGGTGGCGCACGAGGTGTGGCTCGGCCGCACAGCCGCGGAGACCGCCGAACTGGTCCGCACGGCCCTCGACGCCGGCGCCACCCGCGTCCTGGTTCCGTGGTCGTTCTACTCCCCCGACGCCGAGGCGATGGCCGCCGAACTCGCCGAAGTCCGCGCCGCGGTCGACGACCCGCGCGTCGTGCACGTGGCAGGCGGCGTGCACGCGACCGCCGAACCGCAGCAGATCCTCGACGCCGGCTGGGACCTCGCCGCCATCGGCGAGGGCGAGGCCACCTTCGTGTCCCTGGTCGCCGCACTCGGCCGCGGCGAACCCCTCACCGGCGTCCCCGGCCTCGCCCTGCGTGACACCGACGGCACCGCGCTGCGCACCGGAACCTCCGTACGCGGCCCGCTCGACGACACCCCCTCCTTCGCCCTCGGCCTGCACCGCTTCGGCCCCATCGAGATCACCCGGGGCTGCATCTACAGCTGCCGGTAATGCTGCGAACAGCCATTATTTGCAGACGTGTTCCTCTGCACCTGGTTCTCTCGAACGCGCCGACCTTCCCTGGTTGTGCCAGACGGCTGCACTACGCTGAACCGCGTGCGCTGCTACCTAGTCGCAGACCCAGCGGCCGATACGTCCGTCCTCGAACGCGTGCTGTCCGACGAAGGCATCGAGGTGGTGACACCGGGCAAGAGCTACAGAGAGCCAGCGGGCGGATCGATCGGCACCTGGCTCCCCCGTGTCGACTTTCTATGCGCGGTTCTTTCAAAACGCATTGAATGGTCGACGCCGCCCGCCGTATTCGTCGATATCGGCGTTGCTATCGGTTCTCGCATTCCCATCCTGGTGATCATCGAGCCGCCACGCATGCCAGACATTGTGCTTTCACCACTCCAGGTGGCCCACATCCCGCTCCGCAATGCAGACGCCTTATCGCTACGGATCAATGCCTTTGTTCGCTCACTGAAATCTCCGACACCAAGCCTGCTGGAGCCACGCCGCCCGGATCTCGATACATTCGAGTCACTCCGTCGGGAGCTCCGGGGAATCTCTCCAGACCAAAGACCCGAACCACTCTATCTTGAAATTGAAAGAGTCGTCGTAAAGCTTCTCAATCTGCACGGCGCTCTTATCGAGCCCAGCAACTACAGGAAGGGGGATCGTGGGTTTGATTTTGCCGCATGGATCCCCGGGACCGAGTCCGTTTTACCCGAACCCCTCCTGTTCGAGGTAAAAATGTCACGAACCGGTCAAATTCGGAGCGAGACTTTCGAACGTCTACAACTGGCAGTAGAGCACCGAAACGCTTCAATGGGCGTAATCATCTTCTACGGATTCGGAGAACGCCCTCGCTTGCCACTCGAAAATTGGCCGCTAATCATGGCATTTGAGCTAGACGAACTTCTCGAATCCCTTGAATCAACCTCGTTAGCTCAAGTATTTATCGATGCCAGAAATGCGCTAGCCCATGGCAGGCCCCACAGATGACCACGTTCTATCAAGCTCGATTGGGGGCATACCTAAAGCGCGCCGAGCGCGGCACAGACGCTCGCATGCGGGGCAGATACTACGAGAATCTACTCGACTACTTAATCAGTGCGATCCCTGGCTGCCAGGCAGAAAGAAACACACTCAACTACTACGGAACCGAAGAAGTCGATATTACTGTAGCGAACACCCGGCCCTCTGATGGCCTGAGACTTCTGCCCGAATTCTTCGTTGTTGAATGCAAAAACTGGTCGTCGCCCGTCGATAGCACTACGCTCGGATATTTCGTCAACGTTGTCGTCGACCGGGGCTGCTCCCTTGGAATCCTCGCAGCCGCAAACGGTATCACTGGTCACCAGGAGCATCGCACTCGCGCGCATGCAATCGGCGCAGCTGCACTTGTACGGCAGATCAGTATTCTGGTTGTTACCTCGGACGACCTGCGACGCCTTAGCACGCCGAAAGATATGGTCGAACTGCTGCATCGCCGTCGCCTATCCCTGACGGCACGCGGATCAATCTTTCTCGGCTGAAAAGCATCCAGCATGAACAAAGAATAGGGGTATGCCTAGCTACCTGAGCTGGAGAACTGATCCGCATACGTGTGGTGCCCAGCGAGGACCCGCCGAGCACTACACGCTCTTCAGTGCTATAGCACGCTGTCGAGGTAAGTCTGTACTGGCTCGAAGACGCCGAGCGGGATGTACTGCTTCACCCCAGCGTTGGACACCCAAGCCACTTCGGCGATTTCGTCATCGTCGGCCACGTACGCGTCTCCCGAGCCGTAGTCGCACGCGACGTAGTACATCGTCCGTCCGGTCGCCGGATGCACACGCTCACCCAGCAGCTTCGCGGCGGTCACCGTCAAACCTACCTCTTCGTGCGTTTCCCGTACGGCCGTCTCCTCTGGCGTCTCGCCAGGCTCGACCTGCCCCGCCGGGAACTGCCACGACAACGTTCCCTCCTTGACCTTACGGCGGATCAGGAGGACATGATCGTCCTTGACAATGATTGCAGCGGAGATTCCGGGTCGAGCATCAACGCTGGTCTGGGTCATCCTGCCCCTCCAGGGCTTCTAGCACGGGCGGGTAAATCCGGTCTCTCGGCAGGAACTTTGTCACCTGGTCGCGAGGGACCCACATGACATCAACGTTCTCCACCATATCTCTATTCTCCACATCGCCCGCCAAATATTCGCAGAGATGGTAGACGGCCAGCACGCGCGTGACGGGGTGCAACCGCTGCCCGAGCGACTGCGTCACGGCGCAGTGAACGCCCGTCTCCGCGAGGGTCTCCCTAACGGCCACAGACGCGGAATCACCCCCGGGCTTCACCACGCCGGCAGGGAATTGCCACGTAATCCCCCCGGCATCATTTCCACGGCGGCATACGATCAAGACCTGATGTTCCTTGAGCACCACGGCAATCGCGATCGTCAGAGCTTGCGCCTCCGTCGGCAATGCTGGCGCCGCTCCTGTCGGCCCCTCGATAGCCCGGAAGAACCGAGTTCGCGCCGTCGGCGACGCACGCTCTAAGGCGGCGTCAAGGATCTGTTGGGCTTCCGTACGCGGGACCAAGCCGGGCTTTTCATGCCACGTCGCGACCGTGCGAATTGCCACGCCGAGGTGGGCCGCGAACGCATCGTTCGACATCCGCAAGGCGGCTTGCAACGCACCGGCCAAGCCACCGGTCCACTCGTCTACGACTTCCATTCCAAGGCGCCCCCTCGTATTCACGAGAGCCGAATTGCACTACCAATGCACTGCCAGTGCATCACTACTGCACTGGCAGTGCATTGGTAGGTTCCGGCTCACAGGCTTAACTGTTTGTCATGAACAACGCCGCGAAAGAACGACAGCCGACTATCCGAGCGCCTTGAGCTGATCCTCAATCCGCGCGACCCGTTCGGCGAGTGCGCGAATTTCTTCTCGTAGCGCTTTCCCCTCGCCCGAGGAGACCGCGCCGTCGGAGGAATCCTGTGCCTTTACGAACGTTCCGCGCCCTGGCGCCGACGCCACGATTCCTTCTTGCTGAAGAAGCTTGACCGCGTTGTGCGCGGTGACCTCCGTCACCCCGTATTCCTTGCTCAGCTTGTCAAGCGACGGAATTTTCCCGACTCCGAACTCACCCTCGTGAATACGCAGGCGCAACTCATCGGCAACCTGCAAATGCAGCGCTCGCGGGTCATCTCGATTGATCGGCATGCCCCCACGGTACCGCCGACGCCCCGGGCGCACTAGGGCACCACGCAGCACCTGTTGACAGCAGGCCCTAGACCATGCTGTGCTCATGACATGGCACCCTAGGGTGCCCTACTGCACCACCAGTGGCCCGCGAGGGCTGAGGGTCCCGGAACCCTTGTCAACCGGAGGGCATGAGACCGAAAGGTCACGTCCCTGCCTGCAACGGGAGCACGCTCCCGAAGGGGACACGCACGAACTTCGTTGGTTCCGACGCTCCGCAACCGAGGGCGTCGTCATCACTTGACCTCTCGTCAGATCTGACGAGGCGCACGCATCGTGCGCCGGGGCGACCGCCCCTCCCGGCAAGGTCCGGCGGTCGCCCCGTAGTCGCTCCTAGCTGAGAGGAGTTCGACCGTGCGAACCATTGTCGCTGGGCGTGTGGCGTTCTCGGGTGTCGAGTTCGCCGAGCTGGCGTTGGGGATCGACTCGGAGCTGTTCGCCGGCTCCGTGGGTGAGTCCGCGGACGAGCGGGCCGCGCGGCTGGACGCCGCGCGGGACGTGCTCGCGGACCTGTGGCGTGAGGACCCGGAGCTTGCCGCGTACGCGGAGAGCCTGTTGGACGAGTCGGCGCAGGTCATCGAGCTGCCGGCGCGACGCACCGCCGGGCGGCGGTGGGCGGCGTGACGGAGACGCTGTACACGATGTCCGCGCACCGCCGGATGGACCGGGCGCGGATCGAAGAGGCCAACGCCGCCGCGTCCGAGAAGACCGCGCTCGCCGCGGTGGTGCAGGCGCAGGCGGCGGCCCAGGTCGCCGAGATCCGCCGGCAGGAACAGCGCGCGATCCGTGCCGAGACGAGCGCCGACAAGGCGCAGGCTCGCGCGGCGCGCCAGGCGCGCATCGGCAAGGCGCTCGCATCGGTTCGTGAGCGCCGGGACTTCGCGTTGGTGTCCGGTGTCATGGTCGCCTCGATCGGCACGGCGTGGCCGGCGCAGATGGGCTTCTACCTGGGCATGGGCATGAACCCGGTACTTGCGGTGCTGGTCACCGCGATGACCGAGGGTGCCGCGTGGGCGGGTGCCGCGATGGCGTCGAAGGCGATCGAGGACGGCGACCGCCCCGCCGGCGTCTACCGGGCAATCACCTGGGGTTCGGCATTCGCCGCGGCAGCACTCAACTTCGCGCACACCTGGCACCGCAACATCCCGCTCGCGTGCGTGCTCGCGCTCGCGAGCCTGCTCGGTGTGCTGCTGTGGGAGGCGTACGCGCATTCGCGCACGCGGACCGAGGGCGGGAAGTCCGGTGCGCAGCTGCGCGCCGAGATCTACCGCAAGGCGCGGTTCCGCAAGGTGTCGCGTCGCACTCGCGACCTGATCGCCGCCGTTCCCGGGCTTGACCCGGATGCGGCGTGGGTGATCGCGTGGCGTGCGGTCTACGGCGCCGACCCTGGCGTAACCCGCCGCACGCTCAAGCAGCACCACAAGGCGGTCAAGGGCATCGCGAAGCTTCTCGACAAGGCCCCGGAGTTGGGGCCTGAGTCGGTCGGGCTCGCGGTGCTCCAGACGCCGACTGCGACGCTTGCGGACATGGCGCCGGGTGGCACGGTCGCCGAGTCGGTCGCGTCGGTTCGCGACGCAGAGTCGTTCGCGTTCGCCGCCGCCGGTCCGATTGAGGAACTGATCGGGTCGGACGCCGACACCGACGACGGCGAGTCGGTCCCCGAGTTGCCCGTTGAGTCGGGCGACGGCGCCGACGCGTCGGGCGCACGGTCGGTATCCAACCAGCAGATTTCGTCTGATTCCTCGCAAAACGGATCACAGGCGAGTCGGGCGACCGCTACCCCGCGTCGGGCGACCGGCAAGGTGCCGGAGTCGGCGAAGTCGACGGTTCCCCGCCGGAACGTCGCCGAACTCCTCTCAGAGGCACGCAAGTTGACGGCCGAGTGGCCGGATGACGACGTGAACGCCGACCGTATCCGGGTGGCGTTGCGTACGTCGGCGAAGTCGGCCCGACTGCTGCGTGACACGCTGCGCGCCGAACGCGAGTCGCCCGACCCGGCCGGGCTTCACCTGGTCGTCAACACCGACACCGACGACGGCGAGTCGGCGAGTTCGGCGTGAGGTTCCGGCGGCGTTTCTGGGACCCGACCGGCGCCCGCTACGGGCTGCCCACCTATCCGTGGCGGCTCGCCCCGGACGGTCTTGCGACGCGCAGGCAACTGCGCGCCGAGGGCCTGCGGCCCGGCGGACAGCCGATCGCCGCGCAGGTGATGTGGCAGTCCCGGCGCGGCGTCAAGGTCGCGTATCTGTACCGCGGCGACGCTGCGAAGCAGGTCCGGCCGATGACACCGGCGAAGTGGCGGGCGCACGCCGCGGCGATGCGCGCGCGGCGTACCTGCCCGGTCTGCCGCATCGCTCGCGACTACGTCATCCCCACCTCACTTGGCATGTGCGTGCCGTGCGCCGACGCGCCGAGCGCGCTCGACACCGCCGCGTGACACGCACCCGCACCACTGCACGTCAGCACGTCCATCGCACACCGGAGCACAAGACCAGTCGAGGAGACAGCCATGGCCATGGAGCCCGGTAGCTACGACGTCGAGGTCACCTACAACTTCCACGGGGGCAGTGGCCGCGCCACGGTCACCCTCATCGTCGCGCCCGGCAACAGCCGCACCGCCCGGGACTTGAAGGAGATCGCCACGGACCAGGCCAAGCGCGACATGCCCGCGGCCGTGGTCCGGGCCGGCGGGATCAACGTCGTCCGGACCCGAATCCTGTGACCCGCCCGCCTTTCCCCACCGGCGGCACCACCGGCGCGGCGGCGCGACACGTCCGCGTGCGGCTGTCGGGGCTCGACCCGGCAACGCTCGCCCGCGTCGCCGCTGCGCTCGCCGGCATCGGCGAGACCGGTCCGGTGTCCGCGCCGTACGCCGACCGGCGCGGCGACGGATACCGGCTGTACCTCGACCTGTACCTGACCGACGACACCGACGCGAACGCGTCCCGGGAGGGATGACCGTGCCGAGGATTCCCGACGACCCGCGGTTCACCCGCGAACAGCTCGCCGAGGCCGCCGCCGCGCGCGCCGCGCTGCGGCGCCGCAAGAAGAAGCGCACCGACGAGCCCGCGAGCCCGCACGCCGCCGCCATCCGCGCCGCGGTCGCCGACGTCAACGGCAAGAAGCCCACGACCCGGCACCGCAAGTAGCAGGCGCCGCAAGTCTGTTCGTCCGTCTCGACTCGTTCAGCGCATCCGGTTTTGTTCGCGCGGCCCCGGCGCTCGCCTGGCAGCACCGCCGGGGCCGCTCCCCATTCGCATGACCAATCATGGATTGGAGAACTCCCAGCATGACCGACACTGAGCTGTTCGGCCCCGACCTGGGCACCGCGCCCGGGGATGTTGAGGGACACCGCGCGGACGTGATCCCGCTCCGCAAGCCCGTCCCGGCCGACACCGACACTGACACCGACCCGGCGCCGGCCGATGTCGACGACGGTCCGGCCGTGCCCGTCGACGCGCCGGCGCTGCGGCGTCCGTCGTGGCGCACGATGGTGCAGGGCGAGAAGCGCCGACCGATCTTCCCGGCGTGGTTGCTCTCGCGTGACGCGTTGAAGGCGCAGGTGCGTTGGGTGCTCTCGCACACCGGGCACGTTTTCGCGTTCCACGCGGTGCGCACCCCGGTCTACGCCGCGACCCTCGCGGTGCGTTCGCCGCAAGGGGCGTTGCGGCTGGTCAGCGGCGCGTTCCGGTGGGCGTCGGACGCCGACGGCCGCCCGGTCCGCGCGAAGGCGATCGAGCGCGCGGACGCCGGCGAGTACCTGCGGCTCCAGAGGCAGCGCGACGGCCGCGTCAAGTTGCGTGCGACGATCCTCGCCACGGCGACGCTGACCGTCGGCATCCTGCTTACGGCGCTGATCCTGGTCGGACCCGCCTGGGGGCTTGCGCTGACGTTGATGGGCGTGACCGCCGGTCTGGGGTTCCTCGGGGCCCCGGAGGACAAGCCGATCGTCGCCCCGGCGGTGGTCCGTGCGCAGGTGCAGCGGCTGACGTCGCTGATCGTGCTGCGTGCCTTGTCGTCGCTGGGCATTGCGGCGCTGAACAGCAAGGACGCGCACATCAACTTCCCCGCGCCGATCACCCGTGACGGGCCTGGGTGGCGGGCGGACGTGGAACTCCCGTACGGCGTCACCGTGAACGAGGTCATGGACAAGCGCGACAAGCTCGCGTCCGGACTGCGGCGCCCGCTGGGCTGCGTGTGGCCGGAGAAGGTCACCGGCGAGCACCCCGGTCTGATGACGCTGTGGGTCGGGGACAAGGACATGGCCGGCGCCGAACAGCCGAAATGGCCGCTGGACAAGACCGGTTCGGTGTCGCTGTTCAAGGCCGCGCCGTTCGGCACCGACCAGCGCGGACGCATGGTGGGGCTCACCATGATGTTCGTCTCGGTCATCATCGGCGCCGTCCCCCGGATGGGGAAGACATTCCTGCTCAGGTTGCTGCTGCTCATCGCCGCGTTGGACGTGCTCGCCGAAATCCACGCGCACGAACTCAAGGGCACCGGCGACCTGTCCCCGCTGGAACCGGTCGCGCACCGGTACAGCTCCGGCGAAGAGGACGAGGACATCGAGTACGGCATCGCTGACATGCGCGACATGCGCGCCGAGCTGCGGCGCCGCGCCAAGGTGATCCGGGGCCTGCCGCGGGACCTGTGCCCGGAGAACAAGGTCACCCCCGAACTCGCTGCCAAGCGGTCCCTCGGACTGCACCCCATCGTCATCGCCGTCGACGAGTGTCAGGTGTGGTTCGAGCACGCCAAATACGGCGCCGAGTTCGAGGAGATCTGCACCGACCTGGTCAAACGCGGCCCGGCACTGGGGATCATCCTGATCCTGGCCACGCAGCGACCCGACGCGAAGTCGCTGCCCACCGGGATCAGCGCGAACGCCATCGTCCGCATGTGCATGAAGGTCATGGACCACACCGCGAACGACATGGTCCTTGGCACGTCCGCGCACAAGAACGGCATCCGCGCGACAATGTTCTCCCGCGAGGACCGCGGCATCATGTACTTCGTCGGCGAGGGCGCCGACGCGCGGATCGTCCGCTCCTTCTACAAGGACGCCATCGCCGCCGAACGCATCGCGCTGCGGGCCCGCGGCATGCGGGAAGCCGCCGGGACGCTGTCCGGCTACGCGCTCGACAAGACCGACACCCCCGTGGCCGCGGCGCCGGCGCACGACCTGCTCGCCGACGTCCTCGCGGTCATGCACGGCGACGAAGCGAAGCTGTGGAACGAGACGGTCGTGGACCGGCTCGCCGCGCTGCGCCCGGACGCCTACGGCCCGTGGGCCACCCTCGACGCCAAGAGCAAGCCCGCGCAACTGACCGCGGCGCTCAAGCCGTTCGGCGTCAAGACCAAGGGTGTGTGGCTCGCCACCGACGACGGCGGCGGCAGCCCCAACCGCGTCGGCATCACCCGCTCCGACATCACCACCGCAATCACCAAACGTGACGGCCGCGCAGCGTCGGACTGACCGCGGAACGTCGCTAGGTCTAGCGGGCAACCTCGCTAGACCTAGCGACCCCGCTAGCGACCCATTCCCGCGCTGATCAGCGCACTAGTCCCTAGCGACCCATGCCCGCAACCAGCGAAAACGCCCTGGAAGGGCCCCTGATGACCCCCACCACGCTCGCTAGCCTGCTCATCCTCGGAACGCTCGCCGGTTACTCCCTGTTGTGCTGGGTCTCGCCGTTCGGACCGTGCCGCGCCTGCGACGGCACCGGCAACCACACCCCGTGGCACGAGCGCCGCGCCGCCCGCAACGGCACCACGACCAAGCGCCGGCGCCGCATACGCAAGCCATGCCGCCGCTGCAAGGGCACCGGCGCGCGCCTGCGCATCGGCCGCCGCCTGCACAACGCCGGCCGGCGCCTGCACCACGACGGCACCCAGTAACCCGCGCTCGCCCACCCACCCGCGCACCACCCTGACACGCCCTCAGGAGGCTGCCATGGGCACCGACTTCCTCACCCTCACCGCCGGCGACGGCACCCCGCCCGCCGCTACGCCGGGCGGCGGCACAGTCACCCTCGCTATGCCGGTCATCTGCATCATCCTCGCGGTGCTGCTGCTGGCGAACGGCAAGGCCCCGAAGCTTGCGGGGTTCTTCCTCTTCCTCGCCGGCGTCGGACTGTCCGGCACGGCGATCGCCGGTTCGCTGTCGACGTCGACGCACACCGCGTTCAGCGGCATGGTCACCGCGTTCACCGACGCCATCGGCTGACCACCGGCCGCCCGCCGTGGCCCCGGAGCACACCCCGCACCCCGTGGGGCTGTTCCGGGACCGCGGCGGGACGGCCGGAAGGTCCGGCCGCCGCCGTTCGGGAGGAATCGTGGCCAACAACGCCACCTACATCACCGTCACCGGCAACCTGACCCGCGACCCGGAAGGCGCGTTCACCGCGTCCGGCGTCTTCCGCGCCCGAATCTCGATCGCCGTCACCCCGCGCCGCTTCGACAAGCAGGCAGGCGAGTGGACCGACGGCGAAACGACGTTCTGGGACGCCACCGCATGGCGCGCACTCGGCGAGCACGTCGCCGAATCGCTGAACAAGGGCGACCGCGTGATTGCGACCGGCACCGTGACCACCCACCGGTGGCAGGACGAGGCGACCGGCGAGCCGCGCTCGCGCGTCGTGCTCGACCTGGAGGACATCGGCCCGTCCCTCGCCTGGGCAACCACCAACGTCGCCAAGGCCACGCGCACCAACGGCCGCTCCAGCGGCGCCCGTTCGGCGCCGGCCGGCGACGCGTGGGCCGTGAACGGGCCGACCGCGGACAACGACGTTCCGTTCTAGAACCGCCCCGGGGCACCCGCACGGTCCGCCAAGACAAGCCGGGTGCCCCGGGCCCAACCGCCCCCGTTTGGGGGCAGAGAGGGAATCCCCAGCATGACCCATAACCCGCCCGCGCGTCCCCCCGCGGACGCCACCACGTCCATGACGTTCTACCTCGGCACCCACCAACCCGGATGGCTCGCCACCGCAGGCGTGCCGCTGTTCGTCTCCCGTACCCGCATCCACCAAACCCGCCGACCGCGCCGGCGCACCTACCCCCGCGCGATCACCCGCTGGGCGATGGACTCGGGAGGGTTCACCGAACTCCAGCGGTTCGGCCGATGGCGCCACACCGCCGCGCACTACGCCGAGGAAGTCCGGTTCATCGCCGAACAGGTCGGCCGGATGGACTGGGTGGCACCGCAGGACTGGATGTGCGAACCGATCGTCATCAACGGCGGCACCATCGGCCCGTTGCGGTTCGCCGGCACCGGGCTGAGCGTCGTCGAGCACCAACACCGCACCGTCACCAACCTGCTTGAACTGCGCGCGTTGGCGCCAAACATGCCGTGGGTGCCAGTCCTGCAAGGGTGGACACTCACCGACTACCTCCAATGCGTCGACCTGTACCAGCGCGCCGACGTCGACCTGACCCGCGAACCGCTGGTCGGACTCGGGTCGGTATGCCGCAGGCAGGCCACCGACGAAGCCACCCGCATCGTGACCACCCTCGCCGGACTCGGGTTGCGACTGCACGGATTCGGGTTCAAGACCCTCGGGTTGCGCAGCTGCGCGCACGCGCTCGCGTCATCGGACTCCCTCGCGTGGTCCTACGACGCACGCCGCAAACCCCCGATGCCCGGCCACACACACCGCAACTGCGCCAACTGCCAGCCCTACGCGCTCCGGTGGCGCACGCGGCTGCTGGCCAGCCTGCCCGTGTGGCAACAGCCCGACCTGTTCAACGCCGGCGAGCCGTCCCATGCCGCCTAACCCCACCTTGCCGGCTCCGGCCGAGCGGGTGTGCTCGCGGTGGACCGGCAACCCGTGCCCGATCACCGACGGGATGCGGTACTACCGACAAGGCTGGTTCTGCCTCGCACACGCGCCGGTCATCCGCCCGCCCGCGTCCGGAATCCCGGGCACACTGCGGGTGTTGGTGACCGGCTCGCGCACCTGGAACGAACCGGGCCGCGTACGGGTCGCGCTCGACGCATTGCTGACCCGGGCGCCCACCGGCATGACCGTGGTGCACGGCGCGTGCCCGCGCGGCGCCGACCGGCACGCCGCCGACTGGGCCCGCGACCACGCCGACAAGGGCGTGACCGAGGAACCGCACCCCGCCGACTGGAACCAGCACGGGCGCCGTGCCGGGCCCGTGCGCAACGCCGCGATGGTCGCGCTCGGTGCGGATCGGTGCGCGGCGTTCATCCGCGACGACTCCCCCGGCGCGAGCCACTGCGCGCGCACGGCGGAACTCGCCGGCATCCCCACCCACCGCCACACCGCAACCACTTCCCGCCCGGCGGCAACGCCCGCACGGAAGGACTCGCACATGCACCGACCCAACCTGAAAGCCGCCGCGCTCGCGTGCGCCGAACGCGGCTGGCACGTCTTCCCGCTCGTACCCGGCGCCAAGCGACCCGCGGTCACCGACTGGGAAAACCGCGCCACCACCGACACCGCGCGCATCACCCGCTGTTGGGACCACGCTCCCTACAACATCGGCATCGCATGCGGCCCGTCCGGGCTTGTCGTAGTGGACCTCGACACGGCCAAGGACGGGGAAGAGCCGAAGGAACCGTGGTCGCGCGAGGACGTGACCTGCGGCGCCGACGTACTCGCGGTCCTGGCGAAGAACGCCGAAGCGCCGTACCCCGACAGCACGTTCGCCGTGTCGACGCCGTCCGGCGGTGCGCACTTGTACTTCCGCGCGCAGGACGGCGCCGACCTGCGCAACACGGCAGGACGGATCGGATGGAAGATCGACACCCGCGCCAACGGCGGGTACGTCGTCGCCAACGGCAGCATCGTCGACGGGCGTTCGTACGCCACGAGGGTTGACGAAGATCCGATCCCGTTGCCCGGATGGCTGTACGGGCATCTGCGGCCCGAACAGCGCATCCCGAAGGTGACACCCCCGACCCCCCACCTCAAGCCCGCATACGCCAATGCAGCGCTTTTGGGGGAGATTTCGCGGGTTGAGAGCACCAAAGAGGGCGGGCGGAACACCGCGCTGTACGAAGCGGCCCGCAACCTGGGCAAGTTCGTCGCGTTCGGCGACCTGCCGCGCCACGAGGTGGAAGAGCGGCTGCTAATCGCGGCGTTGGCGAGCGGGCTGGGCGAGCGTGAGGCTGCCCGGTCCATCCGGGCCGCCCTCGACTACTCGATCGCGCGCTACCCCCACGGTCGGGAGGCAGCATGAACACCCCGCCCACCCCCACCCCGGGGATTAGCAGCAGCACTTCACCCGACCACGACGCACCGCGAAGCGACGGCGCCGCGCTGCTCGACGAGGTGGAGGCGTTCCATCGGCGTTTCAGCGTCTTCCCCACGCAAGCGGCGTACGTCGCCGTCGCGCTGTGGGACGCGCACGCGCACATGGTCGAGTGCTTCGACTCCACACCGCGGCTCGCGTTCCTCTCGCCCGAACCCGGAAGCGGCAAGTCCCGCGCGCTCGAAGTGGTGGAAACGCTGGTGCCGCGTCCAATGCCGACGGTCAACGCGTCCGCCGCCGCGCTGTTCCGCTCCGTCGGGGTGGAAGTCGACAACCGCCCGACCGTGCTGTTCGACGAGGTGGACACCATCTTCGGACCCAAAGCAGGCGGGAACGAGGAGCTGCGCGGGTGGCTCAACGCCGGGCACCGGCGCGGTGGCGTCATCCCGCGGTGCGTCGGCGACGGCGGGAACATGACCGTGGTGCAGTTCCAATCCTTCTGCGCCGTCGCGCTCGCCGGACTCGGCTCCCTGCCAGACACGATCCTGACCCGATCGGTCATCATCCGGATGCGCCGGCGGGCCCCGAACGAGGTGGTCGAACCGTTCCGCGAACGGCTGCACACTTCCGAGGGCAACGCGCTGCGGGACAAGCTCGCCGCGTGGGCCGACAGCGTCCGCGAGCACGTCGCCGGCGCGTGGCCGACCATGCCCGACGGGATCACCGACCGGCCGGCCGACGTGTGGGAGCCGCTCATCGCGGTCGGCGACGCCGCCGGCGGCAACTGGCCCGACCGAGCGCGCGCCGCGTGTGTCGAACTGGTCACCGCGTCCAAGGCCAACGACAAGGGATCCGTGGGCATTCGGCTGCTCACCGACCTGCGCGACGTGGTGTTCAACGGCGCCGACCGCATGCCCACCGCAGCGATCGTGAGCGCGCTCGCCGCGATGGACGATGCGCCGTGGGGAGACATGGGCGGCAAGCCCATCGACGCCCGCACGCTCGCCCGCTGGCTCAAGGACTACATGACCGCGGACAACGATCCGATCGTCGCGCGGAACATCCGCACCGCGTCCGGGGTGGTCGTGCGCGGCTACTACGCCAGCGACCTTGACGACGCGTGGTCGCGGTACTGCCCTCCCCCCTCCTGAGAAGCGCTACATCCGCTACATCTGCTACATCGCAGGTCAGACCCGTGATCGACGTAGCGGACGGCTCATTTTGTCCGCTACACGACCGCTACGCGCCGTGCCCGTCCCGGTGGGCGTGTAGCGGATGCGTCCGCTACATCCGCACCTATCTGCTACATCGATCATGCCCCTGACCTGCGATGTAGCAGATGTAGCGGATGTAGCGGACCTCAGAAGACGGGGGCGGAGGACGCCCCTGCACCATTCGAGCCGCCCACAACCATGAGGAGTTCCGTTGCCCGCCGCAGCTCACCGGCAGACGAAGTCCCGGGCGCTCAGGCTCGTGACTGTCCCGCCCGACACCGGACGACCGCCGTCCATTGCTGAGTACGCGTTGCAAATCGCAGCCGCGGCACCGCCATTGACCGAGGAACAGCGACACCGGTTGGCCTTGATTTTCCAAGGCGCCCGCCCACCGCGGCCAATGCCGGTACGAGTCGCAGCCTGACAAACAAACCGGGGCCCCAATCACCCGACCGGTGGTTGGGGCCCTTTTCGTTTTCAGGCTGCCGGAGCGATGCTCACTGTCCGAGGGTCAAAGACCCGCCGCCCCGGTCCACTGCGTTGAATGGTGACGGTCCAAAGAGTTCGGATAACCGCCCGTTGACGATCGAGCCCGAAAGTCGTGGCGTTCCATGCAGCCGCAACGTCTTCCGACTCCACGAGGTCCCGGAGCACGTCCGCACGATCGAGGTGCACCATCTGGGATTCAACCTCTGCGAGAGCGGCGCGCACGCGCGCACTGCCCGCGCGCATCTGCCGACGGTCAATGAGCCCATCGGCGTAGTCGTGCGCGAAGTTGTCGAGCCTTTCCCGCAGGGCGACGGCTTGCACCCGCAAGCCATCAATGTCCGGGCGCGTGTCGTCGATAAGCAGGTCCCGGGCATCGGGGCGTGAGAGCCGTGCAACCGTCGTTGCCACGACCAATTCGTCTATTGGTTCGGCAGTCCGGAGCAGGTGAGCACTCGCGCGGCATCGGTAGACGCGACGCTTGTTGTCCCGGTAGGTACTGATGACCAGGTCGCCACACACCCCGCAAAGGGCAATGCCGGTAAGCAGCCACCGGCGCGCGTTGGTGTGGTTGCTACGCCTTTCCTCGTCGGTGAGCAGCGCACAGACGGCCCGCCATGTCTCTTCCGGGACAAGCGCCGACCACTTGCCCGGGAACAGTTCTCCCTTGTACTCACGCAGGGCGGCGTACCGCTCGTTGAGCAGCATCACGCGCACGGCGTTGTGCTTCCACGGGCCACCCATGGTGGTGGGAAGACCCATCTCGTTGAGGGACGTCGCGATGCCTGAGAGCGTCGCTCCCCCGAGTGCTGCACCGAACGCCCACTTGACCGCGGCGGCTTCACGCTCGACCTGCTCGTCGGGAACGGGAACGCGCTTGCCGTCGTCGCCCCGCATCGTGCCCGGGTAGCCGAACGCGCGGCGTCCGCCCGGTGCCACGCCGCGTTCTACCGTCTGCCGCATCTCGCGTTCCTGGCGTTCGGCCTTCTGCTCAACCTCGTGCGTGTCCACCTCGCCCAGCAGACCGGCGAGCAGGCGGCCGGCGGCGGTCGTCAGGTCCAAGTCAGGGCCCTTGACGCACAGGACGCCCACACCCGCCTTGCGCAGACGCTCGATTCCGTCGACACGTTCTCGCCGGTTTCGCCACAAGCGGCTGAGCATCCACACGATGATGAACTTGAACTCACCGCGCTCTGCCGCGGCCATCATGCGTTCGTAGTCGGGGCGGCGCTTCCCCTTGGTCGCTGAGATGTCGTTGTCCACGTACCGGGCGACAACATGCAGGCCACGGACGTCGGCGAGGGCCGTCCCGTCCTCGTCCTGACGCTGTACGCCCAGCTCTTCGCCGGTCTTGTCGTCACTGATGCGCCCGTACAAGGCGCACGCGTCGCCAATAGGGGTCATAGGCGTCACTATAGCTGCCGCTTCTGCCAGACGCCGTTCGCGTTCAGTGCGCGCTTCCGGCACCGGAGCGCGGAGAACGTGCGGTGGCACGTGCGCGAGATGTCGGAGCGCGGGCTGAAGGACGTGCGGTTCATCACGCCGACGTGCCTGTCGTACGGGACGCAGGACGAGACGCCGGACCTGGACGCCGTCGAGGAGTTGTTGGCCGGGTGCCGGGAGGAGATGCTGCCGCACGGGCGGTTGTTCTTCGGGTCGTTCCCGTCCGAGATCCGGCCCGAGCACGTGACCGTCGAGGCGATGCGGCTGCTGAAGCGGTACGTCTCCAACGACAACATCATCATCGGCGCGCAGTCCGGTTCGGACCGGATCCTGGCCGCCGCGAAGCGCGGGCACGGCGTGCAGCCGGTGCGCGACGCGGTGCGGATCGCAGTGCAGGAGGGGTTCCGGCCCAACGTCGACTTCATCTTCGGGATGCCGGGCGAGCGGGAGGCGGACGCCGACGCGTCGTTGGCGCTCGCCGACGAGTTGACCGGCCTGGGCGCGCGCATCCACGCGCACACGTTCATGCCGCTGCCGGGGACGCCGTGGCGGGACGCCGAACCGGCGGTGGTGGCGCCGGCCACCATCCGCCGCTTCGACGAACTGGCCGCGCGCGGCGACCTGTACGGGCACTGGCAGCGCCAGGCCGAGCACGCCAGGCGGCTGGCGGAGACGGCGAAGGCGTACCCGCGTCGCGAACGCCGCCGCCGCGTCTGACCGGTCGGGTGGGCCCGCGACGGCGGGCCGGGTCCTGACTGGGTCCGGGCCGGAACGGCAGGCTAGAACGGCAGCGGTACGAAGCACTGCGAGACGACCGAGTCGACGGGCGCGACCGGCCACAGCGTCAGGCTGCCGTGCGGCGGGATCCACGTCGCGGCCCCGTCGGCGGTCGTGACCCACACGATGGCGTTGGTGCGGTTCTCGACGGACGAGGTGATGTACGGGGACCTGAAGTACTCGCTGCCGCACTCCGGGATGAGGTAGGGCTCGGGTGCGGCGATGCCGCCCGGGAAGAGGCAGACGTACCCTTCCGGGCACAGGCCCGACTTCTGTACGCGGCCGTCCGCGGGGGCGCCCTCTCCCGAGGCCGCCGCCGCGCTGCCGGGGCCGGCGACGAGAGCGGCCGCGGCGAGGGCAAGTGCCGCGAGGGCGCCACTGATCCGGCGTACCGCACCGCGTGCCCGGGCGGTGGTCGTCCGTGCGGCGTCGGCGCGGATCGCGCTCGTGCGCATGGGGGTCGTCCGGGCGCCGATGGTCTCGTGGGCGGTCGTCCCGTTGGCGGTCGAATCGGCGGTGGTCGCGGTACGCATGGCTGCCTCCAGCAGTCTCCCGAGGGCCGTTCCGGGCATGCCGGGGAGAACTCCGGTCTCCCACACGGCCCTTCACCCTCGACCCCATCGGTTCGCTTCCGCGCGCCGCAATCGCGTCCACCCGTACGGCCCAGCGCGTCCACCCGAACGGCTGTGCCGTGCGCGGACGCTGGGTGGGGAGGTCCCGGCAGGTGCCCGAAAAAAGTTCTCGCCCGTTTGAACCCGGCGACGGGGCGGCCCCGTACTGAGGCGCGACAAGACATCGAGTCAATCTGGCAACTCCGCTATGGGGGTCCACCATGTCCGTTCGCAGGTTCACGCTGCCCGCAGCCATGCTCACCGCGGTCCTTATGGCCGGTTTGACAGCTTGTGGGGCGTCGGACGACGACGCGAAGTCCACCACACCGCCCGCCAACGCGCCTCAGAACGCCCCTGCGGGTGCGGGCGACGCGCCGGCCACGACGTCGCCGGACGCCGGGCACGGTTCGGGCCATGATCCGGGCACCTCCGGACAACCCCCGGCGCCGGTCGACCAGGCCAAGGACGCCGGTGCGGCGGAACCCGCCGACGGCGACGCGGCGTTCTTCGTCGCGAACCTCACCGGTGCCGAGGAAGTCCCCGGCACCGACGGCAAGGCGGTCGGCGACCAGGACGGCAAGGCCACCGCGTACGTGCGCATCAAGGGCAACCAGATGGCGTTCTCCGTCAAGTGGGAGAAGATCGCCGCGCCTTCGGCCGCACACATCCACCAGGGCGTCAAGGGCGCGAACGGCGCCGTCGTGGTCCCGTTCTTCGCGTCGCCGCTGCCCGACGGCGCCACCGCCACCACAGGCAGTGTCGCGGTCGCCGACCCGGGCCTGCTCGACCGCATCCGGAACAACCCCGGCAACTGGTACTTCAACCTGCACACCGGCGAGTTCCCCGGCGGCGCGGTGCGCGGCCAACTCACCAAACTGGACAACCCCGTCGACATGAACGCCGTGCTGAAGACCGGCAAGCCCGAGGGCACGCTCACGGTGAACGCGAACGGCGCGCAGGAGGTCCCGAACAAGGACAACAAGGCGATCAACGACCAGGACGGCCGGGCCGTGACCGCCATTCGCCCGTGGGGCAACTGCGTTGACTACGCCTTTAGTTGGAAGGGCGTCGCGCCTCCCACCCTGGGCCACGTGCACAAGGCGCCGGCGGGCCGGAACGGGGACGTCGTCGCGCCGCTGTGGGCGGCCGACAAGGGGCTCCCGCAGTCCATCACCGGCCTGTCCGGCACCGTCGAGGGCATCAAGCCCGAGATCGTCGCGGAGATGACGGCGAACCCGGGGGGCTTCTACACCAACGTGCACACCGCCGAGTTCCCGGGCGGCGCGGTCCGCGGCCAGCTCGGCTGACACCCGTCCCCCGCTGGTCATCGGGCACGAACTACCCCAGGCGCTCCGCAAGGAGCGCCCGCAGACGGTCGATCGGCAGGGCCGGGCTCCGATGCCCGTCCCTGCCGACAGTCGTGTCCGCGGCGACCAGGGCGTTGACAACCGCTTCCTCGACGGCCTCGACGACCGCCTCGTAGAACGGGTCCATGCGCCCCCACGGGACGAAGCGCATGGTGTCGAACTCGTCGTCCCCGGGCTCCCCTTCGGGAAAGGAACTGGCCAGCGCGCCGGCGTTCGCCGTCGAGAACGCCAGAAAGATGTCGCCCGAGAAGTGCGAACCGCTGGTGCCGGTACGTGCCAGCCCGAGCGGCACGCGCCGCGCCAGCGCCTTGCACTGGCCGGGCAGCAGCGGTGCGTCCGTTGCCACGACCACGATCACCGAGCCGGCCCCCGAGGGCGCGAACCAGTCCGTCGTCTCCATCGGGTTGTCGTCGGCCAGTTCACGTCCGACCGGCACCCCGGCGACGACGAGTTCCCGGCGCGAGCCGAAGTTGGCCTGGACGAAGGCCCCGACTGTGAAGGTGTCCCGACCGTAGCCGACCTGTCGCGACGCGGTCCCCGAACCACCTTTGAATCCGTAGCAGTTCATGCCGGTGCCGCCGCCGACGCAGCCCTCGGCGACCGGCCCGGGGCGGGCGGCGTCCAGCGCCGCGACCGTGTGCGCGGGGCGTACGTGGTCGCCGTTGATGTCGTTGAGGTACCCGTCCCACGTCTCGGCGGCGACCGGAAGCAGCCACGCCCGGGCCTGCCCCGGCCGTTCGCGTACGATCCAGTCGATCGTGCCCCGGTGTGCGGCGCCGATCGCGTGGGTGTTGGTGATGGTGACCGGGGTGCCCAGCGATCCGGTCTCCTCCAGCCACGACAGCCCGGTCATCTCGCCATTGCCGTTGAGCGCGTGTACCCCTGCCGCTACCGGGCGGCCATCCGCGCGCCCGCGCGGGTGGATCGCGGTGACGCCGGTACGCACCGGCCCCTCGCCGACGGCCAGGGCTCCGCTGCCGTGGACGAGCGTGACGTAGCCGACCTCAACGCCCGGGACGTCGGTGACGGCGTTGCAGGGCCCGGGTGTTCCCGCGAAGGGGATGCCGAGACCGCGCGCCCGGGGGCGACCTGAGGCGGCGAACGAACGCAAGTCGTGCGCGGCCGGGTCGTGCGGGCCCGAGGTGCCCCCAGGGCCCGTATTGCCCGCAGCGCCCGCAGCGCCCGCAGCGCCGGTAGTGCCAGTGGTGCCGGTCATGCCTGAGGTGTTCTCCTGCCGGATTCGTCCGCCGAGTTCGTCAGCCGTGTCCGCCCTCAGCGCGCTTCCGCGATCCGGTAGGCGTCCAGTGCCAAGGACAACTCCACCACGGACACCGGGTCGCCGAGCAGGCGGCCCGTCAGCTGCTCGTAGCGCCGCAGCCGATTGAGCACCGTATTCGGGTGGTAGAAGAGGCGGTTCCCGGCACGCCGCGTCGAACCGCCCGACTCCAGCCAGGCCCGCAACGTGCTCAGCAGCGAGTCGCGGTCGGCGCACGGCAGTTCGAGGACCGGGCCGAGCGCGCGGGAGATCAGCAGCCGGGCCAGGTCCGGGCTGTCGGCGACGACGGCCGCGGGCAGGCGTTCCTCCAGTACCGCGACCGGCGCGTCCGGGTTGGCCCGCAGCGCGCGTTCGGCCAGTACGCGTCCCCGCGCCAGCTTCGCGGGGCCGTCGACCGCCGGACTGACGCCGACGCGCAGCCCCGGCGGCGGGTCGAGCGCCTTGACCAGGTCCGCGAGTTCGGCGTCGCCGAGGTGCACGATCGCGTGCGCCCGGACGACCGGCCCCGCGTACCGCTGGCCGGGCGGTGGCGGTGGTGGCGGCGGTGCCGCGCACCACACCGTGCGCATCCCGGAGCCCACCTGGAGGCCCCCCGGGGCGCCGGCCGGGCCGGAGGCGGCGCCGAGGGCGCCCGGAGCGCCGGGTCCGCCCGCCGACCGGGCGGCGTCCCGGGACGCCAAGTGCCCCTGGGGGCCGCCGTCGTCGACCACGCTGGTGAGCGCCAGCACGGCGTACGGCCCGTGCTCGGGCAGCCCGAGCAGCACCGCCGCCATCTCGGCGCCGACCGGTCCGACCGAACCGACCGGGCCGGGATCGCGGGTGTTCGCGGCGCCGACCGCCGCGCCACGGCCCCCGTCGTGCGGGCCGTCTCCCGGGACGCCGCCGAGCAGCGCCCCGACCAGGTCGTCCGAACTCACCGGGGCGTTGCCCACCCCGACCGAGGACACGGGTGCCATAGCGTCATCCCTCGCCGTCGAGTCGTCAGACCTGGCCGAGCCTGGTGTAGCCGCGGAGCAGGTCACGGGAGATGATCAGGCGCAGCATCTCGTCGGTGCCCTCGAAGATCCGGTACAGGCGGACCTGGCGGTACGCGCGCTCCAGCGGGAGTTCGCGCGTGTAGCCCATGCCGCCGTGGATCTGCAGTGCGCGGTCGACGACGCGGTTGACCATGCCGGCGCCGTACAGCTTGGCCATCGAGGAGCTGTGCCGCGGTTCGAGGCCCTGGTCGATGGCCCAGGCGGCGCGCAGCACGAGCAGCCGGGCGGCCTCGAGTTCGACCTCGGAGTCGGCGATCATCCACTGGATCGCCTGGTTCTCACCGATCGGCCGGCCGAACGTCTCGCGCGTGTTGGCGTGGTCGACCGCCATCTGGAGTACGCGCTCGGCGATGCCGATGCCGTTGGAGGGGATGACGTAGCGGCCCTTGCCGATCCACTTCATGCCCAGGGCGAAGCCCTGTCCCACCTCGCCGAGGACGTTGCGGGCCGGGACGCGGACGTCCTCGAACACCAGGGAGGCCGGGCCGCCTTCGCCCATGGTCTGGATGAACTCGGACTTCCAGCCCATCTCGCGGTCGACCAGGAACGCAGTGGTGCCGCCCCCGCGTACGCCCTTGTCCTTGTCGGTCACCCCGACCACGATCGCGAAGTCGGCGTCGTTGCCGTTGGTGATGAAGGTCTTCTCGCCGTTGAGCACCCACTCGTCGCCGACCTGGCGGGCCGACAGCTTGATGTTCGCGGCGTCGGAGCCCGCGCCCGGCTCGGTGATCGCGAAGCACGAGATGCGGTCCCCGGCGATCGTCGGGAGCAGGTACTCCTTCTTCTGGTCCTCGTCGGCGAAGTAGAGGATGTTGTCGGCCTCGCCGCCGAAGCGGAACGGCACGAAGCAGCGGCCGATCTCGGTCCAGATGAGCGACTGGGTGACGGCCGGCAGGTCCATCCCGCCGTACTCCTGCGGCGTCGACAGGCCCCAGAAGCCGAACTTCTTGGCCTTCTGCTGGAGTTCGCGCAGCTCACCGAGTTCGAGGCCCGGTTGGTGCGCCCGTTCCCGGCGCAGCACCTCCTGCTCCAGCGGCATCACCTCCTTGGCGATGAACGCCCGGGCGGTGTCGCGTACGGCCTTTTGCTCGTCGGTGAGCGCGAAATCCATGGCTGCCCTCTGGTGCCGGCGCGGCCCCCCGCGGTGCCGCGCGCCGTTTCTGGTTAGCAGTGCTAATTTAACGCAGGCTAGCTGGAGCGGCGGCGTCTGGGAAGACCCGCGATGATGGCGCCATGAGCGAGATCGACAACGGGATCGGGAACGCGATCGAGAACGAGGCCGGCAACGGGGGAAGCAACGAGATCGTCGAGGAGGCGATCCCGGTCCTCCGGGTCGCCGACGCGGAGGCGTCCGTCGCCTGGTACGCCAGACTCGGCTTCGTGAAGGAGTGGGAGCACCGGTTCGAGCCGCACTTTCCGGCCTTCGTGGAGGTGGCGCGGGGCGGCGTACGGCTGTTCCTGTCCGAGCACGAGGGGGACGCGCGTCCCGACACCCTGGTCTACCTGCGGATCAAGGACGTCGACGCGGTCGCCAAGGAGTTCGGGGCGCGCATCGAGGAGCAGCCCTGGGCGCGCGAGGTCCACCTCACGGACCCGGACGGAAACCGCCTTCGCCTCGGCACTCCGTCGTTGTTCTAGACCCATCCCAGCCTCGTCCCTGAACCGGACGCACCGGAACCCCCGTGCCGCTCTTTCCAGGCGCAGTCGACGGTCAGTAAATTACCGCCAAGTAACCCGCGAGGCACCCGAAGTTGCGTGGGAGGCACGTCGAAGGCACACCGCGGGTGACACGCGCGGGCACCGGCGGCGGACGCGCGCAAGCGCCCCTCACCTTGGGCGAGGGGCGCTTGCGTCCGTCGGCGTCAGGACGGGTCGGGACGGGTCCGGTCGGGTCGCAGCGTTCAGCGGTAGTCGATCGTGTTCTGGTAGACGCTCTTGAGCGCGCCCGTCCAGGCCGTGTTGTAACCGTCCGCCTTCCGGTGCTCCCAGAACTCGCGGAAGGTGTTGGAGCGGTGCTTGAGGAACGTCTGCCAGATGTTCCCCGGGTCGCCCTCGCCGTAGATGTCGTTGCCCTCGTTGGTGCTGTCCGAAATATCGATGAGCGCCCCGGCGATCCGCCCCTCGACGGTGTCGCCGTCGTCCCAGTCGGGAGTGCTCTTGTTCGGCGTCTCCAGGTTCATGGACGCGCCGCTCGGCCACCGGTAGTACGGGTCGTTGTAGACGCTGGCCGGCACCCACTCCGCGAAGCCCTCGACCCACGCGCAGCCGGTCGACGACTTGGCCGACACGCCGTGCGGGCTGCAGTTGGGGATGGGCGGCAGCTGGTCCTCGTACACGTCGTCCATGAGCGCGTGGGTGATCTCGTGGGCGACGGTCATGCGGGAGTCGGGCGCGGTGCCCTTGAGGAAGAGCTGATTGGTGGAACCGCGGTAGAAGTTGCCCTCCTGCGAGCCGGGCGCCCAGTTCAGGACCAGCTGGCGGCAGGTCGTGTCGAGGCTGTCCCAGCAGGTGCTGCCCGGGACCCACAGCCACACGTCGTTCGCGACGTCGAACGCCTGGAGCGCCCGCATGAGGCTCGCGTCGCTGGGCTTGGTGGTGCCGAGGTTGGCCGTGGTGCCGGTCTTGACGTTCACCACGGTCTTGGTCTTGAACACGAAGCTGTCGGTGGTGCCGGTTTTCTGCACCTTCCAGCGGGAGTTCGTGGTGAACATCTTGACGTAGACGTCCTGCCCGGCCGAGGTGCCGTCGGTATTGGCGAAGCAGACCTTGTACGTCCCCGTCGAGCTGGTCACGCCGCTGCCGAGCAGGTCGTGCGCGTTGCTCTCGTCCGAGTCCCACGCCTGCACGCTCGCGTTGACGACCGGACGGGTCTTGCCCTTGTTGTCGACGTAGACCCACTTGCCGGTCACGCACGCCTGCGGCGCGGCGGCCGCGGCGCCGGGCGCGGCGGTGGCGGAGCGGGAGTCCGAGGGCGCGGTGCCGGTACGCGGCTGCACGTCGTCGCTGGTCGGCGTCGGCTTCGCCTCGTCCGGGACCTCCTGCGGCTGCCGGAACGGCGTGACCGGCTGCGGCTCGACGGCGGCGGGGGTGTCGACGGCCTCGCCCTCGGCGGGCGGCACGATGCCGAGCGCCGAGGGGCTTCCGGCGGCCCCGACCGTGAGGAAGACCGCGTCCTCCGCGGCCGAGACGCCGCGTGCCTCGTCCTTGAGCGCGCGTATTCGGATCTCGGCGGGGCCGGGCGCGGACGCGGTGACCTTGCCCTCGTAGGTCCTGGCCTCGCCCTTCTTGAACGAACCGGTCGCGTCGGCACGGTTGATCCGGCCGCCGTTGACGGGCGTGGCGTCGTCCTGGGTCCGGGAGGCGAGTCCCGCGGGCGGCGCGGCCCAGGTCAGGCCGGCGGGGAGGTCGGCTTCGATGCGCACGCCCTTGGCGGCGTACTGCGAGGTGACGGTGAAGCGCACGGTCGCGGTCTCGCCGACGGCGGGCGTGCGGTCCACGCTCGCGGCGACCGAGAAGCAGGTGCGCTCCTCGCTCTCGACCGGCGTGTTCGGGTTGGGGAGCAGGGTGCAGGGTCTGGGCCCGGCGGACTTGCCGGACGGGCTCTGCTTCGCGTACGCGGCGACGCCGGTCGCTCCACTGATGAGCACGGCGCCCGCGGTGACGAGCAGGATGCGTTTGCGGACGATCCGCCGCGGCGGCTTCTTGTGGTTGTTGCTCCCCGAGTGACCCATGATCACCCGACCCTAGCGACGGGCGAAATCACGCCACTATCCAGGGCGCGAGAGGTTGGGGCGGCGTGATCTGGCCTATGAGGGCCGGGAAGGCGACGGGAATTCGGCTATTTGTCCCGCTTTGTCCGCCAGGCGTCTTGCTCGGTCCGGTGCCTTGCCGGTCGGCGTCTTGTCGCGGTCCGGCGCCTGGTCCCGGGCCGGTACCTAGTCGCGGTCTGGTGCCTCGTCGCCGTCCGGTGTCTGGTCGGTCCGGTGCCTGGTCGCGGTCGGCGCCCGTCAGAATGCCTCGGACGCCTCGCGGGCGAGTTCGTCCTCGTAGTCGGCGGCGTCGCCGCTCACCCCGATGCCGCCGACGGGCTTGCCGTCGCGCAGCAGCGGGTGGCCGCCGCGCCCGAGGTACCAGCCGCCGATCTCCGTGAAGCTCTGCGAAAAGGCGGGGCGGTCGGTCATGAGGCCTTCCATGAAGGCGGTGGTCCGCCCGAACGACGCGGAGGTCCGGGCCTTCGCGACGGCCAGGTCCGCGCTGAAGCGCAGCGCGCCGTCCATGCGGTGGAAGGCGACCAGCGTCCCGGCCGAGTCCACGACCGCGACGCTCACGGCCCGTCCGGTCGCGGCGCATTTGGCGACGATGTCGGCCACGATCGCGCCCGCCGCGTCCGAGGAGACGTCGTACGCCGCCACCACACCCTTGCCAGTGCCGTTCTCGCTCATCCCGCCGCGCCCCTTTGACCGTCATGCGATTGATCGTCGTGCGATGCGCGGACGCTAACGGCAGGCCCCTACGGCTTCAAGGGGCGCCCGGACCGCTCCGCAGTTGGTCCATCAGGCGGCGGTCGCGCTTCGTGGGCCGGCCGGTGCCCCGGTCGCGGATGCCGACGGCCGCGGCGACCTCGCGCGGCGGGGGCGGCGGGCTGTTGTCGGTGTAGCACTCGACGGCGACGGGCGCGCCCACGCGCTTCAGGATCAGTTTCGTGACGACGACGATCCGCTCGCGGCCGTCGAGGCGCATCCGCACCTCGTCGCCGATCTTGAGCGACTGCGCCGGTTTGACGCGGTCGCCGTTGACGCGGACGTGGCCCGCCTTGCACGCGGCGGCGGCGATCGAGCGGGTCTTGGTGAGCCGCACGGCCCAGATCCAGGCGTCCACGCGCACGCTGGTCGGGGCGTTCCCGTCAGTACCTGCCATGTGTCCGACTCTAACCCGGGGCGCGGCGACGGTTGTGCGGGTTTTGTGCGCACCACAAGTGGACCCGCCAACTCCATTGACGCGCCCCCTGGTTCGCAGGAGTCTGCGCGCAGGACGCCGAGTCGGACCATGTGCCGGTCGAGGACGGGAGCCAGGAGGCCGGCACGGAGACGGACTCCTCCCCGGGTTCCGCGTCGGGCTCCTGAGCGGAGGAGTCCGCGAGCCGGGCACCGGACAACCGGGGCCCGGAGAACTGGAGAGGGGTCCGCACAGGGGCGCCGGGTAGGGGAAGGGGCCCGGCGTCCCGGCACGTCAGGCACATGTCGGGGACACGTCGGATTGGCACCTCAGGGCCACTTCTCAAAGACGCATTTCAGGGACGCATCTCGGTGACGCACGTCCCGGGCGCACGTCCGGAGCGCACGTCACGCACGCGTGTCAGCGGGGTCGACCCCCTCGGCCGCCTACGCCGGGGCGTCGCCCGCGGCCTGCCGTACGCCCCCGCCGCCCCCGCCGCCCCCGCCGCCCCCGCCTCCTCCCCCGTTCGGACGCCGCTGGAGCAGGTCCGCCAGGCCGCGCCGCGTCGTGGCCAGGACCACCCGGTCGCGGGCCTGGAGCACGTACCCCTGGTGCAGCCCCCAGGCCAGCTCGGGCTGCCGGTGGCCGTCCCCTATGGTCGGCGACAGGGCGCGCCGGTCCCGCGGGTCGGCGAGGTCGAGGGCGAGGATGCGCCACGCGCCGGGCCGGAACGCCTCGTCGACGGTGCGACCAAGTAGCTCCGGGTGGTTGCCGACCTCCAGTGCCACGAAGACCAGCACCTTGCGTTCCACCGGCAGCGCGCCGAGGATCTGGCGTCCCATCATCGCCGCCGCGAACGACGGTGCCGCGAGGGTGGAGACGCTGCGGCTGCGCGTCGTGGCCTGCGGGAACGACGCGCGCATCGCCTGGTTGACGACCGCCGCGAAGTCGTCCTCGAACAACCGCATCACCACGCGGATGGCAGGGTTGAACTCCCGGGCATACAACGCGGTTTCGAGGTTGCTGCCGTCGCTGCTGGTGAGGGCGAGCACGGCCTGCGCGCGTTCGATCAGCGCCGACTCCAGTACGCCTTCCTGCGTCGCGTCGCCGATGACGACCGGCACGTGCAGCGCCCGGGCCAGGGCCACGCCGCGTGCCTTGGGATCGCGTTCGATGCAGACCACGGCGACGCCGAGAGCGTGCAGGCGGTCGAGGACGCGGCTGCCGACCCGGCCGAGCCCCATCAGCACGATGTGGCCGGTCAGGCCGCGCGGGGGCGGGCGCAGCGACGTCGCGGTGCGGAACGAACCGAGCGCCTGCAGGACCACCGCGAACAGGACCGGGAGCAGCGCCAACCCGGTGAGTCCGGACAGGAGTTGCAGGATCTGGCGGCCCTTGCGCTCGCCGATGGCCGGGTCGCCCAGGCTCAGCAGGTCCAGGATCGACAGGTACGCGGCGCGCAGCGGCGGCTCCCGCGTGACCTGCCACGTCAGCACCGCGAAGAGCGCTTCGAGTGCGACGAGTATGGCGACCGCCAGCATGAGCCTGCGGGAGAACAGTTCGCGGAACGGCACACGCGGCAGCTTCCCCAGCGGACGCCGCGGCGGGACGTTGTCGGGACGCGCCGACTCGCGCGTGACCGCCTCCAGCACCACCCGGCTGCGGGTCAGCGACGCGGTCTCCACCTCGTCGTCGTCGGGCAGCAGCATCGGGCCGCGCGGCGGCACCGGGCCCTCACCGCGGCGTTCCGATGCGGTGTCGGACAGCAGTGCGAGCGTGCAGAGTTCGCCCAGCTCCATGGTGACGACCGGGTCCCCCGCGGCGCGGTCCGCGGCGCGCAGGAGCAGGCCGTCCGCCTCCACGATCCGACTGCGCTGGCCGGCCAGCGCCGCCGCGACGAGGGCCGGGGCGGCGGTGTCCGCGTCCGAGAGCACGGTCACTTCGGCGGCCGAGGCGTGTGCGGTGGCACGGGAGAGCAAGTCCTCCACGTAGCGGCCGAGTTTGCGGTTGAAGATCCGGATGACCAGGCGCACGGACGGGTTGATGCGGCGGGCCCGGAGGGCGGCGTGGATGTTGGTCTGGTCGTCGGTGTACGTCAGGGCGACCGCTTCGGCGTGCTGCACCCCCGCCGACAGCAGGGCCGCCTCGCTGGGCTCGGCGGCCTCGCGTACCGTCACCGAAAGCCGTTCACCGCGGGCGAGTTCGGCGATCAGCGGACCGTTGCCGGACTGCGTGGAGGGCACCAGCGCGGTGACGGGCTGGTCGTAGAGGCGTACGAGTTCGGCGGTGAGCCGGTACGCGAGCGCGTCGTCGCCGCACACCACCATGGCCGCCGCGCCCGAGGTCCGGCGGTCGGCGGGCGCGTGGGCGGCCGCCGGATCGGGGATCGCGGAGCGGTCGGGCGCGTCCGGCCCGCCGGGGACCGCGGCCGGGTCGGCGACCTGGTCCCGTGGCGGAGCCGGGGCCTGGGCCGGGACGGCCGGAGCGCTCGGTGGAGCCTGGTCGGCGGCTTCGCCGCCTGCGTGATCGGGAGCAATCGCCACCCCTCCACCCTGCCGCAACCGTTCGGCTGCGGGGCGTGAACGACGCGGTCAATCCGCACACTGGCGCAATCCGGCTGCCGCACTTGTCCACTTGGGAGGAGTCGCGCGCCCCTCGACCGCGCCTAGCCTTCGGCACTCGACCACCGCGTCCGACCCCCTGCCCGGGGTCGGTCGCGCGCGCCGCTGGAGGTTTGCCGATGGGCTGGATCGTTCAGGACTACCGCGAGGACGACCTCGCGGCCGTCGTACACCTCATCGACACGACGTCGGGCCTGGGCCCGGACTCCGTCTTCTCCGTGTCGGAGTGCATCACCGCCCTCACCGCGCGCCAGCCCGCCGTCGTCGCGCGCCGCGACGGTGAGGCGATCGGGGCCGCGCTCGCCACCGTCGCGGAGGGGCGCGCGTGGGTGATGCGCATCGCGCTGGCGCCGTCGCTGCGGGGGCTGGGCCTGGCCAGCGCGCTGCTGCTGGCGTTGGAGCGGCGCCTGGTCGAGATGCGGGTGCGGCGCATCGCGTACGTGCTGCCGGAGGAGGACCTGCTCCAGGAGGGCCTGGTCACCGCCGGGTACGACCGGCGCCCCGCGGTGGCGTACTTCGAGAAGGTGGAACCGGTCGACGACCGGGCCGCGGACGTCCTGGAGCGGCTGGGCGGGCGCGTGCTGGCGGGCGACCTGTGGTCGCGCCTGGCCGGCATGGAGGAGGAGAAGACGCTGATCGAGCGCCGGGTGGTGCTGCCGCTGGCCGATCCCGAGCGCGCCGAGCGGCATGGTGTCGAACCACCGCGCGCCATCGCCCTGTTCGGTCCGCCCGGCACCGGCAAGACCACGTTCGCGCGCGGCATCGCGTCGCGGCTGGGCTGGCCGTTCGTCGAACTGCTGCCGTCCAGGCTGGCCGACAGCGGCAACCTCGCCGCGGCCCTGCGGGAGGCGTTCGCGCGCCTGGCCGAACTCGACCGCGTGGTGGTGTTCATCGACGAGGTCGAGGAGATCGCGCCGGTGCGCCAGTTCGAGTCCACGACGCCGCCCGGCGGCACGCACTCGGTCACCAACGAACTGCTCAAGCTGATCCCCGCGTTCCGCGAGCGCAACGAACGGCTGCTGGTCTGCGCGACCAACTCCGTACGGTCGCTGGACCCGGCGTTCCTGCGGCCGGGCCGGTTCGACTACGTGATCCCGATCGGCACACCCGACAACGCGGCGCGACGGGCGATGTGGGGGCGGTACGCGCACGCGCGGCGTACCGACGTCGATCTTGAGGCGCTGGTGCGCGCCAGCGAGTTGTTCACGCCTGCGGACATCGAGCACGCCGCGCGCATCGCGGCGCAGGCGTCGTTCGAACGGGACCTGGACCTGCCCGCCTCGACGGTCGCGGGGGCCGGTACGCGGGACTACCTGGAGGCGGTGGCGCAGTGCCGCCCGACCGTGACGCCGGGCATGGTCGCGGACTTCCGGGTGGACATCACGACGCACGCGCGCGTGTAGGGGGTACGCGCACAAGCCGGAGGGGCGTCGAGCCGAGGTCCGGCGACTCGGGGCGGGCCCAGCCGGCCGGGCCGTGGAGGCTCAGGGGGTCGCGGCTCAGGGGGTGGCGGCGTCGAAGCCGTACGACAGCGGCTCGCCGTTACGGCGCCGGTAGACGTACAGCGCCTGCACCTGGGCCTCCGAGGCCGGGGTGTCGACGGCGCACGGGTAGACGACCTGGAGCACGGACGGCCGGTCCACCACGCGCACGGTGAGCCCGTCGGCGGGTCCGCCGCCCAGTGTCGCCACTTCCCAGTCCACCATGGTTCCTCCGGATCGAGCGGTGCCCCGTGCAAGGAATCGAGCCAACTGTAGAGACAGTTCGCTGCCGCCCCTGCGCCGGGGCGGCCGACGGCGTTGGCTGCCGCCGCCGCGTCCGGATATCTGCTCCGGCACCCGCGCATGCGCGCAGGCCCCGGGGCGGGCGTCCGGGCGCGGCCCAATCTACATGACCGTAGATCTTGCTGCCCCGCCTGTCCGCCTATCGAACTACCGCAAGGTTGCCGCCGGTTGGCCGTCGCCTGTCCGGACCGCGTGGAACAGGGTGCATTCCGCAGCACGGGGCGGCGGATCGAGCGGCGCGGGGCCGGCCCGCCGCCACCCTCGCCCCCAGGGAACCGTCGCGCGGGGACGTCCGTCTCACCCCGCATGGACCACGCACAGGCCACCGAACCGGAGCCCCACGATCCGCGCGACGACGGGCGCCACCTCCTCACGGTGATGGCCGGAGTGATGGTCGTGCTCATAGCGATCGCGGTCGTCCTCGCGGGGGACTGGTGGAACGAGGAGCGGCCCGGACGGCCCGGCGGCTCGCGGATCGACACGCGGACCCTGACCTGGGACCCGCAGGACCACGGCACGGGATTCACGGTCGCGGGGTCGTGGCGCGAGTACGTCGCCACTCGCACGGACGACGACAGTCGGGCCGCCGCCATGACCGCGCCCCCGACCGACTTCGCGCGCAACGTGGTGGTCACCGCGTCCGTATCGACGAAGTGCGTGCCGGCCACCGCCATGCGCCTCTACGCGGACGGCAACGAACTGGGCGTGGACGTGGACGTGCCCGGCGGCGACACCGATGACTGCGACCGGTACAACTTCGCCACGGCCGACTTCGAGGTGCCGCGCGAACTCCTGCCCGCCGCACCGGTCTTGGACGGGAACACGCCGCGCAGCGCGGGCGTCGGCATACTTCGCAGCACCGCCCTGGTCACCGCGCAGCCGGACCTGGGTGTCGTCGCGGCCGAGGTCCCGGACGAGGAGGCGGCGCGCTCGTGGCTGGCCGGCCTCGGCGGACTGCCCGGTACGCAGGGTGTGTCGGCCCCGAAGGACCTGGCGGCGGCGTACCGGAACCCGGAGGCGGCGACCTTCGACCTGTCGCGCGAGCGCACCTTCGCGTTCCTGTACCCGGTGTGCGAGTCGTACGCCGCGCAGTTGCGGCACGGGCTGGACGGTCGACTGGAACCGGCGAAGGCGGAGACTCCGAAACCGGGCGCGGGAGCGATGCCGGCCGCGACGGAGTCGTGCGCGCCGACGGCGTACCGCCTGGCTGTGTTCTCGCTCGCCCCGGAGGAGGTTCCGGCCCACCCGCCCATCCTGCACATCTACGTGCGCGGGTAGACGCGGCACTGGCTCGTGCCGGTGGCCCGCACCGTGCCGTCCGGCGTGACGAGCGTCCCCTCGGTGGCGGCGAGCAGGCCGTCGACGCGGCCGCGTGCCTCGAAGAAGGTCAGGGCCGGGTGGCGGGGTCGCGCGTACCAGGTGGCCGTCAGGTCGAGGGTCATCATGGCGATGTCCGGCGTGGTGCGGTGGGCGGCGTCCATGAGGTGGGTGTCGAGCATCATCAGGTCGGCAAGGCGCTCGGCGACACCGTCGGGCGACTCCCCGGCGTGCTCGTCGAGTACGCCGCGCACGCCGGGTACGCCGTCCCGCACGTCCTCGGCCGGGGCCGTCCACAGCGACAGCACGTCGCCGCCGTCGACGAAGGTCGTCTGGAACTCCTCGTTCGACAAAGGGAATTCCACCGCCCACTCGGCGAAACCGGCGAGGCAGGGGATGAACTCCTCCGTCCAGTGCACACGAGGGCACGCGGACACCGGCGGCACGTCGGCGAGCCGATCCGTCGCGGGACCGCTCTCGGCGAGCAGCGAGGCGTCCACGAACCAGCACTGGGCGGCCAGCACCACGGTGCCCTCCTGACGGACGGTCACCTGGTACGCGGCGGCGGTGCGCCCCTCCACGAGCGGCTCGGCTTCGATCCGGAGTTCACCCACGCGCGCCTGCCGGGTGAACACCGCCCGGAACGTGTGCAGCACGCGGTCGCCGGCGGCCCGGACGGCCGCCAGAGCCGCGAGAGCAGCCGTCCATCCTCCGAAGCCGCGGCCGTCCATGCACTGGAGGTCCGACAACTCGCTGGAGAGAGTCCCGTCGGCCAAGCTGCGCAACACCACGTCCCCGAGCGGTGTGGCGACCTTCGTATCCCCGTCCAAGCCCCGACCCCCGTCCGCGTCCCGACCCCCGTCCAAGCCCCGGCCCCCATCCAAGTCCCGTCCCGCGTCCAGGTCCCGTCCCGCGTCCAGGTCCCGACCCCGTACACGGTCATCGTCGGATCCTGCCACGACCCCGTAACCACATACAGAGCGACATTCAGGCTGCCACGCTCAACCCGCCGCAGGTCGGCGCGCGACGCGGGGCCGGGGCCGGCCCGGCCCCGCTACAGGAGCGCCCCCCGGTAGCGGGCCGCCGTCGCCGCGGCGCCGCCGCCCAGCGCCACGACACCCACCAGGCGCCCTTCCGCGTGGTAGCCCACCACACAGTCGGCGTCCAACTCCCCTTCCAGCACCCGGATATCGGCGGCACCCAGGCCCGGTGCGCCGAACGACTGGAGCCGTTCGGCGTATTGGTCGGACCAGAACGCCGGCAGCGGGGCGAACGGCGCATCGTCCGGCTCGGCACCGGTAAGGTGCGCCACGAGCGTGCGGGCGGCACGCTTGGCCGAGTCGGTCGGGATGCTCCAGTGCTCGACGCGCCGCGGCACGCCGTCGTAGCGGGCGTTGGGGAACCGGGCGATGTCGCCGACGGCCACCACTTCCGGGCGGCCCTCGACACGCAGGAGCGCGTCGCACAGCACGCCGTCGGAGAGGTCGAGTCCGTTGCCTTCGAGCCACGCGGTGTTGGGGCTCGATCCGACCGCCTCCACGACGACGTCGGCGGGCAGGTGCGTCCCGTCGTCGAGGACGACACCTGTCACGGCGTCAATGCCCCTGAAATGACCGATGGTTCGGCCCAGGTGGAAGGCGACGCCACGGGCCTGGTGCCGACGGCGGAGTGCCGCACCGAGTTCGGCGCCCAGCGGGCGCAGCATGGGTTCGGCCTCCGGGGCGACCACCGCCACCTCCGCACCGAGTCCGCGTGCGGTGGCGGCGACTTCGCAGCCGATGAACCCGGCGCCGACCACCACGACGCGGGAGCCGGGGGTCAGCGCGCCGCGCAGGCCTTGGGCGTCCTCCAGGGTCCGGACGACGTGGCGGCCCTCGGCCGGGCCGGGGCAGGGCAGCCGGCGGGGGCGGATGCCGGTGGCCACGACCAGTCCCGCGTACGGGAGTCGCGTGCCGTCCGCGAGGGAAACGTGCCGGGCGTCGAGGTCGGCGGCCACCGCCCGCACGCCCAGCCGCCACTCCACGTCGGCGGTGGCGGCACGGGCACGGAAGGCGACCGCCTCGTGCGACACGTCGGACGCCAGGACCTCCTTGGACAGCGGAGGCCTGTTGTACGGCATGTGCTTCTCGTCGCCGACCACGGTGATCGGCCCTGACCAGCCCGCGGCGCGAAGTTGTTCGGCCGCGCGCAGGCCGCCCATCGAAGCGCCGACGACCACGACTCGGCGGGGGTCCAGGGCGTCCGAAGCGACCGGGGCGACCGGGGCGACCGGGGCGACCAATTCGTGTGCCGCCACCGTCAGTCCTCGATGGTGATGGCCTGCAACGGGCAAACGTCGGCGGCGTCTTCGACCGCCTCGCGCAGCGCGTCGTCGGGCTCGGCGACGTATTCGAGTCGCCCCGCGGCGTTGATCTGGAACACCTCGGGTGCGGAGAAGACACACTGCCCGTGGTCCTGGCAGCGCTCCATGTCGACGACGATCTTCACCGTTCGGCTCCTTCTGATCGCACCGGCGCTTCCGCCGGAGGGACGTGCGGATTCGGGTTTCAGGGGCGCTTGGGCGCCCGGATGCCGCGGAACTCCCAGTCACCGCCGAGGGCCGTGGACAGGACTTCCTCGGACTCGGTCGGCTGCGCGCCGCAGTCGTCGCGGACCGGGACGGGCCCGGTCACGATGCGGTTGGTGAGGCGCCCGAGGCCCTCGGCCTCGACCTCGACGACATCGCCCGGCTGGACGGGCCGCGACCCGGCGGGCGTGCCGGACAGCAGGACGTCTCCCGGGTGGAGCGTGATGGTGCGGGCGATGTCCGCGACGAGGTAGTGCATGTCCCACTCCATCTCGTCGGTGGAACCGTCCTGCACGACCTCGCCGTTGACGTACGTGCGCAGCGTCTTGCCGCGGAAGTCCCAGCCTTCGACGAGTCCCGGGCCGAGCGGGCACAGCGTGTCCGAGCCCTTGACGCGGAGCATCGAGCCCGCGTCGGTGTCGCGGAAGTCGTGCAGGCCGTAGTCGTTGGCCAGGGTGTAGCCGCGGATGTACGCCCCCGCCTCAGCGGGCGACACGTTGCGGCACGTGCGGCCGATGACGATGGCGATCTCGCCCTCGTAGTTGAGGTACTTGCAGCCCTCGGGGCGCACGACGGCGCCGCCGTGCGAGTTCAGTGCCGAGTTCGGCTTGTGGAAGTACGTCGGCGCGGGCGGCAGCGAGGTCTGGAACTCCTCGACGCGGCTGCGGTGGTTGAGGTGCACCGCGATCACCTTGCCGGGCACCACGGGAGGCAGGTGGTGCGCGTCGGAGGTCTTGACGCGGCGGCCGTCGGCGGCGATCAGTTCGTCGCCCTCGCGGACCACCTCGACGGTCGCGCCGTCGAGCAGGATCCGGCGGTACTCCGTGGTGGGCTGTGGGGTGGTGGGCTGTGGGGTGGTGGTCAACGGTGTTCCTTCGGAAGTGTGCGGTGCACGGCGGTAGTTCGGCGGGAGTCGGGGGCGAGGGGCCGCGTCAGGTGGCCCAGCCCGCCGCGGGGCGGTCGAACCACATGTGGGCCTGGCCGGTCCCGGTGGCGTTCTCGTACGTGCCGTACATGCGTCCGGGCGCGGTGCAGCGCTCCTCGCCGAGGGCGCCCAGCATCATGAGGTAGTGACCGAAGCGCGCCTCGGGCTTGTACTGCATGAAGTCCGGCATGGCGCGCAGGATTTGCGCGTGATCTCCCTGCTCCATCCAGCCGAGGCGGTCCTCGTCGGCCTTGCGCGCCTCGGGTGTGCGCACGTGCCGGGGGTGCGAGGCCTCGTGGTCGCGCAGTTCGCGCAGGTTCCAGAAGGTGTGCGAGAGCGCGCCGGAGGCGACGAGGAGGACCTTGCGGTCGGTCTCCGCGATGGCGTCGGCGAGCGCGCGGCCGAGTCGCAGGTTGTCCTCGACGTCGGCGGTCTGGCAGCAGCCGACCGACATCCAGCGCTTGCCGGGGACGCCGAGGTAGTGCCACAGGTTGACGGTCGCGTAGTGGATGGGCAGGTACGGGTCGTCGATCGGGGTGATCCACGTTCTGTGCTTGTCCGCGAACTTGGCGGTGTTGCGGGCGAGTTCCGGGTCTCCGGGGAAGTCGTACCGGATGCGGCACATGCCGCGCGGGAGTTCCTCGGAGGTGTAGAGCCCGGCGCGGTGGTGGTGCGCGGCGATGACGTACTCGACGGTGGTGGCCCAGTGCGAGTCGAAGACGACGACGGTGTCGTAGTCGAGTTCCGGGTTCGCGAAGACCTGCTCGCGCAGCTCGCGCAGTCCGGTGACGAGGCTGATCTCGCGGCCCTCGTTCAGCTCGAACCGTACGTCGCGCGGCAGCATGATGGTGGGCGCGTGGGCGACGAGGCCCGCTCCGACGATCTCCCCCATGTCAGTGCCATCCATTCGGCGAGGTGACGGTGTTCTTCACGTCGCAGTAGAAGTCGAAGCTCCAGGTGCCGCCTTCGCGGCCGACGCCGGACTGGCGAGAGCCGCCGAAAGGCGCCTGGAGGTCGCGTACGAAGAAGCAGTTGACCCAGACGGTGCCCGCGACCAGGCGGGCGGTGACGCGGTCGGCGCGCTCGCGGTCGCCGGTGGCGACGGTCGCGGCGAGGCCGAAGCGGGTGTCGTTGGCGAGGGCGACGGCCTCCTCCTCGTCGGCGAAGGTCTGGAGGGTGAGGACGGGGCCGAAGACCTCCTCCTGCACGATCTCGGCGTCGTGGGCGACGTCGGCGAGGAGGGTCGGGCGGTAGTACAGGCCGCCGAGTTCGGTGTTGGGGCCGCCGCCGACGACGACGCGGGCGCCGGAGTCGACCGCGCGCCGGACGAAGCCGTCGACGCGGGCGAGGTGGTCGGCGTGGATGTTGGGGCCGATGTCGGTGGCCTCGTCGCGCGGGTCGCCCTGCACGAGCGCGGCGGCGCGTTCCACGAAGCGGGTGGTGAACTCCTCGGCCACGGACTCCTCGACGAGGATGCGGGTGGCGGCGAGGCAGACCTGTCCGGCGTTGTCGTACTGCTCGACGGCGAGGTCGGCGGCGAGGTCGAGGTCGGCGTCGGCGAAGACCAGCAGCGGTGACTTGCCGCCGAGTTCGAAGCTGGTGGGGGTGAGGTTCGCGGCCGCGGCGGCGCCGATGGCGCGGGCGGTGGGGACCGAGCCGGTGAAGCTGATGCGGCGTACGTCGGGATCCTCGACGAGCGCCGCGCCGACCTCCTCGCCGTAGCCCTGGACGACGTTGAACACGCCCGCGGGCAGCCCGGCTTCGGCGGCGATGTCGGCGAACAGCGAGGCGGTGAGCGGGGTCCACTCGGCGGGCTTGAGGACGACGGTGTTGCCGGCCGCGAGGGCCGGGCCGATCTTCCAGGTGGCCAGCATGAGCGGCGCGTTCCAGGGCGTGATGAGCACGCACGGTCCGGCGGGGTCCCAGGAGACGTGGTTGTTGTGGCCGCGTGTGTCGAAGTCGCCGTGGTCGAGGCGGTCGGTGAGCCAGTCGGCGAAGAAGCGCATGTTGTGCGCGACACGCGGCATGACGCCGCGCAGGTGCGAGCGCAGCAGCGCGCCGTTGTCGGTGGTCTCGACGATGGCGAGGTCCGCGAGGCGCTTCTCGACGCCGTCCGCGACGGCGTGCAGGATGCGGGCGCGCTCGGCGGGCGGCGTGGCGGCCCACCCGGGGAAGGCCTCGCGGGCCGCGGCGACCGCGGCCCGGGCGTCGGCCGCCGTACCGCGGGCGATGCGGGCGATGACGGTGCCGTCGACGGGCGAGACGTCGGCAAAGGTGTCCGCCGACCCGACCCGTTCGCCGCCGATCCAGTGCCGGGTGTCGACGGCGACGCCGGCGACGGTCGCGACGGCCGCGGGTGCCGCGGCGCTCACGGCGGTGGCCTCGGTCATGGGGAACCCTCCATATCGTTTGACCCCAAACAATTTACTGAGGGCCGAGGACGCAGGTCAACCCCTTGCCCCGGACGTACGGCTGGGTATCGTTTGACCTCAAACAATAGCCTCGACCCGCGGGAGCCGGACGCCATGACCGACCTCACCCACGCCGACTGGCAGGCCCGGGCCGCCGCCTTCCGGCCCGTGACGCAGCACCAGATAGCCGGCGCCGAGCACGCGGGCGGCGGCGCGTCCTTCACCGTCGTCTCGCCGCGCGACGGCAAGGTGCTCGCCGAGGTCGCCCGGGCGGGCGCGGCCGAGGTCGATCTCGCGGTGGCCGCGGCACGCCGCGCCTTCGACGACGGGGCGTGGCCGCGCCTGTCCCCCACCGACCGCGGCCGGGCCCTCGTACGCCTCGCCGACCTCGTCGAGGCACACCGCGAGGACCTGGCGCTGGCGATCTCGCTGGAGATGGGCAAGCCGGTCACCGAGGCGTACGGCATCGAGCTCCGCGCGGTGGCCGACACCTTCCGCTGGTACGGCGAGACCGCCGACAAACTGATCGACGAGGCCCCGCAGACCGCGCACGACGCCGTGGCGCTGGTGACGCGCGAGCCGGTCGGCGTGGTGGCCGCCGTGGTGCCGTGGAACTTCCCGCTGACCATGGCCGCGTGGAAGGTCGCCCCGGCGCTCGCGGCGGGCTGCACGGTCGTCCTCAAGCCCGCCGAGCAGTCCCCGCTGTCCGGCCTGCTGCTCGGCCGCCTCGCCCGGGAGGCGGGCCTGCCGCCGGGCGTCTTCAACGTCGTCGCGGGCGAGGGTCCGGAGGCGGGACGGGCGCTCGGCCTGCACCCGGACGTCGACGTGCTCGCCTTCACCGGGTCGACGGCGGTCGGGCGGCACTTCCTGCGGTACGCCGCCGACTCCAACCTCAAGCGCGTCTGGCTGGAACTGGGCGGCAAGTCGCCCAACATCGTGTTCCCGGACGCCCCCGACCTGGCCGCGGCGGCCGCCACCGCCGCATGGGGGATCTTCTTCAACCAAGGCGAGATGTGCACCGCCCCGTCCCGGCTGCTGGTACACGCGTCGGTCGCGGACGAGGTCGTGGACGCGATCGTCGAGCGCGGCCGTACGCTGCGCGTCGGCGACCCGCTGGACCCCGCCACGGAGATGGGCGCGCTCGTCACCGAGGACCACCTCGCGCGGGTGCGCGGGCACATCGAGCGGGCGTCGGCGGAGGGCGCGCGACTGCGGTGCGGGGGCTCGCGCGTGGACCGGGCCGGGTCGTACCTGGAACCGACGGTCTTCGACCGAGTGACGCCCGGCATGGCCATCGCCCGCGAGGAAGTCTTCGGACCGGTCCTGTCCGTCATGGCGTTCGAGACGGAGGCGGAGGCGGTGCGGCTCGCGAACTCGACCGAGTACGGCCTCGCGGCGGCGGTCTGGACGTCGAACCTCGCGACCGCGCACCGGGTCTCACGCGCCGTCAGGGCCGGGACAGTGTGGGTGAACTGCTACGAGGAAGGCGGCCTGAACGTGCCCTTCGGCGGCGTCAAGCAGTCTGGCCACGGCCGCGACAAGTCGCTGCACGCGCTCGACAAGTACACCGACCTCAAGACGACCTGGATCCAGCTGTGACGCGGCCGTTGATCGCCCTGCCGTGCCGGTTCGCCGAGCGTACGTCGGCGCTGCGCTACGCGGCCGAGGTCACCGCGCGGGCGCTGGCCGAGGCCGTGTACCGGGCGGGCGGCGAGCCGTTCATGATGCACCCGGCCGAACCGCGGCACGCCGCAGAGCGGTTGGCGCGCTGCGACGGTCTGCTGCTGCCCGGCGGCGGCGACCTCGCGCCGCACACGTACGGCGCGGCGGACGTACACGAGGAGGTGTACGACGTCGACGATGCCCAGGACGCCTTCGACCTCGCCGCGATCCGGTACGCGCTGCGGTCCGGACTGCCCACGCTGGCCGTCTGCCGCGGCATGCAGGTGCTGAACGTGGCCCTGGGCGGCACCCTGACCCAGGACATGCCCACCCACCACCGGCACCTCGTGCACCCCGTGCGACTGCGGGAGGGCTCCGCGGTGGCGGCGGCGATGGGGACGGATGTGGGGAGGGCTGTGCGGAGGGCTGTCGGGAGGGATGTGGGAACGGAGAAGATCGAGGCGTCCTGCTACCACCACCAGTCCCTCGACCGCCTCGGCCGCGGCCTGACTGTCACGGGGCGGGCCGCGGACGGCACCGTCGAGGCAGTCGAACTCCGGGATGCCAAAGGGCTGTTGCTGGCAGTCCAGTGGCACCCGGAGGACACCGCGGCGACGGACGAGGCGCAGCACGGCCTTTTCACCGCCCTTGCCGAGGCCGCGTCACGGCACCACGGGTAGGCGGCAGCCGCGAGGCTTTCACCGGGATACGTCGGCCGGGACGCGTAGGCCGGGCGCTTGGCCCGGCCCCGTCGGCCGGCGCCCGTGGGCCGGACGCGGCAGCCGGGACGCGGCTGCCCGGATCCGCGCGTTTGCGGATCCCGGCCGGCGTGGGGAGCCTGGAGGGACGTGTCCATCCGGCTTCGCGGCCCCAGGAGGCGTACATGCGCATCGCGCGGAAACCACAGAATCCGGCCTCCGGGCACAGGCGTCGCCGACATCACCGACCTCGCAGATACGGCGGGTACAGCGGATACGGCGGATTTGGCGGCCGTCGCGGAAAAGCAGCGGTCGTCGCCGGGGCGGCCTGCGCACTGGTGCTCGCCGCCGGCCCTTTCCCCGCCGAGGCGGAGGACGGCGTCCCCACGCCCGAGACGCTGAGCCAGGCACTCTTGGAGCCCACCGACGTCGGGCCGGAGGTGTCCGAGGACCCCGAGAGCCCTCCGGCCGACGACGAGGCCACCGACCCGACCGGCTGCCCGGCACTCGACAGCCTCCGCGACACACCCTCCCCGGGTGAACCCGACCCCTGGCCCGAAGTGCAGCTCGTCGCGGACGCCGTGTTCATCGAGGAAAAACTCGTGGCCGGCCCGCCCGAGACCGTCGCGGCGAACCACGCGGTGCTCCGCGAGGCGCTCACCAGTTGCACCACGCTCTCGTTCCCCTCGAACGTCGGCGGCCCGCCGCTGACGTTGAACCTGTCCCCGGTCACCTTCGGCGGCCCGGACTCGGTGGCCGTACGCATGGACGGCGCCTACGAGGACGTCCCCGTCAACGGCTACATCGTGCTCGAACCGCTCGGCGCCGTCGAGTTGGTCTACATGTTCGTCCAAGCCGGCGACGACTCCCCGGAATTCGCCTCGGAGGTCTACGCCCTCGCCGTCGACAAGGTCCACCGCGTCGTCGGCCCGGCCGCCGGACCCCCCAAGCCCCTCGCCACCCCCATCCCGGGCACCGCACTCTGAACCGCCCAACTACGACTGCGGCGCCCGCTTCTGCCGGCCCACGCATGGACAAAGGCGCTGTCCTTGCGCCCCGATACGGTCGGGCCGGTGACCAACTCGTACACGACGCTGTGGACCCAGGGCAGGTGCCGCTACCTGCGTGACACCGGATACGGCGGGAAACGCCTGTCCACTCTGATAGCCAGCGGACACCAATCGCTACCGAGCTTCTTGAGCGCGGGCCTGCAACCCGGCGACCACATCTTTCCGGTCTCGGTCACCAAGGGACGAATCCGCGTCCTCGGACGGCTCGAAGTCGTACGAAGCGTCTCGCTCCTGCACTACCAGACGCCGGAGAAGATGCTCACGCCCGAGGAGCACGAGCGCTTTCTCGATTGGTACCCGGGCGGTTTGGAAGGCTGCGCCCGCGAAATCCTCGTCGGCACGGCCGGGACGCCCCTCGACTTCGAGACCGTGGTGCCTCCGACGATGTTGGAGCGGCTCACGTACACGTCACGGCGGGGCGAACGCACCCTGAAATACGTCGAGGACGGTCTCCTCAAGCGTTTTGTCAGCCTCCAAGGCGTCTACCGATTGGCCGCGGGATCGGCCGCGGAAATGCACGCGCTCGTCCGCGACGCCGCCGACAGGGTGGGACCGGACCCCCGAACCGCCTGACCTGCGCCACGGCGCGTCGGCGTCCGCCACCCCGAACCCGCCGGTCAACTCTGCGCGGTCCTGGGCATCCACGACGCCGCGGTCGCCACCTCGGCCCGCCACGAGCGCGGCGACCACATCCTCGACGGCCGCACCGGCCGTCCCGCGACCGAGCTCCTCGGCCTGACCGTCGTCGCGCCGTCCCTCACCGAGGCCGACGCGACGGCGACAGCCGCCTTCGCCATGGGCCGCCGCCCGCGAAGCCTGCGAGGTCTGCGCCCGACCGCCAGGTCTTCCGCACCCCAGACCTCCCCCTCGCCGCCTGAGCGCCGCTCCGCCTGCCCGCACCTACGACGCGGAGAACACGGTCACAATCGCGTTGGACCGCAAGGCTGTGGCTCGGGCTGCGGGATTGTGGGGGTGGTGGGAGGCTGGGTGAATGGGTCCGGCGGAGGGGGTGCCGGGGCCGGTGCACGTGACGCTCGGGGTTTCGGTGATCGGAAGATTCCGCGGAACGTCCCATGAGTCCGACCCAAAGACTTGCGTCCCTCCCCTGTGGCCGCCGTACGAAGTGGGCGGTCGTGGTGATCTGGCTCCTTCTGCTGGTGGTGGCCGGGCCGTTGGCCGGCAAACTGTCGGACGCCGAGGACAATCAGGCGTCCAGTTGGCTGCCCGGCAACGCGGAGTCGACGAAAGTCATCGACGAGCAGAAGAACTTCGAGGCCACGACGACCTTGCAGGCCGTCGTGGTCTACGAACGTCCAGGGGGCGTCACTCCCGCCGACACGGCCAAGGGCACGAGCGACGCGGCGGAGTTCGCGACCGCGCCGCATGTCGTCGGGCCGGTGATCGGGCCGGTCGTGTCGCCTGACGGCGAGGCGATGCAGACGATCGTGCCGATCGAGGTCGGCGAGGAGGGTTGGGAGAACCTCACTCCGGCCGTCGACCGGCTGCGGGACGTCGCGGGCGCGAACGACCAGGGCATGACCACGCACGTGACCGGTCCGGGCGGTATCGGGGCCGACCAGGCGGAGGCGTTCGAGGGGATCGACAGCACGCTGCTCGTCGCGACGGTGTCGGTGGTCGTGCTGTTGCTGCTGCTGACGTACCGCAGCCCGGTGTTGTGGTTGTTCCCGTTGTTGGCGGCGGGTGTGTCGTTGGTGGTCTCGCAGGCGGTCATCTACCTGCTGGCGGAGCACGCGGGGCTTACCGTCAACGCGCAGAGCGCGGGCATCCTGATCGTGTTGGTCCTGGGTGCGGGGACGGACTATGCCCTCTTGCTGACGGCCCGCTACCGCGAGGAACTTCGGCGGCACGAGGACCGGCACGAGGCGATGGCGCTGGCGCTGCATCGTGCGGGGCCGGCGATTCTGGCGAGTTCGGCGACGGTCGTCATCTCGATGCTGTGCCTGATGGCCGCGGAGATGAACTCGACGCGCGGGCTGGGACCGGTGTGTGCGATCGGCGTGTTGGTGGCTCTGGCCGCGATGCTCACGCTGTTGCCGGCTTTGCTGGTGGTCGTGAGCCGGTGGGTGTTCTGGCCGGTCAAGCCGACGTACGGGAGCGATGAGCCGACGCGGTCCGGCCGTTGGGCGCGCATCGGCAATGCGATCGCGCGGCGGCCGCGCAGGGTGTGGATCGGAACCGGGCTTGCGCTGGCGGCGTGCACGGTCGGGCTGGTGTCGCTGAACGCGACCGGCCTGAGCGCGGCGGACGGCTTCACCGACAAGCCGGATTCGGTGGTCGGCCAGGAGGTGCTGGACCAGCACTTCCCGGCCGGCACCGGCGACCCGATCTCGGTGATCGCGAACGCGCCCGCGACGCCCGAGGTCGAGGCGGCCGTACGCGCCGATCCCGGGGTATCGGCCGTGACACCGGCGGCAGTTGAGGGCGACCGGGCGTTCTTCCAGGCGACCGTCAACGACCGTCCGGACAGCCAGGCGGCGAAGGACACGGTGGAACGCGTACGCGACGCGGTGCACGCGGTGCCGGACGCGGACGCGCGCGTCGGCGGCGGTACGGCGGTGATCATGGACGCCGAGCACGCCGCCACGCAGGACAACAAGGTGATCATCCCGCTGGTGCTGGTCGTGGTGCTGGTGATCCTCGGCCTGCTGCTGCGGGCCCTGGTCGCGCCGTTGGTGCTGATCGCGACGGTCGTGCTGTCGTACGCGGCGGCGCTCGGCATCAGCGTGTTCGTCTTCGAGCACGTCTTCGACTTCGCGGGCCAGGACAACGCGTTCCCGCTCTTCGTGTTCGTGTTCCTGGTCGCGTTGGGCATCGACTACAACATCTTCCTGATGACTCGCGTACGCGAGGAAGCGGCACATCGCGGTACGCGTGAGGGCGCGGTGATCGGCCTCGCGGCGACGGGCGGCGTCATCACGTCGGCGGGTCTGATTCTGGCCAGCACGTTCGCCGTGCTCGCGACGCTGCCGGTCGTCGCCTTCACCGAGATCGGCTTCGCCGTCGCACTGGGCGTGTTGCTGGACACCCTGGTCGTCCGGTCCATCCTCGTCACCGCGTTGACCGTCGACCTGGACCGCCGCATGTGGTGGCCGAGCCGACTGTCGAAACCGGATGCGCAATCGCGGGAATGGTCGTCCGACACGAGCAGTTCAGCGCCGCTCGGCCGAGGAACGGACGGCTGACGGGCCGTCCGCGGGTGGGTCGGGGACCACACCGTACGAGTCACCGAACAAGTGGACCTGGTCGGCCCTCACCGAGTCCCTCAAGGACTGACCTCCGCCAGTAGTGCCTTCAGGTCGGTGAAGGAGTCTCGTATTAATTGGGCGAGGTCGGACGAGGTGCCGGCGGTGGTCCAGCGTTCGAAGGCGACCTTGAATACGCCGATGGCCGTCTCGGCCGCGAGGCCGGCGGTCGGGGAGGGCGTACCGCGCTCGCGGAGCGCGTCGGCGATCGTCGTGGCCATGGACGCGAGCTTGGTCAGCTCGCGTTCCTGCAACTCCGGGTTGGCGGCGATGACGCCTTGCCGCCGTACCGCGCGCTCGCGGCGCGGCTGCAATCTGTCGCCCATCGCCTCGACCGCTGCCGCGGCGGCGTCTATTGGCGCGGCCGACTCCGGCTGGTCGGCGATGGTCGCGGCGATCAGTTGCGCCAGTTCTTCCGAGCCTCCGAAGAGCACTTCGCGCTTGTCGGCGAAGTGCCGGAAGTACGTGCGCTCGGTCAGTCCCGCCTGCTTGGCGATTTCCGCGACGGTGGTCTGCGCGAAGCCCCGCTCGACGTAGAGATCGAGAGCCGCTGCTTCGAGACGGCCGCGCGCGTTCGGCTCCCATCGGTTCATGGTCGGATTCTAAGTGGGATGACAGTGGCTGACATCAGGGTTACTGTGATGTCAGTGCCTGACATCACCGGTCAGGCGCTCATCTCTCGGCGGCACGGCCGCCTCTGGAGGTCTCATTTCCATGCGCGTTTTCGTCACGGGCGGTTCCGGCTGGATCGGCTCCGCACTCGTACCCGAACTCATCGGCGCAGGTCACACGGTTGTCGGGCTCGCCCGGTCGGCCGAAGCGGCCGCGCGGCTCACCACGGCCGGGGCCGACGTCCACCACGGTTCGCTCGACGACCTCGACGACCTGCGCAAGGCCGCCGCCTCGGCGGACGGCGTCGTCCATCTCGCCTTCAAGCACGACATCGCCTTCAGCGGCGATTACCCCGGCGCGGTCGCGGCCGACCACCGCGCGATCGAGGCACTCGGCGACGGCCTCGCCGATTCCGACCGGCCGCTCGTCATCGCTTCCGGAATCATCGGGCTCGGGGACGGGCGCGTACTCACCGAGCGCGACGGGACCGGCGACGCGCCCGCCGCCGAGGAAACCAACGCGCGCCTCGCCAACGCGCACCTGACCCGGGCGCTGGCGGCCCGCGGCGTACGTTCGTCCGTCGTACGCCTGGCTCCGACCGTCCACGGCGCCGGGGACTACGGCTTCGTCCCGGCCCTGATCGGCATTGCCCGCGACAAGGGCGTCTCCGGCTACGTGCACGACGGCGCCAACCGCTGGCCCGCCGTGCACCGGCTCGACGCCGCACGGCTGTTCCGCCTCGCGGTGGAGTCCGCACCGGCCGGCGCGACGCTGCACGGGGTCGCGGACGAGGGCGTGCCCGCACGTACGATCGCGGAGGTGATCGGACGGCGGCTCGGCATCCCGGTGGTCGCGGTCCCGCGGGCCGAGGCGGACGAACACTTCGGCTGGATCGCGGGGTTCTTCGCGTCCGACATCCCGACCTCGAACGCTCTGACGCGCGAACTCCTGGGCTGGGAGCCCACGCAGATCGGATTCGTCGAAGACCTGGACCGCCACTACTTCGACACGCCCGCCGCCTGACCACCCGCCCACCGGGGAAACTCGGCATGGTCCGGTGAACGCCAAGGGGCGGCGCCGGCACGGGGGTGCTGCCTCAGGACTTCGGGCGGCGGCCGCTGCGCCTGGGCTTCGGGGCCTGGCCGGCGAGCAGTTCCTCGCGGCGTTCCTCGCCCTTCGCCTCCAAGCGGGCGACGATCTTGCGCAACCCGGCTGCCAGGTCCAGGCATTCGTCCGCCGTCAAGTCGTCGGTGACGAAAGCTTCCTCCGCGTTGAACGCGGGGAACACCCTCGCCATCAGCTCCTCGCCCGCGGGCGTCAGCCCGAGCAGCACCAGGCGCCCGTCCGAGGCGTGCTGAGTGCGCTTCAGCAGCCCCCGCGTCTCCAGGGTGCGCGCGACGCCGGTCAGCGTGCCCTTGGAGATGCCGGCTTCCTCGGCGACGTGCCGGGTCTCGGACTCCCCCCAGATCCACACCTCCCACAGCACGGTGAACGCCGTCCACGTCAGCTCCGCCTCCCGGAGCACGGAGTTCTCCAAGTGCTGCCGTACCGCCGTCGCCGCGCGGTAGATGTTCGACACCGCGGCCATCTGCTCGCGGCGCAGCGGGATGTCCCCCAGCCGCGCCTGGACGACCTTCTCGGTCTCGGTGATGGTCCGCTTGCCGACCACGTGCGTGCTCTCCCGTCGCTTCCGCGTCACGACGTCCACCACGTCGCTCCGCCCGAAATCTAGCCCTTGTGGCGGCCTGTTTGCATCCGTACGATCAGCCACACCGCAGACCGTACGGACCCAAACGATCCGCCGGACAGTGTCCCGTCCTCCCTGATCCGGCGTCCACCCCCACGGGAGACCCGCCATGGCCGTCGAGGAACCCCCGGTACGCAGAGCGACCCGCACCACCGCCGACGACGACGCGCCGCCGCCCCGCGGCTCGCTCGGCGTGGCGCACATCGTCTTCTTCGTCGTCGCCGCCTCCGCCCCCCTCACCGTCGCCGCCGGCGGCATCCCGCAGAGCCTCGCCGTCACCGGCACCACCGGCATTCCGCTCGTCTACCTGCTCCTCGCCGCAATGCTCGTGGTCTTCAGCGCCGGGTACGCCGCCATGAGCCGCCGCATCACCGGCGCCGGCGCCTTCTACGCGTACGTCTCGCACGGCCTCGGCCGCGTCCCGGGGGTGGGCGCCGCCTTCGTCGCGCTCGTGGCGTACAACGCCATGCAGGTCGGCATCTACGGCCTCTTCGGCTTCACCACCGCCGACTTCCTCGACGCGAAGTTCGGCTGGGACATCCCGTGGTGGGTCGTCGTCTTCGTCGGCATCGGCCTCGTCGGGATCCTCGGATACCTGCGCATCGACCTCAACGCCCGCGTCCTCGCCGTCCTCCTCGTGGTCGAGACCGTCACCGTCGTCGTCTTCGACTTCAGCTCGTTCACCTCCGCGCCCGACGGCATCTCGTTCGACCCGTTCACGTGGGACGCGCTGACCGCAGGCTCCACCGGCGCCGCGTTCTGCTTCGTGATGGCGTCGTTCATGGGCTTCGAGTCGGCGGCCCTGTATGGCGAGGAGTGCAAGGACCCGAAGCGCACCATCGCCCGGTCCACGTACATCGCCGTCCTGGTGATCGGCGTCCTGTACGCGATCACCGCATGGGCCATGATGACCGGTGCGGGCACCGACAAGGCGGTGGCCGCCGCCCAGGAGAACGGGCCGAACCTGGTCTTCGTCCTCGGCGAGGACCAGATCGGCTCCGGATTCTCGGACACCGCGCAGGTGTTCCTCATCACGAGCCTGTTCGCCGCGCTGCTCTCCTTCCACAACGCGGTCGCCCGCTACTTCTTCTCGCTCGGCCGCGAGCAGGTGCTGCCGCGCGCGCTCGGACGTACGCACGGCCGCCACGACTCGCCCTACGTCGGCTCGTTGGCGCAGACCGCGCTCGCGTTCGCCGTCGTCGCGGTGTTCGCGTCGCTCGGCAAGGACCCGATGGCGACGCTGTTCAATTGGCTGACCAACCTCGGGGCCCTGGGCGTGATCCTGCTGCTGGTGCTCACCTCCCTCGCCGTGCTCGCGTACTTCCGCCGCAACGGCCGGGCGGTCGGCGAGAGCAGTTGGAACCGGCTCGTCGCACCGGTCATCGCCGCCGTCGCCCTCGGCTTCGTATTCGTGCTTGCCGTACGCAAGTTCGGTGTCCTGCTCGGCGTCGACTCGGGCTCGTCGCTGCGCTGGATCCTGCCCGCGCTGGTCATCGGCGCGGGGGTCGTCGGCAGCGCGTACGGCGCGTGGCTGCGCACCGCCCGGCCCGACGTGTACGCCCGCATAGGGCGCGGCCCGCAGAGCTGACCGTACGTCACCACCACCACACAGCAAGGGAGATCGATGCCCGCCCCCGCCGCCCCCAGGCTCGTCCTCGTCCTCAGCGAGAACTGGACCCTGACCGACCCGCGTGACCTCCGCGGCCTGGTCGACATCGCGCGCGAGGCCGAGGACGCCGGCTTCGACGCCGTCATGGTGAGCGAGCACATCGTGCTCGGCAAGGGCGCCGACGCGAACGGCCTGATGGCCAATCCACGCGAGTACGCCCTGCCGGGCAACCAGGACCCCGCGACCCCCTGGCCCAACTCCCTGCTCCTGCTGTCCGCGATCGCCGCCGCGACCACGCGGCTCCGCCTGGTCGCCGCGGGCGTGATCGCGCCGCTGCGCCACCCGCTGGCCCTGGCACAGCAGTTGGCGACGCTCGATCTGCTGAGCGAGGGACGCCTCGTCGCACAGCCCATCGTGAGCTGGCACCGCCCCGAGTACGAAGCCCTGGGCGTGCCGTTCGCGCGGCGCGGCAAACTGCTCGACGAGCACCTCGCCGCGTGGGAGGCCCTGTGGCGGGACACCCCGGCGTCGTTCGAGGGCGAGCACTACCGGTTCGAGGACGCGTACTTGGTCCCCAAGGCGTACCGTCCGGACGGCCCGCGCCTCTGGTTCGGCGGGAGTTCGGTGCACGGCGCGGTTCTGCGCCGCCTCGTCCGGTACGGCCACGGCTTCCACCCGCTCGGCCGGCCGACCGCCGACGAGATGGCCGCACTGCGCGCCGCGATGACCGAGGCGGGCCGCGACGCCGACGCCCTCGAAATGGTCGGCGGCATCCGGCCCACCTTCCCGGATGACAACTCGCCGGCCCCGATCGCCCTCGCTCTCGAATCGATCCCCGAGCAGATGGCCCGTGGCTTCACCACCATCTGCGTCAAGCCGTCCCAGTACACCGACGAGCGCGCCGAAATCCCGTCCCTCTGCCGCGAGATCGTGCGCCGGGTCAGTGCCTTGTGAGGACGTACCGGTGTCCGCCGGTCAGTCGACCCAGTACTCGCGGCGTACGAACCAGTCGTGCAGACCCGGCGAGATCCAGCGCAGCGTCTCCGGCTCGTTCACGAACATCGTGTACGCCTCCGCGAACAGCTCGCCTTTCTTGTTCTTCGCCCAACTCGACTCGGCGTAAAAGGTGAACGGCGCGACGCCGAGCGCCTGCACCTGAGCGAGGAAGCGCTCCAGGCACACGGACGTGGCGGTCTTCTGGAAGGCCGCCACGTCGAGTTCGTGGCGCTTGCCCCACAACTCCCTTTGCTCGTCCCACAACTGGCCTATCTCCTTGCCGAGCGCCGTGCACTCGCGGCTCTTCTCCGCGTAGAGGCTCGTGTCGGCCTGCTGCCCTGGACCCTGCAACCACGCTTCGAGGTCCCGCTTCTCCTTCTCCTTGGCCGCGATCCGGGCGTCCACGTCCGCGGTGTCGAACTTCGCGCAGCGTTTGCGCCAGTCCCGCAACTCCACGACGTGGCCTATCTCGTGCGCGAGCACCCAGTGCGCGTGCGGCCCCATCGTCTCCCCCGCCCCGACGAACCCGTAGTCGTCGGCCTCGAATACCGCGTCGAGCACGGTGATGGTGTGCGTGGAATGCCCGTACGAGGCCTTCTCGTGCTTGGCATCCGGATCCACTTCGTCGGGCCGCGCCCGCCGTACGAGCCGGCAGCCCGCGAGCGCCGCCCGGTCCGCGACCGGCAGTTTGCGGCAGACCGCGTAGAACTGGATGAGTTCGGGGACCGTCCAGTGCGCGTCGTCGTCGACGATCTCGCCCATGCCCAGGTCCGTGCGGATGATCTGCTTGACCGCGTCGAGTCCGCGGGCGCCGTCTCCCCACAGCTTGAACGACGTGCCCTCGCAGGCCAGGGTCAGGCGACGGTCGGCGCTGTCGTACCGCAGGTGGAGGTACAGCACGGTGGTGCCGTCGGGCAGTTTGACCGGTGCGTTGACGGCCACGTCCCAGCGGTCGAGGTGCTTGTCGAACACCACCCGGGCAGCTTCGAAGGCCCAGCCGAGCGCGACCGCGCCGGGTTGCACGGCGAGACTGACGTCAAGACGCCGTACGCCCAGGTCGTACAGGACCGCGAGCGTCCAGGCCAGGTCCCGGTGGTCGCCGCCGGCCACCGGCTCGCCGTCCACGGTGACGCGGCGGCCCTGCACGACGCATTGCCGATGCACCATCATGCGGTGTTCGGGGACGACGGGTTCGTCGGGATGGGCGAGCAGGGCCTTGGCCTTGCGTTCGAGGCGGTTCAGCGTGGCGATCTGAGCCATGCAGACCCTGCCCAGTTCGGCCAGCGAGTCGCGGACCCCAGCGTCAGCCGGGCCTTGCCGGGCGGCGGCCGTCAGCGTGGCGCCCGCGGAGGCGATGAGACTGCGCGCGGCGGTGAGCACGCGCTTCTCGATGGCGTCGTCCTCGAGACGCTCGGCGAGTGCGGTGAACGCCTGTTTCAGCGCCTCCAGTTCGGTCTGGGCCTCGACCGGGGTGGCCATGGCGTCCTCCGCCAGGTCGTCGAGTAGTCCCGGAAAGCCCGTCAGTCGACTGATGAGTTCGCGTAACGCGGCCAGCTGTTCTTCTGTCATGGAACCCCCCTTGTCGTCCCAGGCTAGGGGGCCTGCCGGTGCCCGGTACGGCGTTCACGGACACGGCGCGAACGGACGCGCGAGGCGGGGAACCAGCCGGGGAACCAGCCGGGGCACCAGCCGGGGAACAGGGCGGGGCCGCGGCCAAGATCAGGGCGGTGAGTCGGCGTCCTGCGCGCCGTCCGCGACGAGTCGGTCGTACAGCGGCCAGGCGTCGACTTCGAGGCCGCGGACGGCGTCGGGCGGGAACAGGCCGTCGGCGGCCGCCATGTCGACGAAGCGGCGGACCACCCCTGGCTCGTGGAGGTTCAGCAGGTCGCGGCCGTTCGTGACGGACCCGGAGTACCACCAGCCGTCGGCGACGAACCGGCCGTTCCCGGCGCGGAACACCAGCCGCAGCACGGCCGACGTGCCGTCGCGGCGCAGCGACAGGACCTCGGCGCAGGAGCCGTCGGGCCCGTCGTGGTGCCGGTGGCGGACCGACCACCGCCAGGTCGTGTCCCCCACGACGAGGCGCCGGTTGCGTCGATCATTGCCCATTGCCGAGACCCTATCGACCGTGTCGCGGCCGCACTCCAGCGGCGAAGGCATCCGAGACTGGTCCGACGGACGCCCGCCCGCGCGGCGTCGCCGACACCCTCACCTGGAGACCCCATGACCGACACCCCGGAACCCGGCTCCCCCCACGTTGCCGCCGCCGAGGCCGACCCCACCGCGGTGAACACCGACGAGGTGAACACCGACGAGGTCGCGGCCGTCGCCGAACTGCGCATCGTCGTCACCGCGGACGACTACGACGCGGCGTTGGCGTTCTACCGCGACGCACTCGGGCTGCCCCAGCGGGCGGCGTTCTCCTCGCCGGGCGGGCGCGTCGTGATCCTGGAGGCCGGACGCGCGACGCTGGAGATCGCGGACCCGCCGCACGCGGCGTACATCGACGAGGTCGAGGTCGGACGGCGCGGCGTGGCGGGCCACATTCGCGTCGCGTTCCAGGTCCCCGACGCGGAGGCCGCCACCCGGCGCCTCGAATCCGCGGGGGCGACGGTGGTCGCCGAGCCGACGCGTACGCCGTGGAACTCGTCGAACGCCCGTCTGGAAGCACCTGCCGGCCTGCAACTGACTCTCTTCGAGGAGCTGGCCCCCGAGTGACGGCCTCGCCGCCGGCCCGTCACCACATGGTGAGGGCCGGGCGGGCGGCCGGGCATCCCCCCAGGTAGAGCCCGCTACGCGCTGTGCACGATCTGGATCAGGTTCCCGCAGGTGTCGTCCAGCACCGCCGTGGTGACCGAGCCCATCTCCAGCGGCTCCTGGGTGAAGCGCACTCCGAGACCGCGCAGGCGGTCGTACTCGGCGTGTACGTCGTCCACCGCGAACGCGGTGAACGGGATGCCGTCCGCGACCAGCGCGTCCTTGAACGGCTTGACCGCGGGGTGGCCGTCGGGCTCGAGCACCAGCTCGGTCCCGTCGGGGGCCTCCGGCGACACCACGGTCAGCCAGCGGTCCTCGCCGATCGGGACCTCGGTCTTCTTCACGAAGCCCAGCACTTCGGTGTAGAAGCGCAGGGCCTTTTCCTGGTCGTCGACCAGGACGCTGGTCAGGTGGATCCTCATGGGGTGCTCTCCGGTGCGTCGGGCTTGAGCCACCGGGTCACGATCAGCTCAAGGGGTCCGGTGTTCAGGTCGTGGAACTTGTAGCGGCCCTGGCGTCGGGTGCGGACCAGGTCCGCGCCCTCCAGAACGGCCAGGTGCTGGCTGACCGCCTGGCGCGACAGCCCCAGGCCGTGCTTGCCGGTCAGCCGCCCGCATATCTCGAACAGCGTCTGACCGTCGCGTTCCACCAACTCGTCGAGGATGCGCCGACGGGTGGGGTCGGCCAGGGCCTTGAACACATCCTCTGCCATGCCCCAACGATAGGCAAGTAACCACTTGCCTATCAACCCTCGCGCGCGTCGCCCCCGCACGCGCGTCGCCCTCGACCACTCGCCACCGTCGACTGCTCGCCACCGCCGACGACTCGCCACCGCCGATTACGCGACGTCCCCGGCCACTCGGCGCCCTCGGCTACTCGGCGGCCGTGGTCCCCGAGGCCAGCAGCGTGCCACCGTTCCAGGTGACACCCACCTGGCGGTAATAGGCGCCTATGGTCTCCTGTACGTCCAAAAGGTGCAGCTCTTCGGTTGGGGCCTCGAAGAGGGTGAGGTCGGCGTCGCCGGACCAGGCGGGGCCGACCTCGGCGGAGGCTGCGCCGGAGAGTACGAGTTCGTCGAGGGCCAGGCCCTTGCCCGGTTCGATGGAAGGGAGCCAGCGGTGGTGGGCCATGGGGTGTCCGTTGACGAAGCCGTTGGACTCCGACTCCCGACGGAGGGTCACGACGGCTTCGGCGAGGCGGCGGTCCGCCGCGGCGAGGGTGGCGCCGAAGACGGCGCCGGCCTCGATGCGCGGGGCGGGGCCGTACGGGTGCGGACGGGTCTGGTGGATCGAGCCCAGCTTCTTCGGATAGCCCTGGTGCAGGCCCCGCGCGATGGCGAAGTCCTTGTCGACCCAGATGTAGACGCAGCGCGAATACGTCTGCCCCGCGTACTTGCACCGCACGACCGCGAAGCACTCCTTGTACTGGCTCCGCACCGGGTCGAGCAGTTCCTCGCGGCTGTCGGAGCAGGACTGCCAGTCGGCCCAGATGAGCGCGACCGCGCCGGGGTCCTCGTCGGCGAGTTCCAGCGGCGCCGGGAGCAGCTCGGCGACGCGCGCGGGGTCGGTGCGGTACTCGATGGTCAGCAGGTCACCGGAGTAGTGCCACGGGGGTGCCGGGACGAGCGAGGACCGGCCGCTGCCGGTCTTGGGGTGGAAGAAACCGCGCACGCCGGTCACAGCGCCTCCTTCGGTCGGACATCAATCGTTTGGGTCCGTACGATATGCCCTCGCCCGTCCTGCTGTCACCACCCGGAACCCCTTGTGCGACGCCCCTCGCGTCCATATGGTTTGGGTTCAAACGAATCGGCGCACCTCCTGCCGCCGCCCTGCCAGACCGCGAGGAGACTCCGGTGCACCCACCCGTTCCGGACCGGATCCACGAGACCGTCGCCGAACTGAAGGACAAGGGCGTCGACGTCGTCCGCGTCACCTACCCGGACCTCATCGGCACCGATCGCGGGCGCGACGTCCTGGTCGACCACCTGCCGTCCGTGTGCGCGCACGGTCTGGCATTCTGCCGCGCCGTCTACCACACGACGCCGCGCGGCGAGACCCTTGCCGTTGCGGGCGGACTGGACGCGGGGCTGCCGGACGTCTGCGTGTACCCCGAGCTGGACACGCTGCGCCTCATCCCCTGGGAGCCCGGCGTCGCCTGGTGCCTCGGCGAGACGACCGACCCGGCGACCGGCGAACTCGCGCCCGAGGGGCCGCGGTCCGTGCTGCGCGACGTCCTCGCGCGAATGGCGCGGGAGTCCGGGCTACGCCCGGTGGTGGGCCCCGAACTCGAGTACTTCCTGTGCGAGTCCGACGGGAACGGCGGCTGGAAGCGCTACGGCGAGGCCACCGGGAACGTGTACGTCGCGGGCCGCCGCGGCGACCCCGACGCCCACCTCCTGCGCACGCTCCGCCACCTGCACAAGCTCGGCATAGGCGCCACCACCGGCAACCACGAGTACTCCTCGGGTCAGTTCGAGATCAACCTCGACCACTCCGAGGCCCTCGACGCCGCGGACCGCGCGTACCTTTTCAAGGCGTCCATCAAGGAACTCGCCCGGCTGGACGGCATGTTGGCCACCTTCATGGCCAAACCCTTCAACGACGAGGGCGGTTCCGGCTTCCACTTCCACATGAGCTGCCTGGACGCCGACGACGCCAACGCGTTCGACGGCCCGGGCGAGCCGTACGGCCTGTCCGCGGTCGCCGGGCACGCCATCGCGGGGATCCTCAAGCACGCCCCCGCCATCGCCGCCTTGCTCAACCCCACGGTGAACTCCTACAAGCGGTTCGGCCCGGACACCCTGGCGCCCTGGCTGATCGACTGGGGCCTGGACAACCGCAGCGCCATGGTGCGCATCCCGCCGGAGCGCGGTCCGGGCGCCCGCCTGGAGGTACGCCTCGGCGACGCGACCGCCAACCCGTACCTCGCCACTGCCGCCCTGGTAGCCGCCGCCCATCTCGGCATCCGCGACCAACTGGCCCCGCCCGCGCCCCTGGAGGGCTACGGCTACGACACCTCGAAGGCCCCGGTGCTGCCCGCCTCGCTGGCCGAGGCGCTCGACGCGTTCGCCGCCGACTCGGACCTGATCGGCCTGCTCGGCAAGGAGTTCGCGGACGCCTTCCTGACCTACAAGCGCGACGAGGTCGCGCGCTTCAACCAGCACGTCACGGACTGGGAGTTCGCCGAGTACGCGTACCACCTGTGACCGCCCCCGAACTTGATACGGAGTCAGCAATGAGCACCACAGCCGTGTCCGCGCAGCCCGAGCCCATGCCGCTGGACGACGTCGACCTCGCCGACAACGACCGCTTCGTCGACGGCGAGACCCCGTGGCGGATGTTCCACACGCTGCGGGAGAACGACCCCGTGCACTGGCAGCCCGAGCCGGAGCCCAACAGCGGCTTCTGGGCGCTGACCCGGCACGCGGACATCGTGGCCGTGGACCGCGACCCGGAGACCTTCACCTCGGCGCGGTTCACCAACCTCGAGGAGCTGGACGACGACCAGATCGCCATCCGCCGCTCGATGCTGGAGACCGACGGCATGCGCCACGTCGCCCTCCGGCGGCTGCTGCAGAAGCAGTTCACCCCGCGGGCGATCGCCGAGTACGGCACGTTCCTGCGCGGCCTGACCGCCAAGACGCTCGACGCGGCGCTGCCCAAGGGCACGTTCGACTTCGTCCGGGAGATCTCCGCGGACTTCCCGATCAACGTACTCGCCCGCATGCTCGACGTGCCGGACAGCGACACCGAGAAGCTGATCGACTGGGGCAACCGGATCATCGGCAACACCGACCCGGACTACGCGGACGTGCTGCTGCACAGCGCGGAGAGCGAGCAGTACCGCGATCTGCCGTTCCGCAGCCCGGCGTCGCTGGAGGTGTTCGCGTACGGCCGCGAACTCGCCGAGCGGCGGCGCGGCGGCGCGGGGACCGACCTGGTGAGCCGACTGGTCAACCAGACGCCGGCGGACGGAGTCGCGCTCACCCAGGCGGACTTCGACAACTACTTCCTGCTGCTGGTCGTCGCCGGCAACGAGACGACGCGGCACGCCATCTCGCACACCATGCTGGCGCTCATGCAACACCCGGAGCAGATGGCCCGGTTGCGCGACGACCTGTCGATCATGCCGGACGCCGTGGAGGAGTTCCTGCGCTGGGCCTCGCCCGTCTACCACTTCCGGCGTACCGCCACCCGGGACGCCGAGCTGGGCGGCAAGCGGATCCGCGAGGGCGACAAGGTCGTGCTGTGGTTCGCGTCCGGGAACCGCGACGAGGCGGTGTTCGAGGACCCGTACCGCTTCGACGTCACGCGCAAGAACGTCGACCACGTCACGTTCGGCAAGGGCGGCCCGCACTTCTGCCTCGGCAACGCGCTGGCCCGCCTGGAGATGCGCATCATGTTCGAGGAACTGCTGCCGCGCATCGCCGACATCCGGCTCGCCGGCGACGTCAGCCGCGTGCGGTCCAACTTCGTCAACGGCATCAAGGAGCTGCCGGTGACGGTCACCCTGGCCTGACGGAGCTGGGTGACGGTCACCCCGACCTGACAGAGCTGCCGGTCACGGCGACCCCGGCCTAATCCGGGCCTGCCGAAGGGGTCCTGGACCGGTACGGCCCGGCCGAGGCGGTGCGAGCGCCCGGCCGGGCCGATTGTCGTCGCTCCTGATCGAGGACGACGGAGATCTCGACGGGAGGCGGCGGGTCAGGACACCTGCTTGACCGGTGCCTTGCGCCGGGTGGACGGCACCAGCAGCCCGACCACGACCGCGAGGATGCCCGCACCGGCGGCGATGGCGAACGCCACCGTGAACCCGTCCTCGGTCGGCACCCCGGCACTCGTGGTGTGCGACGTGACGGCCACCATCGACAGCGCCGAGCCGAACGACATGCCGACGGTACGCGCGATCGTGTTGATGCCGCTCGCGATGCCGGTCTGCTCCGGCGGCACCGCGCCGACGATGACGTTCGCCATCGCGGCCATCGCGGCACCGACGCCGAGGCCGAACACGAACAGCCCGATCGTGATCTGCCACAGCTCCGAGTGCGCGACGATGAGCAGCAGCGAGCCGGCGCCGAGCAGGACGCAACCCCCAAGCAGCGACGGCTTCGAGCCGATGCGGGCCTCCAGCACGCCCGCCGTGGGACCGGCGATCAGCATGGCCACCGCGAGCGGCAGCATGAACACGCCGGCCATGGTGACGGTCGTACCGAACCCGAAGCCGGTCGACTTCGGGAGCTGCAGCAGCTGCGGCATCAGGAACATCGCGCTCATCATCGCGTAGCCGGTGAGCAGACCCGCGACGTTGGTGGTCCACACGCCACGCAGGCGCATCACGCGCATGTCGACGAGCGGGGCGTCCGAGCGCTGCTCCGCGACGACCCAGAGGACGAGCAGCAGCGCGGCCGCGAACAGCAGGCCCAGGATCGTGCCCGAACCCCAGCCCCACGCGCGGCCCTTGCTGACGCCCAGCAGGAGTGCGGCGAGCGCGCCCGCGAGCAGAGCGGCGCCGAGCCAGTTGATCTTCGTGGACTGCGCGCGGTTGGGCGAGTCGGGGATGAACTTCCAGGCCATGGCGACGGTGAAGACGCACACCACCATCGGGATCCAGAACAGCCAGTGGTAGGACAGGTTGTCGACGATCGGTCCGGCCAGCACCGACCCGATGCCACCGCCGATGCCCATGACCGCGGACGTCAGGCCGATCGCGGCGGCGCGCCGCTCGGGCGGGAACTCGTCGCGCACGATGCCGAACGACAGCGGGAAGACCGCGGCACCGACGCCCTGGATCGCGCGGCCGACGATCAGCAGGCTGATGTTGTCGGCGAGGCCGCAGATGAGCGAGCCGACGCCGAGGGCTCCGATCGCGACGACGAAGAGCTTCTTCTTGCCGTGGATGTCGCCGAGGCGGCTGACCACGGGGGTGGTGACCGAGGCGACGAGCAGGTACGCGGTCAGCAGCCACGACGCGGTGTCGGTGGTGGTCCCGACCTCGCGCGTGATGACCGGCAGGGCGGGCGACAGCATCGACTGGAGCAGCGAGTACGTCAGCGAGCCGAGGATGAGGATCAGCAGGACGATCCCGGTGCGGGACCGACCGGTGTCCTTGCCAGGCGTGCCGCCGGGCTGCTCGGCGGCGGCGGACGGGGCGGGTATCTGGCCGGTGGCGGGTGCGGGGACGCCGGCTCGCGTCCCGTCGATGGCGGTCAAGGCAGGTGGTTCCCCTCGCGTGCGTGGCACCCCATGTAAACCTGGTTTACATGTAGGCGACAATCATTATCCACGACGACCGGCCGCCACCCGGACCGCCCTCTGCGGGCATGGGCAGGGCGTGCTACAAACGCGCACGGCAATGCGTACGCCATGCGCACGGCAACGCGCACGACGGCGTGCGTGGGACCGCAGACCGACGTGACTGCCGCGCCACGTCCACGACAAAGGCACTCAGGCCACCCGGGAGACAACGACCATGGAGACCGCAGCCGCCGAGCCTCCCGCCACGCAGGCCGCGGCCGACGAGGCGTTTCCCAAGGCCGACACTCCGCGCCCCCGCTGTGCCGAGGCCACCGCCGCGGCGCTGCTGGACGCGGCCGTGGCACGGTTCTCCCGGCACGGCTACGAGAACACGTCCGTCCGTGACATCGCCGCCGACGCGGGCGTCAACCCGGCCCTGATCTACCGCTACTTCGGCTCGAAGGAGAAGCTGTTCGTGCAGGTCGTGTCGCGCGATCGCGATCCCGCCGCCATCATCGCCGGGCCGCTCGGCGAACTGCCCGACCGCTCCGTGACGTGGTTCCGCACCCGACCCCCGGCCATCGCCGGAGAGCACCCGCTCGCCCTCATGCTGCGTTCGGCGGGCCGCGAGGGCGTCGCCGACCTGATGCGGGCTCAGGTACGCGACACCGTGGGCGCCCTCGCCGACCGGCTCGAAGGCCCCGAGGCCGAACTGCGGGCGGCGATGATCCTGGCCCTCAACGTCGGCATGGGCGCGCTCGCCTCGGTCGCGGGGGTCGATGTGCTGTCGGAGGCCCCGCCCGAGCGCCTGCGCGCGCACCTGGCGGCGGCGATGCGTCCGCTCATCGAGCCGACCACCCCTGACGACTCAGACGGCTCGGACGGCTCAGACGACTGAGACGACTGAGACGACTGAGACCACTCGTAAGGCTCAGAGGACTGAGACGACTGATCAAAGACCGGCGATCCGGTCCAGGAAGTTGTCCACGAGCGCGTACGACTGCTCCCGCGCCCCGGCCCTCGGGCGGCCCAACTCCTCCGGGTCGTAGCCGTATTCGAGCGCCTGCGGTACGCCTCCGTTGTCCAGCCACGCCCGGACGATCTCCGGGGTCACCTCGGGGTGGAACTGCACGCCGAGCGAACGGCCGACGACGTACGCCTGCGGCCCCACGTCGCTGCGCGCGATCTCCTTGGCTTCAGGCGGCAGCACCATCCGGTCGAAGTGCCATTGGAACCAGGGGCCTTCGGAGATCAGCCCGGGGTCGTCGGAGCGTACGCCGGTCCACCCGATCTCCGGGCGGTCCGCCCGCTCGACCGACCCGCCGAGCGCGGTGGCCATCGCCTGCGCGCCGAAGCAGATGCCCAGCACCGGGACGTCAGCCGCCAACGCCTCGCGCAGCAGCACGATTTCGTCGCCGACCCAGGTGCCTATGGTGAGGTCGTCATAGACCGACCAAGGCGCGCCGAGCGGCACGATCACGTCGAAGTCGCGCGGATCGGGGAACTCGACCGTGACACCGGGGCGGTCGTACTCCGCCTCGGACACGATCAGCATCTCGACGAGTTCGAAACCGCGTCGCACGAGCCGCTCACCGACGAACCCAGCTTCGGAGGGGTGGTCATGACGGATGATCAGGGCACGCATTGTGGCTCCTTCCCGCACGGTGCGCACGCGCGTGCCGGAGGGCATGCGGCAGCCCGGATCGGCGTACCGGTGCACGCTTTGTTTGACCTCAAACGTTATGCGCCGAACAGCATCCGGCACAAGCCCCGCGCACCGCTGCGCCCCCGCGTCGCGGCCCCGGCACGGCGCGCGAGCGCGCAAATGGCGTGCCGCCACGCGGTCGGGCTGGCTAGCCTGACCGCTCGGAGAGGGGGCGGGCGGTGAATCCCTGGGCGCTGTTGCTGAGTCAGGCGTCGTGGGCGGTGATCGGGCCGGTGCTCGACCGTCTCGACCCCGGGACCCGGCAGACCGTGCTCGGCAGTGCGCTGCCGGAGGGCGGGGCGATCGTCTCGTACGTCCTCGGCCACGGGTCCGTCGCCTGCCGCGCGGCGCTCGCACAGAGCCCCACCGTCACCGCGGCGACCCTTCGGCGGCTCGCCGAGGACCCGGCTCCCGAGGTCGCGGCCCACCTCGCACGCAACCCGCATGCCCCGCGCGACGTGATGCTCCGTGCGATGGCCGCGCACCACGTCGACCGCATCGCCATACCCGACGCCGGGTTGCCGCAGCGCGACGTGTACGCACTGGTCGAGTCCGTCAATGCGGAGGTGGTCGCGCGGGCCGTGCCCGCGCTGCTGTTCCGGCACCCCTATCCGGCCGGTGCCGTCGTGCTCGCCCGCGCGCTCCTCAACCTGTGGCGGCTCGGCGGCCGCACCGCCGCCGAGTCGGCCTTCGCGACGGCCGCACAACTGCCGGAGACCGTCGCCGAGCGCTTCGACGAGGTGTTCGCCGTCGACGACGGGCGGGCCGCGCTCGGACGCCTGATCGAGCACGAGGGCCGTACCCAGGTGGTCGTCGAGCGGCTGCGCGGGGTCGGCCGCCGGACGAGCGCCGTGCACCCCACGTCCAGCGCGTACGACGGCTCCGAAGCCGTCCTGACCCGGCTGGTCCTGTTCGCGCCGCACGAACCGCCGCGCTGGGACGTGGTCCGCCACGAGGACAGCCTCACCGCGCTGGTCCCGGACGTCGTGACCGCGCTCGGCGACGAACCCGGCTGCCCGGACTGGATCCTGGAACGCCTGCGCCACCACCCGCCGTCGCCCGGCGGCCACATCCGGTCGCAGCACGAGCGCGGTCGGATACGGCGGGACGCGTACCGCCAACTCGCCGCGCTCACCGCCGGCATGCGGGACGACCAGCTGCGCCGGGCGTACCAGGAGGGCTTGCTGCCGGCGGGAGAGATCCTGGCGAAGGCCCCGTTCGCGTACGCCGCACTCACCGTCTTCACGACGGCGACCGGGCCGCGCCTCGACGAGGCCCGGACCGCGGTGAGCCGCCTCACCGAGCGGCACCTCGGCGCCGACACGGAGGCCTGGGCGGTCGCGTTGATGCTGCTCCCGGAGTTCGCCGGCACGCTGCCCGAGCTGCTGGCGACTGCGCGGGCCGCGGCGGGGTGAGCCGGGCCGCGGGGGTCAGGGGGCCGCCGTTTCACTCCGCCGGTGCGGCATCCTGGACGGGACGACAGTGATCGCCGACCTCTGGGGAGCCCCGTCGTGACCGAACGCAAACCGCCCGAGATCTCGTTCGATTCCTGGGTCGACCGGCAGATCCACGAAGCACGTGAACGCGGGGATTTCGACAACCTGCCGGGCGCGGGCCGCCCGTTGGCCTCCGCGGACGCCCCGTACGACGAGACGTGGTGGCTCAAGGACAAGCTGCGCGGCGAGGGCATCGCGGTCCTGCCGCCCGCCCTGCGGCTCCGCAAAGAGGCCGAGGACGCCCTGCCGGCGGCGCTGCGTGCCCGCTCCGAGCGCGAGGCCCGCACGATCATCACCGAGATCAACGACAAGATCGTCAAGCATCTGCGGATGCCGCCCCCGGGTCCGATCCTCAACGTCAAGCCTTTCGACGTCGAGGAGGTCGCGGCCACGTGGCGCGACCGGCACCCGGACCGGGTACGCCCGACGCCGCCGTCCGCAACACCCGCGTCCCACTCCTCGCCCGGCTCCCGGTCCGGCTCCGGCTCCGGCTCCGACTCCGGCTCCGCGCCCCCGCAGGCCGGGCCCCGGGAACGTCGGCCGCGCTGGTGGAGACGCCGCACCAGGTGACCCCGACCGCTTGCCGAGTCACGCCCGCCCCTCCGTTCTCGGAGGGCGCGGGCGTGTGGCCTTCCGTCGCCGCCCGCGGCACCCGCCCTCTCGCGGCAATCTGATTTGCCGTCATACTCCGGCGGTCGGTCGCCGCACGGACCGATGAGTTTGTGCTCTCCCTCGAGTCGAACCTTGTGAGGGCCCCAAAAGGGGTACTGCGTCCCGGTCGCCCGCCGCCGACGGCGGGCGACCGGACCGTTAGACGGACAGGTCACCCCGAGTGTGCCGATCGAGCCGGG
>NZ_JBEZFP010000030.1:0-79746 GCF_040649515.1 Streptodolium elevatio
CTCGGGGCGCCCCCCGCGGTATCCGGCGGGTGGCCCCCCGCGCCGCCGCGGGGGCCCGCGGGATCCGATCGGATCCCGCGGGCCCCGCCCGGGTGTCTCTGCCTGCCGTACGGTCCGCCGAACGCTCGCCGGACGGGCGCCCGGCGCCGGTCAGCTGCGCTCGGTCAGCTGCGCATCAGATCCGCAGCGGTCAGATGCGCTCGATGATCGTGCCGGACGCGTTGGCGCCGCCCGCGCACATGGTCACCAGCGCGGTGCTGCCGCCGGTGCGCTCCAGCTCGTGCAGCGCGGTGGTCAGCAGCCGGGCGCCGGTCGAGCCGACCGGGTGGCCGAGGGCGATGGCGCCGCCGTTGACGTTGAGCCGGTCCGGGTCCGCGCCCTGCACCTGCGCCCAGGACAGGACGACGGACGCGAACGCCTCGTTGACCTCGTAGAGGTCGATGTCGGACAGCTTCATGCCGGACCGCTTGAGCAGGCGCTCGGTGGCGTCGTTCGGGCCGTCCAGGTGGAAGTACGGGTCGGAGCCGACCAGGCACTGCGCGACGATCCGGGCGCGCGGGCGCAGGCCCAGCTCGCGGGCCTTGTCCTCGTCCATGAGCATGACCGCGGCGGCGCCGTCGGAGATCTGCGACGAGTTGCCCGCGGTGTGGATGCCGTCCGGGACCACCGGCTTGAGGTTCGCCAGCTTCTCGACGGTGGTCTCGCGCAGGCCCTGGTCGGTGGTGACGGTGCGGGTCTCGCCGGTCGGCTTGCCCTCCTCGTCCAGCACCGGCGCCTCGACCGCGACGACCTGCGAGTCGAAGCGGCCCTCGTCCCACGCGCGCTTGGCGTTGGCCTGCGAGCGGGCGCCCAGCGCGTCGACGTCGGCGCGCGTGATGCCGCGGTTCTTGGCGATGCGCTCGGCGGCGGTGAACTGGTCGGGCAGGTCGATCGACCAGTCGTCGGGCTTCGACTTCTGGCCCGGCTTCTGGGTGTGGCCGAGCGGGTTGCGGCTCATCGACTCGATGCCGCACGCGACGCCGACCTCGATGGCACCGGCCGCGATCAGGCCCGCGACCAGGTGGACCGACTGCTGCGCCGAACCGCACTGGCAGTCGATGGTGGTGCCGCCGGTGCGCTGGGGGAGGCCCGCGTACAGCCACGCGTGGCGCACGATGTCGCCGGACTGCTCGCCGGCCTGCGTGACACAGCCGCCGATCGCCTGGTCGACGAGCTGGGGGTCGATGCCGGACCGCTCGACGACCGCGAGCTGCGCCTTGCTCAGCAGCTGGAGCGGGTGCAGCCCGGCGAGATGGCCGTTGCGCTTGCCGATGGGGGTGCGTACGGCCTCGACGATGACGGGGTTGCCCACGCTGCGCTCCTTCGCGTTGTCGCCAGGTCTTCGGTGCCATGACCGGGGTTCTATGACTTGGTCAAGGATATGCCAGCTCACGGTACGGCGAGCGGGCCGCCTGGACAAGCCCCATGGATGTAACTCTTGGTGTTCGTGTGATACGCGGTGACCAGTGTTGATGGAACTGACCGTGGGTCACGAGTGGCGTATGTCCGCTCTGCGATTACGCTTCGTAGCGTGAACGACGACGGGGCTCGCGGGGGGTCGCAGGCGCATTCCAGGCCCGCGGACCGCCGTTCGCAAATCCTGCGGCACGCGTGCGCGCTGTTCGCCCGCCAGGGGTACGGCGCCACGACGGTCCGTCAGATCGCGGACGCCGCACAGCTGTTGTCGGGAAGCCTGTACCACCACTTTCCGTCCAAAGAGGCGATGCTGCTCGACATCCTCGAGGACTTCTTCGCCGGCGCGCTGCAGCGGCATCGCGCGACACTGGCCGCGACCGATGATCCGATCGTCGCTCTGCGTGGCCTGATCCGCGGCAGCCTGACGGTCGTCGCGGAGCACCCCGAGGCGTCGATCGTGGTGGTGGCCGAGTGCCGTCGGCTGGCCCAGACGGAACGCTTCCGCTGGCTGTCCGAGCGCACCGCGCAGACCAGCGCGATGTGGCGGTCGGTGATGGCGGACGGGGTACGCGCGGGTGTGCTGCGCCCGGACCTGCGCCCGGAGGTCACCGCACACCTCGTGCAGACCGGCGTGTGGGCGATGGCGCAGTGGTACCGCGGCGGCGGGCGGTACGACCCGGACGAGGCGTCCGGCCTGCTGGTCGACCTCTTCGTCCGCGGCATCGCCAAGCCCGGCACCTATCGGTCGCGCCCGCTCGGCCCGATCCTCGGCAACGCCCGCCCGGCGACCCCGGCGGTCGGCATCGGCCCGGACGACAACGAGGCACCGCGCGCCCGGCTGGCGCGGCTGCTCCCGGAGGGCGCCGGCGCACGCATGCGCATCGGCTATGCGGCCGGGCTGCTCTTCGCGCAGCAGGGCTACACGGTCACCACCACGCGGCAGATCGCGGATCTCGCCGGAGTGCCGGTGGGCAGCCTCGCGCACCACATCGGCAGCAAGGAACGCCTGCTCGCGCACATGCTGACCGGCTTCTTCCAGGAACTGCTGGCGGCCTTCGACAAGGACGCCGTCGCCCGGCCGGCGCCGACCCGGCGGCTCGAGGGGCTGGTCGCCCGGACCGTGGAGGCCCTGGCCGGGCACGGGGTCGCCTCGGTGATCCTGCTCAACGAGCGCGGGACCGAGGAGGTGCCGCAGTCGGAGCTGTACCGGCTGCTGGGCGCGGTCGAGGGCGTGTGGACGCGGGCGCTGGTGGACGGAATGCGCTCGGCGGAGTTCCGGACAGACCTCGACCCGGGGTTCGTGCAGCGGGTGGTGCGTACCGCGATCTCGACGAGCAGCGGGGCGTACCGCGGACTCGGCGTGCACGACGTGGCGGGGCTGTACCAGGAGATCGTGCTCGGCGGCATGGGTGCCCGGCGCGCCTGACCGGCGTCCTCGCCGACCGGCCGACCGGCCGACCGGCCGACGGGCTGACGGGCTGACCGGTTGACGGGCCGCGCGTGCGCGGGAATGCGAACGGGCGGTACGCACGGCCGGGTTCGGCCGTGCGTACCGCCCGTCGGCGGTCATCCGATGCTGCGTGCGACGTCGCGTGCGACGCGGCGCGTGTCAGCCGAGCTGTGCCTCGGACTCCAGGGTGACGCCCACCGCGTTGAGCACCGCGGCGATCTTGATCGCCTCCTGGACCGTCTCGCGCGGCACGCCCTCCTTGCGGAGCACCTGCTCGTGCGACTCCAGGCACCGGCCGCAGCCGTTGATCGCGGAGACCGCGAGCGACCACAGCTCGAAGTCGGTCTTCGGCGCGCCCGGGTTGGCCATGACGTTCATGCGGAGGCCGGCACGGAGGTTGCCGTACTCGGGGTCCCCGATGAGGTGCATGGACCGGTAGTACACGTTGTTCATCGCCATGATGGCCGCGGCGGCCTTGGCGGCGTTGAACGCCTCCTCGGAGAGGTGGCTCTTCGCCTCCGGCTCCAGCTCACGCAGCACCTTCGGGCTGCGCGAGGCGATCGCGCAGGCCAGCACGGTGCCCCAGAGCGTCTGCTCGGGAAGCTTGGAGTTGCCGACGACCGAGCCCAGGTTGAGCTTCAGGTCCTTGGCGAACTCCGGCAGTTCGGCCTTCAGGACGTCCAGACCCATGGGTCAGCCCGCCATCAGCGCGGCGGCGTCGAGCGTCTCGCCGCCCTTCTGCCAGTTGCAGGGGCACAGCTCGTCGGTCTGCAGCGCGTCGAGGACCCGCAGGACCTCGTCGGGGTTGCGGCCCACGGAACCCGCGGTGACCATCACGAACTGGATCTCGTTGTTCGGGTCCACGATGAAGACCGCGCGGTCCGCGACACCGTCGGCGTTCAGCACGCCGCAGGCCTCGGCCAGCTCGCGCTTGAGGTCGCTCAGCATCGGGAACGGCAGGTCGGTCAGGTCCGGGTGGTCCTTACGCCAGGCCAGGTGGACGAACTCCGAGTCGGTGGAGACGCCGAGGACCTGCGCGTCGCGGTCCGCGAACTCCTCGTTGAGACGGCCGAACGCGGCGATCTCGGTCGGACAGACGAAGGTGAAGTCCTTCGGCCAGAAGAACACGACCCGCCACTTGCCGTCGTACGACTTGTGCGTGATCTGCTCGAACGCCTTGTCCGCATCGATCGACACGACGCCGGTCAGGTCGTACTCGGGGAACTGGTTACCGACAGTAAGCACTGGGTCTCCTCCGCGATGGTGCCCGGGGCAGCCGTGCGGGCCCCGGTCGGACGTACTCGATCAAGGTGCCACACGCGGCATTGATCAGGGAAATAGCCAAGTCAACAACCGTTGATAGCCAACCCTTATCAGTGAGCGGCTCGTCGGGCCGACGCCGACCGCGCGGCCTCGTGCCCCGAGGGCACGCCGCACCGGCCGTCGAGAGTACGCCTGGGCGCGGCGGTTGCATACTCGTCGTGGTGAAGCCGGTCGGGGGAGAGGGCGTCAATGCGCCCCGAATTCAACCGGCGTCCTGATCTGAAGTCCGCAATCACAAAATTCCCCGAAGGTGTTGGAAGGTCGGCGGTGGACGAGGCAGATCCGGAATTACCGCGCGCCGCGTTGAGCGCCCTCGGTCCGGCACGTCGGGGAGGCTGTGTGCGAGCTGTTCCGGGCGCCCAGCGGGGCCGCAACACCGAGGTCAGCCGGGGGATGGCACGAAGTCCGCCCGGTCGGTCGGTGAATCCGGCAGGCCGTTGCGGCCGTAAGGTTGACGAAGAAGTCATATCGGCAGCGACTAATCGTCCGCAAAATCCCGACAAATAACCGGGCTGCCGCTCGGCCCGGCTCCCCGTGTCGGGTGTCATAAACTGTTGCCGATCATTTGCCAAGGAGTAGTCATCAGTACGCGCACCCCCACAGTGGCCCAGCTCAGGGCCTTCGCGGCGGTCGCCGACACGCTGCACTTCCGCGACGCGGCGGTGGTGGTCGGGACCAGCCAGCCGGCTCTGTCCAGCGCGGTGGCGGCGCTCGAGGAGACGCTCGGGGCGCAGCTCGTGGAACGCACCACGCGGCGCGTCCTGCTGACCTCGGCCGGCGAGAGGGTCGCCCGGCATGCACGGAGAGTGCTCGACGCGCTGGACGACCTGGTCGACGAGGCGGAGTCCGCACGGCGACCGTTCACCGGGCCGCTGCACCTCGGGGTGATCCCGACGGTGGCCCCGTACACGCTGCCGACACTGCTGCGCCTGGTGCGCGACGACTACCCCGAACTCGATCTGTACGTGCACGAGGAGCAGACCCACTCGCTCCTCGACGGCCTTGCCTCCGGACGCCTGGACCTGCTTCTGCTCGCGCTCCCCGCGGGGGCCTCCGGCGTCGACGAGATTCCGCTGTACGACGAGGACTTCACCCTCGTCGTCCCCGAGGGCAACGCGCTGGCCGGACGCTCCGACGTGCCGCGCTCGGCCCTGCGCGACCTCGACATGCTGCTCCTCGACGAAGGCCACTGCCTGCGCGACCAGGCGCTCGACGTGTGCCGCGAGGTCGGCGCAGCGGAGGCGGGTGCGACGCGTGCCACGAGCCTGCCCACGCTCGTGCAGCTCGTCGCGGGCGGGCTGGGCGTCACGCTCCTGCCGGAGACGGCGATCACCGTGGAGACGCGCCCCGGCTCGCAGTTGGCCGTCGCGCACTTTGCGGCGCCCGCCCCCTCCCGCCGCGTCGGACTGGTGATGCGCGCGAGCACCGGACGGGCGGCGGAGTTCGGGCAGTTGGCGGAGTCGCTGCGCGGGGCGCTGGCCCGACTGCCGGTCCGCATCGTCGGGTGAGCCTCCCGGCACGGGACGCCGAACGGGCCGTTCCGCGGTGGGAACGGCCCGTTCGTACGGATGGCGCTACCGCTTGCCGGCGCCAGAGGTGACGACGAACCAGACGGGCGAATCGGAGACGTGCACCGTGGCGTCGGCGGCGTTCGGGCTCGGGGACACGGCGGCCGGGGTGAGCGTGACGTTCACGGCGGTGTCGGGGTAGCCGTCGTCCATGAGACGCGGGTACCTCGCCCAGAAGTCGGCGAGCCGGACCACGTCGGCGTTCTTCGCGATGTCCAGCACCTGCGTGGCCGTGGGCACGGTCGGGGCGGGTCGGACGCGGTCGGGTTCGACGTCGAGCGAGAACACGAAGTCGCCGCGCACGAATTGCGCCGAGAAGTTCGACGGCCCGGTCGGCGCGCCGGCCTCGTCGTACCCGCCCGACCTGCGTACGAGGACACCCGTGCCGTCGGCAAGCGTCGTGGAAAGGCAGTCGCCCGCACGGACCTTGACGCCGTCGGGCGGCGGGCACGTCGTCGGGTACGACGCCTCCCGGTCGACCCCCGGCGGGATCGGCGTGCCCATGAACGTGAGCCGGAGCACTCCCTGCGGCGTCGTGAGCGCGTAGCCGTTGAGGGACCGGTAGGTCAGTGCGATGTCGCCCCAACCGGCGGGCAACACGGACGTGAAGATCTCCGCGGCCTTCTGCTTGAACGCGTACTGGACCTGGCGCTGGTCGTCGTCGAGCTCCGGCTCGCCTTCGACGGGGTCGCCCGCCACGACGGGGAACGCCGCCGTCGGCGCCTCCAGCGGCGAGTCCGCGGGCCAGGCCCGCGGGTGCAGGGGCATCGACGCCTGGTACGTCGCGGCCGCCCCCGTCGCGTCGTTCCACCACGGCGCCACCACGACGGCGGGTGTGAGCACGGCCGCGGCGGCGACGACCGAGATCGCGCCGGTACGCACACGTGCCAGTGCCAGCGAGCGCCTGCCCGCCTTGAGCGCGTGCGGGGTGAGGTCGGGCGTGGGGCCGAGGTCGTCGACGGCCTCGATGAGGAGAAGTCGGATTTGTTCGTCCTGCTGCATGGTGGTCCTCCGCATCCGGGCGCGGCGGGGCCCGGGAACCGGTTGACGGAACGTCAGAAGTCGTGCGGGGACGGCTCGGTGGCCGCCAGCATGTGTTCGGGCAGGAGTTCGCGCAGCCGCGCGAGCGCGCGCGACGACTGGCTCTTGACGTTGCCTTCGCTGCAACCGAGCAGCTCGGCCGTCGTCTCGATGCTCAGGTCCTCCCAGTAGCGCAGCACCACGACGGCACGGGCCTTCGGGGCGAGTTGCGCCAGTGCGTCGAGGATGGTGAGCCGCACCTCCGGGCGGTCCGGCGGGGTCGGCGGGTCGATGCGTTCGTGCAGTTCGCGCTCGTGGCGCGAACGGCGTTGCTCGTTCAGATGGATGCGCACCATCACGGCCCGGGCGTAGGCGTCGACGCTGTCCGCGCGCTGCGCGTGCCGCCAGTGCCGGAACAGCCGGGCCAGTGTCGACTGCGCGAGGTCCTGGGCCCGGTCGCGGTCGCCGCACAGCAGGTACGCGGTGCGGAAGAGGCGGTCCTGTCTTGCGTGGACGTACTCGGTGAAGTCCCGCTGTCGGTCCATGCGTCCCCCTGTCTGCTCTCACCCGGGTAGGAGCCGACAAGTCGGGGGAAGGTTGCAGTCCGCGCCGAGGCCGTCCGGTCCGTGCGGCCTGGCCGATGCGGCCGGCCGAGGCGGCGCGGCAGGCGGCCTCAGCCCGGGATCAGCGCCGCGTCGCGGCGTCCAGCGCGCCCGCCATCCGGCCGGTGATCTCGTCGAGGATGCCGCGCGACGTCGCGATGTTGAGCCGCACGAACCCCTCGCCCACGTCGCCGAACCGCCGCCCGTCGTACAGCGCGACGCGGCCCTTCTCCAGGAAGAACGAGGCGGGGTCGGCCAGTCCGAGGGCACGGCAGTCCAGCCACGCGAGGTACGTGCCCTCCGGCATGCGGTGCGTGAGCTGCGGCATGCGCGTGGCGACCGCGTCGGCCAGCGCCCGGCGGTTGGCGTCCAGGTAGGAGATGGTGTCCGCGAGCCACGGGCCACCGTGGTCGTACGCCGCGATCTGCGCCGCGATCCCGAGCGTCGTCACCCCGCTGCGCGCGATGAACGGCAGCGCCCACCATGTGGCGGCCGTCCCCGCGTCGCCGAGCACCACCTGCGCGCACTTGAGCCCGGCGAGGTTCCACGCCTTCGACGCCGAGGTCACGGTGACGCTGTGCGCGGCGGCGGACGGGTGGATGGAGGCGTACGGGATGTGCGTCTCGCCCGGCATCACCAGCGGGGCGTGGATCTCGTCGGAGATCACCCGCGCGCCGTGGAAGTCCACGATCCCGGCCAGCTCCAGCAGCTCCGGACGGGTGAACACGCGGCCCACCGGGTTGTACGGGTTGCACAGCAGCACCGTGCGCGCTCCGCCCGCGAGCGCCCGCCCGATGGCGTCGATGTCCAGGATCGGCCGGTCGCCCGGCACCTCGGCGGTGGTCAGCGGCACCGGCACGAGCGGCCGTCCGGAGCGCTCGACGATCTCGAAGAACGGCGGGTACGCCGGGACCGGGACCACCACGCCCGTGCCGCTCGGCGAGAACGCCTCCAGGGCCAGTTCGATGCCGCGCACGACGTCGGGCACCAGGCCGACGCGGGAGGGGTCGACGTGCCAGCCCCACATGCGGGCCGCGAAGGCCGCGAACGCCTCCGGCAGCCCGGTCCCCGCGTCGTCGTCCGGGTAGCCGAAGTCCTCGCGGCCGACCGCGTCGAGCAGGGCCTCGCGGATCGGGGCGGCCACCGCGAAGTCCATCTCGGCCACCCAGGCGGCCAGCACGTCGTCCTCGACGGCCCGCCACTTGACCGTCCGGCGGCGCCTCAGCGCGGATATGTCCACATCGTCGTGCATAGGCATAGTCTGCATGCCGCGGGTCGCCCGGGTCGCGGCCGGTGGGCCGGAAAGCGCCCTTTCGGTCAGGCCGTCCTCGGCAGCAGGTCCCAGCCGTCCGGCAGGTCGGGCAGCGGCCACGCGGGGTCCGGGCGGAAGTCCTCCCAGCCGTCGCAGAACGGCGGGCCCCAGGCCTTGACCACGTCGACGGCTCGGCGGCCGCTCGCGTAGATGGCGTCCACATCGGCGTCGGTGAAGCGCCCGGCCTCGCGGGACGCGGCCAACTCGTCCTCGTCCTTGTAGTGCCAGCGGCGGTCCGGTGTCACCCACACGTCGAGGACCAGGTCCTCGGTGTCCACCCCGCCGGACCAGCGCTCGCGGGGGCGTTCGAGGTTGACGTACCAGCCGTTCAGACGCCGGTCCTGGCCCCAGAACAGCCACACCGACCACGGTTCGTCGGGCCGGGCGAGCATGAGCACGCCGCCGCCGAACCACTCCTGGACGGCCGGCACGAGGCCGAGCCGGAAGCGGTTGCCGAGCGGGGCGGTGCGCACGTCCGAGCCGTCCGGGAGCACCGGCTTGACGCGCCGGGTGCCGCCGGCGAGCCAGACCGCGAGCTGGTCGGGGTCGTCTCGTACGACTGTCACCGGGCGGCAGTCGAGGACCCGCCCGTTCCTGAGATAGCGCCAGAGGATCTGGTCGCCGGGGGCCCACGCCGCCGACGCCGGACCGCGCTGCGCGTCGTCGGCCTCCGTCATGCCCGGATGTTACGGCGTGCGCGGGCGGGTCGGAGCCGTTCCGCCAACCGTTCACTTTGGGTTTTGCCTGCCTTTGAGCCTTTGCCGGGCGGAAAATTCACCCGGGTGTGCGCGTGGGCGACGCGGCCGGGTCGGACGCGGGGGCGGGAAGGAGGACGCGGAAGGCCGCCCCGGGGCCGGAATCGGCGGTGACGGTGCCGTCGTGCGCCTGGACGAGCGCGGCGACGATGGCGAGGCCGAGCCCCGAGCCGCCGCCGTTGCCCCGGCTGCGCGAGGAGTCCACCCGGTAGAAGCGCTCGAAGACGCGCTTGGCGTCCGTTTCCGACAGGCCGTCGCCGTGGTCGCGGACCTCGAACAGCGCGGTCCCGTCGGGCAGCAGCCCCACGGTGAGGTCGACGGCCGTGCCGTCGGGGGTGTGGCGCAGGGCGTTGGCCACGAGGTTCGCGACGACCTGCCGCAGGCGCGGCTCGTCGCCGAGGACCTCGGTCGGCCGGGCGGGCCGGCCGTCCGGCCCGGTGAGCGACACCGGCCGGTCCGGGGCCAGGCTGCGGATGTCGTCGAGTGCGTCGGCGGCGAGCATGCGCAGGTCGACCGGATCGCGGCGGAGCGGGCGCTGCTCGTCCAGGCGGGCCAACTGGAGGAGGTCCTCGACGAGGCCGCCCATGCGGGCCGCCTCGTCCTCGATCCGGCGCATCATGCGGGCGACTTCGTGCGGTTCGCGGAGGCCGCCGAGCCGGTGGAGTTCGGCGAACCCGCGCACGCTGGACAGCGGGGTGCGCAGTTCGTGGCCCGCATCGGCGACGAACCGCAGCATGCGGGCCTCCGACCGGGCCCGCGCCTCGAACGCGGTCTCGATCTGCGCCAGCATGCCGTTCAGGGCGGCGGACAAGCGTCCGATCTCCGTGCCGGGCGCGGCCGCCGGCACGCGGTGCGACAGGTCGCCCGCGGCAATGGCCGCCGCGGTCAGCTCGATCCGACGCAGCGGACGCAGCCCGGCGCGCACCGCGAACCACCCGGCGGACGCGAGCACGACGAGGCAGCCGGCTCCCAGCCCCAGGCAGACGTTGCGCATACGCCGCACCGCGGCGTCCACGTCGCGCAGCGTCTGCGCCGCGACCACCGTTCCGGTGCCGTCGTCCAGCGGTACGGCGACCACCCGGTACCGGCCGTCGCCGCCCGGTGCGGCCCCGGTGGTGAACGCCTTGCGGTCCCGGCCGGCCACCTCCGACCGGCCCAGCACCGGCAGGCGGGGCCCTGCCTCGTCCTCGGCGCCGGGCGCCCGGACGTGGCGGACGACCGCGCCGTCCAGGGTGAGGTACGTCGCCACAATCCGGCTCGGCAGCCCGTTCGGCGTGCGCAGCCGCCTCTCCGGTATCTCCGGTATCTCCGACGGCGACGCGGAGGGCGACAGGGAGGGAGCCGCCGCGCCCGGCTCCATCGGCCGGAGCGCCAACACATGGGCCGCCTGCCGCAGTTGGCGGTCCACCTGGTCGGTCAGACAGCGGTCGAGCACGCCGAGCAGTACCGTCTGCGTGACCACGAGCGCGACCGTGACCAGCGTCATCGCGATCGCGACGACGCGGGCACGAAGCGACAGCCGTCCCGGCCGCCCGGCCCGGCCACGCGTGTCGGCCCGGATCGGGTCCGGAACACCGGTGCCACCGGCCGCCGTTGCCACTCCTCAGCCCGGACCGGGGTCGGCGGGCGGCTTGCGCAGGACGTACCCCACCCCGCGGACAGTGTGGATCAGCCGCGGCCGGCCGCCGTCCATCTTGCGGCGCAGGTAGCTGATGTACGACTCGACGATGCTCATGTCGCCGCCGAAGTCGTAGCGCCACACGTGGTCGAGGATCTGCGCCTTGGACACGACCCGCCCGGCGTTGACCATCAGGTAGCGCAGCAGCTTGAACTCGGTCGGCGACAGCGACACCGGCCGTCCGCCGCGCAGCACCTCATGACCTTCGGGGTCGAGTTCGAGGTCGCCGACGACAAGGCGGCCGTCCGCGGTGCCGGCGTCGGCGCCACTGCGCCGGAGGACGGCCTGAATGCGGGCGATGAGCTCGGTGAGGCTGAACGGCTTGGTGACGTAGTCGTCGCCGCCGAGACTGAGACCGGTCACCTTGTCGCCCACCCCGTCGCGGGCGCTCAGGAACAGGACGGGCGGGCGGGCGCTGCCGGCCCGGAGCCGGCGTACCACCTCGAAGCCGTCGATGTCCGGCAGCATCACGTCGAGCACCACCAGGTCGGGGCGGCGCGCGGCGACCGCGGCCACCGCCTCCGTGCCGCACGCCGCCGAGTCCACACTGAACCCGGCGAACCGCAGGCTCTCGGCGAGTAGTTCGCGGATGTTGGGCTCGTCGTCGACGACCAGCAGATGGGTGCGGGGGGACTCCTGGTGCGCGCCCGCCGGTCCGGCCGCGCCGAGCGGCCCCGCCGGGGCACCTGCGGGTGTGCCCGCGGACGGACCCGCGCGCGTTGCGGGCACCACCGTCAGCCCCGTCCGATCGCCCCGGCGCCCGGAGCGCCCGCGGTCCCGGACCCCTCGACGACCGTGGTGGCGGACAGGAGCCCGTCGTCGCCGGTCGTGCCGCGGACCACGACGGCGTCACCCGGGTGCAGGTCGGCGGGGGCACCCTGCTCGCTGACCGTGATGGCGGTCGTCTGATCGGTCTTCACCTTGACGACCTTGCCGGACGAATCTGAGAGGTAGATGAATTCGCCGTCGACCAGCTTGACGGTGCCAACGGCTGTGCCGGCCCCGGCGGCGCCCTGCTGTCCGGCCTGCCCCTGTTGCGCCCCGGGGGCCTGCTGTCCGCCCGGTGCCTGCTGGCCCTGCTGAGCCTGCTGCCCGGTCTGGCCTTGCTGCCCTTGCCCTTGGCGTCCGCCTGCCGCGCCCCCGGCGGCCGCGCCCGCACCCGCGGCGCCGGTACGTCCGCCCGGTGCCGCGGCACTGCCCCCGTCGTCGTCCCGCTCTTGCTGGACCTTGACCCCGGCCGCGAACCCGGCCGTCAGCAGCAGCGCACCGGCCAACGCCAGCGACAGCACCGGCAGCCTGGCCCGCGGCGGCGCGGTGAGTTCGTCGTCGACCGAACGCGCCCCGAGCGGTTCCGCGAGCACGGCCTCGGCGTCGGTACGGACCGCGGGGATCTCGCGGGTGTCGTCCGCGGACACGCCGTTATGGCCGCCCCCGACACCGTCCTGGATGCCGTTCTGGATGTCGTTCTCGATGCCGCTCTGGATGCCGCTCTGGATGGCGTCGTCGCCACCACCGTCGGCGACCCCGTGCCTGCCCCGCGCGACGCGGGCCGATGCTTCGTGTGTGCTGTCCATGCCGGTTCGAACCTCCTCAGTTGCCGGCCGCCCGCGCCCGGACCGGACGCAGGCGACTCACTCGTGCCGGAGCGCCTCGATCGGGCGCAGGGACGCGGCCCGCGCCGCGGGGTAACCGCCGAAGAAGAGCCCCAGAGCCACCGACACCCCGAACGCCGCGAAGACCGACGACGGCACGACGGCCGGCTCGATGCCGACGACCGTGAACCGTGCCGAGAACAGCCCCGCGGCCACGCCGAGCGCGCCGCCGAGGACGGACAGGAGGGTCGACTCGGCGAGGAACTGCCCGAGGATCGCGCCGCGCGGGGCGCCGATGGCCTTGCGGATGCCGATCTCGCGCGTCCGCTCGGCGACGGTCACGAGCATGATGTTCGTGATGCCGATGCCGCCGACCAGCAGCGAGATCGCCGCGACGGCCCCCAGCAGCACCGTGAAGGTGCGGTTCGTCTCGTCGTTGGCGCTCAGCAGCGACGCCTGGTTCACGATGCGGTAGTCGGTCTGTGCCGAACTGGTGATCTTGTGGCGGGCGTCCAGGATCGCGGTGATCTCCGCCTCGGCCTCGTCGGTGGCCCCGGACGAGGTGGCCTGCACGGTGATCTGGCTGAGCGATCCGTAGCCGGCCAGGCTCGCCCGCAACGTGCTGACCGGCAGCACGATCGTGTCGTCGGTGTCCTGGCCGGCCCCGCCCTTGGTGGCGAGCACGCCGACCACCCGGAACGGGATGCCGGAGAGCAGCACGTCCTTGCCGACCGGGTCCTCCGGGCCGAACACGTTCTCGACGGTGGTGCCGCCGAGGACCACGACCTTGCGGGAGTTGTCGACGTCCGCGGCGGTGAGCGCGGTCCCGCGGGCCACCTCGTGGTTCGTCGTGGCGAACCAGTCGGGCGTGGTGCCCACGACGGAGTTGACCGTGGTCGTCTGCCCGGCGTACACCACCGACCCCGTCGTGTTCTGCACCGGCGCCGCGGACTTCACATGCGGAGCCCGTACGGGGTCCACCAGCGCCCTGGCGTCGTCCAGCGTGAGGTCCTTGAGCTCGCTGCCGCGCCCGGCCGCGCCGAAGCGGCCGCCTCCGGCGGTGTGGCTCACGGTGATCAGGTTCGTGCCCAGGCTCTCGATCGACGCCTGCACCGATTTGGACGAGCCGTTGCCGACCGCGACGAGCAGGATCACCGCGCCGACGCCGATGAGCACGCCGAGCATGGTCAGCCCGGTGCGCACCTTGTTGGCGAGCAGTCCCAGGAACGCGAACCGCCCGATCTCCCACGGGTTCACGCGCCCACCGCCCGGAACGCCGCCCGCCGCGTGCCACGGCGGGCGCCGTCCTGGCGGCGGTCCTCCGCGACCAGCCCGTCGACCAGCCGGACGACCCGCTTGGCGCGTTCCGCGACCTCGTCCTCGTGTGTGATGAGCACGATCGTCCGGCCGGTCGCGTTGAGCCGGGCGATGATGTCGAGGACTTCCTCGGTGCTGCGGCTGTCGAGGTTCCCGGTCGGCTCGTCCGCCAGCAGCAGCGCGGGAGCGGTGACGAGCGCACGCGCGACGGCCACCCGCTGCTGCTGACCGCCGGACAGTTCGTTCGGCCGGTGGTGGGTACGCTCGCCCAGACCGACCAGGGCCAGCGCGGCGAGCGCACGGCGGCGGCGCTCGCGCGCCCGGACGCCCGCGTAGGCGAGCGGGAGTTCGACGTTCGCGAGTGCGGTGGTGCGCGGGATCAGGTTGAACGACTGGAAGACGAAGCCGATCCGGCGGTTGCGCACCAGGGACAGCTGGTGTTCGTCCAGGCCGCCCACGTCCGTCCCGTCGAGCAGGTAGCGGCCGCCGCTCGGCGTGTCCAGGCAGCCGAGGATGTTCATCAGGGTGGACTTGCCCGAACCCGAACTCCCCATCACCGCCACGAAGTCGCCCTGGTCCACGGCGAGGTCGACGCCGCGCAGGGCGTGTACGGCGGCGTCGCCCCGCCCGTACACCTTGGCGACCTGCCGGATGTCGATGACCGGTGCCGGGGCGCTCATCGGCCCGCTCCGCCGGGCACCGCGCCGCCGGGCACGATGCCCCCGGGCATGCCCGGGGCGCCGCCCGCACCGCCGGTGCCGCCGACTCCGCCGCCGACCTGGCCACCCGCCGCGCCGCCGGTGCTACGGGTGTTGCCGCCGCTCGACCCGGTGCCGGGGGTCACCGTCGCCACGACGACCTCCTCGCCCTCGGCGAGGCCGGAGAGAATCTGCGTGGTCTGGTCCCCGACCACGCCGACGGAGACAGTGCGGCGTTGCTGCGATCCCGCGGCCACCACCGCGACCGAAGCCGTCGTGCCGGTGCCGGTCACCGCGGCGGAGGGGACGTTGAGGGCGTTGTCGGCCTGCGCCACGACCACCTGGACGTTGGCGGTCTGCCCGGTCTTCAGCGTGCTGACGTCGCCTTCGAGCGCGACGACGGCGCTGTACTTCACGGAGCCGGACGAAGACCCGCTGTCCGGCAGCGGGTTGACGCTCAGCACCTTGGCGTTCCGCTTGACCGCGGTGTCGACGTTCATGGCGACGGTCGCGGGTTGGCCGGCCTTGACCTTGGCGGCGTCGGCCTCGGGGAACGACACCTTGATCTGCATGCCGGTCGGGTTGGCGAGTACGACGAACCCGCTCGCGGCCGAGCCGGTCGACGTCGTGGTCCCGGCCCCGCCGCCGGACGTACCGCCCGCGGCGGCCGACCCGCCCGACGAACCCGACGAGCCGGACGAGCCGCCCGCCGAGGCGGTGTCGCCGACCTTGCCGGCGACGGAAGCCACGATGCCGTCCGTCGGTGCCTTGAGGACGCAGCCGGCCAACGCCCTTTGTGTATCGGCCAGTTTATTCTGCGCCTGGACGAGGGCGGCCTGCGCCTGGGCGACCTGCGCGGCATCGACCGTGGTGGTCGTGCTCGGCGTCGGCGTCGCGGCGACGGCGGTCAGGGCTTTCGCCTGGACCGTGGACGTGGGGGAAGCCGTGGCGGTGGCGGTCGGCGAGGGAGCGGACGCCGATGGGGCGCCGGTCGTCGCCGCGGTGCCCGAGCCGCCGGAGGTGCCCGAGCCGCCGGATCCCGTTCCTCCCGAGCCGCCCGTCGTTGTCGATCCGCTGGAATTGGCGTTGCCCGCACCGGAGTTGCCGGAGGTACCGGAGCCGCCCGTACCGCTGCCGCCGGTACCCGCGTTCCCGGCGCCCGCGTTGCCGCCGGGGTTCAGCGTGACGGTCGTGCCCTTCTTCGCCTTGTCGAGGTTCTGCTCGGCGACGTCGAGGGCGAGTTCGGCCTCGGTGACGTCCTCCTGGGCCGCCGTGGGATCGATCTCGGCCAGGACCTGTCCCGCGGTGACCTTGTCGCCCACCTTGACGTCCACCTTGGTCACCGTGCCGGTGGAGGTGAACGAGACACCCGTGTCCGAGGGCGAACTCAGCGATCCGGACGCCGAGACCGTGGCCATCACGGTGCCCTTGGCCACCTTCGTCGTCTGCGTTCGCGCGGAGTTCGAGGAACTCCCTCCGTTGTCGTCGAACTGGGCGTAGGCGACTCCGGCGCCCGCCGCCAGGGCCACCACCAGGGCCGCGTTGACCATCACGGTCTTGGGTCGTCGCACAACCTTCATGGCCGGAGAGCCTGGACCGTTCGGGTGTCGGGCGGCTGGGAGATACCTGGGGGTTTCCTGGGAGCGTCGGCGTGCGGCGCCTCCGTCGAACCGGCACGAATCACCCCGTCACCGGCGTTCTCCGAGCGCGCGGCGTCCACGGTTCCCAGCGGATCACCAGGCAGTTGCGGGTTTGCCGCCATGCACGCGCGATTGGGTGGGACGCAATTGTCCACGCCCCGGAAGGATTCCCGTGATGCTCCGGCACGCCCACCGCACACGTATGTCGGCGGCAGTCCTGTGCACAGTGGCGGCGATGACCGTGCTGACCGCGTGCGGAGGCGGCGGTACGTCCGGCAAGGCGGCTCCCGAAGTCGTGGTCGGCGCGTCGGACGGCAGCGGAACCGGGTCCGACGCGTACCGCGACTGCCTCGCGGCCAACGGCGTCGAGCTGCCCTCCGGAGGCCCCCAGGGCGGGCACGGCAGCGACTCGCCGCGCTCCGGTTTCCCCACCGCGCGACCGACCGACGGACCGAGCGGCAGGCCGACCGACAGGCCGTCCGGGCGTCCTTCGGGAGCACCCGGCGACCGCGCCAACCCGCGTGCCACCGATCCCGCATGGCAGAAGGCCGAGCAGGCATGCGCCGCACTGCGCCCGAGCCGCGCACCGGGCGAAGGCGGCCCGGGCAACGGCGGTCCAGGCGAACCCGGTTCGTCCGACGCACCGAACGCGGGCGGTACGCCGGGCGCCGCGGCCCCGAGCGCCGCCGCGGAGGCGTCCGTCTCGGCCGCACAGGCCTTCACCGGCTGCATGAAGGACCACAACGTGGAGGTCCCGGCCGGGGGAGCCACCGCCCTCGACCGTACGAAGCCGGAGGTCGCCGCGGCACTGACGGTGTGTGAGGCGCTGCTGCCGACGGGCGGATGAGGGCCCGCCGTGGTCCCGCGGAGCAGCCCTACGGCCGCGTCATGCGCAGCACGTCCAGCGCCTCGTCGAGCTGCGCCTCGGTGAGCCGCCCGGCCTTCACGTGCCCGCGCTCGACGACGACCTGCCGGATCGTCTTCCGCTCGGCCAGCGACTGCTTGGCGATCCGGGCCGCCTCCTCGTACCCGAGGTACTTGTTGAGCGGCGTCACCACCGACGGCGAACTCTCCGCGTACTCGCGCAGGCGCTCGACGTCGGCGGTGATGCCGTCCACCGTGCGGTCCGCAAGCACCCGCGAGACCGACGCGATCAGACGGATGGACTCCAGCACGTTGCGGCCGATGACCGGCAGCATGACGTTGAGCTCGAAGTTGCCCGCGGCGCCGCCGAACGCCACCGCGGCGTCGTTGCCGATCACCTGCGCGACGACCTGGCCGACCGCCTCCGGGACCACGGGGTTGACCTTGCCGGGCATGATCGAGCTGCCGGGCTGCAGGTCCGGCAGGCTGATCTCGGCGAGTCCGGTACGCGGCCCCGAGCCCATCCAGCGCAGGTCGTTCGCGATCTTGTTGAGTCCGACCGCGATGGTCCGCAGCTGGCCGGACAGTTCGACCAGCGCGTCGCGCGCCCCCTGCGCCTCGAAGTGGTCCCGGGCCTCGGTGAACGGCAGGCTCGTGTCCGACGCGAGCGCCTGGATCACCCGGGCGGAGAAACCGCGCGGGGTGTTGATGCCGGTGCCCACGGCCGTTCCGCCGAGCGGGAGTTCGGCGACGCGCGGCAGGGTCGACTCCAGGCGCTCGACGCCGTAGCGCACCTGCGCCGCGTACCCGCCGAACTCCTGGCCCAGCGTGACCGGGGTGGCGTCCATCAGGTGCGTGCGGCCGGACTTCACCACGTCGGCGAACTCGGCGGCCTTGCGGCCCAGCGCGCTCGACAGGTGCACCAGCGCGGGGACCAGGTCGTGCGTCACCGCCGCGGTCGCCGCCACGTGGATGGACGACGGGAAGACGTCGTTCGACGACTGCGACGCGTTCACGTGGTCGTTGGGGTGCACGTCGCGGCCGAGGCGTTCGGCGGCGAGCGTGGCCAGCACCTCGTTCATGTTCATGTTCGAGGACGTGCCCGAGCCCGTCTGGAACACGTCGACCGGGAACTGGTCGTCCCAGCGCCCGGCGACGACCTCGGCGGCGGCCTCCTCGATCGCCGCCGCGATGTCCTTGTCGAGTACGCCGAGTTCCGCGTTCACCCGGGCGGCCGCCGACTTGATGCGCGCGAGGGCCGCGACGTGCGCGTGTTCGAGGGTGCCGCCGGAGATCGGGAAGTTCTCGACCGCCCGCTGCGTCTGGGCCCGCCACTTGGCGTGCGCGGGTACGCGTACCTCGCCCATCGAGTCGTGCTCGACGCGGAAGCCGTCGCCCGGCCCCTCGCCCTGGTCGGCGCCCTGGCCCTTGCTCATCGTCGTGCCTCCCAAGTGCGGTCCCTACCCGCGGCAACTCCCGACGGGACCAGGCTGTTCCCGGCTGCCGCTGCCGCTGCCGCTGCCGCTGCCGGGCTGTCGCTGCCCGGGCCGGTCAGGACAGGAGCAGGATGTGCAGTGTGCGCGGACCGTGCACGCCCTCGACGCGGTTCAGTTCGATGTCGCTGGTCGCCGACGGGCCGCTGATCCAGGTCTGCGGGCGGTGCGGGTCGAGCCGGGCGATCGCCTCGGGCACGGTGCCGACGATCTGGTCCGCGCGCACCACGCACAGGTGGTAGTCGGGCAGCAGCGTCAGTACGCGTCGGCCCTGGTCCGGCCCGGCGTCCAGGACGATCGTGCCGGTCTCGGCGATCGCGAGCGCGCACCCGGTGGCCACACCCGCCTCCGCGTCGAGCTGATCGGTCGTCAGCGGCGGGTCGTCATAGACCAGTTCCACCCCGGTCGCGGCGAGCCAGCCCAGCCGCTTGCCGGGCGGCACCACGAGCCGTGCCACCCCCGCCTCGGTCAGCAGCGACACCGCCGTGTCGACCAGCGTGCGGGCGTTCGCGCGCACCACGTGCGCCCGGTAGTCGCCGGCGCGCTCGGCGAACAGCCCGATGAGGTCGGTGCCTTCGTCGCGCGTACGGCGGTACGTGCGGTCCACCACGGCCCGCGGCGGCCGCCCGTCGCCCGACAACGATCCGCGGATCCGCGCCAGGATCTCGGCCTTGGCCTCGGACGGCAGCCCGGGGTAGGTGTGCGGCAGCCCCGGGTGCGCCAGGTCGGTGTGCGGCAGTCCGGGCGGGTCGGTGAGGTCCACGTGCTGCAATGCGGTGTGCGACAGGAGCGTCGCGGGATCGTCCGCCGCGGGGTCCGGCCGCGCGGGATCGGTCGGCGCCGTCATTGCTCCTCCAGCAAAGCTTCGGGCGGGCCGGCCGAGGCCGGGTCGCCCTCGGTCAGGCCGCCGTCCGTGCGCTTGAACCACGAACGGAACGACTCGGGCGGCGCGGCGGGGGCGTCGCGGCTCGCCGTCCAGCCGGCCAGCGGTCCGGCCAGCAGCCGGGGCACCTTGCCGATGTGCCCTTTCCGGCCGATGAAGTGCCTGCTGAACGACGCCGCGTGCTGGGCCAGTCCGAGCCGCCAAGGCTGCCCGAAGGCCCACTCCGCGGCCTTCATCGCGGCCGTCTCGCCGCGCTGCGCGGGGCCGCGTCCCAGGTCGGTCAGCTGCGCCCGCTGGCGTGTCAGGATCGCCGGGATGTCGATGCGTACCGGGCACGCCTCGAAGCACGCGCCGCACAGCGTCGAGGCGTACGGCAGCGACGCGGTCTGCTCGTCCACCTCGTGCTGGTTGATCCCGCGCAACTGCGGGGTGAGGATCGCGCCGATCGGGCCGGGGTAGACCGAGCCGTACGCGTGCCCGCCCACCCGCTCGTAGACCGGGCACACGTTGAGGCACGCCGAGCAGCGGATGCAGCGCAGCGCCTGCCGCCCCTCCGGGTCGGCCAGGACGTCGGTGCGCCCGTTGTCGAGCAGGATCAGGTGGAACACGCGCGGCCCGTCGCCCTCGGTGACGCCGGTCCACATCGACGTGTACGGGTTCATGCGCTCGCCGGTCGACGAACGCGGCAGCAACTGGAGGAACACCTCCATGTCCTGCCACGTCGGCAGCAGCTTCTCGATGCCCATCACCGTCACCAGTACGTCGGGCAGCGTCAGGCACATGCGGCCGTTGCCCTCCGACTCGACCACGCACACCGTGCCCGTCTCGGCCACCGCGAAGTTGGCCCCGCTGACCGCGACCTTCGCCCGCAGGAACTTCTCGCGCAGATGCCGCCGCGAGGCCTCGGCGAGATCCGCCGGGCGGTCGGACAGGTTCTCCGGAGCCGGCCGCCCCGCGTTCCCCATCTCGTCGCGGAAGATGTCGCGGATCTCGCGGCGGTTGCGGTGGATCGCCGGGACCAGGATGTGCGACGGCAGGTCATGGCCCAACTGCACGATCAGCTCGGCGAGATCGGTCTCCCACGCGTGGATCCCGGCGGCGGCGAGGGCGTTGTTGAGGCCGATCTCCTGGGTCGCCATCGACTTGATCTTCACGACCTCGTCGGTGCCGTGGCCGCGGGCGATGTCCACGACGATCGCGTTCGCCTCCGCGGCGTCGCGGGCCCAGTGCACGGTGCCGCCCGCGGCGGTGACGGCCGCCTCCAACTGCTCCAGGTAGCGCGGGAGATGGGCCAGCACGTCGTCCTTGATCGCGGCGCCCGCCAGACGCAGCTTCTCCCAGTCGGGGACCTCGTCGACCACCGCGGCACGCCGCGCTCGGATGGTGTGCGTGGCATTGCGCATGTTGGCACGCAGTTGGGGGTTCGCGAGGGCGGCGTGCGCGGCCTCGGGGAAGGGCGGCATGCCGAGGAAGGTCGGCTCGGGGCGTACCGTCGTCATCGCGGGGCACCTTCCGCGGGTGCGTCGGCCTCGAAGAGGCCCGTGGTCGGATGCACCGGGTCGAGGGACGGCAGCGTCGGGTACGCCAAGTCGCCCGAGGGGAACGCCTCCAGGTCCGGGTGCGGACCGGTCGACGCGAGGATGTCCGCGAGGTGCATCACCTTCACACCGGTGTGCTGACGCGACATCACCCCGCCGATGTGCATGAGGCACGAGTTGTCGCCCGCGCACAGGACCTGCGCCCCGGTCTCCATGACCGCGGTCACCTTGTCGCGGCCCATGGCCGTGGACGTCTCGGCGTTCTTCAGCGCGAACGTGCCGCCGAAACCGCAGCATTCGTCGGAGCGCGGCAGTTCGGCCAGCCGCAGTCCGCGGACCTTGCGCAGCAGCCGGAGCGGCCGGTCACCGACGCCGATCATGCGCGCCGAGTGGCAGGTCGGGTGGTAGGTGACGCTGTGCGGGAAGTACGCGCCGACGTCCTCGACGCCGAGCACGTCGACCAGGAACTCGGTGAACTCGTACACGCGCGGGGCGACCGCGGCCACCCGCGTACGGAACGCCTCGGCGCCCTTGCCTCGGGCGCCCTCCGCGAGCACGGGGTGGTAGTCGCGCACCATCGCGGCGCACGAGCCCGACGGGGTGACCACCGCGTCGTACGGCTCGAACGTCTCGGCGAACGAGCGGGCGAGCGCCCGGGCGTCGCGCCGGTAGCCGGAGTTGAAGTGCATCTGGCCGCAACACGTTTGGGCGTACGGGAACTCCACCTCGTGGCCGAGCCGGCGCAGCAGCCGCACAACGGACTTCCCGGTCTCCGGAAAGGCCGTGTCGTTGACGCAGGTGATGAAAAGGGCGATCCGCACGAGTCACCTCCTTGATCGACTCTAAGGGCGGTCGCGGCGCCTCGCCCGGTCATCGCCGCCCGGTCATCGTGACCGGATGCCCGTTCGACACCGTTCCACGCCGTAGGGTCTGGCCATGACGTGGAGGACGGCGCTCACCCGCCGCATGCCCGCGACCCGGCGGGCCCGGGTCCTGACCGCCGTAGGGCTGGTGCTCGTCGTCCTGGCGCTCGCGGCGATCGTGACGACGTCGGGCGGCGGCGGGGCCGCGCCCGTGCGCAGCGGCCAGCAACGGGTCGAGGTCGCCGCGGGCCCCGGGTCGCCGGACCGCATAGGCCTGGACACGACCGTGTACTACCCCGATACGGGTGCACCCGCGCCCGCCGTGCTGCTCGGCCACGGGTTCGGCGGCAACAAGTCCACCGTGCGCGCCGAGGCCGAGGGCCTGGCGCGGCGCGGGTACGTGGTCATGACGTGGTCCGCGCGGGGCTTCGGGGCGTCCGGCGGCCGTATCGCGCTCGACCAGCCGGACTACGAGGTGGCGGACGCGCGGGCGCTGGTCGACTGGCTGGCGGGACGTCCCGAGGTGCTGCTCGACCGACCGGGTGACCCGCGGGTCGGTGCGGCGGGCGTGTCGTACGGGGGAGCGCTGGCGCTGCTGCTCGCGGCGTACGACCCGCGCGTGGACGCCGTCGCGCCGCAGTGGACCTGGAACGACCTGGGCGAGTCGCTGCTCCCGAACGCCGCCGGCACGGGGCCCGCCACCGGCGTCTTCAAGAAGATGTGGGCCGGGGTCTTCTTCTCCTCGGGGGCGTCCGCGGCCGGCGGGCTGGGCACCGACGGGCCGGGCGCGCCCGGGGGACAGCCGCCCGGCGCCCCCGCCGACCCGGCCGACGCCGCGGAGTCGGTGTGCGGGCGCTTCACCGCCGAGGTGTGCGCGGTGTACGAGGAGGTCGCGCGCACCGGACGCCCCAGCGACCGGGCCGTGGAACTGCTGCGGCGGGCCAGTCCGGCGAGCGTCGCGGACCGGCTTCGGGTGCCCGCTCTGCTGATCCAGGGCCAGAACGACTCGCTCTTCCCGCTCGCCGAGGCCGACCGGACCGCCCGCGCGGTGTCGGCCAACGGGTTCCCGGTGGAGGTCGTGTGGACGGCGGGCGGCCACGACGGCGGTCCGCAGCAGAGCGTGCTGGTCCGGGACAAGACGGTCGCGTGGTTCGACAAGTGGCTCGCCTCCGACGAGGGCGCGCGGGCCACCGAGGCGCGGCGGCAGGGCGGCGGGGGAGCGCCGGTGCCGGCGGGGCCGTTCTCGGTCACCCGGCTGGGCGGCGTCGACACCTCGACGCGCGAGCAGGTCATCCGGGTCGCCGAGGGCCCGCGCTATCCCGGTACGGACGGCAGCACCCACCTGGCGCTGCCGCTGGCGGGGCCGGAGCAGACCGTCGTCAACCCGCCCGGCGGATCGCCGCCGTCGATGTCGACGCTGCCCGGTCTCGGACTCCTCGGTGCGTTGGGCCAGTCGGGTGACGCCTCGGCGCTGGGGCAGCTCTCGCTCGACATGCCGGGGCAGAGCGCGTTCTTCATGACCCAGCCGCTGGACCGTACGCTGCGGATCACCGGCGGGTCGACGGTGCGCGTGCGGGTTTCGGGAGCGGCCGACATCGTGCTGTTCGCCAAGCTCTACGACGTGGACCCGGGCGGCGGCGCGGTGCTGCCGTACCAACTCGCGGCGCCGGTGCGGGTCGTCGGGGCGGCGGACGGGCGCGAGGTGGAGATCCGGCTGCCGGAGGTCGACCGCGAGATCGACGCCGGGCACCGGCTGCGGCTGGTGCTCACCACCACCGACCTGGGGTACGCGACGCCGGCCGAGCCCGCCGCGTACCGGATCGCCGTCGTCGGCCCGCTGACCGTTCCCTCGGTGCCGGGCATCAAGCTCCCGCCGCCGGGCTACCCGTGGTGGACGTGGGGCCTGCCGGCCATCGCCGCGGCACTCGCCGTGGTGCTGGTGGTGACCGGGAAGCGCCGTCTCAAGGAACGTGCCCCGATCGCCGCGCTCGCCGAAGTGCCGCTGCGGATCCAGGGCCTGACGAAGCGTTACAAGGGCGGCAAGCTCGCCGTCGACGGCCTCTCCTGCACCGTCGAGCGCGGCCAGGTGCTGGGCCTGCTCGGGCCGAACGGCGCGGGGAAGACCACGGCGCTGCGCATGCTCATGGGGCTGATCCACCCGGACGACGGCGAGATCCGCATCTTCGGGCACATCGTGACGCCGGGGGCGCCGGTGCTGTCCCGGCTCGGGTCGTTCGTCGAGGGGCCCGGTTTCCTGCCGCACCTGTCCGGCCGCGACAACCTGTCGCTGTACTGGAAGGCGACCGGACGCCCGGCGCAGGACGCGCACTTCGAGGAGGCTCTCGAGATCGCGGGGCTGGGGGAGGCGCTGGACCGCAAGGTCCGCACGTACTCGCAGGGCATGCGGCAGCGTCTCGCCATCGCGCAGGCCATGCTCGGCCTGCCGGACCTGCTGGTGCTCGACGAGCCGACCAACGGGCTCGACCCGCCGCAGATCCGCGCGATGCGCGACGTGCTGATCAGGTACGCCGCGAACGGCCGCACGGTCGTGGTCTCCAGCCATCTGCTCGCCGAGGTCGAGCAGACCTGCACGCACGTGGTCGTGATGCACCGTGGTCGGCTCGTCGCGTCGGGCCCGGTGGAGGAGATCACCGGGGACGGGAACACGCTCGCGGTCGGGACGCCCGTACCGGACCGCGCGGTCGAGGTGCTCTCGGGGATGTCCGGGGTGGCCTCCGCGGTGCCGGAGGGCGAGGGCGTGCTCGTGCACCTCGCGGGCGCCGAGCCGTCGGCGGTCGTCGCCGAACTGGTGGGCGCCGGGGTCGCGGTGGACCGGGTGACCGCGAAACGCCGCCTGGAGGACGCGTTCCTCACGCTGATCGGAGAACAGCAGTGACCGCCGAGACCACGCCGGTTCCCCGGGGGACCGAGGACGCCGCGCCGTCCCGGGCGCACGGCTACCGGCCGCGGCACACCCTGCCGTTCCGGGTCGAGGCGCTGCGGCAGTTGCGGCGGCGGCGCACGCTGGTGATGCTCGGCCTGCTCGCGCTGCTGCCCTGGATCCTGGTCATCGCGTTCAAGGTGGGCGGTGATCCGGAGCGGGACACCGTGCCGACGCTGGTCGACGTGGCGACGCGCAGCGCGCTCAATCTGACGGCGTTCGCGCTGTTCGTGTCGACGGGCTTCCTGCTGGTGGTCGCGGTGGCGCTGTTCTGCGGCGACACCGTTGCCAGTGAGGCGAGTTGGTCGTCGCTGCGCTATCTGCTCGCGGCACCGGTGCCGAGGGCGCGGCTGCTGCGGGTGAAGCTCGCGGTGTCGCTGGCGTACAGCGGGCTCGCGCTGTTGCTGCTGCCGGCCATGGCATTGCTGGCCGGTGTGGTGGCGTTCGGGTGGGGGCCGCTGGAGATCCCGATCGGCGGTTCGTTGTCCGGCGGCGAGGCGATGCGGCGCATGGCGGTGGTCGTCGCGTACGGCATGGTGTCGCAACTCGTCGTCGCCGCTGTCGCGTTCTGGCTGTCGACGGTGACCGACGCTCCGTTGGGCGCGGTGGGCGGCGCGGTCGGCCTGGTGGTCGTCTCGAACATTGTGGACGCAGTGACCGCACTCGGCGCGTGGCGCGAAATCCTGCCCACACACTGGCAGTTCGCGTGGGTCGATGCCCTCCAGGCGGACATGGAGTGGGAGGGCATGATCAAGGGGTCGGCGGTTTCGGTCGGCTATGCCCTGGTCTTCATTGCGCTGGCTTTCCGCCATTTCGAGCGCAAAGACATCGTTTCCTAGGATTCCCGGGATTTGCCGGTCGGGATTTCGCCTGGTTCGGACCTGTTCAGATCTTGCCTACCAGCAGGTAGGTTTCCTCCGCACGTGTTCCTGTTACCCCTGGTACATCCCATCAAGGTGTGACGAAGGCGAGGGAACATGTACTTGTCCGGAAATTCTCGGCGCAGATCCGTGCGGCGCGCCACGGTGGGAGCCGCCACCGCGATGCTCGTGGCGATCGGCGGACTCGGCGTCCTGACCGGCTCCCCGGCCGGCGCCGCGACCACGCCGACACCGTTGCGCGCCGACCTGGAGGCGATCCGGGCCGCGGAGGCGCAGCAGTTGTACGGCAGTCCGGCGATCCGACCGGTCGACCAGCGCAAGACGTCGCTGATCTCCATCGGCGACAGCGAGATCTCCGGCGAGGGCGTCGGGACGTACGAGGCGCCCACCGACGGCCCGACGAACTGGTGCCACCGCTCGCCGCAGGCGGCCATCCACCGCACGGGCATCGCGGCGGACGTGACGTACAACGTGGCCTGCTCGGGGGCGTCGAGCCAGAACATCCGCATCGGCGGCACGAAGCAGTACGCCGACGAACTCGTGCAGTCCGACAGCCTCGCGATCAAGGCGCGCAACACCCGGCTGAAGCTGGTCCTGCTGGTCGTCGGGGGCAACGACGACCTCCAGTTCGGCCCGACGATGACCGACTGCGTCACGCGCCGGGTGTTCTTCCAGGGCGAGTGCCACGGCACGTACCAGCCGCAGTGGAAGGCCCGCGTCGAGGCGCTGCGGCCCAAGGTCGAGCAGGACGTGCGCGACCTGCGCACCGTCATGACCGACGCGGGATACGTCAGTTCCGAGTACAAGCTGGTGGTCATGGGCTACCCGTCGCCGATGAGCCCCGACGTCGAGGACAACCCGAACTTCCCCGGCTGGTACGCGGGTGGCTGCCTCGGCTACCTGCGCGACCAGGCGTGGGGCCGCAACGAGGCGGTGCCGATGTTCGCCGAGGCGTCGCGGCAGGCCGCCGCGAACACCGGGGCGATCTACCTCGACAACAGCCGCCTGTTCCACGGCCACGAGGTGTGCACCGACAACACGTGGGTGCGCGGGCTGTGGTTCGCCAACCTGGACCTGTTCGACGAGAACACCACCCGGCAGTCCTTCCACCCCAACGAGCGCGGCCACATCGCGTTCGCATCCTGCCTGACACAGCTGTACAACTCGGGCTACCAGACCGCGAGTTGCGTGGATCCGGCAAGCACCGGCAACACCGTGCTCACCGAGGGGGTCAAGGACTTCCGGCAGTTGCGGAACGAGGGCACGGGGCTGTGCGCCGACTCGTACGGCTACTCGTCGCGCAACTACACGCCGCTGCAACTGTGGCCGTGCCAGAGCGGTCGCAACCAGGGCTTCTGGTACGACGCGGCGAACCAGTCCGTGCACGTCGAACTGAGCCACGACCGCTGCCTCGACCCGGAAGGCGGTGCCCGGGCCGCCGGTACGCCGGTGGTCCTGTGGAACTGCAACGGCGGCCAGAACCAGCGCTTCGTGCAGACCGGCGGGACCCTGCGGCCGGCCGACGCCCAGACGCTGTGCGTCACTCCGGCGGGCACCGACCCCACCCTGGGGGCCCGGCTCGTGCTCGCGGCCTGCGACGGCTCGGCCGCACAGCGGTTCGCCGCCGAGCCGCACCAGGCCGCGGTGTTCACCGAACTCAAGGCGGGCAACACCGGCAAGTGCCTTGACGTGGACGGTGGTTCGATGAGCAACGGAACGGGCGTCCTGGCCTGGGACTGCGCGGGCAGCGCCAACCAGAAGTGGTTCGTGAACGCCGCGAGCGGCCAGGTCCACAGCCTCAAGGACCCCACCTACTGCCTCGACAACCGCGGGACCACCGCGGCCGGTTCGGGGCTCGGCATCTGGTCCTGCAAGGACGGCGTCGGCGCGTACCGCGACAACCTGCGGTTCGACTCCGTCTCCGGGCAACTCGTCGGCCGCGTCTCGGGATTGCGGATCACCGCCCCGACCGGCGGCAATGGGCCGGTGACGCAGGCGGCGTCGAACGGATCGGCGGCGCAGACCTGGAACGCGGGGGCGGCGGCGCCGCTGGGATACAGCTCCATCCCGTACGACGCCTACTGACGGTCGCGGGCGCAACCGACCCGATCGCGCGGGCCTCCGCTCCGGTGTGGCAGCCGGAGCGGAGGCCCGCTGGCACGATGGGCAGTGCTCGGCCGCCGAACGTGCCGAGCCGCCGAACGTGCCGAGCCGCCAAAAAAGTGCTGAGCCGTCGAAAGCGCTGAGCCGTCGAACTCGTCCTGGGGGACCTGTGTCCGATACACCGCAGCACGAAGGCCCGGACGACCTGGGGCCGGCCGTACCGCCTTCGTCCGCGGTCCCGCCGCCGCCGAAACCTGGATACGCCCCGAGCGCGCAGCCGACGGGCGCGCCGCCGTCGGCACCGTCTCCGGCCGGCGGCCGCTCCAACACGATGCTCTTCGTCGGGACCGCGGCCGGGCTCGTCATCGCCATCGTGATGACCCTCGTCGTCCTGCTCGGCGACGACGAGGACTCGTCGTCCGACAGCGCCGGTTCGGCGAGCTCCAGCGCGCCGGCGAAGCCTTCGGCGTCACCCGGTGACTCCCCAACCGCGACCTCGTCACCCTCCCGTACCCCCACCGCGACCCCGTCGGCCACCGCCACCGACGGCCCCACCGCGTCCGTCCCGCCGACCGGCGGGTTCCAGAACTCGCCCGTCCTGGCGGCCGCCCGGGTGCGCGGCCGCCTGATCGTCGGCACGAAGGGCGACACCCCCGGCCTCTCCTTCCAGGACCCGGCGACCGGGCGGCACTCGGGCTTCGAGATCGAACTCGCCCTGGCCGTCGCCGAGGACCTCGGGTTCGACGAGGACGGCGTGGAGTTCCGCAACGTCCCGTCGGCGGCGCGCGAAACCGCCCTCGCGAGCGGCGGCATCGACCTCTACATCGGCACGTACTCGATCACCGCCCTGCGCAAGCAGACCGTGGCCTTCGCCGGTCCGTACTACGTGGCCGGGCTCACCGCCCTCGTCCGTGCGGGCGAGCCGACGATCACCGGCATGGACAGCTCCCTCGCCGGACGCACCGTGTGCTCCGTCACCGGCTCCACGCCGCTCCAGGTCGTCCAGACGAACGTGCCGCAGGCCCAGGTGTCCGGGCGTACGAGCTACGCCCAGTGCCTCGAGGACCTCCAGGCGTCACGCGTCGACGCGGTCGTCACCGACGACGCGATCCTGCGCGGCTACGCCGCTGTGCGGCCGTCCGAACTCAAAGTCGTGGGAACCCCGTTCGGCGTCGAGAAGTACGGCATCGGGATGAACCACGACGATGCCGCCCTCCGCTCGGCGGTCAACGACGCGCTGGAGAAGGCCGCCACCGACGGCACCTGGTCCGCCGCCTACACCGAACACCTCGACCCCACCCGGACCAGCTTCCCGGCCCCGCCGCCGCTGGACCGCTACTGACCGCCGCACCCGGGACGCGCGACGCCCCCGCCCGGAGAGGGCGGGGGCGTCGCGCGAAGCGGTGGGAGATCAGGACCGGCGGACCGGGATGTTGGTGATCACCGCCGAAGTCACGTCCGCGAAAAAGTCGTTGCCCTTGTCGTCGACGACGATGAAGGCGGGGAAGTCCTCGACCTCGATCTTCCAGACGGCTTCCATGCCCAGTTCCGGGTACTCGATGACCTCGACGGACTTGATGCAGTCCTGGGCGAGGCGCGCGGCGGGGCCGCCGATGGAACCGAGGTAGAAGCCCCCGTGCTTGCCGCAGGCGTCGGTGACCTGCTGGGAGCGGTTGCCCTTGGCGAGCATGACGAACGAGCCGCCCGCGGCCTGGAACTGCTCGACGTAGGAGTCCATGCGGCCGGCGGTGGTGGGGCCGAAGGAGCCGGACGCGTAGCCCTCGGGGGTCTTGGCGGGGCCCGCGTAGTAGACGGCGTGGTCGCGCAGGTACTGCGGCATCGGCTCGCCGGCGTCCAGGCGCTCCTTGATCTTGGCGTGCGCGATGTCGCGGGCCACGACGACCGGGCCGGACAGCGAAAGGCGGGTCTTGACCGGGTACTTCGACAGCTCGGCGCGGATGTCGCTCATCGGCCGGTTGAGGTCGATGTGGACCACGTCGTCGGAGAGGTCCTCGTGCGTGGTGTCCGGCAGGTACTTGGCCGGGTCGTTCTCCAACTGCTCCAGGAAGACGCCCTCGGCGGTGATCTTGGCGAGCGCCTGGCGGTCGGCGCTGCACGAGACGGCGATGGCGACCGGCAGCGAGGCGCCGTGGCGGGGCAGGCGGATGACGCGCACGTCGTGGCAGAAGTACTTGCCGCCGAACTGCGCGCCGATGCCCATGTCCTGGGTCAGCTTGAGGATCTCCGCCTCCAGCTCGACGTCGCGGAACCCGTTGCCGAGCGGGGAGCCGGTCGTGGGCAGCGTGTCGAGGTAGCGGGCCGACGCGTACTTCGCGGTCTTGAGGGCGAACTCGGCGCTGGTGCCGCCGATGACGACCGCGAGGTGGTACGGCGGGCAGGCCGCGGTGCCCAGCGAGCGGATCTTGCCGTCCAGGAACTTCAGCATCGCGGCCGGGTTCAGGATGGCCTTGGTCTCCTGGTACAGGTACGACTTGTTGGCGCTGCCGCCGCCCTTGGCCATGAACAGGAACTTGTACGCCTCGCCCGCGGTCGCGTACAGCTCCACCTGCGCCGGCAGGTTGTTGCCGGTGTTCTTCTCGTCCCACATCGTCAGCGGGGCCATCTGCGAGTAGCGCAGGTTGAGCTCGGTGTACGCGTTGCGGATGCCGAGCGACAGGTGCTCCTCGTCACGGCCGTCCGTCAGCACGTGCTGGCCGCGCTTGCCCATCACGATCGCGGTGCCGGTGTCCTGGCACATCGGCAGGACGCCGCCCGCCGCGATGTTGGCGTTCTTGAGCAGGTCGAGGGCCACGAAGCGGTCGTTGGGGGAGGCCTCGGGGTCGTCCAGGATCCGGGCGACCTGGGCCAGGTGCCCCGGCCGCAGCAGGTGGGCGATGTCCCGCATCGCCTCGCGGGCGAGGAGCGTCATCGCCTCCGGCTCGACCTGCAGGAAGCGGCGCCCGCCGGCTTCGAACGTCGAGACACCCTCGCTGGTCACCAGCCGGTACGGCGTGGTGTCCTCGCCCAACGGGAGCAGGTCCGTGTACTCGTTACTGTCGGCGGGGGGCATGGCCATCCTCGGTCGGCGGTGTCGGGGCGTCCTCCAGCGTAGAACGCCGGGGCACCCCCGACGGATGTGAGGTCGCGCTCACTCCCCGCCCACGCCTCCGAGAGGGTGGCACGCCGGCCACCACGACGCGGCGCGCTCGTGGAGGAGCTGCGGCCTGACAGTCGCGGACGGGCCCTTCATCTGAGGCGCGGCCCGACGGGGCGGGGGCCGGTTGCTCAGGGGCGGCCGGCGGGGACGACGGTTATGCGGATTGTTGCTGTGGCGTATTGGCCCTGGCTGTCGCGGATCGTGTAGCGGAATACGTCGGTGCCGGTGAGCAGCGGGGTCCACGTTGTGTACGTGCACGCCCCCGAGACCCGGTCGCAGGTGATCCGGCCGTACAGGCCCCAGGCGACCGGCGAACCGATGATGCGCAGGCCGTCGCCGCGGTCGTTGGCCAGCAGGTTCAGCGACACGCTGCCGCCTGCCCGGGCCGTCGCGCTGTCGTCGACGGCCATCGCGGCGACCGGTCCCGGCGGTGTCGTCGGTCCCGTGGGCTGCGTCGGGAGCCGAGTGGTCGGCTGCGCGGTCGACCCGGTGGTCAGGGTCGGGCTCGGCGGTGCCGTTGTCGTGGGGGCCGGCGACGTGGCCGGCGCGGTCGCGGGAGCACCGGTCGCCGGTCCCTCGGTCGTGGGCGTAGTGGACGGCGCGGTGTCGCCCGGGGGCGGTAGGGCGGGCGGGGTCGCGGCGCCGGGCCGGGTGGGGTCGGGGCGGGTGGGGTCGGGGCGGCCGGAGGAGGCGGGGTCGGGCGGCTGCTTCGGCGGCGCGCCCGGGTCTGCGGCCGTCGTCGTGGCGTTCGGCGGGGACTGCGCCGCGGGCTGTGTCGGCCCGGGCGGCGGCACCGGTACGGCGGGTTCGGCGATCAGGTCGGCCCGCTTCTCCGGAGTCTTCGCGGGCCCGGAGCCGTCGGGCACGATGGCCGCGACGGCGATCACCGCGGCGGCGGCCGCGGCGACCATGCTGCCGAATACCGCCTTGCGGGCCACCGATGTCCCGGCCTTGCCGAGGGCCTTGGGGAGGCCCGTCCCGGCCGGCGGGCCGCCCGGAGCCGGGGCCGCGGGTGCCGGGCCGAGCCCGGGCCCGGCCGAGGCCCCGACCGAGCTACCGGCCGGTCCCGCGCCCGCCGGTCCCGCGCCGACAGTTCCCGAGCCGGCTGCCGTCCCCGTGCCGACGGCCCCTGCTCCGGCAGTCCCCGCGCCCGTCGATCCCGCACCGGCCGCCGACGCCGTACCGGCGACGGCGGCTCCGCCCGCGAGTGCCTCCGCCGACAGCGCGGTGGCCGCCGTACCGCCGAGGATCGCGGGGAGCAGCAGCACCCGCAGGTGCGCGTTGGTGGCGGCTAGTTCCGCGCACAGGCGCGTACAGGTCGGGCAGTCGGCCAGGTGGTCGTCGACCGCGCGCCGGTCGCGGATGCGCAGGGTGCCGCGCACGTATCCGCCGAGGCGTTCGCCGTGGGTCCGGCAGCGCTCCGGCAGGCGGCCTATGTGCGCCTTCAGGAACGCCTCGCTCAGCCCCTCGCGCGCCCGGACCGCGAGCTGCGAGACCGCGTTGGGCGTCATGCCGAGCAGCCGGGCTATGTGCCGCGGCTTCTCGCCCTCGACCTCGGTGTGCCACAGGATCGCCTGCCAGCGGTCCGGCAGCGAGCCGAACGCCTGCTTGACCATGAGCAGGTCGGGGAGCGCGTCCTCGGTCCGCGGCGCGGACCCGCCCAGGGTGTCGAGCGTCGCCTCGTCGGTCGGCACCACCGTGCGCCGGGCCCGGGTCCGGTCCGCGTGGCTGTGGCGCATCGTCGTGCACAGGTACGCCCGGAAGGACTCGCGCGGCCCGCCGCCGCGCCGCAACTGCGCCAGCACTTCGACGAATGCGTCGGACACCAGGTCCTCGGCGGCGTCGGCGTCCGGTTCGAGCCGCCGTGCGTGGCGCAGGGCCGCGCCGTGGTGCCGGTTGTGCAGGACCGCGAACGCGGCGTCCGCATCCGGCCCGCCGCCGCGGGCACGCTGCGCCAGTTCGGCGTCGGACGCCGGGTGCTCGGCCGCCGTGCGGTTCGTCTCCCCGTCCATGCCGCGACAGCTTGCCATGGACGCGAACAGCTGTACTACGGTGCGGCGGTTCCGGTTTTCACCGGTGCCGCGACCCCTGCCGCGCGCACCGGTTCCGGGGCGATCTCCGGTGCCGGGGAAGGCTGTTCGCGCGTCATCCGCATGCCGAGGACGACACCCGCCCCGACCAGCGCACTACCCGCCAGTTGCGCGGGGCGTACCTCGCCGGTGCCGAGCACCAGCGCCGACAGCGCCGCGGAGACCGGCACCAGGCCGGAGAACAGTCCGGCCCGCTCGGCACCGAGCGTTCCGAGCGCGGTGTACCAGAGCAGGAACGCCGCGACGGTCGCGATCAGCCCGATGAACACCAGCGCGGAGGCCTCGGCGAGGGTCGGCACGCGCAGCATTCCGGTGCCGTCCGAGAACCAGCCGATCGCGAACGACTGGGGCACCGCGAGCGCGGTCGAGTACGCCGCCACCCGCAGCGCCCCGAGCCGCGGCAGCAGCGGAACCGCGAGCAGCGAGAAGGCGATCTCGCAGACCAGCACGCCGAGCGCCATGAGCAGTCCGGTGGCCGAGGCGTCGCCGAAGCCCTCGACGGCGACCGCGCCCGCGACCACGAGGACCGATCCGGCCACGATGCGCGCGCCGGGCCGGCGCCGGGCCATCAGCGGCGCGATCACCGCGAGTGCGATCGGGGAGCAGCCCAGGATGCTGCCGACCGTCGCGGGATCGGCGTGCTCCAGCGAGCCGATCAGCAGCTGGTTGAACAGGGTCTGGCCGAGCAGGGCGAGCAGGAACAGGAGGAGCCACGCGCGCGCCCCGACGCGCACGCGTGGCGGCTTGCGGAGCCGGAGGACGGCGTACATCGCGACGGCGGCGAGGGTGTACCGCAGGCCCTGGCCGCCGCCGACCGGGTAGGCGACCAGGGCGGCCGAGACGCCGGCCGCCGTGCCGACGAGGACCTGGGAGAGAGCTGCGAAAGATGCGCCGACGGACGGCGCCTGAGCGGATGGCCTCATGAGCCGCTACGTTAGGAGCCAGGTGGATCGGAAGGCAGAACCACCGATGTGCCCTGGGAGGGGACCACTTAGAGGGGACACGCTCATGGGAGACCTGCTGGTCGGGATCGACCGGGCCCGGGGTGCGGTCGGCGCGCAGATCACCGCGGGCCTGCGCGACGCGGTGCGCACCGGGCGTCTGGCGCCGGGCGACCGGCTGCCGTCGAGCCGCGCGCTCGCCACCGATCTCGGGGTGTCGCGCGGCATGGTCGTGGAGGCCTACGAACAACTTGTCGCCGAGGGCTATCTGACGAGCCGTCACGGCTCCGGCACGCGCGTCGCCGACATCCCCGAGAGCCGCGCACCGGGCGGCCCCGACGAGCCGCGCGACGCCAACGACATCTCCGTGCTGCCCTACGACCTGAAGCCCGGCACCTCGGACATGTCCGCCTTCCCGCGCGCGGCGTGGCTCGCCGCGACCCGGCATGCGCTCGCGACCGTGCCGCACAGCAGGCTGTCGTACGGCGACCCGGGCGGCGTCCCCGAACTGCGCACCGCGCTCGCCGCGTACCTCGGCCGGGTGCGCGCCGCCAACGCCGCGCCGGACCGCATCGTCGTGGTCGGCGGGGTCGCGCAGGGCATCGCCCTCATGGTCCAGGCCCTCGCCGCGCGCGGCCACACGCTGCTGGCCGTCGAGGACCCGTCCAGCGCGACCCAGCGCGGCCTGCTGCGCAGCAACGGCCTGCCCATCGTCGGCGTGCCGGTGGACGGCGAGGGCATCGACGTGGCGGCACTCGCGCGTACCGGCGCCCGGGCCGTGCTGGTCACGCCCGCGCACCAGTACCCCACCGGTGTGGTGCTCTCCCCGGAACGCCGCGCCCAGCTCACCGGCTGGGCACGCGACGTCGACGGCCTCATCGTCGAGGACGACTACGACGCCGAGTTCCGCTACGACCGCGACCCGGTCGGCTGCCTCCAAGGTCTCGACCCGGACCGCGTCGTCCACCTCGGCTCGACCAGCAAGGCCCTCGCCCCCGGCATGCGGCTCGGCTGGGCGGTGGTGCCGCACACCTGGCTGGAACAGGTGCGTGAACTCAAGCAGTACGCCGACCTCGGCTCCGCGGTGATCAACCAGTTCGCCTTCGTTCAGCTGCTGGAGAGCGGCGGCTACGACCGGCACCTGCGCGCGATGCGGCTGCGCTACCGGGGCCGCCGCGACGCGGTGGCCGACGCGTTCGCCGAGTTCCTGCCGAAGGCGCAGGTCAACGGCATCCGGGCGGGCCTGCACCTGTACGTCGAACTGCCGCCCGGCAGCCGCGAGGACGCCGTGGTCGCCGCCGCCGCGGCCCGCGGCGTGCGCGTCGAACCGGTCGGCCCGATGCGCGAGCCCGGCCCCGACGCACCCCCCGCGCTGGTCCTCGGATACGCGTCGCTCGGCGAGGACCGCCTGCGTGAAGCGGTGTCGCGGCTCGCGGACGCCTGCCGGGAGGCATCGGGCGACTGATGGGGGCGTGCCTGGCGCGGCCCTCGCGGCTAAGGTCGTGCCGTGGATCAGCCTCCGGAGAATGCCGAGTCCGTCGCACCCCCGCAGCCGGCGGGGCCGCCGCCCATGCCCCCGGCACCGAGAGCACCTTCGTCGCTGCCCACCGCGCCGGTCTCGGCCGCCGACATCCGTGCGTCGGACGCCGACCGCGACCGGGTCGCACAGGTGCTGCGCACCGCCTTCGAAGAGGGCCGCCTCACGATCGAGGAGCACTCCGAGCGCATCGAGGCGCTGTACGGCGCCAAGACCATGGGCGAGTTGGAGCCGCTGACCTTCGACCTGCCGACCGGTGCCGCGCGCCCGAACCTCGGCAAGGCGTCCTCGTCGTCACCCGGCCGCCCCGCGCCGGTGTCCTACCGGCCCGCCCAGGTCGGCTCCGCCCCCGCGGAATCGCCTTCGCTGGTCGCGGTGTTCGGCAGCGCGGAGCGCAGGGGGCCGGGGCGCATCGGCGCCCGCCTGCGGGCCGCGGCGGTGTTCGGCGGCGTGGAGATCGACCTGTCCGACGCGACGTTCGAGACCCCGGTGCTGGTGATCAACGTGGCTACGGTTTTCGGCGGCATCGACGTACGCGTGCCCGAGGGCGTCACCGTACGCGGCCACGGCGCGGGCATCTTCGGCGGATTCTCCGTGCAGCAGCAGGTGGCCGAGGACCCGGACGCGCCCGTCGTCATCGTGCGCGGGGCGGCGATCTTCGGCGGCGTCGACGTCCGGCCGAAGAAGGCCAAGAGGCGCCCGCTTGACCGGAAACGTCACGAGGACGACGACTGACGGCGGAATCCCGCCATTTCGTGGACGTTTCAAGGGTGTTGCTTTCCCGTCAGTTGTCGTGATGCGCGGCATGTACCGGGATTTGGACGGGTAGGCGCATGGTGGGACGTACGACACGCCTACCCTGCGAGGAGATCAAACGTGCCCGAACCGAGCGATCTGACCTCCAGCCTCCAGGACGTCGCCGCACCTGCCGAGCGCTCGTCCACCTGGATCCCTCCGGCGACCGGTGCCTGCCGGTCCGAGCTCCAACTGTTCGTCGACATACCCGAAGAACCCGCCGTCGCACGGATCGCGCGGGAAGAGGACGCCAAGCGCATATGCGCGCGTTGTGCGGTCCTCATTGAGTGCCGTGCCGAGGCACTCGCCGCGAGTGACGCCGAACCCGCAGGAGTGCGCGGCGGGTTGACCCTGGAAGAACGCCAGGCCATCGCGCGCCGCCGACGCCGCAGAGGCGGCCGGCGAGCCACCGGCCGCTGACCACCCGCCGCGTCAAGGTCCGCGTCGCGCGGTCTCCCGCTTCGCCGCCTCGCCCACCAGATGGTCGTGCGGAGTGTCCGTCGTCAGCCGAGCCAGCCGCTGCAACAGCTCGGTCAACTCCGCGTTCTGCTCGGGGGAAAGGTCCGCGATCACATCACCGAGCAATTCGCGGCGCGCATCCACGAGCCGCTCGACCACCGCGCCGCCGTCGGGGGTGAGTTCGAGGCGTCCTTGTACGTCGGTACGCGCCTGCCCCGCGGCGATCAGCTCCGCGGCGTACTTGCGCACCGAGTCGAGCGGCTCGTGGATCTTCCTGGCCAACTCCGTGTCGAGCACCGGCCCGAAGCGGTCGAGCTGCACGAGGCCGAACGCGCACGGCACCGAGACGTCCACGCCGGCCCGGTCGATCATGCGCTCGTACCGCGTCCAGCCGTTCTCGCGGTGCACCAGCTGCGTCATCGCGCGCTCGACCTCCTCGACCGACGTCCGCGCGGTCGGCCGGTAGGGGTCGAGCGCGTCGGTCCCCTCGGTGGTCCTGCGCAGCGGGATCTCCTTGAGCATCAGGCTCAGCAGGAACGCCAGGATCACCACGACGGAGGCGATCAAGAACACGTCCTGAAGCGCGTTCGCGTACGCGTGCACGAACCCCTGGTGCGTCGCGGGCGGGAGCGCCTTGAGGGCGTCCGGGCTCGATCCGACCGTCTCGGGATCGACACCCGGCGGCAACTGCAACCCGGTCGCGTCGGCCAGGTTGTCGGTGAGCCGCGAGTTGAAGACCGACCCGAAGATCGCCACCCCGAAGGACCCGCCGATGGACCGGAAGAACGTCGCCCCCGACGTCGCCACCCCGAGGTCCTTGTAGTCCACCGAGTTCTGCACCGCGAGCACGATCACCTGCATGACCAGGCCGAGTCCCAGGCCGAACACCAGCATGTAGAGGCTCGACGCGGCTGTCGTGGTGTACTCGTCCATGCGCGACAGCAGGAACATGCCCACCGCCATCACCGCGGTCCCCACGATGGGGAAGATCTTGTAGTGCCCCCAGCGGGTGATCAGCTGCCCGCTGCCGATCGAGGTGACCAGCAGGCCAAGCATCATGGGCAGCAGCCGCAGACCCGACTCGGTGGCCGACGTACCGTTGACCACCTGCATGAACAGCGGCAGGAAGCTCAGCGCGCCCATCATGGCGAAGCCGACCACGAAGCCGATCGCCGACGTCGTGCTGAAGATCGGCTGCCGGAACAGGTGCAGCGGCAACACCGGTTCGGCGGCCTTGCGTTCCACCATGATGAACGCGCCCAGCAGCACCACGGCCGCCGCACCGAGCCCGAAGATCTCCGCCGACACCCACGGGTACATCGAGCCGCCGAAGGTGCTGAGCAGCACGAGGCAGGTCGTCGCGCCGGCGAGCAGCACGATGCCCCAGTAGTCGATCGTGGGCCGCTTGCGCACCTCGTGCGTGTGCAGCGCGAACGCGACGACCACCAGCGCGATCGCGCCGATGGGCAGGTTGATGTAGAAGACCCAGCGCCACGACAGGTTGTCCACGAAGAACCCGCCGAGCAGCGGCCCGGCCACACTCGTCACGCCGAACACCGCGCCGAACAACCCGGTGTACCGCCCGCGTTCGCGCGGCGGCACGACGTCGCCGATGATCGCCTGCGACAGCACCATGAGCCCGCCGCCGCCGAGGCCCTGGATGCCGCGGAACGCGATCAGCTCGGGCATGTTCTGCGCGATGCCGCACAGCGCCGACCCGATCAGGAAGATCACGATCGACGCCTGGAACAACCGCTTGCGCCCGACCAGGTCGCCGAGCTTGCCCCACAACGGCGTACTCACCGTCGAGGCGAGCAGATAGGCGGTCACCACCCATGACAGATGGTCGAGCCCGCCCAGGTCCCCGACGATCGTGGGCAGCGCCGTCGACACGATCGTCTGGTCCAGCGCGGCCACCAACATGCCGAGCATCAGCCCGGTGAAGATCAGCCAGAGCTTCTGCTCCTGCGGCGCGGACGCGGGAGCGTCAGCGGTCTTCACGGGCGCGCTCATCCGCGGCTCCTCGGGTGATCGACTCGGGTGATCGACTGGTGATCGACTGGTGATCGACTGGGTGATCGACGACGCTGCCGCAGGCCTATACCCCGAAAAGCCAGAAAAACCGATGAGCATCCCCAAATCGCCGCACCCGAACGGCCCCGAACCCACTCGACGGGCAAAAAGGTCGGTCCGCCCCCGACTCCGCGGGGACGGACCGACCCATGTGATTACCGGCTACCTGCCGACCGCCTACCTGCCGACTGCCTACCGGCTACCTGTCGACTGCGTGCCGACCAACTGCCCGCCGACCTACCGCGCCCGGTCGAAGTCGATCGCGCTGTAGGCGCGCAGCTTCGCCAGCCGGTGCTGGCTGTCGATGTTCCGGATCGTGCCGCTCTTCGAGCGCATCACCAGCGACGAGGTCAGCGCCGTGCTCGACCGGTACCGCACGCCGCGCAGCAGCTCGCCGTCCGTGATGCCGGTGGCCACGAAGAAGACGTTGTCGCCCGACACCAGGTCGTCCGTCAGCAGCACACGGTCCAGGTCGTGTCCCGCGTCGAGCGCCTTCTGGCGCTCCGCCTCGTCCTTCGGCCACAGGCGTCCCTGGATCACACCGCCCATGCACTTTATGGCGGCCGCGGCGATGATGCCCTCGGGCGTCCCGCCGATGCCCAGCAGCAGGTCGACGCCCGTGCCGTCCTTCGCCGCCATGATGGCGCCGGCGACGTCGCCGTCGGTGATGAACTTGATGCGCGCGCCGGCCTCGCGGATCTCCTTGACGATCGACTCGTGGCGCGGCCGGTCGAGGATGCAGACCGTGACGTCCTCGGGCGCCGAGTTCTTCGCCTTCGCCACGCGGCGGATGTTCTCGCCGACCGGTGCCGTGAGGTCGACGACGTCCGCCGCCTCCGGGCCGGTGACGAGCTTCTCCATGTAGAACACGGCCGAGGGGTCGTACATCGAGCCGCGCTCCGCGACCGCCATGACGGCGACCGCGTTGTTCATGCCCTTGGCGGTGAGGGTCGTGCCGTCGACCGGGTCGACGGCGACATCGCACTCGGGGCCCGAGCCGTCGCCGACCCGCTCCCCGTTGAAGAGCATCGGCGCGTCGTCCTTCTCGCCTTCGCCGATCACCACGACGCCGTTCATCGACACCGTGCCGATGAGCGTGCGCATGGCCTTGACCGCGGCACCGTCGGCGCCGTTCTTGTCACCTCGTCCCACCCAGCGCCCGGCGGCCATCGCGGCGGCCTCGGTGACACGGACGAGTTCGAGTGCGAGGTTCCGGTCGGGAGCCTCCGGGTCGACCACGAGCTGCGGCGGTACGGACTGGTCCGTCATATTGGCGGGCCTTTCCTGTCGGGGAATCTCGCTCCGAGACCACGAGGGGTGCCCTGATCCCCGGTGGCCGTGCTCGTCCTCCTGGATGCGGGCTGCAACTGCAACAAGGAAGACGCGGCCCCGGGCCCGGACGGATTCCAACGGGATTGCCCCGATGTTATCGGCCCGACCGTGTATCGGTGCAGGTAGGCCGTGGATACCGTCCCGGTCCCGCGGTCCCGGCACCGCAATCCGACCCTCGCCGGCGAGGGTCCTCGCGCATCAGAGCCCCGTCATCACGACGCCGGTGGCCTTCACCCCGACCCACACCGACAGGCCCTCGCCGACCCCCAGCTCCGCGGCGGCCCGCGCGGTCACCTCCGCCACCACGTCCGGGCCGTTCGTGCCGCGCACCGTCACCCGCAACCGCGTCCCGGTGCCCGTCACTTCCGAGACGACCCCGTGCCACCGATTGCGTGCGCTGCCGCCCGGCGGGTCGCGGTACAGCGTCACGTGGTCGGGATGCACGGTCACCAGGACCGGGCCGGTCGGCACCGGGTCGGCGCCGACCAGCGTGTGACCGCCGGGGAGGAGCACCCCCTCCGGACGGCCGTCCCCCTCGTACGCGTTCAGCCCCAGCATCCGGGCGACCCACGCGGACCTCGGCGCGCGCGTCACCTCCACCGCCGCCGCGTCCTGGACCACCGAACCTGCCTCCACGACGAGCATGCGGTCGGCGAGGCTCAGCGCGTCGACGGGGTCGTGCGTCACGATCAGGCACGCGCCGTCGTACGGCCCCAAGTGCCCTCGCAGTGTGTGGCGCACCGACGCCCTCGTCTCCACGTCCAACGCGGCCAGCGGCTCGTCCAGCAGCAACAGGCGCGGCTCGGGGGCGAGCGCCCGGGCGAGTGCGACGCGTTGCTGCTGCCCGCCGGACATCTGCCCCGGCCGCCGGGCCGCGAGATCACCGAGGCCCAACCGCTCGAGCCAGTCGTGCGCGGTGTCCCGCATCTGATGGCGGCTCAGGCCGCGCCCGCGCAGACCGTACGCCACGTTCCGCGCCGCGCTGAGATGCGGGAACAGCGCGCCGTCCTGCGGCACATAGCCGATCCGCCGCCGGTGCGGCGGGAGTCCGCCCACGTCCGCGCCGTCGATCGCGACCGCGGCACGCGCCGGGCCGGGCAGGCCGGCCAGCGCCCGCAGCAGGGTGGACTTCCCCGCGCCGTTCGGCCCGACGACCGCCACGACCTCGCCTGCCGCGACGGTGAGTTCAGCGGCGATCAGCCCGTCCGTACGCGCCGTCAGCGCGGCCGTCGCCACGGACTCGGTCACGTCGGGCGTCCCGCCCTTCCGAGGCGTACCCGCACTCACGCCCGCCCCCCGTTCCGTCCGCGAGACGGCGACAACCACCGGCCGCGCAGCGCGACGAGGACGACGACCGACACCACGAGCAGGAGCAGGCTGACCGCGACCGCGGTGTCCGGGTCGTCCTGGAGCATCAGGTAGACCGCCAGCGGGAGCGTCTGGGTCTCGCCGGGCAGATTGCCCGCGAAGGTGATCGTCGCGCCGAACTCCCCGAGAGCGCGCGCCCAGGCGAGGGCCGCGCCGGCGGCGAGCCCCGGGGCGATCAACGGCAGGGTCACCGTCGCGAACACGCGCAGCGGGCCCGCCCCCAACGTCGCGGCCGTCTCCTCGTACCGCCGGTCGAGCCCGGCGATCGCCCCCTCGACCGACAGCACCAGGAAAGGCAGCGCGACGAACGCGCCCGCGAGCATCGCCCCGGTCATCGAGAAGGTGAGCTGTACGCCCATCGACTCCAGCCACGGACCGAGCAGTCCCCGGCGCCCGAAGGCGAGCAGCAGCGCGACGCCGCCCACGACCGGCGGCAGTACGAGCGGCAGGAGCACCAGCGCCCGCAGCAGCGACTTGCCCGGGAAGTCGACGCGCGCGAACAGCCAGGCGAGCGGTACGCCGAGCACCAGGCTGATCCCCAGCGCGCCGAACGAGCACTGCAACGAGAGGCGCAGCGCCGTGCGTACCGCGGGATCACCGAGCCGTTCCGGCACCGACTGCCACGGCGCGCGCCAGAGCAGGCCGACCAACGGAAGCACCACGAAAGCGAGTCCGGCGGTCGCCGGGACCCACAACAGCAGAGGTACTCGAGTCCGCGGCGTCCGCGGCACCGGCCCGGAACCCGAACCGTCTCGCGAACCGCGCCCGTCCCGCGGTTTCGGCCCGTCCCGCACTACCGGCCCGGCTCCGACCTTCGCCGCCTCACCCGGCCGCCCGGACCCCGCAGGCCCGGCAAGCGGGTCCGCGTCGGACCCGCTTGCCGAACCCTGCCCGGCGGTGCCCCGTCGTCTGCGGATCACGGGGCCGCGAAACCGTACTTCTTCAGGATCTCCTGGGCCTCCGGCGTCAGGAGCCACTGCGTGAACGCCGCGGCCGGGCCCTGCTGCCTGCTGTCCTTGATCACAGCGACAGGGTAGGCCGCGACCACGTTGGACTCGTCCGGGATGTCGACCGACGCGACCGCGTCGCCCGCGGACTTCACGTCCGTCGTGTAGACGATGCCGGCGTCGGCCTCGCCCATCCGCACCCGGGTCAGCACCGCCTTGACGTCCGTCTCCTCGGACTTCGGCTTGACCGTGACACCCGCCTTGCCCAGCGACTCGCGCGCATAGCGGCCGACCGGCACGGTCGGGCCCGCCAGGACGACCGTCAGGTCGGTCCGCGCGAGGTCGGCGAGCGTCTTGATGTTCTTCGGGTTGCCCGGCGCGACCACGATCGTCAGCTTGTTCTTCGCGAACAGCGTCGGGCTGTTCACCTCGCCGGCGAGCCCGTCCATCGTCTTCGTGTCCGCGGTCGCGACGACGTCCGCCGGCGCGCCCTGCTTCACCTGGGCCGCGAGCTCCTGCGATCCCGCGAACGAGAACCTGACGTCCTGGTCCTTGTTTTTCTTGGTGTACGCCTCTTTCGCCTCGTTGAACGCACCGGTCAAGGACGCGGCCGCGAGCACCGTGATGCTCGACGGCGGCTTCGCGGAACCGGGGCTGCCGGGCCCCTGCGGCCCGCCGGACGTACCGCCGCCCCCGTTGCCCTGGCCGGCCTTGTCGTCCTGATCGTCCTTGTCGTCGCTGCCGCAGCCCGCCAGCAGCAGCACGGTCGTGGCCGCGACGGCTATCGGTGCGGATGCGCGGCGAAGGGTTCTCACGTCGTCAACTCCACGGTCACGTTGGTCGATTTGACCGAGGCGACCGCCTCCACGCCGGGCGCGAGGCCCAGCTCTTCGACGGCTTCCCTGGTCAGCAGGGAGACCACCCGGTGCGGTCCCGCCTGGATCTCCACCTGCGCCGCGACGTCGCCGAGGATGACCTTGGTGACGATGCCGGGAAAGGAATTGCGGGCCGAAGAGGCACGCGGATGCTCGTTGGCACCCGGGGACGACTCCTCGGCGAGGGCGACCGCGAACGCGGCGAGCGCCGCGCCTTCGACGACCCGGTGGCCGTGCTCGTCGCGGGACGTCGACAGACGTCCCGAGTCGGCCCAGCGGCGGGCGGTGTCCGGGCTCACGCCGAGAAGCTGCGCGACCCGGCCCATGCGGTAGGTGGGCATGAGCGGGACACTACTCCATTCATGATTTGCATATGCAAGGCTTTGGATCTCACGACCTTGCATATGCGATAGGCGAGGGGTCGGTGCCGGAGCACCGGGCGTTATGGGGGACCATGGTGCCGTGGCAAAGAAGCGCGGGCTCGAGACCGTCCGGGACATGGTGTTCTCCCTTGGAGTCGTCGGCATCGTCGTGGTCGCCCTGTTGATTTTCGGACGGCACAGCGAGCGGGACCCGGTCCGGCCGATCGACTATTCGCTGAAGTTCCAGCAGGCCAGCCAGGTGGCCCCGTACCCGCTGCTCGCCCCGCAGGGGCTGCCCGACCAGTGGCGCGCGACGTCCGCCGACTACGACAGCCGCAACCCCACCCGCGTCACCTGGCACATCGGGTTCATCAACCCGAACGAGCAGTACGCCGCGGTAGAGCAGGTCAACGGCCCGTCGGGTCCGTTCGTCCAGGACAAGGGCAAGAAGGGCAAGCCGGTCGGCGTCCACGACGTCGCGGGCGTGCCGTGGAAGTCGTACGACGGCCCCAAGTACCGCTCCCTCGTCCACGAGCAGGGCGGCGTGACCACGATGGTCACCGGGACCGCGACCTTCGAGGACCTCGCGCAGCTCGCCGCCGCGCTGCGTCCGGCCACCGCGGGCGGGGCGCAGGCAGCCGTCGCGTCCTGAGGCACGGCTCCGCTCCGACTCGGCCCGCGCGTTCCGCTCGTGCTGCCCGTCTCGCTCAGCGTCCCCGCACAGCCCTTTCACGCCGCTCTCCGGCGCGGTGCGCTGACGGGCAGTCAGGGTTGGGTGGTCCGGCATCGAGAGTTCATCACGGTGTCGCCCGAATGTCTTGATCGCGATGTCAGCCTTCGCCGGTGGACGTCTCGTACTTCTGCGGAACACTCGCCGAGCTGAGCGCCGAGCGGCTCTACCGCCTGCTCGCGCTGCGCAGCCAGGTCTTCGTGGTCGCCCGGCAGCGTGCGCGCCACGAACCCGACGGGCTCGACATCGAGCCCGAGACCCTGCACGTGTGGGGCGAGCGCGACGGCGTACCGATCGCCACGCTCCGCCTGACCGAGGAGCCGGACGGCATCCTGCGCCTCGGCCGCCTGTGCACCGCGACCGCCGACCGCCGCAAGGGCTACGCCACCACCCTCGTCGAGCACGCCGTCGTCCTCGCCGAAGGCCGGCCGATCGTCGCCGACGTGTTCGTCCGGGTCGCGCCGTGGTTCCTGCAACGCGGCTTCACCGCCCTGGGCGGCCGCTCCGTCGTCGACGGCGAACCGCACATGCACCTGTGCTTCACCCCGGGCCAACAGGTGCCGGCCTACCCCGAGTCCCGCAATGCGACGACGCAGCAGGCCGCGGCGGCCGTACCGCAATCCGTGGACGCCGGCGGGCAGCCGTACGTCCCGGCCTGGGTCGCCCTGTGAGCCTCGCCCGGGTGCGGGCCCGAGGCTCAAGCCGCTGGCGGCCGGTGGACGCGCGCCCCGGCGAGGGATGGGAGGTGCTTCCGCGCCTGCGCTGGGTCGTCCTGGGCGGCGTGGCCGCACTCGTCATGCTGGTCGTGACGATCGTGGTCGCCCTGCACGGCTGACCCGGACCGGATCAACCACGCCGGACCGGGGCCGAGCCGACCGGGCCCGCGTCGAACCGGACACGCGTTGAACCGGACACGCCTGCCCGCTCAGTCCTCGGCCGCGTCCTCGGCCTGTGCCTTCATGACCGCGTCGAGGCGCGCCCGCGCGCCGTCGAGCCACTGCCGGCACACGTTCGCCAGCTTCTCGCCGCGCTCCCACAGCGCAAGCGACTCCTCCAGTGAGATGCCGCCGGTCTCCAGCCGCCGGACGACCTCGACCAGCTCGTCGCGGGCCTGCTCGTACCCGAGGGACTCCTCGCCGGAGTCGACCGCGGCGTCCACACTCTTCTTGGCCATGACGCCCAGCCTATGCGCCGCTACCGACGCGCCGGAGTGACGCCGATCAGCGCGCCGCCGTCCGCTCCGAACGGACGCAGGACGCGGACCGACACGCCGTACGCCCGCTCCGGCCCCGGGTCCCCGGTGCCCAGCACCGACCCGCCGAACGGGACCCCGTAGTGCTCCGGATCGGGCGACCCGTCCGGCTTCACGACCCGCGTCGAGTAGGGCTCGCGGGCCGGCACCACCGTGCCGCCGTCCCGGAAGCGGTCGACCGGACGTCCGTCCAAGTACTCCGCACCCGCTGCCCAACCCCGCGAGTCGCTGAACTCGGCCCGCCCGTCCAGAGCCGGGAAGTCCTGGCACCACTTGCCCTGCGTGTGGCATGCGGTGAACGGCTTGGTCGCCTCCGCCGAGAACGCCGCGTTGGACGACTGCGCGCGGTTCTCGATGTTCTTGAGCGGGTTGCGGGCGATCGAGTAGTTGGCGCCCGCCTCGCCGCTCCAGCGCAGCGGATCCACGTGCGCGTCCACCAGCAGCACCTGCCCCTTGGGCCCGTGGCTCGGCGGCGCGTCGAGATTGAACCGCACGCCGTTGTTCTGGTACTCGGCGTCCCGCAGCCACACCAGCAGCCCCGGCACGTTGTAGGGCACGCGCGCGATCCGCGTCCCCCCGGAGCCGCTTCCACTCGCGGCCCCGCTCTTGACCGTCGTGTACGCGTAGTTCAGCCCCTCGTCGAAGCCGACCGGCGCCCGCCACTCCAGCAGGTAGTACTGCTCGCGCTCCACCGATCCGGACGTGCGCGACCAACCCGCCCCACGCGTGATCGTCGACGTGCCGAGTACCGCGCGCCAACCCGCGTCGCCGTTCTCCACGTCGTCGGACCACACCGTCACGCCGTCCGCGATCAACGCGAAGTCGTCGGCGAACCAGCCGCGTTCGGTGAACGCGGCGTCCGTCATCGTGGACAGCCGCACCTGGACGGTCTGCCCCGAGTACGCCGTCAGGTCCACACGGTCGTGCCGCCAGCCGCCGCTACTGCCGGTCAGACCGCTCGTCTTGCGGAACTCCGCGAGGTTGCGGTTGGGGTCGGGGTAGTCGGGCGGCGTCGAGACCAGGTTCCCGGACTCGTCGTGCACCGCGAGCTGCGTCCACGTCGTGCCGCCGTCCGTCGAGGCCTCGACGAAGCCGTAGTCCCAGTCCTCTTCGATGACGTAGTCGTTCCACATCCACAGCGCCGCGTCGCGGGCACCGGCCGGGACGGACAGCTCGTGCACGATGGACGTGTCCGCCCACTCCTGGTCGCGTCCGGAGTACCACATGTTCCCGCCGGAGTGCGGTGTCCCGATGCGGACCGTCTCCGGCGGCAGGTCGACGCGTACCGAATCGGGCATGCCCCGACGGGGTTTCGCCGCGGCGCCGACGGCCAGGACCTGCTTCGCGTCGCCGACCCGCACGACCTTGGGGTCGGTCCACCCCAGCACGTACTTCGACCACGCGCCCATGTGGGCGGGCATCGCCTGGAACAGGGGACCGGAGTGCGAACCGGACGACATCAGGTCCCAGAAGTCGACGTCGGTGTCGCCGCCGCTGAAGTTGTCGTACAGGTCGGGGAGTCCGAGGTCGTGGCCGAACTCGTGGGCGAAGACGCCGACTCCGGAGTCCTCCGGCTGCACGATGTAGTTCGCCACCCGCAGGTCCGTGCCCGGCACCGGGTGTCCGCGCAGCACGTTGCTCGCGTGCGCCCAGATCGCGTACGTCCCCTCCGCACCGCCGCCCGCCGACTTGTCGCGGCCCGCGTGCACCAGCACCAGATGGTCGACGACTCCGTCGGGCTCGCGCAGATTGCCGTCGTGATCGGCGTCGCCGAGGTCCTCGCGGTCGTAGTCGGACCATGGGAAGTCGGGCCGCGCCGCCGCCAGGGCGTCGACCGCGTCTACAACGAACTGGCGTACGCCGCGCCGGTTGTCGGGGTGGCCGGTGTTGTCCTGCATGATCGCGCCGCACTTGCCGGCGCCGTACCAGGCCTCGGAGTGCGGCACGGTCACCCACCCAGCGGCCTCACCGCCCACGCTGTAGGCGCCCTGGGACATCTCGCGGTACATGTTGCGCATCGTCAGGCCGGTCAGGTCGACGCCGGGGCGGCCGTCCGGGCCGGTCAGATCGGGGCGTACGCGCTCGGTGAGGCCGCGCTCGGAGTACAGCATCGCGTTGTAGTGCGCGGGCGAGAAGTCCGGCACCCACAGGGTGTTGTTGTCGTCCGTGCCCGCCGGGTCGGGCAGCAGGTTGTGCTTCGGACCGTTCATGACGGTGCCGGGCGGTTCGGTGACGCAGGTGGGATCCGCCACGCTCTTGGGCCTGGCGAAGCCGGAGAAGTCGTCGTTCGCCTGGTCGTTGAACTCGACCAGGATGGTGAGCAACTGCGCCTCGTTGGTGGACGGTCGGCCCGCGCGCCGGTCGCGCTCCTCGCGCAGCGCGCGCGGACTGCGGCCGGCCGCGGACGCCTCGGCCTCCGCGGCGGCGAGCGCGCGGGCGGCGACCGGGTTGCCGTCGGCGAACTTCCGGTCCACGTCGTGTGTGTGGCGGAGATGCGTGTTGTCGGGGTGTGTGTCGTCGGGGCGCGTGTCGCGCGGCGTGGGACCGGCCTGCCCGCCGACCTGCCCACCGGCCTGCCCGCCGACCTGCCCGCCGGGCTGCGCGGCCGGGGTGTTCGCTGCGTCGGGGAGCGAGTCGGGCGGCAGATCGTCGCGCGCGGCAACGTAGTTGATGTAGTCGTCCGCGGCCGAGGGCTGCCAGACGGCCTGGCTCGCGGATGCCGCCGCCCGGGTGCTGTGCGGCGCGGGGGCCGCGGCGGCGACGGTGGCCACCGCGATCAGCGGCAGCGCGGCGCGTACGACGGCTCTGCGGACGGTGAACAGCCCGGCACGGCGCATGGCAGCCCCTACGGATCGGAGTCCAGAGCCCGAACGTAAGCGCGCCTCGGGGCCGAAAGGGGCACCGCGCCGAGAGCCCGTCCGTGATCCACCCGAACGGACGACAACTAGTCGGACAAATGGTTGGACGCGGGGTCGGACGACCACCCCGGCAGGGCCGGGGGGTCGATGCGATTATCCGGCAACTCCCGTTGTGACGAAGGGAAATGGCAGGGATTCGTCCGTTCGGGTGGGTGTCCTGTTCGGCGCTACCCAACGCCGTCGCCGGTGCCGCATGCTCGGCGTCAAGCCGGTGTTCGACCCGGCGTCCACGACGAGGCGCTCTGGAGGCAGGCTTGCCGGACATCCCGGAAGACCGTTCGTACACGAAGGACCACGAGTGGGCGCAGCAGGCCCAGGCGGGGCGCTGGCGCATCGGCCTCACCGACTTCGCGCAGCGCCAGCTCGGCGACGTCGTCTACGTGGAACTCCCGGCAACGGGAGTCAAGTTGGACGCGAACGAGCCGCTGGGCAGCGTCGAGTCCGTCAAGGCGGTCTCGGAGATCTACATGCCGCTGGGCGGCACCGTCACGGCCGTGAACGACACGCTCGCCGACAGCCCGGAGCAGGTCAACGAGGACCCGTACGGCGACGGCTGGCTCATCGAGTGCACGCCCTCCGGTGCCGTGAACGAGGACGGACTCCTGACCGCCGCCGAGTACGCCGAGTACGTCCGCCGGGAGTCCGAGGAGTAGCCGCCCGGCCAAGACGGGGCGGCGGACCTCGGCCCAGGAGTGGGGCCCGGCCCAGGAGTGGCTGCCGGGGCCTCACTCCCCGGCGACCACCACGCTCAGGCGGCCCGACGCGAGCCGGGCGGTCAGCTTCTCGCCCGGCTCGACCTCGTCCGGGCTGCGGACCGCCTGGCCGTTCTCCTTCTGCAGTACGGCGTACCCGCGCTCCAGCGTCGCCGCCGGGGACAGCGCGACGACGCGCGCCCGGGTGTGCTCCAGGTCCGTCGCCGCGTGGTCCAGCCGGTGCCGCAGCGTCCGCCGCGAGCGGTCGACCAGGGCCTCGACCTCCTCCTCGCGCACCTCGACCATGCCGTACGGATGCGCGAGCACCGGGCGGCTGCGCACCGACGCAAGCCCGTGCTCCTCGCGCTCGACGCGCATCGCGATGGTGTGGCGCGCACGGTCGCGGAGCTGGTGCACGCGCGCCATCTCCTCGCCGACGTCCGGGACGACCTTCTTCGCGGCGTCGGTCGGGGTCGACGCGCGCAGGTCGGCGACCAGGTCGAGCAGCGGGGTGTCGGGCTCGTGGCCGATCGCGCTGACGACGGGGGTGGCGCAGCGGAAGACCGTACGCACCAACTGCTCGTCGGAGAAGGGCAGCAGGTCCTCGACACTGCCGCCACCGCGGGCCACGACGATGACGTCGACGGACGGATCGGCGTCCAGTTCCTCGACCGCGGTGACGACCTGCGACACGGCGTGCGCCCCCTGGACCGCGACGTTGCGCACCACGAAGCGGACGGCCGGCCACCGCCGCCGCGCGTTCTCCAGCACGTCGCGCTCGGCCGCGCTCGCCCGGCCGCAGACCAGCCCGACGCGGTGCGGCAGGAACGGCAGGGGCTTCTTGTGCCGCGGGTCGAACAGGCCTTCGGTGGTGAGCGTCCGCTTCAGCTGTTCGATGCGGGCCAGCAGCTCGCCGATGCCGACCGGCCGGATCTCCGTCGCGCGCAGGGAGAGCGTGCCGCGCCCCTTGTACCACTCGGGCTTCGCGTACACGACCACGCGCGCGCCCTCCGAGACCACCTCGCTCACCGCGTCGAAAACGCGGCGGAAACAGGTCACCGAGATCGACACGTCGGCCGACGGGTCGCGGAGCGTGAGGAACACGACACCCGCTCCGGGACGGCGGCTCAGCTGGGTGATCTGGCCCTCGACCCAGACGGATCCGAGTCGGTCGATCCAACCCCCGATGAGGCGCGAGATCTCCGATACGGGGATAGGGGATTCCGCAGAGGTGGTCAGCGCCATGCGGCCACATTACGGGTCGGGACCGACACTTTGGGTGGACGGGGCCGCTCGGCCGCCGACCGGAGCGCAGGCACCCCCGTACCATGGACGGCATGACTGAGGTCGCTCCGCAAACCCGCCGCGTCCTGCTCGCCGCCCCCCGTGGGTACTGCGCGGGCGTGGACCGGGCCATCGTCACCGTCGAGAAGGCCCTGGAGCTCTACGGGCCGCCGGTCTATGTCCGCCACGAGATCGTGCACAACAAGTACGTCGTCGAGACGCTCCGCAAGCGCGGTGCGATCTTCGTCGACGAGGCGTACGAGGTGCCCGAGGACGCCACGGTGATCTTCTCGGCGCACGGAGTGGCCCCGGTCGTGCACGAGCAGGCCGCCGAGCGCCGCCTCAAGACCATCGACGCGACCTGCCCGCTGGTCACCAAGGTCCACAAGGAAGCCGTGCGCTACGCCGAGGACGGCTACAACATCCTCCTCATCGGCCACGAGGGCCACGAAGAGGTCGTCGGCACGATGGGCGAGGCACCCGAGAGCATCACGCTCGTCGACGGCCCGAAGGACGTCGCGAACATCGAGGTGAGCGACCCGTCCAAGGTGGTGTGGCTGTCGCAGACCACGCTGTCGGTCGACGAGGCCATGGCCACGGTCGGCGCGCTGAAGGAGAAGTTCCCGCTGCTGGAGAGCCCGCCCAGCGACGACATCTGCTATGCGACGCAGAACCGCCAGATCGCGGTCAAGCAGATCGCCGCGGAGGCGGACCTGATCATCGTGGTCGGCTCGAAGAACTCTTCGAACTCGGTGCGGCTGGTCGAGGTCGCGCTGGAGGCCGGTGCGGGCGCGTCGTACCTGGTCGACGGGGCCGACGAGATCGACGCGGCGTGGCTGGACGGGGTCGGCACGATCGGCGTGACGAGCGGGGCCTCGGTGCCCGAGGTGCTGGTCGACGGTGTTCTGGAGTGGCTGGCCGGGCAGGGCTTCGACGACGTGCGCGTGCACACCGCGATGGAGGAGCGCCTGGCGTTCTCGCTGCCGCAGGAGCTCCGCCGCGACCTGAAGGCGGCCGGGCAGCAGGCCTGACCGTTTCTGGCTCCCTTGGCCTGGCTCCCTTGGCCTGGCCCCTGGGGCGTGAACCCGGATCTTGAGTCCTCGCCCCGAGAGTTGGGGGAGGACGGACCGCCAACTGCACAAAGATTCCGCGGACTTCACAGGCCCGCGTGAACGCAGGCGCCGACGAACCCGGCGTCGGCGGTCACGCGGGCCTTTTGTTCATGACCACCGCCGCTTCCGGTACGCGGTGTTGCCGCGCCCGCGAAGCCCGCTACGGCCTTCTCGGTCCTCCCGGCGCTTGCGGACCGCCGCCGGCGGACCGCCGTCGCGTCGCCTCGCGGTCCGCCCGGAAGCGGACGAGGGCGATCGCCGCGGCCAGGGCCGTCCCGCTCCACAACACGCCGGCCTTGAAGGTCAGCGCCGTGAACATGTCCAGCATGGTCCGGACCACGAAGCCCTCGCCGTTGTCGCTCGGGAAGAAAAGACTGAGCGCCAGTATGGTCAGCGCGAACGCGAGCGGCGGCGCGATCACCGCCGCCGCCAGGTCGCGCATCCGCGTCTTGGCCGCGACCACCGCGCAAGTCGCGAGGAAGACCACGGCGAACGGCGCACCCAGGGTGCCGGTGAGCATGCGGTCGAGCACGCCGCCGACCAGGGTGACCCCGGACGCCACGACCAGCGCACCTGGCGCGGTCAGCCCCGTGGCGGCGGCCGGGCGACGGCGTTGCGCGGGGCGGCCGTTGCCCGGGCCCGGCCTGCCACCGGGGCCGCCGGGGCTCTGACGTACGCGCCCCCGACCGCTGGTCACCGACGGAGCGGCGGGCGGGGACGCGGGGGGCTCGGACGCCGCCGGTCCACCCCACCCGGGCTCCGCCGGCCGCGACTGCGGCTGCGCCGAACGCGCTGTCTGGCCCGCATGCGGGGGCTGAGGAGGTTGCGACGGTTGAGGCGGCCGGCCCGCGCCGGCTCCCGGCGCATCGGCTCGGTCGGGGTGTCCGGGCGGTCCTTGGCCGGCTGCCCCTGGCCCGGGAGTGCCGGGTTCGGGTGACTCCCCGCTTGACGGTCGTCGTCGGCGCACCGGCTCACCCCGCCCAGGCGCGGGTACGGGACGCCGCCCCTGCGGGGGACGCCCGGCCGCCGATGGGCGGGGTGCTCGGCTGCGCTGTTCCACAAAGCCACGGTATGTGGTGAACCACGGACAAAGGGGTGAAGAACACGCGCATCCTCAGCTGATCCGAACGGAGCCACCCGGGTGGCCGGTGTGGCCGGGCCCCTCGTCGCCAGGGCCGTCGGCGGACTCGCCGGGGAGCCGCGGCAGGGTCGGCGACGAGGGTGACGAACGTGCCGACGCCTTCGATGACAACTGCGCCGACGATTGCGCCGACGACTGCGCCGACGACTGTGGGACCGACTGCCCGGAAGACAGCGGGGACCACGCATACGCCCTGCCGTCGAACGGCGGCAGCGAACGCAGCCGGTTCCCCTCCGCCGCGGAGGCGACCAGCTCCGGAGCGGACAACGCCCGCCCCGTCTGCTCGACCCGCGACGGTACCGCGAGGTCGTCCTCGACCATGCGCAGGTCGCGCATCCGCCGCGCGCCGACGAGCACACGCGCCTCCCGCGAACCCGCCGTGCGGTTGTCCGCACCGACCGCGCCGGTCAGCGACCGTCCGCCGTCGGTGCCGACCGAAGCCGGCTCGCGGATCGGATCCCCCGCGATGCGGAACCGGTGGTCGGCAAGCTCCAGGAACGGCGCGCTGCCGCGCGCGAGTGCGTCGGCGGACAGCACCCGGAAGCGCTCGCTCATCTGCCCTGCCCCTGCGCACGCCCCGCGGGCGTGACCGCGTCCGGCGCGGCGTTGTGTTCCGCCTCCAGGCACGCGATCCGCGCACTCGACTGCGCCCGCGCCCCCGGTACGCCCGGCGCGTCGCCCAGCGCGAGCCCGCTGAGCAGCAGCAACACAGCTGTGACGTCCATATGTTCATCCTTACGGCTCAGCGCCGCCCCCACCCCCACGGCACGCCGATGCCCTCCTCGCGTGACCTACGCCGCCCAGCCGTACGTGCCCGGTGGGGGCGGTGTACGGCGCCGATAGAATGGCACCGGCGTACTCTGTTCCGGCGCGCCCGGGCGGGTCCCCGCGCCCACCCCACCAGCCACGCCCACCAGCCACCTCACCAAACACCAGGGAAGCCACGTTGTCGCTCACCATCGGAATCGTCGGTCTGCCCAACGTCGGCAAGTCCACCCTGTTCAACGCCCTCACCAAGAACAACGTGCTCGCGGCGAACTACCCGTTCGCGACGATCGAGCCCAACGTGGGCGTGGTGGGCGTTCCCGACGAGCGGCTGGGCAAGCTCGCCGAGATCTTCGCCTCGCAGAAGGTGCTCCCCGCCACCGTCGACTTCGTCGACATCGCGGGTATCGTGCGCGGCGCCTCGGAGGGTGAGGGTCTGGGCAACAAGTTCCTCGCCAACATCCGCGAGTCGGACGCGATCTGCCAGGTCATCCGGGTCTTCACCGACCCGGACGTGGTCCATGTCGACGGCAAGGTCTCGCCGAAGGACGACATGGAGACCATCAACACCGAGCTGATCCTCGCCGACCTCCAGACCATCGAGAAGGTGCTGCCGCGCCTGCAGAAGGAGTCGCGGCTCAAGAAAGAGTCGGCGGTCGCCGCGCAGGCGGTCGAAGAGGCCCAGAAGGTGCTGGAGAGCGGCCAGACCGTGTTCGCCGCCGGCCTCGACTCCGCCCCGCTGCGTGAACTGCACCTGCTGACCGCGAAGCCGTTCCTCTATGTCTTCAACGTCGACGAAGAGGAACTGGTCAACGAGGAGCTCAAGGCCGACCTGCGGGCGCTCGTCGCGCCCGCCGAGGCCATCTTCCTGGACGCCAAGATCGAGTCCGAGCTGATCGAACTCCCCGACGACGAGGCCCTCGAACTCCTGCAGAGCCTCGGCCAGGAGGAGTCCGGCCTGTCCCTCCTCGCCCGCGTCGGCTTCGCCACGCTCGGCCTGCAGACGTACCTCACGGCCGGCCCCAAGGAAGCCCGCGCCTGGACGATCAAGAAGGGCGCCACCGCCCCCGAGGCCGCCGGTGTCATCCACACCGACTTCCAGCGCGGGTTCATCAAGGCCGAGGTGATCGCCTTCGACGACCTCGTCGAGACCGGCTCCCGCACCGAGGCCCGCGCCAAGGGCAAGGCCCGCATGGAAGGCAAGGACTACGTCATGCAGGACGGCGACGTCGTCGAGTTCCGCTTCAACGTCTGAGCGGCCGGCACGTGGGAGCGGCCGAGCGTTCGACCCGGCGCGGGTTCTGATCCGGGCTCGTCGCGGCCTGACATTGCCGTGACAAGTACAGGACCGGAAGGACGTATTACCGTTTCGCGTCGGACCGATGGTGTTCGTCTCTTGGGAAAATCCGATCCTGCTAGCATCTCGCCGCATGGTGACGGAGAACCGGCCGAGCGGCTGGTATAAGGATCCCTCGGGGCAGCCGAACACGCTGCGTTGGTGGAACGGTTCGTCGTGGACCGACGACTTCCGCCTCCAGTCCGACTTCCTTGGGTCCTCGAACACGGGGGACGAGGCGCAGTCGAACGCCCAGAACTCCGCTGCACAGGCGCCGCCCGCCGGGCCGCAGCCGCCGTACACGGTGCACGACGAAGTGGCCGCGCAGCCGACCGTGGCCGCGTCGGCGTCGGTTCAGCCGCCCTGGCCCGGGGCCGACCGTCCCATCCCGCAGCCGATCGCATCCGTGCAGTTCGAGGCCGTCGAGCCGGACCGGCGCAAGCGGTTCGTCATCATGGCCGTCGTGGCGGCCGTCCTCGCGGTGGGCACCGGACTCGGCGGATACTTCCTGGGCCAGGGCGACGACGACAAGGCGACCACGACCGCCGGGCCGTCGCCGACCACGTCGGCCACCGTCGCCGCGCCCGCCGATGTCACCAGTCCCGACGGGTTCGCCGGCAGCGCGCTGGCCGGCGGCAAGCCGATCCCCGGGGCGCAGGCGATCACCGGGCCCAAGGAGATTGCGAAGTTCTCCGTTCCCGCCGGGTGGACACCGCAGGTCAACCCCAAGGCCACAAGCGAAGAGAGCCGCTTCGTTCTCGCGCCGTACGAGTGCACCGGGAGGGCCGCCAACACCTGCACCCGGGGTACTGTCGTGCATAATCTCCGCCTGTTGAGCGGCGGTTGGTCCGACCTCAAGTCGCTCACCCTGGGCATGGGCGGGGAACTGCTCGCCGTCCAAGGCGGTACCCCCGAGGTCGCGGCCAAGCCGCTGAAGCAGCAGGCGATCACGTTCCAGGGAAACGACGCGTACCTTGCGCTGTGGGACCTGCCGAACCTGGTCGGGAAGACCGCGCCGAGCAGTTACTGCGGCGTCCTCTCGGTGCGGATCGGCACCACGGAAGAGGTCGCGGTGTTCCAGATGTGCCTGGACCGTACCGCCGAGGCGCCCGCCGTCTCGCTCATGGACGAGATCGCCAACTCGATCCAGATGCAGAAGAAATAGGCCCCGCCGCGGCGGTGAACCGGACCGCCGCCGGCACTTGAACCGAAGCGCAAGTCGCAAGAGGAGGGACACGGTCCGTGTCTGGGACGGGGGACCGCCGTGGCCGCCGCAGGGCCCGTGAGGGCCGAGTTCGCCGCGCCAACAAGCGCGAGCGCAGGAACCGAATAGCGCACCGCGCGTATCTGGACTGCGCCACTGTCGCGGGCCCGCTGAACCCGGCTCCGGACGGCCCTTACACGGTCGCCTTCCGCGCGGTCGCCCGTCCGTGGACCAAGTTCACGCTGCACGTGCTTGTGCTCGTCAACGTCGTCGCGGGCCTTGCCTTCGTGGGCTGGCTGCTGCTGCCCGAGCACGTTCCCGGAGCCGGCATCACCTGGGTCCAGGGATGGAAGCTCACAGTGGCGCGCATCGCGTTCTGCGCGGTGATCATCGTGGAACTCACCCGGCTTGTCCAGACCGTCTCGGTGTGGATTTTCGCCTCCCGGGCGAAGGACCCGCTGCCGGTCGAGCCCGAGAGCGGGCTGCGCGTCGCCGTGCTCACGACCATCGTCCCGGCCAAGGAGCCGATCGAGATCGTGGAGCGCACGCTCGTCGCGATGAAGGAGATCGAGTACGACGGCCAGGTCGACGTCTGGATCCTCGACGAGGGCGACGACCCCGAGGTGAAGGCCATGGCCGCCCGCATCGGCGTGCACCACTTCAGCCGCAAGGGCAGGCCCGAATACAACCGCCTGGAAGGCGAGTTCCGCGCCAAGACCAAGTCGGGCAACCACAACTCCTGGCGCGCCGAGCACGAGCACAACTACGACGTCGTCGCGCAGATGGACCCCGACCATGTGCCGCTGACGTGCTTCCTGGAACGCACCCTCGGCTACTTCCGGGATCCCGACGTCGCGTTCGTCGTCGCACCGCAGGTGTACGGCAACATGTACGACAACTGGGTCGCCCACGGCGCGGGCGTCCAGCAGTTCATGTTCAGCGGCGTCGTGGAACGCGGCGGGAACGGCCTCGACGCCCCTCTGCTGATCGGCACCAACCACCTCTACCGGCCCACGGCCTGGCGGCAGATCGGTGGTTACCAGGACTCGATCATCGAGGACCACCTCACCAGCATGCGGGTCCAGGGCACCGACAACCCGGCGACCGGAAACCGCTGGAAGGGCGTCTACACGCCCGACGTGCTGGCGATCGGCGAGGGCCCGACGTCCTGGACGGACTACTTCAACCAGCAGAAGCGCTGGGCATACGGCATCTGGGAGATACTCCTGGACCGCAAGATGCGCTCCGGGATCCGCCTGAGCCTGCGGCAGCGCATCCTGTACGGCTTCGTGCAGTTCTACTACCCCAGCGTCGCGGTCACGAGCCTGCTCGGCATCGTGGCGACCGCCACCTACCTTCTGTGCGGCATCAGCGCGATGCGCGTCAACGGCGGCCACTGGCTGGCCCTGTGGGCCGCGAGCATGGGCAGTTGGTTCGTACTGTGGCTGTGGCTGAGGCGGTTCAACCTCGCGGCCCACGAGCGCCGCGAGGTCGGCGCGGCCGGCATAGCACTCACCTTGTTCGCCGGACCGGTGTACGTCTCCGCCGCGATCGCCGCCATCCTGCGCAGGCCCCTCGCGTACGCGGTCACCGCCAAGGGCGAGTTGCGCAGCGCCGAGTCCCTGAGCACGTTCCGCCTGCACCTGTTCTGGGCGGCGCTGGCGGGCGGCCTCATCGGGGCGAGCATCATGCTGTCCAACGACCAGACCGTCTTGCGGGTCTGGGCGGGGCTGGCGCTGTTCACCGGCCTCATGCCCCCGCTGATGTCCCTGTTCACCGGACGCCGCGCCGCCCGCGACGCGGTCAAGGCCGCGGCCTCGCGGGCCGAGCAACTCCAGGAGGCACGAGGGCGGGCGGCGGCCAAGCAGGCGAAGCAGGCCGAACGGGCCGAACGGGCTGAACAGGCCAAGAACGCCGCCGAGGCCGAGGAGGCCAAGTCGCCGCGCGGGGCGGGCGGGCAGGCCCACGTACCGATGCCGCGGGCCACCGACGACGGGACGGCCCATCCGGCCTCCGACCCGGCCGGGGAGCCGGCGTCCGGTAGGACGCGAGATGCTGCGCCCGGCCAGACGGCCGACCAACCCGGCGACGAGGTGTCCGACTTCGACGGCTTGTACTACGACGAAACGGTGGCCGGTGCGCACGGCCGCCGGGCGGTGGGGTGACGGTCGTGCGCATCACCGTCCCCCGCGTGCTGGGGGCCTTGGTCCTGGCCCTGATGATCACCTACACATTCGTGTGGGCGCCCAATCTCGTGGACTCCCAGGCGGCGCCGGAAGCGCCCGGCCTCGGGCCGATTCCCGAGCACCAGCCGGCCCCTTCCTGGGTCAAGGAGCGTGCCGCCGCGGCGCCGACCGAGGTCTTCCCCCCGGCGGGCAAGAAGTTCCTCGGCATCATGACCGCGCACGGCTCGTACGACCTCGCGCCGCTCGACGAGTTCTCGCGCGCCGTCGGGCGCGACCCCTCCGTGCTGCAGTTCTCCGTGGGATGGGCCGACTCCCCGTTCGACCGGCGGCTGTTCGACCAGGTGGCGAAGCGGGGGCTGATGCCGCTGATGGCCTGGGAGCCCTGGGACTTCCGCAAGGAGAGCCCGATCGAGGAGGAGCGCGGCAACCAGCCCGAGTACGCGCTGCGCCACATCATCGCGGGCCGGTTCGACGACTACATCACCAAGTGGGCCGAGGGCGTCAAGGAACTGGGCTACCCGGTCGCGATCCGCTTCGCCCACGAGATGAACGGCTTCTGGTACCCCTGGGCCGCCCAGGCCAACGGCAACACGACGGACCAGTACATCCAGGCGTGGCGCCACGTCCACGACATCTTCACGCGGGTCGGCGCGGACGACGTGACCTGGGTGTGGAGCCCGAACCGCGACTACGACGGCTCGACGCCGATGCAGTCGCTCTACCCGGGGGACGAGTACGTCGACTGGGTCGGGCTGTCCGGCTACTTCGGCACCAAGGGTGTCGAGGAGTACAAGTCCTTCAACGAGATCTTCCAGCCGACCGTCCGTGCGCTGCGCCGGTTCACCCAGCGGCCCGTCGTCATCACCGAGACCGGTGCGGTGGACTTCGACGGACGCAAGGCGGAGTGGATCTCCGAGATGTTCCGGCAACTGCCGGAGAATCCGGACCTCATCGGCGTCATCTGGTACGAGGCACGCAAGGAGCGCGAGGCGGACTGGCGGATCGCCGTGTCTCCGGCCGCGTCGGAGGCTTACCGTACCGGCATGGGGGATGCGCGGTACGACGTGAAGTGGACTTTCAAGGCGACTCCGCAGCACTCCGTGGAGCAGACCGCCGACCCGCCGAAGTCGCCCGCGCCGCCTTCGGCTCCGTCCACCACGACGAAGCCGCCGACGAGCACGGCCCCGGCCCGCCCGACGACGACGAAGCCGCCGACCAGGACCACCACGAGACCGGCGGGCTCCAGGACGCCGACGGCCACCCGGACCGCTCGGGGCGGGGCGGGCTGAGCCGTGCTGATGAGGGCGGGGGAGATCACGCGACTGCGTTCCACGGCCCGCAGCCACCCGGTGCTCACCGCGGCTGCGGCCCTGTTGGTGGTGGCCGCGTTGCTCGGCGCCTGGATGCTCATGCCGCCGCGCTTCATGGACGACTTGCAGCGGGCGGCCGCCGCGCAGGAGCGCCCGCCCGCGCCCATCGCGCAAGTGGTGCCGGGAACGGACGAGTTGTGCTCGGGTGAAGTGAACCGGCACCCGGCCCGCGAGGTCGCCGGCGGGCGCTACCAGGTGAACCCGAACGAGTGGAACGCGGTCGGCGGACTGTGCATCCGTTCGGACGGCGGCACGGACTTCCGGATCAGCCAGAGCGGGGTCAACGGGCGGACGGTGGTCGACCCGGACCGCGGCCCGGGGGCGTACGCGCACATCACCACCCCGCTGAACGGCGGCATTCTGCCCATCCGCGTCGACAACCTGCGGTACGCCGTGAGCAGTTGGACCACCGCGACGGTCGACTCGGGCACCTGGAACGCGGCGTACGACCTGTGGTTCAGTCCGGTCCACGGCGAGTGCTCGTTCACCGCCAGCGCCGAGCTGATGATCTGGATCGACAGCCGGGGCAAGGAGCCGTCGGGGGAGAAGGTCGACGACCCCGTGCGGATCGCGGGCGTTTCGTACACGGTGTACCAACTGCCCAAGAAGAGCAGTCACACGGTGATCGTGTACCAGTTGGACGACCCCACGCAGGCGGTCCGGGACCTCGACCTGCGGGCGTTCGCCCTCGACGCCGTCCAGCGCGGGTACGTCCCCAAGGACTCCGAACTGTGCTCCGTGCAGGCCGGTTTCGAGGTCTGGGACGGCGGCGTCGGGCTGCGCACCGAGTCCTTCTCGTTCGACGCCGCGGTCGGCCTGCCGCGCGGCGCCGTCACGTCGGGACTGCCCGGCATGTGCCTCGCGGCTCCGGTGGACGGCCGGACCCCGGTCGTCGCCACCTGCGACGCGTCACCCGCGCAGGAGTGGACGACCGACCGGAACACGCTGGTCCAGGACGGCAGATGCCTGGAGGCCGGACGCAACGGCGCGGTGTTCCTCGCGAAATGCACGGAGGCCACCACCCAGCAGTGGCAGGCGGGACCGGACGATTCGCTGGTGGGCGAGGCCTCGGGCAAGTGCCTCGCCGCCGGGGACCCGGCCCCGAACCGGTCGTCGGTGCCGCGCGTCCAGACGTGCGAACGCGGGGCGGCGCAGACGTGGTACCCGCCCCGCTGACCGGGCCCGGCCGCGCCGGCCGGCTCGGCCGCCCTGGCTGAAGAGTTCGAGCTGGAGAGCGGGGCGAGGTCGGTGACGTCGAGGACCTCGGCGTACCAGCGAGCGCCGGCGTCGCAATCGGTGACGGACAGTGTGACGTGCGAGAAGCCGATGTGTCCGGGCATGGGACCCCCGGGATCGAAACGCGGATACTCCGGCTCGGAGTATCTGGCGCCGGCAACATACTCCGGGCCGGAGTGTCTTGCCGGCGTCGCGGTCCGTCAGCGCCGTGTACGAGGAGCCCAAGCGCCTGGTCGCCGACGGGCTCGCGGACGCCCGTAAGGAGTATCACCGGCAAGCGCCCGCGGACCGTGTACGCCGTCACCGAGGCGGGCCGGACCGTCCTGCGCGCCTGGCTCGCGCACGAGCGCGAGACCCCGACCGCCGGGAAGGCGACCTGCTGCGCGTCGCGTTGCGCGATCAGGGCGAACTGGGCGACATGCGCTGGACCCTCGCCCGCATGCGCGCGGACGCCGCCGACTGGGTCGGGCAGAGCCGCGCGCGGGCGGACGAATACGCCGCGACGGGTGGTCCGCACCCCGAGCGCCTGCCCGTCATCACCCTGGTCACGCGGATGTTCACGGAGCAGGCGGAGGCGGCGTACCGCTGGGCGGTGTGGGCGTAAGGGGCAGTGGCCGAATGGGAAGGCGTGACGCCGGAGTCAGGCGTCCGCGTCCCGGCCGATGCCTTCACCCCGACGGCCGACGAGGCCGAGCCGGGCCGCCGAGGCAGGCGCCGCCGGGCCCGGCCGCACGCCGGGCCCCGCCCAGCCGGATCTGGTCGTGCCGGATCCCGCCGCGCCCGACCACGCCGGCTACGAGGCCAGCGGTCCGTACCCCGCGTAGTAGCTGCGCGCCGGGAGGACCGGGACCCACAGCGTGGTCTCGCCTTCGCGGGCGAACGTGAAGGTGACGCGCCGCGTGTCGCCCGAACGGACCAGGTCCGCCGCGTTCGGGACGACCGCCGTCGTGTTGCCCGGACCACCGAGTTGCAGCGTCTGCTTCGGCAGCACCCGCAGTTCGGGGTGGTTCGGGGCCGGGGTGATCTCGGCCGGGAGCGGGAGCTCGTTCACCGAGATCCGCTGGATCTGGTCGGGGGCTCCGCCGCCGTTGTAGATGGAGCCGGTCACCGCCAGCGGCCCGCCGCCGCCGAGCGGCCCGGTCAGCAGCACGACGTTCTGGATCAGCAGCGGCCCGAGCGAGGCGGCCGGGGTGTCGGGGCGGATCTCCAGCGTCTCGGCCTTTTTGCCCGCCCCGCAGCCCGCGAGGGCGAGGGGGACGGCGGCCAGGAGCACTGCGGCGAGGGCGCGGCGGAAGCGGTGGGGGTGCGGCACGGCGGCGTCTCTCCATCACTCTCGGAGCGAGTCGGATACCTGCGTCATGTCGCGATTATCCGAATTCTCCGAAAAGTATGTATGGCGGCGCCTGCCCCGGCCCGCCGACGCGCCGGAGCCCGCTGACACCCGGGCCCCACCCCCTGCCGACCGGCGCCCAGCCGCTACTTCGCGCCGTGCTGCCGGGCGATGGCGTCGATGTCGGCCGCCAACTCGACGTCCAAGGAGGTGACGCCGCCCGCATCGTGCGTGCTCAGCGCGATGTGCAGGGTGCGCCACCGGATGTCGATGTCGGGGTGGTGGTTCATGTCCTCGGCGGCGACCGCGATCACGTCCACGATCCGGATCGCGGTCGGGAAGTCCGGCGCGGTGAGCGTCCGGCGGATTTGCTTGAAGTCTCCCGTCCAGTTGTCCAGGCCCGAGAGGGCGGCGAGTACGGCGGCTTCGTCCAGGATTTGCGGCATGCTCCGGAGGCTGCTCCCCGCGTGCGCGCGCGTCAAGGGCCGACACGGGGGCGCGGCCGAGCGGTCCGCGTCTTCCCTCGTACGCCCGTACCACCCCTCGAACGCCGTAAAGTGGTCCGGCATGGACCGGTCGGAGGCGACACCGCAGCCCGAGGACGACCTCGTCATCGTCGTCGGGGCCGCGATCCTGCACGCCGGACGCGTCCTCGCCGCCCGGCGCTCCGCACCCCCGCACCTCGCGGGCGGCTGGGAGTTCCCCGGCGGCAAGCTGGAGCCGGGCGAGGCCGAGGCCGACGCGCTGGTCCGCGAATGCCACGAGGAACTGGGCGTCACGGTGCGCGCCGTGCGGCGCCTGCCCGGTGCCTGGCCCCTCAATCCCGGATACGTCCTGCACCTGTGGCAGGCCGACCTGCTGGACGGCGAACCCCGCCCGCTGGAGGACCACTCGGAGCTGCGCTGGCTCGCCCCCCACGAGTTGGGGGACGTGGCCTGGCTGCCGCAGGACCGGGACGCCGTCGCGGTCGTGGCGCGCCTGATGGCCGCCACACCGGCAGGCTGACCGGCTGTCGAACCGCACGACCGCACAACTTCAGAACTCCACAACTGCACATCTTCACAACTTCACAAATTCCGACTAATCCCGTGGGCCGTGACAAACTCGGTCATTCGGCTTCAGTTCGGAACACAGGGCAAAGGCTTGAAAAAGCCGCGAATCGGGGAAACGGCACCTAATAGCAGCGACGTGAAGGATCCGCGGTCCATGGAGCAGGGTCAGAGCGCCGGGCGGCCACCGGGGGGCACCACCCCCAATTCCGTGGCGCCCGGAACCCTGTACGACCTCGTCCCGAGCGCCACCTGGGTGCTGGACGCGCAGGGCCTCATCACCATGTGGAGCCGCTCCGCCGAGAAGCTGTTCGGCTACCGCCGCGACGACATCCTGGGCCGCTGGGCCGGCGACCTCCTCGTCCCGCCGCTGACCGAGGCGGACCGCGACCGCATCGAGCAGGAGATCGCGGACGCCGAGCTGGCCGGCGGCACGTACCGCATGCGGCGCGCCGACGGGAGCATCGGCGAGTTCGAGTCGCGCTCGGCCTTCGTCACCGACGCCGCCGGCAACCGGTCGATCCTCATCACCTCGGTCGAGGCCGACGCCCTGCACCGCGTCGAGGCCGACCTCGCGATGCGCGAGGCGCTGTTCGACCAGTCGCCGATCGGCGTGGGCATCTTCGACACCGAACTGCGCTATGTCGCCGCGAACGAGGCGCTGGCCGCCATGGACGGCGTGGCCGTCGCGGACCACCTCGGCCGCACGATCGACGACATCATGCCCGGCATCGACACCGCCCGGGTACGCACCATCCAGCAGCGTGTCCTCGACACCGGCGAGCCGGTCGTCGACTCGCGCATCTTCGGACCGATCCCGCTGGACGGCGGACCGCGCACGGTCTGGTCGATGTCGTACAACCGCCTCCAGGCCCAGGGCGGCAAGATCCTCGGCATCAGCTGCTCGCTGATCGACGTCACCGAGCGGCACTACGCCATGGTCAAGGTGGACGCCGCCCGCAAGCGCCTCGCGCTGCTCAACGAGGCCGGCACCCGCATCGGCGCGACCCTCGACATCCCCCGCATCGCCGAGGAACTGGCCGCGTCCGTCGTGCCCGGCTTCGCCGACCTGGCCGCCGTCGACCTGCTGGAAGCCGTCATGGTCGGCGACGAGATCCCGCCCGGCGCACACGGCGACAGCACGGTCATGTACCGCGTCGCCTCACGCGGCGCCCGGCCCGGCCGCTACACCGACGAACTCCTGGAACAGGGTTCGCGGCTGGTGTACTCGGCCGACTCGACCTTCGGGCGCTGCCTGCGCAGCGGCGGCTCGTACCTGGTGCAGAACATCCAGGACGAGATGTACGAGGAGCTGATCCGCGACACCGGCCGCGCCGAGTCCGCCCGGGTGCTCGGCCTGCACACGCTGATGGTGGTGCCGCTCAGCGCCCGCGGCATCGTGCTGGGCACCCTGCTGCTCGGCCGGGGCGAGGGCCGTCCGGCGTTCGACCCCGACGACCTCACGCTCGCCACCGAGCTGGGTGCCCGCGCGGCCGTGTCGGTGGACAACGCGCGGCTCTACCACCGGCAGCGCGAGACGGCCGTGATGCTGCAGCGCAGCCTGCTGCCGCAGGACCTGCCGGACATCCCCGGCATCGAGGTCGCGCACCGCTATCTGCCGGGCAGCCTGGTGACCGAGGTGGGCGGCGACTGGTTCGACGTACTCCCGCTCTCCGGCGGGCGCATCGGCCTGGTCGTCGGCGACGTGATGGGCCACGGTGTGCACGCCGCGGCCGTGATGGGGCAGCTGCGCACCGCGGTACGCACGCTCGCGGGCCTCGACCTGCCGCCTTCCGAAGTCATGGGCCATCTCGACGACATCGTCGCGAGCCTCGGCGAACTGCACTACGCCACCTGCGTGTACGTCGTGTACGACCCGGTGGCCCGCACCTGCGAGTTCGCCAGCGCCGGGCATCTGCCGCCGGTCCTGGTACCGCCGGGCGGCGTCCCCGTACCGGTCGACCCGCCCTCGGGTGCCGTGCTGGGTGTCGGCGGAGTGCCGTTCGAGCAGAAGGAGTTGCAGGTCGAGCCGGGCAGCCTGCTGGTGCTCTACACCGACGGCCTGGTCGAGACGCGCGAGCGGGACCTCGACACCGGCATCGGCCTGCTCTGCGACGCCATCGCCGAGCACCGGGGACCGCTGGAGGAGGCGTCGGACGCCGTCATCTCCTCGCTGCACAAGGAACTGGGCTTCGACGACGTGGCGTTGCTCATGGCCCGCCTCGACGCGCTGCCGGAGGACGCGGTCGCGTCGTGGTGGCTGCCCGCCGAACCGCCGGTCGTCGCCCGGGCCCGCGAGCTGACCCGCAAGACCCTGCACGACTGGGACCTGGAGATCCTGGTCGACATCGCCGAGCTGCTGGTCAGCGAGCTGGTGACGAACGCCCTGCGGTACGGCGCGGGTCCGATCCGGCTGCGGCTGCTGCGCGGCCGGAACCTGCTGTGCGAGGTCGCGGACGCCGTACCCAGCCTGCCCCGGCTGCGCGAGGCCCGCGACACCGACGAGGGCGGCCGCGGCATGCAGCTGGTCACCACGCTCGCGGAGCGGTGGGGGAGCCGGAGGGCGGGCCACGGGAAGATCGTGTGGTTCGAACTCCAGCTCCCCACCGGGGAGTAGCGCCGGGAGTAGCGCCGGCGCGTCAGTTGCCGCGGCGGCGGATCTTGTTGCCGAGCCAGACCAGCGGGTCGTACTTCCGGTCCGCGACGCGCTCCTTCATCGGGATCAGCGCGTTGTCGGTGATCTTGATGTGCTCCGGGCACACATCCGTGCAGCACTTGGTGATATTGCAGTAGCCGAGCCCGTGTTCGTCCTGCGCGGCCTTCTGGCGGTCCGCGACGTCCAGCGGGTGCATGTCCAGCTCGGCGATCCGCATGAGGTAGCGGGGCCCGGAGAACGCGGGCTTGTTGTCCTCGAAGTCACGGATCACGTGGCAGGTGTTCTGGCACAGATAGCACTCGATGCACTTGCGGAACTCCTGCGAGCGCTCGACGTCCACCTGCTGCATGCGGTACTCGCCGGCCTTCAGCTCCGGCGGCGGGGTGAACGACGGGATCTGCCGCGCCTTGGCGTAGTTGAACGACACGTCCGTCACCAGGTCGCGGACGACCGGGAAAGTCCGCATCGGCGTCACGGTGATGGTCTCTTCCGGCGTGAAGGTGCTCATGCGCGTCATGCACAGCAGGCGGGGCCGGCCGTTGATCTCGGCACTGCACGAACCGCACTTGCCGGCCTTGCAGTTCCAGCGCACCGCGAGGTCCGGGGTCTGGGTGGCCTGGAGGCGGTGGATGATGTCGAGGACGACCTCGCCCTCGTTCACCTCGACCGTGTAGTCGCGCAGCTCACCGCTGTCCACGTCACCGCGCCACACGCGGAAGTTGGCCTTGTACGACATCAGTCCTTCTCCTCGTCCGAGGCCGTGTCCGCGGTCTCCGGGGTCTGTGCGACGTCCGCCGGCTTCGCGGGGCCCGGCGTCTCCGCGGTGTCCGCGGTTTCGAGAGCCTCCGCGGTTTCGGCAGTCTCCGCGGTTCCGGCGGATTCCACCGTCTCCGCGGCTTCCGCCGGCCCGCCCGGCAGTTCCGCGTCCGTCAGGTACTTCTTCAGCTCGTCCAGCTCGAACAGCGCGAGCAGGTCGCCGCGCATCGGCTCGGGGGTGCGGCGTACCAGGTCCACGTGGCCGCCGTCGGCCGCGAGCGTGCAGGCCAGGACGACCTTGCGCCATTCCGCGGACATCGCCGGGTGGTCCTCGCGCGTGTGCCCGCCGCGGCTCTCCTGGCGCTCCAGCGCCGCCTTGGCGATGCACTCCGACACCAGCAGCATGTTGCGCAGATCGATGGCGAGGTGCCAGCCGGGGTTGTACTGCCGGTGGCCCTCGACCCCCGCCTTCTCGGCGCGGGCCCGCAACTCCTCCAGGCGGCCCAGGGCCTCGGCCATCTCGCCCTCGCGCCGGATGATGCCGACGAGGTCGTTCATGGTCTGCTGGAGCTCCTGGTGCACCGAGTACGGGTTCTCGGCACCCTCGTTGTTGAACGGCGCCACCGCCTCGGCGGCTGCCGCGTCGATCTGGTCCTGGTCCAAGTCGCGCCGTGCGTCACCGAGTTCGGCGACGTACTCGGCCGCGTACAGGCCGGCGCGGCGGCCGAAGACCAGCAGGTCCGACAGCGAGTTACCGCCGAGCCGGTTGCTGCCGTGCATGCCGCCGGCGACCTCGCCCGCCGCGTACAGGCCGAGTACGCCCGGCGTCGCGGCGGTGTCCGGGTCGACCTCGATGCCGCCCATGACGTAGTGGCAGGTCGGGCCGACCTCCATCGGTTCGGCGGTGATGTCGACGTCAGCCAGCTCCTTGAACTGGTGGTGCATGGACGGCAGTCGACGGCGGATCTCGTCGGCGGGCAGGCGCGTCGAGACGTCCAGGAACACGCCGCCGTGCGGCGTACCGCGGCCGGCCTTGACCTCGGAGTTGATGGCGCGGGCGACTTCGTCGCGCGGCAGCAGCTCGGGTGGCCGGCGGTTGTTGTCCGGGTCGTCGTACCAGCGGTCGCCCTCGGCCTCGGACTGCGCGTACTTCTCCTTGAACACGTCCGGGATGTAGTCGAACATGAACCGCTTGCCCTCGGAGTTGCGCAGCACCCCGCCGTCACCGCGCACCGACTCGGTGACGAGGATGCCCTTGACGCTGGGCGGCCAGACCATGCCGGTCGGGTGGAACTGCACGAACTCCATGTTGATGAGGGACGCCCCGGCCAGCAGCGCGAGCGCCTGGCCGTCGCCGGTGTACTCCCACGAATTGGAGGTCACCTTGAAGGACTTGCCGATGCCGCCGGTGGCCAGCACGATCGCCGGCGCGTCGAAGACCACGAACCGGCCGGACTCGCGCCAGTAGCCGAACGCGCCGGTGACCCGGTTGCCCTCCTCGGAACCGGCGTCCGGCACGGTCAGCAGCCGCGTGACGGTGACCTCCTGGAAGACCTTGAGCCGGGCCTCCGGATCGCCGAACTCCGCCTCGTCCTCCTGCTGGAGCGCGACGATCTTCTGTTGGAGGGTGCGGATCAGCTCCAGGCCGGTGCGGTCGCCGACGTGCGCCAGCCGCGGGTACTCGTGGCCGCCGAAGTTGCGCTGGCTGATGCGGCCGTCCTTGGTGCGGTCGAACAGCGCGCCCCACGTCTCCAGTTCCCACACGCGGTCCGGGGCCTCCTGCGCGTGCAGTTCGGCCATCCGCCAGTGGTTCAGGAACTTGCCGCCGCGCATGGTGTCGCGGAAGTGCACCTGCCAGTTGTCATTGCTGTTCACGTTGCCCATCGACGCGGCGATGCCGCCTTCGGCCATGACCGTGTGGGCCTTGCCGAACAGCGACTTGCACACCACGGCGGTACGCATTCCCCGCGAGCGCGCCTCGATGGCCGCGCGAAGCCCGGCGCCGCCCGCCCCGATGACGACGACGTCGTAGCTGTGCCGTTCAACTTCGGACATGAAGCTCGGTGCCTTTCCTGGGACTTGAGCCTGGAACGTGAGCCTGGGATCGAGCGTGCGACTAGAAGAAGCGCGGGTCGTCGAACGCGCCGGACGCGACGAAGTACACGTACAGGTCGGCGAGCGCGACGCTGAACAGCGAGGCCCAGGCGAGCTGCATGTGCTTGGTGTTGAGCCGGCTCACCAACTGCCAGTAGCGGTAGCGGACCGGGTGCTTGGAGAAGTTCTTCAGCCGCCCGCCGATGATGTGCCGGCACGAGTGGCAGGAGAGCGTGTACGCCCAAATCAGCAGCACGTTGGCCAGCAGCACCAGCGTCCCGAGGCCCATGTGCCCCCACGCGCCGTGCTCGTCCCGGAAGGCGATGATCACGTCCCAGGTCAGGATCCCGGCGACCACCACCGCGAAGTACAGGAAGTACCGGTGCGAGTTCTGGATGATCAGCGGGAACTTCGTCTCGCCGCTGTACTTCGAGCGCGGTTCGGGGACGGCGCACGCGGACGGCGACGCCCAGAAGCCCCGGTAGTACGCCTTGCGGTAGTAGTAGCAGGTCATCCGGAAGCCGAGCGGGAAGATCAGGATGATCAGCGCGGGGGAGAGCGACCACCAGTCGCCGAAGAGCGGCGCGTTGGCGCTCATCGGCATGCTGTCGCAGTTGGTCGACAGGCAGGGCGAGTAGAACGGCGAGACGTACGGTTCCGCGAAGTAGTCGTCGTTCGCGAACGCACGCCAGGTCGAGTAGATGATGAACGCGACCAGGATCGTGACCGTGACGGCCGAGCCCAGCCACCAGCGGTCCGTGCGGAGATGCCGTTCCTGGATCTGCGCCCTGCCGGGCGCGGCGGTGCCGGTGGCCATTCGTGGGTGCCCTTCTCGGCTGCGTGTTCCCTGGGTACGGGTGGTGCGCGTGGCGTACGGCTAAGGCCGCTGCGGCCGCATGCCGCCGATCCCTTCGTCGTCCGCGTCCGCGAACAGCGAGGGATCGTAGGGCACTTCGGGCAGCGGTTCGAGCTCGGCACGCGGGCTCGGCGGCCCGGGATGCCGGTCGTCCGGGGCGTGTTCGCACAGCAGCGCGAGCGAATCGCGCAGTCGCTCGACGTCGCCGCAGACCCGGCGTATGTCGAGCGTGTTCCCCAACCGTCCGCGCACCGACCGCAGTACGCGGTCGAGTTCGTCGAGCTTGCGCTGTGCGCGGGTCAGGTCGTAGTCCACGGTCGTCGTCATGTCGCGCGCTCACCCCCTGGTCGCCGGCCCCGCGCCGTCGGGGGACCGGTTGGTCGGTGTTGCGGACGTGCTCATCGTGCGTGACGTGCGTGACGTGCGTGACGTGCATTGGCGTGCCGGACGTGCTTTTCGTGCAGGCGGGACGCATGCGCGCGCAGCCCGGACACACAGTCGGCCCGGCACGCGGTGCGAACCTCGGAAGTGTGGCGCGATCCGGGAAAGATTGGAAAGTGCTATCCCGATCTTTTTCCCGGTCACCCGCCGATTTCCCCCGCACGAGGGACGAAAGGGCACCCGGCGACCCGGAGACCGGCAATTGGTGATCATGAATGCGTGATCGGGTATTCATGATCACGAACGGTCGGTCGGACAGAGATGATCAAGAAAAGACGGTCAGGAATTCAAGATCAGTTCCCCGACCACGCCGATACGGGCGAGTCCGGGCGCGTGCTCCCGGGCGCGCTCCAACGCCCGAGCTGCGTCCTTGGGACGGTTCTGCGCCGCATAGGCGCGCGCGATCGTGCAGCAGTGATGCGCGGCGGCAATTGGACCGTTCGCGTACGCGGCCACTGCCGCGGCCATCCGGAGCGCACTCTCCGAATCCCGCCGGACGACGGCGACGAGCCCGGCGGCATCGCTGACCACGGCCATGCTCGGAACCGCCCGGATCGCGGCGACCGCCTCGGCGAGGCAGACAGCGAGACCGTCGATGTCCGGCATCGGCCCGGTGCCGTGGCCGGCCGACGCGGCCTCGTGCGCGTAATAGACGGCCCGCACCAGCTGCTGAGCCGACAGGCTGCGCGCGGTCGGCTCTTCCGCGGCCTGCATCCCCTGCCGGGCCAGGTCGGCGGCTTCGGCGTACCGGCACTCGGCGACGGCCAGCTCGGCCGCCGCGCGGTTCACCGTGGCGGCCGTGTGCCCGCCTTCCCCGGCCACCGCGGCCCGCACCTCGTCCCACCGGCCCAGCGCGACGGCGTGCGCGAGGCGAACGTCTTCGTCCGCAGGGTCGATGCGCGGCAGCGCCGAGGTCGGAAGGAACGGCACGCGAAGCAACAGGTGGCCCAGGCCGCCGGTCCGAAGATCGCCGAGCGCCGTCAGGACGGCCAAGGCACACGCGAACGAGGCACCCACGCCGAGAGGGCCGCCCGCGGCCCACGCCGCCCAGGCACCCGCGGCGACGGTCGTCAGAGCCAGCCAACTCGCCGCCCAGAGCCGTACCCGCCGCGCCCTCGTCGTCAGGTCCATGCGGTGCCGGATGCGGATCCGAACCGGCAACTTTCGTCGCAGTACAAGGAGTTGTCCGCGCTCGTGCGCCGACACCAGCGGCCCGGCGCCGAGATCCACACTCTCGGGCCGGAGCCCGACCGCATAGGACCAAAGTGCGCGGAGCGCGGGGGCCAACGCGAAGAGCAAGTGCCACGTGACGGCCATCGAGCCCAAGGCCCACCAGGCGTCGGTCATGTCCCAGTCGAGCGCTTGCGAGCCGATCAGAAACGCGGCCGACATGATCACCCAACGGGCGAAGAAGCCGAGGGCATCACGCTGCTTGTCGACGGCTTCCGGGACCGGTGCGGCCGTCCCGGAAGCGGGTGACGGGTTTTCGGAGGTCATGCGCACGCATGATCCGCACTTCGTCGAACACGCGTGCCCGTGTTGCCGAATCGCAATCGCGCCCGACGCGCCCGCCCGACAGGACCGGCCTGACCTACTCCTCGTGCAGGGTCGCGGCCGGGCTGGACTCGATGCGGTTGCGGGTGGCGGTGATGCGGGGGCGGCCGGGGAGGATGCGCTCGGCGTCGGCGAGGGCCTGGCGGGCCGTGGTGATGTCGCCGGCGGCGGTCAGTGCGAGGGCGAGGACGCAGAGGGCGTCCGCGTGGCCCGCCGGGGTGCCCTTCTTCTCCGCGCGGACCGCCTGCTCCGCACTGCGCACGCCCTTCCGGGCGTCGCCGTGCAGGACCAGGAGGAGCGGGTGCGTCTCCTCTTCGCCGGCGTACTTCAGCAGCATGCCGGACTGGTGCACGTAGTAATCGGCCGGTGCGGCGAGGGCCTGCTCGGCGGCGGTGAGGTTGCCGGCCATCGGGACGGTGCCCATGACAAGCGCCTGCACCATGACCTCGCCGAAGAGGCTGCGCGCGGTCTCCCAGTCGGGGTGGCCGGAGTGCAGGCGGTTCAGGTACGTCTGGGCGAGCTGCGCGGCCCGCGCGTCGTCGGCCTGCGCCTCGGCGGCGAGGACCTGCGCGTACGTGCGGTACGGCTCGGCCTCCGGGCCCTCCGGCATCAGGTCGGCGATCTGCGTCACGGTCCGGACGTCCCCGACGGCGTACGCCTCCGTCAGCCGCTCGTGCATCATGCGCGCCCGGGCCGTCGTCTCGCTCTCGGCCGGAGCCGGCGGCGGGTCGTCGAGCCCGGGGGAGTCGAAACCGGCGGCGTCGGGCCCCGAGGCGTCCGCCCCCGGGCCGTCCGATCCGGGGCCACCGAAGGGGCTGCCGAAGGGGTTCCCCGGGCCGCCGCGGCGACCGCCCGCGACGCCGCCCGTACCGCCGGAGCCCGCGGAATCGGCGCCGAAGGCGCCGCCCGGGCCCCAGGGGTCGCCGCCGCCGTCGCCCCGCCGCGCCGACCAGCGCCGCCGCATCCGCTCGCTGAAGGATTCGCTCACACCGTCGATTGTGCCCCGACCCGGGCGTCGCCCGTCGATCCGCGTGCCCCGGGGCGCGCGCCGTCGGGGGTCCGCGGGCCGGACGTGACCGGACGTGATCAGCGTTGCCCCGTACCATGGGAGGTGCCGCGGCGGACCGGCCCGGCTTGCATCCCGGCATATCCGGCGGAACCGGACGTAGACATGCTGACCGGATGCGACGTCCCGAGCCCAACGGAAGCGCATACCCGCATGCCCACGCGCAACGACATCCGCAACGTCGCCATCGTCGCCCACGTCGACCACGGCAAGACCACCCTCGTCGACGCCATGCTCAAGCAGGCCGGTGCGTTCAGCGCGCACCAGCACGTGGACGACCGGGTCATGGACTCCAACGACCTGGAGCGCGAGAAGGGCATCACGATCCTCGCGAAGAACACCGCCGTGAAGTACCACCCCAAGGACGGCGGGGACCCGATCACCATCAACATCATCGACACCCCCGGCCACGCCGACTTCGGCGGCGAGGTCGAGCGCGGCCTGTCGATGGTGGACGGTGTGGTGCTGCTGGTCGACGCGTCCGAGGGCCCGCTGCCGCAGACGCGCTTCGTGCTGCGCAAGGCGCTGTCCGCGAAGATGCCCGTCATCCTGTGCATCAACAAGGTCGACCGGCCGGACTCGCGTATCTCCGAGGTCGTCGACGAGACGTACGAGCTGTTCATGGACCTCGACGCGACCGAGGACCAGATCGAGTTCCCCATCGTCTACGCGTGCGCGCGGGACGGCATGGCGTCCCTGAACCGGCCGGAGAACGGCGTCACGCCGGACAACGACAACCTCCAGCCGTTCTTCCAGACCATCCTGGACACCATCCCGGCCCCGACGTACGAGGAGGGCCACCCGCTCCAGGCGCACGTCACCAACCTCGACGCGTCGAACTTCCTGGGCCGCATCGCGCTGTGCCGCGTGCACAACGGCACGATCCGCAAGGGCCAGACGACCACGTGGTGCCGGCACGACGGCAGCATGGAGAAGGTGCGCATCACCGAGCTGCTGATGACGGACGCGCTGGAGCGCAAGCCCGCCGAGGAGGCCGGCCCCGGCGACATCATCGCGATCGCCGGTATCCCGGACATCATGATCGGCGACACCATCGCCGACGCCGAGGACCCGCGCCCGCTGCCCCTCATCACGGTGGACGAGCCCGCGATCTCGATGACGATCGGCACCAACACCTCGCCGCTGGTCGGCAAGGGCGGCAAGGGCCACAAGGTCACCGCGCGCCTGGTGAAGGACCGCCTCGACAAGGAGCTCGTCGGCAACGTGTCGATGCGCGTCCTGCCGACCGAGCGCCCGGACGCCTGGGAGGTCCAGGGCCGCGGCGAACTCGCGCTGGCGATCCTGGTCGAGCAGATGCGCCGCGAGGGCTTCGAGCTGACCGTCGGCAAGCCGCAGGTGGTCACCAAGGAGATCAACGGCAAGGTGCACGAGCCCTTCGAGCGCCTGACCATCGACTCGCCCGAGGAGTACCTCGGCGCGATCACCCAGCTCCTGGCGACCCGCAAGGGCCGCATGGAGACCATGACGAACCACGGAACCGGTTGGATCCGCATGGAGTTCGTCGTCCCGGCGCGCGGCCTCATCGGCTTCCGTACGGAGTTCCTGACCGAGACCCGCGGCACCGGCATCGCGCACAGCATCCACGAGGGCTACGAGCCGTGGGTCGGCGAGCTGCGCACCCGCAACAACGGCTCGCTGGTGGCCGACCGTTCGGGTGTCGTGACGGCGTTCGCGATGACCAACCTCCAGGAGCGCGGCACGCTGTTCATCGAGCCGACCATCGAGGTGTACGAGGGCATGATCGTCGGCGAGAACAGCCGCTCCGACGACATGGACGTCAACATCACCAAGGAGAAGAAGCTCACCAACATGCGCTCGTCCACCGCGGACGAGACGGAGAAGCTGATCCCGCCGCGCAAGCTCTCGCTGGAGCAGGCCCTGGAGTTCTGCCGCGAGGACGAGTGCGTCGAGGTGACGCCGGAGACCGTGCGCATCCGCAAGGTGGTGCTCAACCAGCAGGAGCGCGCCCGCGCCGCGTCCCGGGCGAAGCGCTCCTGACCGAAAAGAGTTCTCGATCGAATTCCGGGCCCGGCCGCCGGCCGACCGTTCGGCGGTCCGCGGCCCGGCCCGGGGTCCGACAAGATCGAATTCATCGGCAAGATCGAATTCAATTGCGCGAAAAGCCCCAACCGATGGCCCACAGTCTGGACTGTGGGCCATCGGCGTTTTACCGGGCAATCGCGGCGAACTGCGCAGTCCACGCGCATAGTTGATCAGCCGGGAGCGCGCTGATCGAACACCCGGGTCCGTTCAGCGGGAGACCGTTCCGTTTGGTTGGCAGGCAATTCGTCCCGATGGATAGCCATTTCAACGGAATATCGCGAGCAGGCTTAACTGAAATGCAACAGTCCAAGCCTGGATGTAGATCATTGGGCGTCGGATAGTTGCGCTTGCGCCCGAGTCCGAATTCGCTGTCCGTTCCCCGTACGACGCTCGGGCGCCGGCATGATCATTTCCTGCCCACACCGGGAAATCGATCAAGCCGGTCCGCACCTGTGCAATCTCCCTCCCCCTTCCTGTCCGAAGAACTTCGAGGAGGCAGACCGTGCGTGGATCTACGCGCGTGAAAATCGGAGCTGCGGTGGCCGTGTTGGCCTTGGCGGCGACCGCGTGCAGCACCGATGACGACGATCCCAAGACCCCGCCCGGCAGCCCGGGGGCGTCCCAGTCGGGAGGCGGCAAGAAGGGCGGGTCGATCGCGGTCCAGCTCGGCGAGCCGCAGCACGGCCTCGTACCCACGAACACCGCGGAGAGCGAGGGTGCGGAGGTCCTCAACGCGCTCTTCGCCGGGCTCGTGGACTACGACATCGAGACCAACGTCCCGCAGAACCGGGTCGCCCAGTCGATCGAGAGCACCGACAACAAGGTCTGGACGATCAAGATCCATCCGGACTACACGTTCCACAACGGCGAGAAGGTGACCGCCAGTTCGTTCGTGGACTCGTGGAACTACGGTGCGAACCAGAAGAACGCGCAGGAGGCGCTGCCGTTCTTCGACAAGATCGAGGGATCCCAGGACCTGGCCCCCGGCGAGGGCAAGGAGCCGACCGGCGACAAGTTGAAGGGACTTGAGGTCGTCGACGACACGACCTTCAAGGTGACCCTCAAGGTGCCGTTCGCGCAGTTCCCGACGATGCTGGGCTACAACGCCTACTACCCGATGCCCAAGGCGTTCTTCGCCGACCCGAAGAAGTTCGACGAAGAGCCCATCGGCAACGGTCCGTTCATGATGGACGGCAAGTGGGAGCACAACCAGCACATCAAGGTGAAGCGGTACGACAACTTCCCCGACCGCGACGGCGACGCCATGCTCGACGCGGTGACCTTCAAGATCTACGAGAAGCTGGACACCGCGTACAACGACCTGCGCGCCAAGGCCATCCAGATCACCGACAAGCTCCCGGTCTCCGCGATGGGCACGGTCGAGAAGGACTTCCCGGGCCGCACCTCCAACAAGCCCGAGTCCGCGGTCGGCTACATCGGCTTCCCGATAGCCACCAACCCCGCCTTCGCCAAGCCCGAGCTGCGCAAGGCGATCTCGATGGCCATCGACCGCGAGGCGCTCAACAAGGCGATCTTCAGCGGTACGCGTCCCCCGGCGGACGACTTCGTCAGCCCGATCATCCCGGGCTACCGCAAGGGCGCGTGCGGTGAGGCGTGCACGTTCAACCCGACCAAGGCCAAGGAGCTCTACACCGCGGCCGGCGGGCTGCCCGGCAACAAGCTGGAGCTCGGCTACAACGCGGACGGCGGCCACAAGGACTGGATCGAGTCCGTGGTCAACATGCTCAAGCAGAACCTCGGCATCGAGGTCACGCCGCGGCCGTTCGAGAAGTTCGGGGCCATCCTGGACGCGCTGGGCGACAAGCAGTACAGCGGCGGCTTCCGCATGGCGTGGTCGATGGACTACCCGTCGATCGAGAACTACCTGCGCCCGATCTTCAGCAAGATCGCGATCGAGAACGGCTCGAACTACGGCGGTTACGTCAACGAGCGGTTCGAGGCGGCGCTCGCGGCCGCGGACGTCAAGCAGGGCCAGGAGGGCATCGCCGCCTACCAGGCCGCCGACGACATCCTGCTGAAGGAACTCCCGTACATCCCGGTGTTCTTCTACCAGGGCTCGAACGCGTGGACCGACCAGGTCACCAACGTCAAGATCGACGCGCAGAACCGCATGCGCCTCGACCTGGTGACGATGGCCTCGTAACGCAAGCCGACGTCGCATCGGCGGTACGCGGCCGGGGGTCCCGCACGGGGCCCCCGGCTCCGCCCCGCCGTACCCGGGCGCGGCCATGCCCCGCGTCCGGGCGAGGCCCCCACCGGGAGAACTCATGTACCGCTACCTCGCGCGTCGGCTGCTGCAGGCGATACCCGTCCTGATAGGCACGACGCTGCTGATCTACCTCATGGTGTACCTGCTGCCGGGGGATCCCGCGAGGGCCCTGGCCGGGGACCGCCGCTCCGACCCGGTCGTGGTCGACATGCTGCGGGAGAAGTACCACTTCAACGACCCGTTCCTCGTGCAGTACTGGCACTACATCACCGGGATCGTGCAAGGCGACTTCGGCACCACGGTCCGCGGCCGGGACGTCGGCGAGATCATGGCCGAGCGCTTCCCCTGGACGATCAACCTCGCGCTCACCGCGATCGTCATCGAGGCCGCCGTCGGCGTCGTCGCCGGCATCATGGCGGCCCTCCGGCGCGGGAAGTTCTTCGACAACCTGGTCCTCATCGCGACGCTGATGATGATCTCCATCCCGACCTTCGTGACCGGCTTCATCCTGCAGCTGCTGGTCGGTGTCGAGTGGCAGGTCCTGCCGGTGTCGTTCAACGAGGCGGACGGCTTCAAGGCGTACATCCTGCCGGGCTACGTCCTCGCCTCGCTGTCGCTCGCGTACGTCACGAGACTCATGCGCACCAGCCTCGTCGAGACGATGCGCTCCGACTACGTGCGCACCGCGGTCGCCAAGGGCCTGCCGCAGCAACGCGTGGTCCTGCGGCACGGGGTGCGCAACGCGCTCATCCCCGTCATCACCTTCCTCGGCGCCGACCTGGGCGCGCTGATGGGCGGCGCGATCATCACCGAGCGGATCTTCAACATCCCGGGCGTGGGCGGGCAGTTGGCCCAGTCGGTGTATCTGCGAGAACGCCCGGTGGTGGTGGGGATGGTCACGGCGCTCGTGCTCATCTACATCGTCGCCAACCTCCTCGTCGACATGCTGTACGCCGTTCTCGACCCGAGGATCCGGTATGAGTGAGATCGCGAAGAGCGACCCGAACCAGTCCACCGAGGCGGTCTCCGCGGCCGACATCGAGATCGGCGCGATGGGGCAGCGCGTCGGCAGCCTGTGGACCGACGCGTGGTACGACCTGCGCCGCCGCAAGCTGTTCATCGGCTCCGCGGTCGTCATCTTCATCCTGCTGCTCTTCTCGGCGTTCCCCCAGCTGTTCACCGACCACAACCCGCGCGACGCGGGGGCCTGCCAGTTGATGAACTCCCTGAAGGAACCCAGCAGTTCCCACTGGTTCGGCTACGACGTGCAGGGTTGCGACGTCTACACGAAGGTCATCTGGTCGACGCGCAACTCGATCGTGGTCGGCTTCTCGACGGTCATCATGGTGACCCTCGTGGGCGGCACTCTGGGCCTGGTCGCCGGCTACTCGGGCGGCTGGATCGACGGGCTGCTGTCCCGCTTCGCCGACATCTTCTTCGCGATCCCGCTGATGCTCGGCGCCATCCTGGCCCTCGCGGTGTTCGACACCGGCGACGCCTTCACGGTGGCCCTGATCATGGCCGCGCTGGCCTGGCCCAAGATCTTCCGGCTGATGCGCGGGGCGGTGATCGCGAACAAGCACAACGACTACGTCGTGGCGGCGAGAGCCCTCGGCGGCGGCACGTTCCGCGTCACCGTGCGGCACATCCTGCCCAACGCCATCGCCCCGGTGCTGGTGTACGTCACCATCAGCCTCGGCGAGTTCATCGCGGCCGAGGCGGCGCTGTCGTACCTCGGCGTCGGCATCCAGCCCCCGGGCATCTCGTGGGGCCTCATGATCAGCGACGCGCAGGAGCGGTTCCTGCTGGCCTCGCACCCGCTGCTGTTCCCGTCCCTGTTCCTGAGCGTCACGGTCCTCAGCTTCATCCTCATGGGCGACGCGGTACGCGACGCGCTCGACCCGAAGAGCCGGTGAGGAGGACGAGGTGACGATCCACATCACGGATCCGGTGCTGATGAAATCCGATGCCCCGCTGCTCGAAGTCGACGACCTGCACGTGGAGTTCCACACCCGCGACGGGGTCGCCAAGGCGGTGAACGGCGTCTCGTTCGCGGTCCACGCGGGGGAGACGCTCGCCGTGCTGGGCGAGTCGGGCTCCGGCAAGTCGGTGACCGCCCAGGCCATCATGGGCATCCTCGACATGCCGCCCGCCCGCATCGCCCGGGGCGCCATCCGCTTCCAGGGGCGCGACCTCCTGGAGATGGGCGCCGAGGAGCGCCGCAAGATCCGCGGCCGCCAGGTCGCGATGATCTTCCAGGACGCGCTGTCCGCGCTGAACCCGGTGCTGTCCGTCGGCTACCAGCTGGCCGAAATGTTCCGGGTGCACCGCAAGATGTCGCGCAAGGAGTCCAAGGCCAAGGCCATCGAGCTGATGGACCTGGTGAAGATCCCGGCGGCCAAGGCGCGGGTGAACGACTTCCCGCACCAGTTCTCCGGCGGCATGCGGCAGCGCATCATGATCGCGATGGCGATGGCCCTGGAGCCGGACCTGATCATCGCCGACGAGCCGA
>NZ_JBEZFP010000031.1:0-78254 GCF_040649515.1 Streptodolium elevatio
CCGCTACGAACGCAAAGCCGAGCACTTCCTCGCCTTCACCGCCATCGCGTGCACCCTCATCTGCTACCGCCGACTCACCAAATGAGACGACGTCTAAGCCGCCGACCGCCGGCCTCGAACCTCCGGCGTGGCCTGTGCGCGCCGCCGCGGTCCCCACGCGGCCCGCTCCTCCGGAACGCCCGCTTCCCCTGACCGTCGCCAACTCCCTTGCCCGGCCGTGTGCTTCGCGCGCCCCCCGGAAACGGCTTGGCGGGAGCGCCCCGGCCCCGCAAGACTCGTCTACTCAACTTTCATATGCGATCACAAGGGTTGTTTGGGGGGTGATCGGGTGAGTTTCGTTTCCGACAAAAGCCGCGGTCGAGGCATGCCCTGGCGTGGTCGACGCCGCCGGGACCGGGCGGCCGAAGCCATCGCGGCAGGCGTCGCGTCAGGCCAGGAACTCTTCGGCGGCAACCTTGAGATGGACCACGCGTACTACCGGCACAACACCGCCCACCTCGAACTCACGCTGCTCGACACGTTCCGCCAACTCCCGCGCCTGGTGGCGCAGTCCGTACGCCTCGCCTGGCAGGCGGACCGCTCGGCGATGCTCATGGTCGCCGCCGCGGAACTGGGGCAGGGCCTGACAAGCGCGTTCAGCCTGCTGGCCACAAACCAGGTCCTCGTCGGCCTCTTCGCCCAGGGACCCACGCCCGACCGGGTACGCAACGCGCTCCCCGCGCTCGTCGCCGTCGCCATCTCGGGCGCTCTGACCGCGGTCCTGCATGCGGTCTCCACAGTCGCCGCGGGCCGCCTCGAACCGAAGGTCGAACGGGCCGCCGAGGTCACCCTGATGACCAAAGTGGCCCGCGTGGAGATGCGCACGCTCGAGGACGGCGACTTCAAACGCCTTCTGCAGTCCGCCGCTTGGGGCACCGACGCGTCCCGCCGGATGATCGGGCACAGCGTCGGCATCGTGAACGCGCTGATCTCGCTCGCCGCCGCCAGCGCGGTCCTCACCGTCCTGCACCCGATCCTGCTCCCCCTCCTGATCCTGATCACGCTCCCCCAGGCGTGGGGTGCCGTACGCGACGCCCGCCGCCGCTACCGCTCGACGCAGGCGTGGATCGACCACGGACGCCAGCAGTCCGAGCTGTCATGGCACCTGAAGGACCGCAACTCCGCGCAGGAAGTCCGCGTGCACGGCGTCGGCGCGTACCTTTTGCACCACTACCGCCGGATGGCGGCCGCCCGCGAGGCCGAGGAGACGCGCCTCGCGCGGGCCGAGGCGGTCACCGGCCTGGCCTCGTCGTCGCTCTCCGGCCTGGCGTCACTGCTGACGTACGCGGTCCTCGGCTGGCTCGTGCTCTCCGGCCGCACCGACCTCGCCGCGTCGGGCACCGCCGTGCTCGCCATCCGCACCGGCACCGGCGGACTGTCGCGCCTGGTCACGGAGGTCCAGGCAACGTACCGGCAGAGCCTCTACCTCGCGGACTACGAACGCGCCTGCCACCTGTGCGACAAGCACGCGATCCCCGAAGGCGGCACCCCCGTCGAGGACTTCCCGGCGCGCATCACCGTCGAGAACGTCTCGTACACCTACCCGGACCGCGAGAAGCCGGCGATCGACGGCGTCTCCCTCACCCTGGACCGCGGCGAGATCATCGCCCTGGTCGGCGAGAACGGCTCCGGCAAGACCACCCTCGCCAAGCTCATCGCCGGGCTCTATCGCCCGGACGACGGCCGGATCCTGTGGGACGGCACCGACGACAACGACCTGAACCGCGACGACCTCTTCTCCCAAGTCGCCCTGGTGTCCCAGTCGTTCACCGAGTGGCCGTTCACGGCGGCGGCCAACATCACCATCGGCCGCCCCCGCACGTCGCCCGCGCAACCCGGCCGGCCGAAGCCGCGGCCGGGGTTCCCCGACGCCCGGCTGACGTCCGCCGCCGAGTACGCCGAAGCGGACAGCGTCATCGACGAACTCCCCAAGGGCTGGGGAACGTTGCTCGACCGCTCCTACGTCGGCGGGGTGGCCCTGTCCGGCGGCCAGTGGCAACGCCTCGTCCTCGCCCGGGCCCGCTACCGCGACGCGGCGCTCATCATCGCCGACGAACCCACCTCGGCCCTTGACGCGCGTTCCGAGATCGCCGCCTTCGCCAAGATCCGCTCCCTGGCCGACGCGGGCCAGACCGTCATCCTGATCACCCACCGCCTGGCCAGCACCCGGCTGGCGGACAAGATCTACGTCCTCGACCACGGCCGCCTCATCGAACACGGCAACCACAGCACCCTGATGCACGCCAACGGCGCCTACGCCGACATGTACACCCTCCAGGCCGCCCAATACGCCACGCCCCCGGACGCGGAATCCGAGGCATCCCGGAATCTCCCGTGAACAAGCGTCCAGGAAGTCGGGCCATCGTCGAAAGCTTCTCGGGGAGAGCGAAGAGGTCGATCCGGCTCGCGCTCCGGGCCCGACCGTCCGGGGCGGCTGTCGCCAAGTAGAGCAGGGCCGTCCCGAAACGGAAGACAGCAGCCACCACCCCTCCGCGCCGGTGGCAAGCCATGCGACGACCGGAAGTTGGTCCTCGACTCCAGGTGAGGGCACCGGCTGTTCCTTCCGCTCTCCTTTCAGGTCGGGGTGACGGCGTCTCTAGAGTGGCGCTGGATTGTCGGTGGACGTGGGGAGCGAGAGTGTTTGATCCGGTTGGAGAGGATCCGCCGCTGGGGCTTGCGCCGCCGGCTTGGGCAGGCGGCGTCGTACTGGAGAGCGCGGGCGTGCCGCTCGCGGGGATGCTGCATGTGCCCGGCGGGCCGGGGCCGCATCCGGTTGTGGTGCTGTGCCACGGATTTCCGGGGAACGAGCGGAACTTCGACCTGGCGCACGCACTGAGCCGTGCGGGGTACGCGGCGCTGGTGTTCCACTATCGCGGCTCGTGGGGCATGGGCGGCACCTGGACGTGGCAGAACGTCCAGGAGGACGCCGCGAACGTGGTGGCCGCGGTGCGGGCGGCGGACTTCGCGGCCAAACACCGACTGGATGCGGGGCGGGTGGCACTGGTCGGGCACAGTCTCGGTGGGTTCACGGCGTTGCGGACCGCCGCGGCGGATCCGGCGGTACGGGCGGTCGCGTCGGTCGCGGCGTTCGACTTCGGGATCGTGCCGGCGGCGGTACGCGGCAACGCGCAGGCCCGGGCGATGCTGGTGGCGGCGTTCCAGGAGTCCGTGCTGCCGCTGTCCGGGACGAGCGGTGAGGCGCTGGTCGCGGAGTTGGAGGGGCTTGCGGAGGACTGGGGGCTGGCCTCGTTGGCGCCGCGGCTCGCGGGGCGTCCCGTGTTGCTGGTGGCGGCGGAGCGGGACACAGCCGCGGAGCCGGAGGCCCATCACGTACCGGTGGTGAAGGCGTACGAGGAGTTCCCGGTGGCGGGGCTCGAGCACCTGGTGATGCCGACCGACCATGGGTTCGCCGACCACCGGATCGCCTTGACGCGGGTGGTGATCGGCTTCCTGGGTCGGAGTGTGCCGGTGTAGGCCCCTTGCGGGGACGGGCTCAGGCAGAAGGTGCCCAGCGGCACACGGCACACGGCACACGGCACCGCCGAACGACGGAATTTGGCCGTGTCGGGGGCCGCGTGTCCAGCCCTGGCCCCGGGCGTCTTCATGCTTCCGGTGATGCCTCACGTCACTGCCTCGTCGGAAGGGCGCCGGATGGGAATCGCCAAGCGGATCACCGCCAAGGGGGCGGCCGTCGCGCTCGTGACCGGGCTCGCCCTGTCGCCCGGCTCGGCGCAGGCCGGGCACGAGCACGGACCCGGGCACGCCCCGGAGCACGGCCCGGCGAAGGGCCGTGACGCGGAACTTCGGCGGGAATTGGCCGAGTTGACCGCACTGCCGGACGGTCCGCCCGGAGTGATCGCGGTGCTGCGCGAGGACGGGCGGACGAAGGTCTATCAGGCCGGCGTCTCCGAGGTGGGCACGATGCGTCCGCCCATGCCGGACGACTTCATGCGGCTGGCGAGCGCCTCGAAGGCGTACAGCGGCGCGGTCGCGCTGTCGCTCGTCCGCTGCGGTCTCCTCGACCTCGACGACACGCTCGCGCGGCGGCTGCCGCAACTGCCGCCGGCCTGGGGCGCGGTCACTCTGCGGCAGTTGCTCAACCACACCAGCGGCCTGCCGGACTTCAGCGCGGCCCAGGCGTTCCGCGACATCATCATCGCCGACCCGCACCATGTGTTCGACTCGCAGCGCCTGCTCGACTTCGTGGCCGACAAGCCGCTCAACTTCCCGGCCGGGAGCCGGTACGAGTACTCCAACTCGGACAACATCGCCGTCGCGCTGATGGCCGAGGCGGCGACCGGACAGCGGTACGAGGACCTGCTCGCCTCGCAGGTCCTCCGCCCCCTCGGCCTGGAGCGCACGAGTCTGCCGTCCGGGTTCGAGATGGACGAGCCGTACATCCACGGCTATGTCGTGGACCCGCCCGACGCCCCCGAGGACGTCAGCGAACTCTTCGGCATGTCGGGCGTCTGGGCATCCGGTGCGATCACGTCGACGCCGCGCGAGACCGGTGCGTTCATGCGCGCGTGGGCGAGCGGGCGGCTGTCCGGGCCCGAGGCGTACGCGCAGCAGACCACCTTTGTCGAAGGCGGCGCCTCCGAACCGGCCGGTCCCGGGCGCAATGACGCCGGTCTGGGCATGTTCCGCTACACGACCCGCTGCGGCGTCATGTACGGGCACACCGGCAACACCGCCGGGTACACCCAACTGGCCGCCTCCACGCCCGACGGCCGGCGCTCGCTGACCTTCTCCGTCAGCGTCCAGGTCAACAAGACCGCGAACCCGGTGCTGCTGGAGCGTCTGCGTTCCGTACAGGAGGACTTCGTCTGCGCCCTGCTGCGCGACTGACACCGCACACACCTCGGGTCCCCAAGCCGATCAGGTCGGAAGGCGCGCCAAGCCGCGCCCGCAAAGTGATCGGAGCCAGTGGAGTGTTGCGGGAAGGGGGAAGTGCCGTCGGCGCCGCCGACCAAGCCCCTGCACCGTCGGCCCGTCGGCGGCGCCTACCCGTCGAGGACCGCCTTCACGCGGCGGCGGTGAACATCAGCGTACGCAGGTGCTCAGGTGCGCCCGGCCCCTCGACCCACCCGTTCGCGGCGACCGTGAGGCGGCCGTTCGCGTACCCGATCGCACCCGGCTGCTGGAGCTCGGTGCCCGAGTCCGGCAGGTCCAGGCGCCGCCAGTGGCCTCCGTCGAACCGGTGCACCGCATACCCGTCGCGGCTCATCGTGAGTGCCGCGAGGCCGGTCCGCGTCAGGGTCGCGTCGGTGATGCGTACGCCTGCCGGGACCGGGGCCCTGGTCCAGGATCGACCGTCGAAATGCCAGGCAAGGGCGCTCTCTTCACCGTTTTCGGCATCCTGCATGAAGCCGAGCGCCCACACGTCGCCGGGGCCGCGGGAGAGCAGTGCGGTCACGCCGGCCCAGAAGCTGTTGCCCTCGAACGGCAGCGCCACGTACTTCCACGCCGTCCCGTTGAAGTGCGCCAACGGCGGCGCCTGGCCGTCACTGGCGTGTCCGGCCACCCAGACGTCGTCCGGTGCCACGGCCTTCACGGCGTCGAATCCGGTCCAGCCCAAGGCGGCGGGCGGCGGAAGCGCGGCCGTGGTCCACGTACGCCCGTCCCAATGCGTGACGATCGGCTGCTGCGGCTCGGTGCCGGGCGGCGGCTCGAACATGTCGACGGTCCCGACCGCCCACATGTCGTTCGCGGAGAGGGTGTCGACGTCCTCCAGGCGGCCGTAGTCCACCCCCGGCGGTGCGGGCGCGACCCCGGTCCGCCATACCCCGTTGGTGCCATGCGCGGTGACGAAGCCCCCGAGTGCCGGGTCGAACGTCCCGACCGCGACACCGCCGCCGGACCCGACCGGGGCCACGTCGCGCAGTGACAGCCACGTACCTGCGGCCTTGAGCGGTTCCTGCCGCCACGTGCGGTTGCCGGCGTCCCTCGTGAAGATCGTGGGTGCGTAGCCGACGACTTCGCCGTTGTCCCGAATCCAGGTGCTGCCGGCCGCCAAGGCACCGCCGCGCCCGTCGTTCGCCACCAGGCTGTTGACGAGGGCGTCGCCCGGCTTGATCTCGGTGACCTGCCAGACGGGCAACCGGGTTGGCGCAGACTCGGCCTGCGCGGTCACGATGGTTGCCGCGCTTGCCGTCAGCCCGAGGGCCAGCGCGAGAACTACGGGACGACGGGCGAGACTTCGAGTGAACATGTGCAAGGTTCCTCCAGTCACAGGCGTGTCCGTGCTTTGCCTGGGACTGTCCGAGGGCGGTGGGCAGGTTCCGGGACTGTCCGATTCGCGCGCCGTCCCCGGACGCGCTCACGTGTCGGGGGACTCCGCCGCCCCGGGCGCCGCGTATGCCCGCAGGAAGGTGTCCACGCCCGCGGCCGCGATCGCCCGGGTCTCGGCCGCCGCGACCTTGCGCGTACCCAGTCGCGAACGCGCGTCCAGGGGGCCGGTCAGCAGAGCGAGGAACTGCTCGGCGGCGCGCGCCGGATCGCAGGAGCGCAGACGGCCCGCCAGCGACAGCCGCGCGAACCGGTCCGCGACGGCCTCGGCGATCTGGCACGATGTGCGCTCTTGAACGGTGTCGAGCAGTTCCGGGAACTGCCCGACCTGCCCGAACGTGAGTCGCCGCAGCGCCCGGGAGCGCTCGTCGCAGCACACCCGCAGCATGCGGAACGCCACGTCCTCCAGCGCCGCCCGCAGGTCGTCGCCGGGGTCCCGCAGGCGGTCGACGATCGCAAGGTTCTCCGCGGCCACCTCGTCGGCCGCGGCCGCCATCGCGTGCCGGAAGAGGTTCTCCTTGTCGTGGAGGTGGCTGTAGACGGTCGGCTTGGCCACTCCGGCCTCGTCGGCGATCTCCTGGACGCCCGCCCGCGCGTACCCCTGGCGGGCGAAGACCGTGAACGCCGCGGCCAGAATCGCCTCCCGCTTGTCGATTCGCCCCCGTGACACCGTCGTCTCCCGCATGGCGACAGCATAGCGTCCCGTCCTCCTGATTGAACGCACTGGTTCAATCTTCCGGTCGCACTTGACCAATGACCCGATGGGGCAGTCAAAATGAACCAACGCGTTCAATAGACGCGTCGAAGGCACCCGGGAGGGCAATCGATGATCGTCAACATCCTGCGTTTCGGCTTCAAGGACGGGACCCCGGCGGACGTGCGCGCCGACGTCCTGGCGGCGATGCGCCGTACCGCATCAGTCCCGTCGGTGTCCTTCGCGACCGTCGGCCGGGACCTGGGCGATCCGGCGGAGGGCTACACCCACGCGTACTGCGTGGGCGTCGAGGACCTGGCCGCACTGGAGGAGTACATGCACGACCCTGTGCACCTCGACGGCGACCCCGGGATTCTGCCCCATCTCGCCCGGCTCGCCCAGGTCCGCCTGTCCGACGACCCCGCGCCCGACCTGGGAGAAAGGATCCTGGCCATGCACCTCGCCAAGGTCGCCAAGTACCCCGACTGGGGCCTGCTCCTCGACGCCATCCCCAACCACTAGGCGTTCGCACCGTCGCCGGGGTCGCCGGTGCCGTCCGGGCGCAGGAGGCCCCTGAGCACGCCGGTCACGATGCGCGCGAAGAGTCGGTCCACCGATTCCGAGTCCTGCCCTTGGTCCGCGAACGCGGCGGCGAGATGGGGGTGTCGGCCCTCGGCGGCCACGTGCGTGAGGTAGGCCGCCTGGGCCCGCTGCCACTCCGGGATCGTCCGGCCGCCGCGGGCCTGGGCCACCTCGGTACGCGTGAGCGCCGACACGACCGCGCTCAGCACCGCGACGGCCTCCAGCTTGTCCCGGGTCGGCACGTCCAGCCCGGCGACGGCGCCGAGGGCGTGTTCGAGGAAGGCGACCGTGCTCGGCCCGAGGGGTGTCCGGGTCGCGGTCGCGTCGAGCAGCCACGTGTGTGCGAGGGTGATGCGGCGGCTTTCCCGGGCCAAGGCGAGGAGGTCGTCGAGCCAGGCGCCGGTGAGTTCCGGATACCGGATCTCGGCGTGCGCGCGGTCGACCATCAGTTCCACGAGTTCCTCGCGCGTGGCGATGTAGCGGTACAGCGATGCCGGGCCCGCGCCCAGGGCGTCGGCGACGGCCCGCATGGTGACGGCTGCGAGGCCCTGGGCGTCGGCGAGCGCGACCCCGGCCGCGGCCAGGGCGTCGCGGTCGTAGCCGGGTGCCGGGCCGCGCGAGGCGCGTTCCGGACGGAGCCAGATGCTGTCGGCGGCGGCCACGGCACACGCCTCCTCTTTCTGCGAACGGTGTATGCAGTACGGTAGTGCCCAGAAACTGCGAACAATGATCGCAGTTTGTCGAAAGGAGTACGCCATGACCGCCACGACCGGAGGTCTCCCCGAGCCGGGCACGGCCGCGCACGCAGGCACGGCCGGCAGGACCGCCGACGAAGAGCCCGGAACGGGGGCGACCGCGCGGCGGCAGGCGACCCGCACCTGGTCGCCGACGCGGTACGCCCACAACGGCGACGTCGACATCGCGTACGACCGCCTCGAGGGCTCCCGCGGAGAACCGCTGCTCCTCGTGATGGGGCTCGCCACCGCCCGCTTCTGGTGGCCCGACGGCCTGGGCGACGCGTTCGCGGACGCCGGGTTCGAGGTCGTCCGCTACGACCAGCGCGACGCGGGCGAGTCCACCCGGATGCCCGAGACGAAGACCGGCAATCCGTTCAAGGCACTGTTCGGCAGGCGCGGCGAGGCGTACACCTCGGAGGACATGACCGACGACGCCGTCGCCGTGATGGACGAACTCGGCTGGGAGCGGGCGCACGTCTTCGGGCACTCGATGGGCGGACTCATCGCGCAGCGCGTCGGGTTGCGGCACCCCGACCGCGTGCTCAGCGTCACGTCGTCAGCCGCGCTGCCCAGCGACGTGGCCGGGCTGCGGGTGCTGCGCTACCTGCGCTTCGGCCTGCTGTCGAAACTGGCCCGCACCAAGTTCCCCGAGGGCCGCGAAGGGGACATCGAGGCCTCGCTCGCGGTGTGGCGCGGCGTCGCGTCGCCGGGCTACCCGTTCGACGAGGAGGCCGCCCGGGCCTGGGTCGAGGCCGAGGTCGACAGCGGGCCGCGCGACAAGAAGGCGCAGAGCCGCCAGATCGGCGCCCAGTGGCACGGCGCCAGGCTTGCCGAACTGCGGCACCCGACGCTGGTGTTGCACGGCGAGGAGGACCCGATCCTCAAGGTGCGCGCGGCGCACGCCACCGCCAAGGCGGTCCGCGGCTCACGCCTGGTGACGTTCCCCGGCGTGGGGCACGACCTGCCCGCCGCGCTGTGGGACGACGTCGCGGCGGAGGTCGCGGCCGTCGCCGCTCTAGGTTCCGGTTCCGGCTCCGGTTCCGGGGCCAGTTGAGGTGCCGGTTCCGGTGCCGGTGCGGGCGCCCGGCCCTGAGGCCCTGAGGCCCTGAGGCCCTGAGGCGACGTTCGGCGACACCGCGGAAATCCGGGCCGGTCCGGGGAACATGCGTCGGGCCACGACGCACCCACCCCGACGCACCCCGCCCCACCGGACCGCGAGGGACCCGACCCGGACGGGCCCCGCCCTCACGCACCTGGCCCCTACGCGCCTGGCCCCGAGGTCTCCGCGTCCGGCGTCGGCGGGCTGATGATCCACAGGACCTCCGCGGTCTCTTCCCCCGCGTTGACCAGGCGGTGCGGTACGGAGGTCGCGTACTCGACGCTGTCCCCCTCCGCCAGCTCGTGCACCTCGTCGCCCAGGTACAGGCTCGCCCGCCCGCGCAGCACCAGGACGAGTTCCTGCGCGTCCCCGTGCGTGTACTGCTCCGCGCCCGTCGACCCGCCCGGCTCGAACTCCGCCGAGTACACCTCCAGATGCCGCAGCGGCGGCCTGGTGAGCATGAACTTCCGTGCCCCTGAACCGAGTCCGGCCTCGGGTCGGTCCTCGCGGCGCAGCACCCGGTGCGCGGTCGGCGCCCCGCTCTCGATCAGGTCCGCGACCGCCACGCCCAGCGCGGTCGCGAGGCGGCGCAGCGTCCCGACGCTGGCGTCGGTGCGCCCGTTTTCGAGCTGGCTGAGGAAGCTCGCACTGACGTCCGCCGCCGCGCCGAGCTGACGGAGAGTCAGTCTGCGCATGCGGCGATACTCGCGGACCCGCTCTCCGATGTGCACCGCGGAAACGTAGCGATCACAAGTTGCGCCGGGCAACCCGCCGCGCACGCCCGGGGTGCTAATCTCACTGAACAAGTTGTTCAGTGAGGATGAACGGCACGTTCATCCGCCAGTGACTCGAGGAGTTGCGTTCAGCATGAGGATCCTGCTGGTGGGAGCGGGCGGCGTCGGTTCGGCGGTCGTCCGGATCGCGGCCCGCCGGGACTTCTTCACCCATATGGTCGTCGCCGACTACGACGCGGACCGGGCCGCCGGGGCGGTCGCCGCGACCGGCGACACCCGGTTCTCGGCCGCTCGCGTGGATGCCTCCGACGAGGCGGCGGTCCGCGCGCTGCTCGCCGAGTCCGAGTGCGACGTACTTCTCAACGCGACGGACCCGCGTTTCGTGATGCCGCTGTTCCGGGCCGCGCTCGCGGCCGGCGCGCACTACATGGACATGGCGTGCTCGCTGTCGTATCCGCATCCCGAGCGGCCGTACGAGCTGACCGGCGTCAAGCTCGGCGACGAGCAGTTCGCGATGTCCGCGGACTGGGAGCGGTCCGGCCGGCTGGCCCTGCTCGGCATGGGCGTCGAGCCCGGCCTGTCGGACGTCTTCGCGCGCTACGCCGCCGACGAACTCTTCGACGAGATCGAGGAGATCGGGGTGCGCGACGGCGCGAACCTCACCGTCGACGGCTACGACTTCGCCCCGTCCTTCTCCATCTGGACGACGATCGAGGAGTGCCTCAACCCGCCCGTCGTCTACGAGGCCGACCGCGGCTGGTTCACCACGCCGCCGTTCAGCGAACCCGAGGTCTTCGACTTCCCCGAGGGCATCGGCCCGGTCGAGTGCGTCAACGTCGAGCACGAAGAGGTGCTCCTGATGCCGCGCTGGGTGGACGCCAAGCGCGTGACCTTCAAGTACGGCCTGGGCGACGAGTTCATCGAGGTCCTCAAGACCCTGCACAAGCTCGGCCTGGACCGGACCGCGCCGGTCGCGGTCGGCTCCGAGCAGGGCCGCGTACGCGTGTCCCCGCGCGACGTCGTCGCCGCCTGCCTCCCGGACCCCGCCACGCTCGGCGATCGCATGCACGGCAAGACCTGCGCGGGCACCTGGGTCAAGGGCGTCAAGGACGGCGCGGCGCGCGAGGTGTACCTCTACCACGTCGTCGACAACCAGTGGTCGATGGCCGAGTACGGGTCGCAGGCCGTCGTGTGGCAGACCGCCCTGAACCCGGTCGTCGCCCTGGAACTGCTGGCGACGGGTGTCTGGTCGGGCTCGGGCGTCGTCGGCCCCGAGGCGCTGGCTCCCCGGCCGTTCCTGGACCTGCTGACCGCGTACGGCTCCCCGTGGGGCATGCGCGAGCAGTGACCCGCCTTTGAACATGCCGGGATCCGCGAACCCCCCTGCTTTCCAGGGGGGTTCGCGGATCCCGGTGGTCGGTCAGCCCACGTGCCTGGCGGGCGCGTACGGCGGGGTCGGCGGTGCCTGGGGCGCGGGCGGAACCGCGCGCCGTCCCGCACCCGGTACCTTGCCCGGCCACCAGTTGCGGTGGCCCAGCAGGACCATCAGCGACGGCAGCACGACGATCCGCACCACGATCGCGTCGATCAGCACGGCGGCGGCGAGGCCGACGCCCATCTGCTTCATGTCGAGCATGCTGAGCGTGGCGAAGACCGCGAACACCGACACCATGACGATCGCCGCGCTGGTGATCACGCCGGCCGACGAGGTGATCCCGCGCTCGACCGCGTCCCGGGTGCCGAGCCCGCGCTCGGCGGCCTCGCGGATCCGGCTGACGACGAACACGTGGTAGTCCATCGACAGGCCGAACAGCACCACGAACAGGAACAGCGGCAGCCACGAGATCACCGCGCCGCTGGACTGGAAGTCCAGGATGCCTTCCGCCCACTGGTTCTGGAACACCACGACCAGCAGGCCGAACGCCGCGAGCGCGGACAGCAGGTTGATCGCGATGGCGCTGAGCGCGATGACCACGGACCGGAACGTGAAGGCCATCATCACGAAGGTCAGCAGCAGCACGAAGGCGATGACGAGCGGCAGTTTGTCCATGACGTGGTCCGCGTAGTCGCGGTTCTCGGCGGTCTCGCCCGCGACCGCGTACTCGGCGCCGTCCACCTTGCCGACGGTGTCCGGCAGGATCTCGCCGCGCAGGTCGTCGAGCGCGTCCTTGGCCTGCTCGCTGTTGCTGCCGAACGGGGACGTGACCTGGACCGAGAAGGCCCGGCCGTCCGCCGACACCTTGACGTCGGCGGGCTGGTCCTTCACGTACAGCGGGTTGTCGTGGATCCGGGCGACGGCGTCGTCCAGTGCGGCACGGGTCTCGGTGCCCTTGTCCTCGGGGGCGAGGACCACGATCTCGGTGGCGGCGTGCTCGCTCGGGAAGGCGGCGGTCATGCGGTCGTACGTCTGCATCAGCGACATCTCGCGCGGGAAGTCGTCGAACGAGGTCTGCTGCAGCTTCATCCCGAACGCCGGCAGGGCGAGCAGGCCCAGCGCGACCACGGAGATCCCCAGCGTGCGGCCCGGGTGGTTGAGCGCCGGGCGCAGCATGGCCTTCCACACGCGCGGCTCGCGGTCCTGACGGGCGGTCAGCCGCCACAGCACGGGGACGCGCGGCCGGTCGATCTTGTTGCCGAGCTTGGCGAGCAGGGCGGGCAGCACGGTCAGCGAGCCGGCGCAGGCGACGACGACCACGATGATGCCGGCGGTGGCCAGGCCGGAGAAGATCGCGTCGCCCGCGACGTACATGCCGGCCATGGAGACGGCGACGGCGACGGCCGAGACGACGACGGCGTGGCCGGAGGTGGCGGCGGCGATCTCGATGGCGTCGAGGCGGTTGTGGCCCTTGGCGCGTTCCTCGCGTTCGCGGCGCACGTAGAAGAGGGAGTAGTCGACGCCGACGGCCATGCCCATCATCATGATGACGTTCGCGGCGCTGCCCGGGTCCGGGAAGACCGCCGAGGCCAGGCCGTACAGGCCGATCGAGGCGGCGACCGCGGTGATGGCGAGGACCACCGGGACGGCGGCGGCGATGAGCGCGCCGAAGGCGACCATGAGGATGACCAGGGTGACCGGCAGGCTGAACAGCTCGGCCTGGCCGAGGTCCTTGCCGATCTGCTCCTCGATGGCCTTGGCGCCGGTGCCGTCGCCGATCTGCTCGACGCGCAGGTCCGGGAACTCCTTCGCGACCGACTTGGACGCCTTGACCAGCGCGCCGATGTGGTCCTGGGCGTCGTCGGGGTCGCCGGCGAGGTCGACGGGCACCAGGTAGGCGCTGCCGTCGGCGGATGCCACGACGTCGCCGACGCCGGCCACGTCCTTGGCGGCGCGGGCCCGCTCGGCGGCCAGGGCGGCGGCCCGCTCGCCTTCGGCCTTGTCGAGGGTGCCGTCCTTGGCGGTGATCAGGATGTTCTCGGTGGCGGGTGCGACCAGCCCGTATTCGCGGGCGATGTCGCCGGCGCGGCCGGACTGCCCGACCCCCAGGTCGCTGTTGGTGGCCTTCTCGGTCCCGGCCATGCCGCCGACCACGAGGCAGGCCACCACGAGCGCGACCCAGATGCCGATGGCGCGCCACGGGTTGGCGGCGCTCCACCGGGCGACGCGCACCGTGGCGGGCCTCTTGCGGGTCCGCGGCCGCTCCCCCTGGTACGGCCCTTGCTGCGGCGTTTGCTGCGGCGTTGCGTGCGGGCTCATGCCGACCCCGTCCCCTCGTCGATTCGTCGTCCCCGGTGTGCGCGATGCGTGCGGTGTGTGCGTGTTGCTCGACGTTTCGTCCACGGATTTGAGTCTGTTGCGGCGGCGGTCGGCGGACATTGCCCCCAGCCGCCGGGCCGGGGTGGGCCTAGCCCCACTGTTCGGCGCTGTCTGCACCCACCTCGTGACCTGGAAGGCGGTTGAATCGGTACAGATGGCACTGGGGTCCCCGTGGGCGGGGCCCGGATGGGAGTGGCGATGACCGCCGACCGGCACGGACAGCCGATGACCGAGACGGGCGACGAGGCCGCCGGGCACCTGGAACGCGCCCTGGACGCACTGGTGTTCTTCCGGCCGGAGGTCGTCCGGGAGACGTCCGCCGCCGTGCAGGCGGCACCCGGTTCGCCGCTGGCCCAGGTGTTCTCGGCGTACCTGGGGCTTCTGGGCACCGAGGAGTCCGACGCGGCCGAGGCGCGCGAGAGGTTCGGCCGCTTCCGCGCGGGCCTGGACCGGGCGGCGGCCACGCCGCGCGAACTGGCGCACGTGGACGCGGCGTCCGCGTGGCTGGACGGCGACCTCCAGGGGGCCGGGCGGCTGCTCGGCGAGCTGGTGGTGGCGCACCCGCGGGACCTGCTCGCCCTGGCGGTGGGCCACCAGATCGACTTCTTCACCGGCGACGCGGTGCGGCTGCGCGACCGGGTGGGCGGCGCGCTGTCCGCGTGGGACGAGCACGACCCGCACCACGGGCCGCTGTTGGGGATGTACGCGTTCGGCCTGGAGGAGTCGGGGCACTACGACCGGTCCGAGCAGATCGGGCTCGCGGCGGTCGAGGCCAACCCGCGCGACGTCTGGGGCATCCACGCCGTCGTGCACACGTACGAGATGCAGGGGCGCTTCGCGGAGGGGATCGCGTACCTCGACGCGCGGACCGGCGACTGGTCGGGCGGCAACTACCTGAACGTGCACAACTGGTGGCACTACGCGCTGTACGCGATCGAGGCGGGCGACACCGAACGGGCCCTGGCCATCTACGACGCGGCGCTGCACAACGAGGAGTCCGAGGGCCTGGCGATGGAACTCCTCGACGCCTCGGCCCTGTTGTGGCGCCTGCTGCTGGCCGGCGAGGACGAGACGGAGCGGTGGTCGCGGCTGGCGGACGCGTGGGCGGCGCGGCGCGACGGGCCGTTCTACGCGTTCAACGACGTGCACGCGGTGATGGCCTACCTGGGGGCGGGGCGGACCGCCGAGGCGGAGGCACTGGTCCGCGACCGTCTGGCGTGGCTCGCGACGCCGCATCCGGGGGTGTCGAACCACGCGATGACCGAGGAGGTCGGGGTCCCGGTGTGCCGGGCGCTCATCGCGTACGCGCAGGGCCGGTACGACCAGACCGTGGACCTCCTGCTGCCGCTGCGCCACCGCCTCAACACCTACGGCGGCAGCCACGCGCAGCGCGACGCCGTGCAGAAGACGCTGCTGGAGGCCGCGATCCGGGCCGGGCGCGAGGACCTTGCCCGGACCCTGCTGAGCGAGCGGATCGGGGTGCGGCCGAGCAGTCCGTACAACTGGCTCACCCGGGCGCGGCTCGCCGAACGACTGGGCCGCGCGGCCGAGGCGGCGGCGGCGCGCGACCGCGCCGGGAAGCTGACGGCCGGAGGCGCCGGCTCCTGACCGGACGGACCGCGCACGGCCCGAGAAGTACTGGACATGGTCAACTAAACCTGCCAGGGTGCGATCATGAGCACTCCCACTCAGCCGGACCAAACGGCAGGCGCCCCCGTCGCTTTCGTCACCGGCGGCAGCCGGGGAATCGGCCGCTGCGGCGCCCTCGCCCTCGCGCGGGCCGGGTACGACGTCGTGCTGACCGCACGTACCCTCCGCGAGGGCGAGGGCCGCAGCGGACCGACCACCTCCTCCGGATCCCAGGAGTCGGTCGCCGTCCCGGGCAGCCTGGAGACCACCGCGCGCGAGGTCGAGGCGCTGGGCCGCCGCGCGCTCCCGCTGCGCATGGACCTGATGGACCAGGACTCGATCGCCGCGGCGTGCGATGCGGCACTCGACGCGTGGGGGCGCGTCGACGTGCTGTTCAACAACGCCATCTACCAGGGTCCGGGCGCCATGGACCGGCTCCTGGACCTGCCGCTGGACGCCGCGCAGAACATGCTGACCGGCAACTACCTGCACCAACTTGTGCTGATCAAAAGGCTGGTGCCGCACCTGCTGCGGCACGAGCGGTCGTACGTCGTCAACATGACGTCCGGATCGGCCACGCTCAACCCGCCGGGGCCTGCGGGTGCGGGCGGCTGGGGTGTCGCGTACGCGGCCTCCAAGGCGGCGTTCGCGCGCGTCGCGGGCGTCCTGCATGCCGAGTACCGGGACCAGGGGCTGCGGGCGTTCAACGTCGACCCCGGACACATCCTCACCGAGGCGCAGAAGGCACGCGGCTCGGCGAAGCACCTGAGCGCGCACTTCCGCAGCGCCCCGGCCGAGGTCCCGGGCGAGGTCATCGGGTGGCTCGCGTCGTCGCCCGACGCGGACGCGTACTGCGGTGAGATCGTGCGCGCGCAGAAGGTGTGCAAGGACCTCGGGCTGGTGCCCGGATGGCCGCCGCCGCGGCCGAACGCCGACTCTGCGGCCGAAGTCGTCAACTGACCCGTCAGCCCACCACGGATTCCCTCTTCAGGAGGCTCTTCAGCAACGGATTCCCTTTCACGCCTGCCGTTCACCGTGCCGCCTCCCGGAATCTGTGTACACGTGTTCCGGTTCTCGGTACGGTGTCACGGCATTCAAGGGAGGGGGCCCGATGCTGTCGCGTGACCACTCCCGCCCGCCGCGCGGGCCTGCCGACCCGCGGCGCCGCGAGCGGGTCATCGCCGCCACCGAGGAAGTGCTGCTCGAGCACGGCCTCGACGGCCTGACACACCGGGCGGTCGCCCGGCAGGCCGAAGTACCGCTCGGCTCCACGACCTACTACTTCGCGACCATCGACGACCTCAGGTACGTCGCGCTGCAACGCGTGGTCCGCCGCTACATCGCGTGGATGCACCAATGGGCGGAATCCCTGGGCGACATCGGCCCCGAAGGGCTCGCGGACGCCCTCGCCGACCTGATCGTGACCGCCCACGCCGAGTACCGGCAGCAGGTCGTCGTCGACTTCGAGCTGACCGTCGCGGCCATGCGGCACCCGGAGTTGCGCGAGCTCGCCACCGTCTACTCGACGGCGACCACCGCGATGCTCGCCCGGCGCACCACGCCGGCCCGGGCGATGGCGCTGACCGCGGCGATGGACGGCATGTCGATGCTCGGGCTCGTCTCCCCCGAGCCGCTGCGCAGGGACGACATCCGGGCGGTGTTCCGGGCGATCCTGGTGCCCGGATCCGCCGCCGGGCGGGAGGCCGAGTGACCCTCCAGCAGCTGCGCTACCTGCTGGCGGTGGTCGAGCACGGGGGCATGACCGCCGCGGCGAACGCCCTCTTCGTCGACCAGTCCGCGCTGTCGCGTGCCTTGCAGTCGCTCGAACGCGAGCTGCGCACCGAGCTGTTCGTACGCGGCGGCCGGGCCGTCGTGCCGACCGCCGAGGGCGCGCGCATCGCCCATCTCGCCAAACGCATCCTGAGCGGAGTGCGGGCGATCGAGGACACCTTCCACCCGGCCGACGAGAGCGGCACCACCGGGCGCCTGGTCGTGGGGGCGACGCAGAGCCTCGCGATCGAGCTGATCAGCAACATCCTCCCGGCGTTCCGGGCCCGGCACCCGGAGATCGCCGCCGACGCGTCGCCGTACGAGAGTCCTGACCTGGCCATCGAGGCGATGCGCAAGGGCGAGGTCGACATCGTGCTGGTCGACCTGCCGGTGCCCGCCGACCTGCGGGTGCAGCCGCTGCACCACCACGAGATCGTGCTCGTGTCGCCGACCGGCCTGCGGCTGCCCGACCCGGTGCCGTGGCAGGCGCTGCACGGCGCCGACATGATCCTGCCGTCCCCGGGGAGCGTCCGCCGCAGGCAGTTCGAGCAGTGGTTCGCCCGGCACGAGGTGCGGCCGCGCGTCGTGATGGAGACCGACGAACGCGGCGCGTGGGTCGCCTGCGTGGTCGCGGGGCACGGATCGGTGCTGTGGTACCGCGAGTTGGCGCACCGGTTCGCGTCGTCCGTGGCCGTCCGTTCGCTGTCGCCGCCGCTGGTCCGCACGGTCGCGCTGGTGTGGACGCGCCGCCCGCTGTCCGCCGAGGCACGCCTGCTGTGCGCGTACGCGCAGGCGCGCGGCGTCGAGGAGACGGAGTACATCTGATCCCGTCCGTGTGGTCGCGGTACGTGTGATCGCGGTCCGCGTGGTCGCGGTACGTGTGATCGCGGCGCGTCTCGCGTTACGGCTGATACCGGCAAGTCCGGTTCCGGTACGTCCGGTTCCGGCACGGCAGGCCCGCGCCTTGAGGTCCTACCGGGTGGGCTCCCCCGGTGACTGCGGCCGTACGACGCCAAGGACGGGCAGCGAATCGAGCTTCGCCGTGGTGACGTGTCGGCCGGGCCGCGGCGCGTGCACCATCATCCCGGCGCCGAGGTACATCCCGATGTGGGTGGCGTCGGGAAAGTACACGACGAGATCGCCCGGCCGAACCTCCTGGAGTGGCACGCGCGGCAGTTGCGCCCACTGCTCCTGCGACGTGCGCGGCACGGTGGCGCCGACGCTCTGCCACGCGCGCGAGGTGAGGCCCGAACAGTCGTACGCGTCAGGCCCCGTCGCACCCCAGACGTAGGGGCGTCCGATCTGCGACACCGCGAACATGAGCGCGCCGCGCCCGCCCGGGCCGGGGTCCTGCCCCGGATGGGCCGGCTGTCCGACCAGATGCCCGGCCAGGTCGAGGCCGGTCAGCAGGCGCGTCGCCCGCGCGGACGCCTCGCGCAGGGCGGCGAGTTCGCGGTCGGCCGCGGCCTCGCGGTCGGTGAGCGTACGCGTCGTGGCGCGGGATTCGCCGAGGACGGCTTCGAGTTCGCGGTGCTGTGCCGCGTACGCCGCCTCCAGCGTGGCCTGCGACGTGGCGATGCGCGCGTACACCGCCCCCATGTGCAGGCGGTCGGTGCCGCCGCGGCGGAGGATGAGGTCGGCGGTGGGCGACATACCCGCGGACCGGTAGCGCAGACTGGCCAGTTGGCCGATCTCGGTGCTCATCGCGCTCAGCCGCGCCCGTGCCCTGCTCTCGCGGGCCTGGAGTTCGCCGAGGCGCCGCCGCTGCGCGTCGGCCGCCGCGCGGGCGGCTTCGGCACGGGCGTCGGCCTCTTCGATGTCCTTCGAGAGTGCGGCGACCTGCTGTCCCACGCGCAGCAGATCGAGCAGGGGCGCGGCGGCCGGCACCGGTGCGGAAGGGGGCGCACCGATGCCGGCCGCCGGGTTCGGCAGGGCAGACGGGGGCCGCACGCCGGGGGCCGGCGGTGCGGGAACGGGTGGCGCTGTCACGGGCCGTGCGGGACCGGGGCGGACCGGCATCGGCGGGGTGGGAACAGGCTTGGTGGGAACAGGCAGTGCGGGAGTGGCCGGGGCAGGAGTGAGGGGTGCGGCCTGTGCGGTGTGCTGTGGTCCGATCGCGAGGGCCGTCGCGGTCATTGCCGCTGCCGTCGCCGTCGTCGCCGCCAGGAACGCCCGGCGGCGCCGCCCTCCCCGTCCTCGCCGTCCTGCCCGCCCGGCAACGGTCTTGCCGGATTCCTGCGCTCGTACTCCGCGAAGTCGTCCTGCCACGCGGCCAATGGATCACGCCGTCCGGCGGCTGTCCCGTCGCGACGCCACGAACCGCACGCAATCCGCCCGTTCGGACCACCACCGGGTGGGCGCGACCGGGGAACCGCCTGCACATGCCGTACTGTCCGCACATCCAGTACTGCCGCACACCCCGTACAACCGGTACCGCTTGCGCAGCCCGAGCAGTCTGCGCAGCCCGTACGACCCGCGCAGGAACAGCGCATACCGGAGCAGACCGCCCACCTGGCGCAGGAACGCCCCTGCTTTGGCTGGTTTCCGCGTTCCTGGCGGCCCGCAGCGGCGGCACGATCATGCGCGTTCGCCCGTTGGAGACCGCCGCCGGCATTTCCCGCGTCGGCCGACCGAACCCAGCCATGGAGGCCGCGATGACCGCGCCCCGCATCGCCCCGCCGACATACGTCCAGCAGCTCATGCACGACGTCGACGCGCTCCAGCCCGGCACGGTGTTCAACCCGGGGTTCATCATGCGCGGTGTCTTCCGGATGGCCGACGACGTGGACGTCGAGACGCTGCGGCTGGCGCTGGCCGACGTCATAGCCCGGCACAGTGCGCTGCGCACGGTTCTGGTGAGCGGCTCCGAGGGACTGCGGCAGCGCGTACTGCCGCCGATGGCCGCGCGGCTGGTCGTCGACCGCCTGGACAGGGGCGTGTCGTTGGCGGAGTACGTGCACGACGTGACGATGCGCGATTACGGCTGGGAGGAGCCGCCGCTGCTGTGGGCGCACGTCGTCCGCCACTCCGAGGGGACCGCGCTGATCCTCGTCGCGCACCACATCGTGTGCGACGCGTGGTCGATGCGGTTGCTGGAGCGCGACGTCAACGCGGCCTACGCGGCCCGGCGCGAGCAGCGGGCGCCGCTCGGCGCGGACGTCCTGCAATACTGGGAGATCGGCGAGGACGACCACTCGGCGAAGGTGCGGGCGCGCATCGAAGGGGCGCTGCCGTACTGGCGCGACCGGCTGGCCGGGGTGGCGGGCCTCGGGCTGCCGGTCGAGACGCGGAGCCCCGAGACGGGCCCCCCGGTCGTGCACCCGTTCGCCGTGCCGGACACGCTGCGCGACGCGGTTGCCAAGGCCGCGCGCCGGGCTCGGACCACCCCGTTCACCCTCATGCTTTCCGCGTTCGCGTCGGCGGTCCTCCCGGACGGCGACAACGTCGTGCCGGTGCTGACGTCGGGGCGGCCCGCGGTGGAGTGGCAGACGGTCGGATGCCTGCTCAACCTGCTGCCGATCCGCATCGACGACACGGCGGACGAGGATCTCGCGGCGCTCGTGGGGCGGGTGGACCGCGCCTGCCGGGAGGCGTACGCGCACGACACCGCGCTCATCCATGTGCTGCGTGCGATACCGGAGTTGCTGACGACACTGCTCTCGCGCGACGTGCTGCCTCCGGTGTTCCAGATGATCCCGCGGATGCCGATCCCCGACACCGTCCCCGACGCCGGCCGGCTGCTGCGCCACGTTCCGGACGACGTGGTGCCGGCGCTGCCGCTGACGACGCCGTTCCTGTGGTCGATGCGCGAACGCGACCACCTCGACGGCTACGTGATGTACGACGGCTACGTCATGTACGACTCGAACCTGTTCTCGGCGGCGTGGATGGACCGGTCGGTCGCCGCTTTCCTGGACCGGCTCGCGGAGATCGCCCGGTGACAACGGACGTCCAACACGTGTTGCGGGGACCGGAGTTGCCGGGCCCGCCGCCGCACATTCTCGACCTGCTCGAACCGTGGTGGTACGGCCCGCGGTCCACGGCCGCGGCCGTGATCGACGCCGAAGGCACGCTCTCGCACGGCGAGTTGGCCGGGCTTTCCGACGACATCGCGGGCACCCTGCGCAAGCTCGGGGTGACGTCCGGCGATCCGGTGGTCGTGCACGGCGGCGCGAGCAGGTGGTCGATCGCCGCGATGCTGGGCGTACTTCGTGCGGGCGGCCGGTTCGTGCCGGTGGACGCGCACTTCCCGGCGGCGCGCCAGCGCATGATGGCCGAGGACTCCGGGGCGCGGGTGGTGCTCGCCGAACCGGGCCTGCCGCTGCTGTCCCGCGCCGCGGACACGGTGCCGACCGACACCTGCGGTCCGGGCGGCGCGAATGCGGCCGCCACACATGGGGACGGCGCGCACGCGGACGATGCGCATGCGGACGACGCGCGCTGGGCGGAGTCGCACGGCGACGACGTGGAGGGAAACGACGCCGGCGGAGACAATGCGGGGCCGCGGCCGGCGCCGGGGCTGCGCGGGCCGTACGCGTACACCTGCTTCACCAGCGGCTCGACGGGCCGCCCCAAGCCGGTGCTGGTGTCCGCGACCGCGCTGGGCGCCTCGACCGCGGCGCGGCTGGCGTACTACCGAGAGCCGGTGCAGCGGTTCGTGCTGGCCTCCGCCATCTCGTTCGACAGTTCGGCGGCCGGCATCTGGTGGACGCTGGCGTGCGGCGGCGCTCTCGTCCTGCCCGACGGGCGCCCCGGGGACCTGCTCGCGGCCGTGGGAGCCGCCGAACGGCACGCGGCGTCACACCTGTTGCTCGTGCCGTCGCTGTACGCAATCGCGCTGCGCGGCGGTGTCGGCAGCCGCCTGACCGCGCTCTCGACGGTGATCGTGGCCGGCGAGTCGTGCCCGCCCGACCTGGTGGGCAGGCACTTCGCGGCATTGCCGGGGACCGCCCTGTTCAACGAGTACGGGCCGACCGAGTGCACGGTGTGGAGCACCGTGCACCGGTGTGAGCCGGGCGACGCGGAGGCCGACGCCGTGCCCATCGGGCGGCCGGTGCCCGGTGTGACGGCGTGCGTGCGCCCGGTGGCGGACCGCGATGCCCCGGGCTCCGTCGGTCACAGCGGTGCGCGGGCCGGCTCGGACCTGGTCGGTGAACTGCTGATCGCCGGTCCCGGGCTGGCGGAGGGAGTGGCGGACGCGGTCTGCGACGGCCTCCCGGCGTACGCGACGGGCGACCTGGTGTCGCTGCGGGCGGACGGCGCACTGGTGTTCCGCGGGCGCGCCGACCGGCAGCTCAAGCTGGGCGGAATGCGTGTCGAGCGGGCCGAGATCGAACACGCGGTCGCCACGTTTGCGGACGTCGTGGAGGCGGGCGTGGGCGTCGCGCACGACGACGACCGTACGCGCGTCGTGGCGTTCGTGGCGGTTTCCGAGCCGCCGGACCGCGGGTCGCTGCGTACCCATGTCGCCGAGCGCCTGCCCGCCGCCGCTGTCCCCGGCCGCTTCGTGGTGCTCGACGCCCTCCCGCGCCTGCCGAACGGCAAGGTGGACCACGCCGAACTGGACCGGCTCGCGGCGGCCCGCGGACCCCGCTGAGGGCCGTGTCCCCGTTAAGTGAAGTTGCACCGACTCTGACCGCACCTTTATCGGCTTTCAGGGCATGCTTCGGAGGTGGGGGCCCACGAGAACGTTGAGAGAGGCTGCAGTCCCATGCCTTATGACCGCACGATCCGCGTCACCCGCGACTTCGCCACGACCGTGGCCGACGTGCGCGAGGCCCTGGCCGCCCAGGGCTTCGGCATCGCGAGCGAGATCGACATGGCCGCGACGCTCAAGGAGCGGCTGGGCGAGGACATGGAGGACTACGTCATCCTGGGGGCGTGCAACCCGTCGATCGCCCGGCAGACGCTGCGCGTCGACCGCTCGATAGGCGTCATGCTCCCGTGCAACGTGGTCGTGCGGCGCGAAGGGGACACCACGGTCGTCCAGGCCCTCGACCCGCACGTGATGCTGGAGGTCACCGGCCGCCCGGAGCTGGAGGCGGCCGCGACCGAGGCCACGCACCGGCTCAATGCCGCCCTCAGCTCGCTGACCTGCGCGTGAGGACCGATCGTCCAACCGGTCGGTGACCTTGCTCCTTGACCCGCCGCGTGGCATACAGACAGGCAAGTCACGTAGACACGCGATGCAGGTGCGCAAGGCAGCACATGATGCGCGTACGTGATGCAGGTAAGTCACGCAGGTGCGGAGCGGCGACGGCGGCGCTCCCCGGGGAATCGAGGCCGCAGTGGGTCGACTGCTCCTGACCAACGCCACGGTGCTGGACGGCGTCAACGGTCCCGCGGCCGGACGCACGGTGGTGGTGGCGGACGGACGTATTGCGGACGTCGCGGCCCAGGCCCCGGCCCCCGAGGACGGGGACGAACTAATCGACCTCGGCGGGCGCACGGTGATGCCGGGCATGTGGACGTGCCACTTCCACGCGACGTACCACGAGCTGGGCTCGCGGCCCAACGTGCCGTACGGCAACGACTTCCCGCCCTCGTACCAGGCGATCGTGGCGGCGAAGAACCTGCGTACCGCGCTGGAGCACGGCTACACGGGGGTCGTCGGCGCAGGCGGGGCGAACGAGGTCGAGCCCGGTGTCAAGCGGGCGATCGAGGACGGGCTCGTCCCGGGACCGCGGTTCTGGCCGTCGGGACGCGAACTGTCCACGACGGGGCACGCCAACGACGCGGTGCCGTGGCACTGGGGGATGCCGGCCCCCGGTGCGGTGCGCATCTGCGACGGCGCCGACGCCTTCCGGTTCGGGGTCCGTGACGAGATCAAGCGCGGCGCCGAGGTCATCAAGCTGTTCGTCACCGGCGGCCACGGGACCCTCGCCCCGAAGGACCGCATCGAGATGACGCGCGACGAGTTGGCGGCCGCGATCGACGCGGCGCACTCGCGCGGCGTGCTGATCCGGGCCCACCTGGTCAACAAGCCGGCCATCATGATGGCGCTGGAGCTGGGCATCGACATCGTCGACCACTGCGACGAGATGGACGACGAGATCATCGCGGCGCTGGTCGAGACGGGCGCGTCGGTCGTCCCGTCGCTGCATTTCCCGAAGCACTTCCTGGAACTGATGGGCGACGGCTTCGGGTTCGGCGCCGAGGCGATCCGCGCCGATCTCGCGCACATGTACGAGGCGATCCCGAAGGCGCAGGCCGCCGGCGTGCGCTTCGTGCTGGGCGACGACTACGGCGCCATCGGCTTCGCGCACGGCCTCTACGGACGCGAACTGCGCCTGTACACCGAGCATGCGGGCGTCTCGCCGCTGGAGGTCATCGGCTGGGCCACCCGCAACGGCGCCGAACTCGCGCGGCGCGGCCACGACCTCGGCACGGTCGAGACGGGCAAGCTCGCGGACCTGCTGGTGGTCGACGGCGACCCGGCCACCGACATCGGCGTGCTGGCCGACCGGCCACCGCTCGCGGTGCTCAAGGGCGGCGAGGTGGTGGCCGGCGCACTGCCGACCGTCGCCTGACCCGCCGTCACCACGCTTGGCGCCCACGCCCCGCCTCCAGATTCGCGGCGACCACCAGCGAGAACCGCTCCCCCACCACCAGACCGCACGGGAACTCAGCCACGATCAACGCCACTTCACGCGCATCCCCCCGACGTGCACCCCGATCTCCCAGAACTGCCCAAGCGACTCCACGGCTGGCGTCGGCCCCACACGCTCCCGCGGTGTGCACGCCGGGGCACCGCTGAGTTGTCGGGGCGCCGGCCATCCGGGCGAGCGTACGGGTGACGGTACGGGGACCCGCTGGGATTGCGAGGGGCGCGGGTGGGTGGGGGTGGGCTCTGTCGCTGACTCTGTTGCCACCTGGCGGGAGGGGCGGCCAACTGACAGAGTTGTTGTGTGGCCAAGGGGCAGGGCGCGCACGGGCGGCGCAAGGGGCACGGTGGGCGGGGCGGTTGGGGCGATCCGGATCTCGGGTTCCTGCCGCCGCATCTGCGGCGTGTGCCGTATGTATACGCGCGACATCCAGGTGCGACCGCGCCGGGTGATGTGGCGGGCGGGGCGAACTGCCAGGTGTATGCGTACGCGGTGCTCGCGCACTTCGGGCGTCTGGTGCCGCCGCTGCGCTCGTCGGAGCTGTGGGCGGATCGCGCCGCGACCGAGGTGGCCGAGGTGGCGGGGCCGCTTGACCTGGTGTTGTTCGACGGCGGGCGCCGGGCGGATGTGGAAGAGGGCTATGCGGCGCATGTCGGCATACACCTCGCGCCCGACCGGGTGTTGCATCTGTGCGCCGAGGTTGGTGTTCCGGCGGTGTGGACGTACGACGAGTTCGCGGCCCGGCCGCGCTACGCGCGTCTTCTCGGGATCAAGCGGGTGCGCCCCGCGCCCACCCCCGCGTCGCGTCCCGCGCCCTGGGCAGCGTCCCGTCCCTGAAGCGTGTGGACAGCCCGATTCGTCCCTGTCAGCCTGGGAGTTCGACGATCGACCAAGGCTGCGGGGGATGTGGCTCATGGGATTCTTCGACGCCGATTTGCCGCCCGTCCCCGAGGAGATGGGCGGCCACGTGCTCTATGCGCGCGCCGAGGGCGCGTCCTACGGAGTCCACGCCCGCGACTATGTCGTTCCGGCGGTTTTGCCGTGGGTCCGCCGGCTCGGGGTCGGGCCGGATACCCAGGTGTGGCTGCGCCGCGTCGATGTGTGGACGGGCGGATTCTCCCTGGAACTGGCGGTGTTCCGGCGGATCGTTCGGTCGGCGCCGTCGCTCGGGCCGACGATGCGCGACGACCCCTCGGTGCTGCGGATCGGGCTGGTGATGGCGGACGGGACCCGCGCCACGTCGGTGGGCCGCGGGTATCCGTTGCCCGCGCCGCCCGGCGCGCCGGGGCTGGACACCGACCCGGACGACCTTCCGCACGAAGGTGGGGACGGCTCCGGGGAAGGGGATGGGGCGGCGGGAACGGACTTGGGGGAGGTAGGGGCCGGGCGCGGGGCCGGGACCGGAAAGGCCGCGCGCAGGCGCTTGGGCATCGCTCTGATGGCGCGCGGCGGCAGCATGCACAACACCTCGTACCACGCCGAAGTGCCTTTGCTGCCACCGGAAGGGCCGGTGGCGGTCGTCGTGGAGTGGCCTGCCGAGCACGTGCCGGAGACGCGGACCGAACTGGACGGCACGGCGATACGCGAGGCCGCCGGCGACGCGGCGGAGGTGTGGCCCGACCTGCCGCGACGGCCGGACGGGGCGTTCCGGGCGTACCCGAGGCTCACGTACTACGCGGCGGCGCCCCAGCCGGCCGGCGGCATGGTCTCGCCCGGTCCGGGGTTGCCGGGCCCGCCGCAGCTGCCGTCGCCGTACAGCACCCCGCCGTATCCGCCGCCGTTTCCGATGCCGCCGTACCCCGATGCGCCGTACCATCTCGGGGCTCCGCCACCGCCGCACGCCGCGGGCACATGGCAGGGCCGACCACCATATGCGCCGCCCGCGTACGGGGTCGCGTACGGGCCACCCCCGTACGGCCCCCCGCCGTTCACGCCGCATCCGCAGTCGGTGCCTCCCCATTTACGACCACCCGAAGGGCCTCCGCCCCGGGACGACGAGCCGGACGAGCCGTCTCCTTCCCCGGCCACTCCCCCCTCGTCCGAGTCCGACGGGCGCGGCAATGGTGTGGGGTAGGCGCAAGACGCAGCACCCCCAACAGCCCGCGGCACCGCGCGAGCGGGATCTCGTGGAGCGCATGTTCGAGTGGCACGCTCGTGCCGATCTCGCGGTCGCCGTCGAGGACTTCGCCGCCGCACGGACCGCGCAGACCCTTGCCCTCGACATCGCGACCGCCCTCGCCGCCCGCACTCCGGACGACGTGCGGGCCTGGCAGGCGATCGCGGCGACGCGGTACGCCCTGATCGAATCCTGCGCCCGCACCGGGGACTTCGCCGCGGCATTGGAGTCCGCCGATGCCTGCCTAGCGGCGTACGCCAAGGTCGCAGAGTCCGGTGGTACACCCGGCGGTTCCGGCGCCGAGACGACCGCGCTGACCGCCGACGTACGTGCCCGGCGCGCGGTGGCGCTGGCCGGAAACGGGCAGATCACCGCCGCTCTGCTGGAGGCGGACGAGGCCGTCTGCATGTACGTCGGACTCGGCGCCGAGGACTGGGACAGCGGCTGTCTCCCGGACCTGGCAAGGGTGTTGAGCACCGTCGCGCCGGTGCGGGCGCGCTACGGCGAACCGGACCACGCGGCCGCGACCGCCGACTACGCGATCCGCCTCTACGTCGAGAACGCGGCGCGCATCAACCGGCGCCCGGACGCGCCGACGCACGCGCGCTGTCTGTTCGAGGCCGCGCAGATAGCGTCCGACCTGCACGCCGCCGCCGGGCGCACGGACCTCGCGCTGAGCGCCGCCAACGTGGGCCGGCAGACCGCCGCGGCGCGGCGGATCGACGGTTTCGTGCGGCGCGAGCAGGCGTACGCGGGTGCGCTCGCCCGCTACACGATCCGCCTGACCGAGGACGGCAAGTCCGACGAGAGTGAAGCCTTCCTGGCGGAGAGCTGCGCGATCGACCCGGGCGCATACGCGCGTGTCGCGGCCGAGGCGTACCCGCTGGCCAGGGCCCGCGTCGAGGTCCCGCCGCTGGCGGACGCGCTGCGGGCCGCCCAGGCGATGCTGCGGGACGTCGAACTCCCGGAGCTGCTGGACGGTTTGCTCGCCGACCCCTGGTCGGTCCAGCCGTCGCTGTCGGTGCCGGACCGGTGCCCGGCGGATGTGGCGCCGGAGATCGCCGAGACGCTGGCCGCGGCGGCGGTGCGCATGCTCGGCGAGGGCGACCCGCAGGGGCTGCGGCTGTGCCTGGAGGCGAACGTGGTGTTCGCCGGTGCGGCGGCGCGCGAAGTACCGGCGATGCGGCACGACTTCGCGGCGTACGGCACGCTCTGGGCGCAGGCCCTGGCGATGGCGGCGTGGCGGTTCCACGAGACCGGTTCGGAGGCCTTCCGGTGGTACGCCGCGGATCTGGCGGCGTGGCTGCTCGGCGTGCTGGACCGGCTGGCTCCCCTGGCGGCGGCGCAGCCGGACATCACCGAGTTGATCCGGGTGGGGACCACGGTCGCCCGCTCGGTCCTCGACGCGAAGCCGCGGGAGGGGGAACCGGCCGGGTAGCGGACGCCGGGCTCAGGCCCGCAGGGCGCGCGCCTCGGGGTCGCAGGCCAGCCGGACACCGACCGCGAGCATCGGGACCGCGGCCATCACGAAGGCCCAGCGGACGTCGGTGGCGACCAGAACACCCATCAGGGCGATCGAGACCGGTTCCAGGACCGTGCGGGGCAGGAAGACGACGCTGTTGACGCGGCCGAGGAATTCGACGGGCGTGCGGGACTGGACGAAGGCGGGCAGCGCGACGTCGCTGGAGTAGGCGACGCCGAAGCCGAGCACCACGAGGACCGCCGCCGCGCCCCACGCGGTCGGGGCGAACCCGAGGGCGGCGAAAGCCGTGCCCTCGCACAGGGTCATGCCGATGATCAGCAGGCCCCAGCGGGCGGGCAGGCCGGTGAGGGCGGCCGACACCGAGCCGAGGAGTTGTCCCAGCCCCCAGGCCGAGATGAGGATGCCGAGCGTCATGGAGCCGTCGGGGTAGGTCGCGGCGAGTGCGGGCAGGCCGACGGCGAAGAGCCCGGCGTAGGCGAGCGTGGCGGCGGAGATGAGCAGCAGGACGGCGCGAACCTCGCGGCTGCCGCGGGCGTACGCGAGTCCGTCCGCGATGTCGCGGCGCAGCGCGGCCTGGGCCGCCCGGATGCCGACGGGCCGCGGCTCGTCTGCGGGCTCCTCCGCCGGCCGCTCGGTGGTCGGCCGGTCCACCGGAAGGCGTGCCAGCGTCGCCGCCGCGACCAGGAAGGTCGCCGCGTTGAACCAGGCCGCCTCCGTGGTGCCGAGCGTGGTGACCAGGACGCCGCCGAGCAACGGCCCCGCAAGGCGGCCGCCCTGCTCGCCGAAACCGACCCACGCGTTGGCCTTGGCGAGGTCGCCGCGCGGCACGACCAGCGGCAGGATGCTGCCGCCAGCCGGCACCGAGAACGCCTCGGCGACGCCGACGACGACACCGAGGGCGAAGAACTGCCAGGTGTGCACCTGGTCGGCGGCGGAGGCCACGGCGAGAGCGGCCACCGCGCCCGCGCGTACGAGGTGACACGCGATCAGGACGGCGCGCGGGGACACCCGGTCGGTGACGGCGCCCCCGAGCAGCATGAGCAGCCCGCGCGGTACGGCCTGGGCGATCAGGACGGCAGCCAGGAGCGTGGTGGAGCCGGTGTGTTCGAGGACAAGCCACAGAAAAGCGACTTCGAAGCTGTAGTCGCCGAGCATTGAGAGGGTCTCCCCGGCCCATACGCGGCGGAACGCCGGTCGGGCGAAGGGGCCGCGCGCACGGTTGCCGCCCGAGGTGCCGCCTGAATTGCCCGAGCCGCCCCCCACGCCGCCGCCTGAGCCACCGCCTGAGTCGGCTGAGTCGCCGACCCGCTTGCCCGCCGAGTCGCCGACCGGGTTGTCGGCTGAGCTGCCGACCGATCCGCGCCCGTTCCCGCTCAACTGCCCTCCCTCGTCGACGCCCCCGGCACCGTACGCCGCCACTCCCCTGCACTGCCTGTGGTTTTGCGTCGCTCACACGGCTCAGCGCGCGACGGCGCCGCACGCGCCTCTGACAATTCACACTTAATTTCGCAAAAGGCGTCGACGGGTGTCATCACACGAGGGAGCCACCGCAGGTTCGGACGACTCCGCCGCCTGGTGGCGCACAACCGCCGCGATCGCGCTGGTTGCCTTCGCCCTAAGCTGTCGGACATCACGGACCAGGACACCGCGAGCTTCCTCCCGGACAAGTACAAGTCCGCCCAAGCCGCCGATCTGGCCGACCGGCAGTTCCCGCAGTCCCAGGACCAGACCGCGCAGAACGTCGCGAAGCGCACCGACAGCGGCCCGCTGCCGCCCGCCGACGCCGTGAAGACGCAGGAGATCACCTCGGTCAGCCAGGCGCAGGTCTCGCCGAACGAGCAGATCGCCGTCGCCACCGCCACCATCAAGGGCACCGCGCAGGACACCTCGGCATCTGCATCGCGGCGTTCGTGATGTCGATGTTCCTGGTGCCGTCGGTCACCGCCCTGATCGGCCACGTCGCCTGGTGGCCCGGCCACGCCGACCGCGCCAGACCCCCGGGCGGCTTCCCCGACCCCGGCCCCGACCCCGACCCCGACGCCGACGCCGACGCCGACGAAACGTGAGCGCGTGAGCCGAATATCTGTTCACGAACATCCCTGTCGGCACTAGTGTTTGCGCGCCCGCCCCGCGAACACACCGAGGTCTACGTGCCCGACACGACTGGAATACCGTCCGACCCGCCGTCCGACCTGCCGACGCCGCCGAGGCCGGGCATGCTGGGACCGGAGTACCGGCGGGCCCCCGACGTCGATCCGAACTACGCGGAGGGTGTGCGGTTCACCTGCTCCACGTGCGGCTCGTATCCCGCGGCGGACGTGAACCTCCGAGGGCACCGCGGGCTCGTCCTGTGGATGGAATTCACCAAGGAGAAGGGCCCGTTCTGCCGGTCCTGCGGCCTGTCCGAGTACCGCGACATCACGTCGGGGACCCTGGTCGGCGGTTGGTGGAGCCCGTTCTCGCTGGTGATCGCCCCCTTCGTGCTGATCGGCAATTTCGACGCGTACACACAGATCCGCGCGCTGGAGGAACCCGTGCCGGGCAGCCCGCGCTCGCCGATGGCCGTCGGCGCGCCGGTGCACCGGCGGCCGGCCATTCTCGGGCTCCTGGTGCCACTCCTCGTCGTGGCCGCAATTGTCGTCTGGGCCGTCGCGGCCCGCTCCGGCGGAACGTCCGAGCACGACATGGCGAATGCGCGTGCGGGCCACTGCGTCACGAACTCCGGATCGGCGCTCGCACCGAAGATGCGGTTCACCGACTGTGTCCCGCAGGCGTCACCGGTGTTCACGGTGCTCGCGCGCATCGAGGGATCCGGTGAAGTCGCGGGATGCCCTAAAGCCACGACGGAGACGCTGTATTCCTCGCGCCCGAGTGGAGTGGTGGAGTACGTCCTGTGCCTGGCGCCGCTGACGTAACGGGGGGCGTCCGGCGCCGGGCTTCAGCCTGCCGGGGCTCGGCGGGCGAGGAGGAGGGTGGCGTCGTCGCGGTGGCCGGTGGCGTCCGCGCGGGCGAACATCGTGGCGGCGAGGTCGTCGAGGGGTTCCGTGCGGTGCGCCGCCAGGTCGCGGGCGAGGCGCGCGATGCCGTCGTCGAAGTCGAGTTCCGGGCCCTCCAGCAGGCCGTCGGTGCACAGCGCGAGGATGCCGTCCGGCGGGAGCATCAGGCGGGTGGAGATGAAGCGCTGGTCGGCGGCCACCCCCAACGGCAGGGTGTCGCGCGGGTGTTCGACCGCCTCGACGCCGTGGCGGGCGGCCACGAGCAGGGGCGGGTGGCCCGCACTCGCGACGACCACTTCGCCGGTTCCGGTGTCGAGGTAGGCGAGCAGGCACGTCGCGTGCACCGGGGTCGGGAAGCGGCCCAGGAAGTCGTTGACGCGGGTCAGCACCATGCCGGGATCGCGGTAGTCGATGGCGTACGCCCGCAGCAGTGTGTGGAGTCGGGACATCATCGGCGCCGCCTCCGGTCCGTGGCCCTGGACGTCGCCCACCGCCAGGACGACGAGCCCGCCGCGCAGGGCGAACACGTCGTACCAGTCACCGCCGAGGTCGGCGGCTTCGTGGGCGGGGCGGTGGCGGACCGCCGATTCGATGCCCGGGACGCCGGTGGGCTGTTCGAACGAGGTGCCGGCCCGGAACGCCTCCACGAAGTCGAGGTAGGGCTGCGTCTCGACGGTGCGCACCAGGGCGTGTCCGGCCATCCGGGTGACCTCGCGGATCGCCGCCTGCGACGCGGGAGCGGGCCGGTGCGGATCGCGGAAGCCGAGCGTCCACGCGCCGACCGCGCGGCCCGATCCGTCGGTGAGCGGGAGCGTCCACCACGCCCGGGTGCCCGGCGCGGCGACCAGCGGCTTCGCGTCGCCGGGCAGCGCCTCGTGCTGTTCGACGGTCAGGAACCGGTCCTGGCCGGTGCGGGCCGCGACCGCGACCGGGTGCGCGGCGTCGAGCGGGACGAGGCGCGGCGCCACGACGCCCGGCGCGGGCTCGGGTACGCGGTGCATGTGCAGGCGCGTGCCGTCGCCGAGCGCGACCGCGGACTGGGTGGCACACAGCAGCGGCGGGAACGTACGCAGGAGCAGGTCGAGCACCTCGTCTCGTGAGGAGGTGCGGATCAGCGACTCGGAGGCGTGCCGGGCGAGGGTTTCGGTGTGGTCCATGCGCGGCGCGGCGACGGCCGATGGCCCTGGAGTTGCCGGCGCTTCCAGGATTCCCGGGGTTCTTGGGGTCTCCGGAGTTTCAGGAGTGCCGGCGATGGCGGCTGACGCGTCCGTGTCCGCGTCGGCGGCGGCGGGGGCGAATTCGCCGAGGGTGACCAGGACCGTGGCCGCGTCCCCGTCCGACGTACCGCACGGGTGTGCGACCGCCCAGACGTGGTGGACGGCGGCGTCGTCGGACGCGAGGACGAGCCGGCGGACGGGCCGCCCGTCGGGTTCCGCCGTCATCGCGGCGACGGTCAGCGCGCCCGCCGCGTCGAAGAGCGTGGCGAGCGGCCGTCCGAGGACGCGCTCGAGGTCGTGTCCGCCGAGCGTCGCGGGCGCGGGGGCGATGGCCGTCACCGTGCCGGATCCGTCCACCAGGAGGCGGACGGTGCTGTCACCGTCGTTCAACGTACGGGTCTTTCTGTGCCGGCGGCAGGACTGACTGCGCGCCGGGGCCTGCGTGGGCGCACCTAACACCTATCCCACGCAAACGGCCCGACCTGTGCTGGCAATCGGGTGAAGCGGACACGGGGCATCCGAAGGGTCGTTCCGGCCGGGCAACTCCACCGGGGTCGCTCCTCCGGGGTCGCTCCTCCGGGGTCACTGGAGCAGGCGCTGCTCCTTGGCGACGGCGACCGCCCCGGCGCGGGTGTCGACGCCGAGCTTGGTGTAGATGCGGACCAGGTGCGTCTTGACGGTGGCCTCGCTGATGAACAGCGCCCGGGCGATCTCGCGGTTGCCCAGGCCCCGGGCCAGCTGCCCGAGGATGTCGAGTTCGCGGTCGGTGAGGGACGCGCGCGGACTGCGCATGCGCTCCATGACGCGGTTGGCGACCGGCGCCGACAGCGCGGCCCGCCCTTGCGCGGCGGCCAGGATCGCCGCGAAGAGTTCGTCGGGCCGTTCGGCCTTCAGGAGGTAGCCGGTCGCACCGGCCTCGACCGCCCTGGTGACGTCGGCGTCGGTGTCGTACGTGGTGAGCACCAGCACGCGCGTACCCGGGATTTCGGCGACGATCCGGCGGGTCGTCTCGATGCCGTCGATGCCGGTGCCGAGGTGCAGGTCCATGAGCACCACGTCGGGGCGCAGCTTCGCGGCGGCGGCCAGGGCCTCTTCGCCGGTGGCCGCTTCGCCGACGACCTCGATGCCGGGCGCGCTGGCGAGCAGCGCGAGCAGGCCCGCACGGACGACGGTGTGGTCGTCGCAGAGGAGGACGCGGACATCCTGCGAGGGGGACGCGGACATGCCTGGCTACTCCTTGGGGCCGGGAACGGGACGGGAATCGGGACCGGAAGCGGGGTCGGGCTCGGGGCGGGAGTCGGGCAGCGGGACGGATGCCGAGACGACCGTGCCGTCGCCGGGCGAGGACTCGATCGTCAGTGTTCCGCCGAGTTGCCGCAGCCGGGCGCGCATCGCGCTGAGGCCGTGGCCGCGGCCGCCGTCGGCGGACTCCGGCCGCCGGGCCGCCTCGGGGACGAAGCCGCGCCCGTTGTCGGCGACGTCCAGCACGACCTGGTCGTCCAGGTAGCTCAGGCTCAGCGTCGCGTCGGTCGCGTGCGCGTGCTCGCGGATGTTGGCCACCGCGCCCTGGGCCACCCGCAGGAGTGCGGCCTCGACGATCGCCGGGAGGACGACGGGTCGGCCGTCTGCCGTGCAGCGGACGCGCAGGGCCCCGCGGTCGGACGCGGTGCCGGCGGCCTCCCCCGCCGCCGACTCGCGCTCCGCGAGCGCGTGGAGGGCCGCTTCCAGCCCGCCGCCGTCGGCGAGGTCGGCCGGGGCCAGGTCGTGGACGAAGCGGCGGGCTTCGGCGAGGTTGCGTTCGGCGATGGCGGACGCGGTCTCGACGTGCCGGTGCGCGGCCGCCGGGTCGGCCGCCCAGACGCGGTCGGCGGCCTGCAGCAGCATGCGCTGGCTGGAGAGCCCCTGCGCGAGGGTGTCGTGGATCTCCATGGACAGGCGTTCGCGTTCGGCGAGGGTACCGGCGCGGCGTTCGCTCGCCGCGAGGCCGGCCCGGGTGCGGATCAGGTCGCCGATCAGGGTGCGCTGGCGTTCGGACTGCCGCCGCATGTGCAGGAACACGGCCGAGGCCAGGCCCGCGACGGCGGGCGGGCCGAGGATGAGGAGCGGGTCGGTGCCGCTGATGCGCACCTGGGCCACGACCACGAGCACGGTGAGCAGCGCGATGAGGACCAGGGCGGCGCGCTCGGAGAGCAGCTGCAGCGCGGTGTAGACGATCGGGACCGCGCTCCACGCGAAGCTCGGCGCGATGCCCACGAGCACGATCCACGCGCAGGTGAAACCGGCCAGCCACAGCCGGGTCCAGTGCGAGACGGGCGCGTCGCCCACGCCGGGGCGTACCACGTACGCCAGGGCGACCAGCGCGGTGAGCGTGACCACCACCGGGGTGTCGGACGCGCCCGGGTGCCGGATCAGGAACCGGGCCATCGCTCCGACGAGCAGGACGACGAAGGACACCGACATCGCGGCGTCCATCCAGCCGGGCCCCGGGGCGGCGGGCCCGGTGTCGTCGCGCCGGGGGCGCTGGTGCTTCACGTCCATCCTTGCTTTGTAACCCGCGATCCGGTCGGCACCATCGACCGATCGGTTGATACGGGTGTCCTCCATCATGCCCCGCGGGGGCATCCAGTCCGGGGACCCTCGTGGCCCGGATCCGACCCGACGATGGATTCACCGCGGCAAAACGTGCCGCTTCCCCGTACGAATCCCGGAGTCGAGAACCATGAAGAAGCTGTCCGTGCGTGCCCGTGTCCTGACCGGTTCCGCCGCGCTCGTCGCCGTCGGCGGCGGTGCCTTCGGCGCGGTGGCCGCCGCTGCCCCGTCGCAGGCGGACAACTCCGCCGCCAAGCCGCCGGCCGCGGTGAGCGAGGTGAAGAACAAGGACACGTTCAACACCGAGCACCTCACCGTCGACGCCGCGACCCGCGCCGCGCAGGCCGCGCTCGACGCCGCGAAGAAGGCGAACCAGCGGGTCACCGTGGCGGTCGTCGACCGCAACGGCAACACGGTGGTGACGCTGCGCGGCGACGGCGCCGGCCCGCAGTCGTACGAGTCGGCCGAGCTCAAGGCCTACACGGCGGTGTCGTGGAACGCCCCGACCTCGGTCCTGGCCGGCCGCCTCCAGCAGGCTCCGAACCTGAAGGACATCCCCGGCACGCTGTTCCTCGCGGGCGGTGCCCCGGTCCAGTCGAAGGGCGCGCCGATCGCGGGCATCGGCGTCGCGGGGGCGCCGAGCGGCGACCTGGACGAGCAGTTCGCGCAGGCGGGCGTGGCGGCGCTCGACAAGTGACGCGGTAGCGCTTCGGTGCGGGAGTGATGGACGGCTTGGCGGCGTACGGGTGTTCGGCACCTCGTACGCCGCCACGCCGCGTCATGCCGGTGCCGGTGCCGCGGCCGGTGCCTGAGCCGATGCCTGAGCCGGTCCCGACTCCGACCCGTCGGCGGCGGTCGGCGGGTGCCAGGCGAAACGGGCCATCGGCTCGTCCACCGGGGCGTCGACGAGCCGGTTCGCGAACGTGGACAACGTGTAGGCGCCGATCCCGAGCACGACCTCCAGCGCATTGCGCGTGGTGAAGCCGTGGCCGAGGAACTCCCGCATGCGGTCCGGCTCGACGGCCCCGGCGGTGGCGAGCACGTGCAGGGTGAAGCGGCGTACCGCCTCCAGGCGCGGATCGGGCAGTGGCGCCTGGTCGCGCAGCGCGCCGACGACCTCCGGGTCGGCGCCCACGGCGGTCAGCACGCCGGTGTGCATCGCGACGCACAACTCGCAGCCATTGCGGGTGGCGACGGTGAGGACGACCGTCTCGCGCGCCAACTTGTCGAGCGTCGTGAGTTCGAACGTGCTGCTGATCCTCAGGAACGCCTCGAGCGTTTCCGGGGATTCGGCGAGCCGCGCGACCGCGGAGGGCAGGTAGCCGAACTTCGCGGCGGTGCCCTCCATCGCGCGCCGCGAGCTGGGCGGTGCGGTGTCGGGGGTGTGGTCGTGGAAGAAGGCCTCGGTCAAGGCGGTCCTTTCGGGTGCGGACGCGGCCGTCCGCGTCAATAGACAATCAGGTTGTCGATAAAGGTAACCAGGTTGTCTATGTGTGGCAAGCCCCGAAGTTCCCCCGGAGTTGGCGTGGCCCTCTCGCCCCTGCGCCGGGAGCGCGCATATCGTCACCGAATGAGCGCAACTCCCGCACGCGAGACCGCAGCCGAGACGGGACCACAGAAGGGAACGCAGACGGGATCCCAGCCGGGACCCCAGGCCGGACCCGAGTCCGAGCCCGCGCTGTACGCCGTCAGCGACGTGCACACCGCCATTCCGTCGAACTTCGCGATCGTGGAGGGCATCCACCCCCGCAACGAGGGCGACTGGCTGATCGTGGCGGGCGACGTCGCCGAGCGGCCGGACGACATCGCCAAGACGCTCGGGCTCTTCACCGACCGCTTCGCGCAGGTGCTGTGGACACCCGGCAACCACGAACTCTGGTCCTCCGAACCGGACGACGCCGATGCAGCGGCGACCGGCACCGACCCCGACACCTTGCGCGGCGAGGCGCGGTACCGGCATCTGGTGGAACTGTGCCGGGAGTTGGGCGTACACACGCCCGAGGACCCGTACCCCGTGTGGACCGGGGCGGGCGGGCCGGTGACGATCGCGCCGTTGTTCGTGCTGTACGACTACACGTTCCTGCCGCCCGGGACGACCACGCGCGAGGAGGCGCTCGCCGCGGCGTACCGCGCCGGAGTGGTGTGCACCGACGAGTTCGTGCTGCATCCGGACCCGTACCCGAGCCGCCAGGCGTGGTGCGAGGCCCGGGTGGCGTACACCGAGGCGCGGCTCGCGGAGGCGGCGGACCCGGACGCGCCGTACGTGCTCGTCAACCACTTCCCGACGGTCCGCACACCCACCGACGTGATGTGGTTCCCCGAGTTCGTGCAGTGGTGCGGCACGGTGCACACCGCCGATTGGCACACCCGCTTCCCGACCGCGGCGGTGGTGTACGGGCACCTGCACATCCCGCGGACCACGTGGTACGACGGCGTGCGCTTCGAGGAAGTGTCGCTCGGCTACCCTCGCGAACGGCGCGACGGGCTGCGGCGGCCCGTACCGCGGCGAATCCTGCCGGAGGAGAGGGCGAACGCGTGACCGAGACGACCGGCGATTCCGCGACCGCGTCGGCCCCCGCGACGGCTCCGGCTCCGACCTCGGCGACGGCTCCCGCGCTGCTGGCGTCGATCCTGCCGTACGGCGTGATGGCCGAGGAGTGCTTCGACGACCCTCCGGGGACCGAGCTGTTCCCCGAGGAAGAGGCGCACATCGACCGGGCGGTGGACAAGCGGCGCCGGGAGTTCACGACCGTACGCCGGTGCGCGCGCCTGGCGCTCGGCCGACTCGGCTTCGCACCCGCACCGCTGCTGCCCGGCCTGCGCGGCGCACCGGGTTGGCCCGAAGGCGTCGTCGGCAGCATGACGCACTGCGCCGGCTACCGCGCGGCGGCGGTCGCAACCGGGGCGAAGGTGCTCACCATCGGGATCGACGCGGAGCCCGCCGAGCCGCTGCCCGCCGGCGGCGTCCTGCACTCGGTGACGTCGGAGCTGGAGCGGGCACGGCTCGCCGAGTACGCCGCGGCGCACCCGGAAATCGCCTGGGACCGGCTGCTGTTCAGCGCCAAGGAGGCGGTCTACAAGGCGTGGTTCCCGCTCACGCGGCGGTGGCTCGGCTTCGAGGAGGCCGACGTGGCGTTCGACCCCGAGGGCGGGACGTTCACCGCCCGCCTCCTCGTGGCGGATCGTCCGGTCGACGGCTTCACCGGGCGCTGGGCCGTCGCGAAGGGGATCGCGGTCACGGCGATCGCGGTGCCGGCGGACGGGTCCGCCGCGCGTCACCCGAACCCGTAGAGCCTCAGCGACTCGTCGATCGTCGACTTGATCGCCGCCACGCCCATGCCCCGGTCCGCGATCAGGTGGTGCAGCATGCTGGGGCTGACCGGCGCGAGCACGAACTCGGCGAGCGCGCCCGCGTCCACCCCCGGGCGCAGTTCGGCGATCAGCATCGCCACATGCGTCTGCCTCGCCCGTTGGGGCGGCGACGTGTAATGCGCGCACGGGTCGGCGACCTCCGCCGCCAGCAGAATTTCGTGCTGCTCCGTCGTGCGGTCGACCAGCGCGTGCAGGAACGCGCGCAGCCGTTCCGCCGCCGGTGCCCCGGGTCCGAGCGGCGGCGGCCCGGCGAGGAACTGCCCCTGGAACTCGCGCTCACGCACGTCGAGGAGTGCCGACAGCAGCTGCGCGACGTCGCCGAACCGGCGGTAGACCGTGCCGACCCCGATGCCGCTGGCGTGCGCGACGGCGTTCATCGTCAGCGCGTCCGTGCCCTTCTCGGCCACGATGCGGGCCGCCGCGTCGAGGATCCGGCGGCGGTTGCGGGCCGCGTCGGCCCGCTCGGGCGGGGCCTCGCCGGCGATCGGAAGCCGGTGCCTCGGGGCTGTGTCCATGCCACCCACCGTATCGGATAGCTATCCACTTGGGCTTGCCAAGCGGATAGCGATCCGTTTAACTGGGCGCACCGCGAACCGGATAGCAATCCGCTTCATTGCCCTCAGGAGAGGTCCCATGGCTGCCAAGATCGCCGTCGTCTACTACTCGTCGACCGGCAACGTCCACCAGCTCGCCGCGGCGGTCGCGGAAGGCGCCGAGAAGGCCGGTGCCGAGGTGCGTTTGCGGCGCGTACAAGAACTCGCCCCGGACGCGGTCGTCGACTCGGTGCCCGCATGGCGCGAGCACCACGACGCGACGAGCCACATAGAGGTGGCGACCTTGGACGACCTGGCGTGGGCGGACGGGTACGCGTTCGGCACGCCCACTCGCTTCGGCAACATCGCGTCCCAGCTCAAGCAGTTCATCGACACCACCAGCGGGCTGTGGGCGCAGGGCGCCTTCGCCGACAAGCCCGCCACCGGCTTCGTGAGCGCCGGGAACATGCACGGCGGCAACGAGTCGACGCTGCTCGCGCTCTACAACACGCTGCACCACTGGGGTTCGCTGATCGTGCCCGTCGGCTACACCGACCCCGTGGTGTTCGGCGCGAACGGCAACCCGTACGGCACCGCGCACGCCTCCGAGGCCGGCGCCCCCGGCGAGAACATCCTCGACGCCGCGCGCTACCAGGGCACCCGGCTCGCCACCATCACGCAGCGCCTGCTCGCCGGCACCGCGGCCGCCGCCTGACAGCCCGGCCTTCGCCCCCCGCCCCGGCGGGACCCCCGACACTGCGGCCCGGCCCCGACATGGGGCCGGGCCCTTGCGCGTCCGCCGGATGACTCCTCTCCCGAGTGCGCCGGCGCCGGGCGCCCCGCCAGGCCCCCCGCCGAGCGAACGTTCATCACCGGTGATCGTCGCGTTAGGGTGGCGTGCACGCCGACGGCGAAGGGCTCGTGGTCGGCGGCGAACGGGGCGGCGCTGATCGTTCACCGAAGGTGAACGATCTCGGGGAGGTGGGGTCGGGCTTGGAACGCCACGAGATGGAGATATTCCTGACGCTGGCCGAGGAACTGCACTTCGGCCGCACCGCCGAACGCCTGCATCTGTCAGGCGCGATGGTGAGCCAGACCCTCAAGAAGATCGAACGTCGCCTCGGCGGACCGCTGTTCGAACGCACCAGCCGCCGCGTCACGCTGACCCCGCTCGGCCGTCAGCTCTACGACGACATGCGCCCGCACTACGATGCGCTCCGGGCCGCCGTGCAGCGGGCGACGAGCGCCGCGCGCGGCATCGAGGGCACGCTGCGGGTCGGATTCCTGGGGGTCATGTCCGGAATCCGGGCACACCAGGGCGCCGCACTGTTCCGCGAACGCCACCCCGACTGCGCGGTCGAGGTCGTCGAGGTCCAACTCGACGAGTACGTGCACCCGCTGCGCGACGGCACCCTCGACATGCTGGTGACGCTGGTGCCGATCCAGGAGCCGGACATCACCATCGGCCCGCTCCTGCTCGACGCCCCGATCTATCTGGCGACGTCCGCCACCAGCCCGCTCGCCGCGCGTGCGTCGCTGACCCCGGAGGACCTCGCCGGCCAGGTGTTCCCGATGGTGAGCGACCGGGTGCCGCAGCACTGGCTGGACCAGTATCTGCCGCAGTTGGCGGCGGGCGGGACGCCGATCGGGCGTACCGAGCAGAGGTGTTCGACGTATCAGGAGATCCTGGCCCTGGTGTCGGCGGGCAAGTGCGTCGCGATCGGCGACCACCAACTCGTGCAGTACTACGCGCGGCCCGACATCGCGTACGTCCCGCTCAGCGGGGTCCCCAACCTGCGGCACGCGCTGGTGTGGCGCACCGCCGCCGAGAACGCCCGGATGCGCGCGTACGTCGACGCCGTCACCGACCTCCTGCGGGAGCGCGCCCAGGCCGCGTGACGCGGGGGCCGCGGGCGTGAGCCCGCGGAGCGTGTGCTGCGGGCCGCGGGCCATCCGGGTGAACAGCGGGGTGTCGGGCACCCGGTGACGGGTCCGGGTCTCGATGCTGCGTGCATGAGGGAGCGAAGCGAGCGAAGCAGCGAGAGATTGCGTTTCGCGAATGCGGCCGCCGAGCGTAGCGAGGTGGGGGCATGAGTAGCGCCGAGGCGAGTCCGGATACCGAGGAGCAGCCGCCCGAAGGCCGCGGGTTCCGATTCCCCAGCGCGCTGACCGTGCTCGCGATCGTCACGATCGCGGTGTGGGCGCTGGCCTTCCTCATCCCGTCCGGGCAGTACGAACGGGATGCCGACGGCAAGCCCGTGCAGGGCAGCTTCCGCGAGATCTCGTCCCCCCAGGACTTCGTCCAGCGGCTCAACGACCTGTTCCTGTCGCCAGTCAACGGCCTCTACGGCATCCAGGACACCCAGACCGGCCAGGTCGCTCCGGACAACTCGGGCGATCTGTACGGCAGCGCCGCGGTGTTCCTGTTCGTGCTCGCCATCGGCGCGTTCATCACGGTCGTGTTCGCCACCGGCGCGCTGGACCGGGGCATCGCGCGGCTCGCGCACCGCCTCCGGACCCGGGGCGCGGTGCTGATCATCGCCATCATGGCGGTGTTCTCACTGCTCGGATCGGTCGAGGGGTTCGCCGAGGAAACGCTCGGCTTCTACGGCCTGATCGTGCCGCTCATGCTGGCGCTGGGCTACGACCGCATGGTGGCCACCGGCACGATCATCCTCGGCGCCGGGGTGGGCGTGCTGTGCTCGACGGTCAACCCGTTCGCCACCGGCGTCGCCTCGTCCGCCGCCGGGATCTCGCTCGGCGACGGCATCGTGCTGCGGCTGCTCATGCTGGTGGTGCTGACCGCGGTGACCATCGCGTACGTCGTGCGCTACGCCGCGCGCGTCAAGGCCGACCCGTCCCGTTCGATCGTCGGGTTCCTGCCGGGCGACCGGGAGCAGGCGGAGGCGTCGGCGGGCACCGAGCCGGAGCCGCTCACCGGCACGCACAAGATCGTGCTGGTCGCGGTGACGGTGACCTTCGTGTTCATGATCTTCTCGATCATCCCGTGGGCGCAGGTGCTGACCGGCGACGCGGACGCCACGCCGTACGGCTGGGAACTCGACTGGTCCTTCGCGCAATTGGCCGCGCTGTTCATCGTCGCGGCGGTGGTCGTCGGGGTGCTCGCGCGGCTCGGCGAGAAGAAGCTGAGCGCGACGCTGATCCAGGGTGCGGGCGACTTCGTGTCCCCCGCGCTGATCATCATGCTGGCCCGCGGCGTCACGGTGATCATGAACAACTCCAAGGTCACCGACACCGTGCTGCACTCGATGGAGGGCGCGGTGTCGGGGACGTCGTCGGCGGTGTTCGGGATCCTGATCTTCGTGGTGAACCTGCCGCTGGCGTTCCTGATCCCGTCCACCTCGGGCCACGCGACGCTCGCGATGCCGATCCTCGCCCCGCTCGCCGACTTCGCGGACGTGCCGCGCGCGCTGGTGGTGACGGCGTGGCAGGCCGCGTCGGGGTGGATGAACCTCTGGGTCCCGACGACGGCCGTCATCATGGGCGGCGTGTCGCTGGCGAAGGTCGGCTACAACCAATATCTGCGGTTCGTGGCACCGCTGTTGGCGATCCTGTTCGTCCTCATCTGCGGGTTCGTGGCGTTGGGCGCGGGGTTGTCGTAGGCGCGGTCGACCGGATCCGTGCAGGCTGACCGCCGGCCGGGTCGGTCACCGGCCCGGCCGGCGGTCAGCGGATGCTCAGCGGGGTGCCGGGAGCGGCCGGGATCACCAGCGGGGTACCGGTCTCGGGGTCGTCGATGATGCGGCACGGCACGTGGAAGACCTCCTCGACCAGTTCGGCGGTCACGATGTCGCCGGGGCGGCCCTCGGCGACGATGCGGCCCTCGCGCATGGCGATGAGGTGGGTCGCGTACCGGGTCGCCTGGTTGAGGTCGTGCAGGACCGCGACGAGTGTGCGCTCCTCCTCGCGGTGCAGCCGCGCGCACAGGTCGAGCACCTCGATCTGGTACGCGATGTCGAGGAACGTCGTGGGCTCGTCGAGCAGCAGCAGCGGCGTCTCCTGGGCGAGCGCCATGGCGATCCACACGCGCTGCCGCTGTCCGCCGGAGAGTTCGTCGACCGCGCGGTCCGCGAGTTCGAACACGCCGGTCGCCCGCATCGACGCGTCGACGACGCGCTCGTCCTCCGGCGACCACTGCCGCAGCAGCTTCTGATGCGGGTAGCGGCCGCGGGCGACGAGGTCGGCGACGGTGATGCCGTCCGGCGCGATCGAACTCTGCGGCAGCAGGCCGAGGGTGCGGGCGACCTGCTTCGCGGGCATCGACGAGATGTCCCGGCCGTCGAGCAGCACCTGACCCGACGACGGCTTGACCATGCGGGCGAGCGCGCGCAGGAGCGTCGACTTGCCGCACGCGTTCGGTCCCACAATCACGGTGAAGGACCGGTCGGGTATCGCGACGCTGAGGTCCTTGGTGATGACGCGCTTGTCGTAGCCGAGGGTCATCGCGTCGCCGTGCAGGCGGGTCGACGCGGTGGCGCCCGGAGTGGTGCCGCGGGTGTCGTCGTCCACCGCCGTCGGGCCGACCGCGTTGTCGGCCGCCGGGGCCGTGACGGTGTCCGGAGTGCCGGTCGTTCCTGAGGTCTTCACTGTCCGTCAGATCCTTCCCGCGCGGCGCTGGGCCGCGAGCATCACCACGAGATAGCCGCCACCGAGCAGGCCGGTCACCACGCCGACCGGCAGCGGGTCGTCGGCGAACGCCCGCTGTGCGATCCAGTCCGAGCCGACCAGCAGCACGGCGCCCATGCACAGTGAGGGCAACAGGTTGGGCCCCGGCGCGGCCGTGAGGCGGCGGGCCAGCTGAGGGGCCGTCAGCGCGACGAACGACACCGGTCCGGCGGCCGCGGCGGCCAGTGACACCAGCACGATCGCACCGAAGAGGAGGGTGAGTCGTACGCGTTCGACCCGTACGCCGAGCGCCGCCGCCGCGTCGTCACCCATCTCCAGCATGCGCAGGGCGGGACCGCACCCGATCAGGATCGCCGGGACGAGCACCGCCATCGCGACCGCGAGCGGCATGACGTCGGTCCAGTCCCGCCCGTCCAGGCTGCCGGTCTGCCACAGCAGCGCACGGGACGCCTCGGCGAGCTTGGCGCGCGTGAGCAGGTAGCCGTTCACGCCGGTCAGGATCGCGGTGACGCCGATGCCGGTGAGGATGAGCCGGAAGCCGTGGACGCCGCGGCGCCAGGCCAGGACGTACACGAGCACGCCTGCGGTCAGCCCGCCCGCGGCGGCGCCGAACGCCACCGCGCCCGTGCCGCCGCCGAGCACGACGACCGCGAACAGCGCCCCGGTGCCGGAGCCGGCGGTGAAGCCGAGGAGGTCGGGACTGCCCAGCGGGTTGCGTACGACGGCCTGGAAAACCGCCCCGGACAGGCCCAGCGCGGCGCCGACGAGCAGGGCCACCCCCGCGCGCGGCAGCCGGAGTTCGCGGACGATGAACTCGTCGGCGGGGCTGCCGCTGCCGAGCAGGGCGTCGACGACGCGGCCGAAGCCCATCGGGTAGTCGCCGCTGCCGATGCACAGGACCGCCAGGGCGAGCGCGGCGATGAGGCAGAGGGCGCCGGCGGCCATCGCGCGGGGGCGGTAGCGGACGGACATCGGTCCGACGCGCAGGGCACGGTCCGAGGCCGCGCCGGAGGCCGGGCGCGACGTCGAGGCAGGAGTCGAGGCGGGCGTCGAGGCAGGGGGCGAGGCTGCGGTCGAGGTCGAGGCGGACGTCGACTTGGGTGCGGTCAGCCGGCTGCCGCTCATGCGCGCACCGCCTGCGCGCGGCGCAGCAGGATGAGGAAGCACACGCCGCCGACCACCGAGGTGACTGTGCCGACCTGTACCTCGGCGGGGCGGGCGACCAGGCGTCCGACGACGTCCGCGAGGAGCAGCAGCGCGGGAGTCAGGATCGCGCAGTAGGGGATCAGCAGGCGCAGGTCGGGTCCGGTGAAGACGCGTACCGCGTGGGGCATGATCAGGCCGACGAAGACCAGCGGCCCGCAGGCGGCGGTGGCCGCGCCGCAGAGCAGCGTGACGGTGAGCATGGCCCCGGCGCGGGTGCGGGCCGGGTTGCCGCCGAGTCCGCGGGCGGCTTCGTCACCGAGGGCGAGGGCGTTCAGCGGGCGGGCGAGGCCGAGGGCGAGCAGGAGGCCGGCGGCGATGAACGGGCCGACCTTGGCGGCGGTGCCCATCTCGGCGCTCGCGAGCGAGCCGATCGTCCAGAAGCGCAGGTCGTCGAGGGCCGAGCTGTCGAGGAGCATGACGGCCTGGACGTACGAGTACAGCGCCGCGTTGAGTGCGGTGCCGGCCAGCGCGAGGCGGGCGGGGGTGGCGCCGCGGCCGCCGCTGACGGCGTACACGAGGACCGAGACGACGGCCGCACCCGCGAACGCAAACCACACGTATCCGGAGAAAGTTGACACACCGAGCGCCGTAATTGCCGTGACGACGGCGGCGGATGCGCCCGCATTGATGCCCAGGAGTCCCGGATCGGCCAACGGGTTGCGGGTCACGGCCTGCATGACCGCACCGGCGACGCCGAGGGCGAGTCCGACGAGCAGGCCGAGCACGGTGCGCGGCAGGCGCATGTCGTGCACGACCGTGTAGCCGGTGGAGTCCACGTCGAACAGGCCGTTCCAGACCTGACCCGGGCTCAGGTGGCGTGAGCCGAGGGCCAGGCTGAGGACGACGGCCGCGAGGAGAAGCGCGAGCGCGACCGCCATGCCGACCGCTGTCGGTATGTGGCGGCGGGGCGGCGTCTTCCGCTCGGCGGCGCCCGTGCCGACGGCGGGCGGCGCGTCGCGGCCGGCACCCGTCGCGGTCCGGTGACCGGCCAACGGGCCTGCTCCGGCACCCACTTCGGGCGACACCGCATCGGCCCGTCCGGACACCGGCGGGCTACTGGACTGCGCGGGTCCCACTCACGTGCTCCGATCGCGCGCCTGCCGGTGTTCCCCCACATCCGGCCCTGGACAGAAACGAAGGTTAGGTTAACCTAAGCCTCCTGACCCGCCGGTAGCTACCCGCCGCGGCCGCGTTCTCGCGGTGGTGGGCGTACGCGTGCCGGTCCCCGCAACCACAGCAGTCCGCACGTCCAGCACAAGGAGCAGTCCATGCCGCACGTTCCCGCCGTCTCCCCGACCCGGCGCAGAATCCTCGCCGCGGGCGCCGCCCTCGGCATCGGAGCGCTCGCCACCGCGTGCGGCGACGACAAGAAGGACAGCGCGGGCGGCGCCGGGAACACCGGCGGTTCGACGGCACCGAACGGAGGTTCCGCGGACGGGGCGTGGGGCTTCCGGGACGACCGCGGCCAGGATGTCTCCGCGAAGAAGCGGCCGAAGAACATCGTCGCCTTCGTGGGCAGCGCCGCCGCGCTGTACGACTACGGCATCGAGTGCACGGGCGTGTTCGGCCCGACGAAGGGCACCGACGGCAAGCCCAACGTGCAGGCCGGCGACATGGACATCAGCAAGCTCACGATCCTCGGCGAGGAGTGGGGCCAGTTCTCCGTCGAGAAGTACGCGGCTCTCCAGCCCGAACTGCTCGTCTCCGCCGTCTACGACAACAACACCCTCTGGTACGTGCCGGACGACAGCGCGGACAAGATCCTCCTGCTCGCCCCCAGCGTCGGCATCCGGGTGGCCAAGGTGTCGCTGACCGAACCGCTCGCACGCAACGCCGAACTGGCCGCGTCCCTGGGCGCCGACCTCAACGCGCCGAAGGCCGTCGACGCCAAGAAGCGCTTCGAGGCGGCGTCCGAGACCCTGCGCCAGGCGGCGAAGGCGGCAGGCGGCCTCAAGGTCATGGCGGCGTCGGGCGCCGCCGAGCAGTTCTACGTGTCGACCCCCGACCCCTCCGCCGACCTGCGCTACTTCAAGGAGCTCGGCGTCGAGTTCGTGCTGCCGAAGAACCTCGACGCGGATGGTTACTTCGAGGTCCTCAGCTGGGAGAACGCCGGCGCGTACCACGCCGACGTGATCATGATGGACAACCGCTCGGTGGCGCTCCAGCCCAAGGACCTCACCAACAAGCCGACCTGGAACGAACTGCCCGCCGTCAAGGCCGGCCAGGTCATCCCGTGGGCGAGCGAGCCGCGCTTCACGTACGCGGGCGTCGCCCCGCTGATCGAGCAACTCGCCGCCGCCGTCCAGAAGTCGCGCAAGCTCGCGTGACCCTCGCCGGGTGCGCGGGGCGGCCCGGGCCGGCCCGCACCGGCGGCCCAACTCGGCCCCGCGCTCCCGGCTCCTACGCCACGCACGCCGACCGCCGCCGCAGGCGGCCGGGAACCCGCAGCACGTATCACGATCGGAGTCACGCGATGGGCAACCCCGAGGTCCCGTTCCGGTTTTTCGACCTGCACGTGCTGCGGGTCGCGCAGGTCGGTCCCGGCATGGTCCGCGTCACGTTCGGCGGCGAGGACCTGAAGGCCCTTGTCAGCGACGGCCGCGACCAGCGGCTCAAGCTCTTCCTGGCACACGAGGGACAGGACGCGCCGATAGTGCCAGTCGAGGCGGGCGAGGAGTGGTTCGCCGCCTGGACGGCCATGGACGCGAACGAGCGGGCCGTCATGCGCACTTACACCGTACGCGACGCCCGCCGCGACCCGGACGAGATGGACATCGACTTCGCGATGCACGGGGACACCGGCCCCGCGTCGCGCTGGGCGCGCCGCGCGCAGCCCGGGGACCGCGTCATCGTGATCGGCCCGTCCGCACCCGACAACGGCGGTGCGGACTTCAACCCGCCGGAGGGTTCGGAGTGGGTGCTGATCGCCGCCGACGAGACGGCGCTTCCGGCCGTCGAGGGCATCCTGCGCTGGCTGCCCGCGGACCTGCCCGCACGCGTCTGGCTGTCCGTCGACCATGCGGGCGACAAGCGCGAACTCCTCAGCGCGGCCCAGGTCGACGTGCGGTGGCTGGTGCGCGACGGCGGCCCCGACACGCTCGCGGCGGCCGTCGAGGGCGCGGAGCTCCCGGACGGTGTGGTCTACGCCTGGATAGCGGGCGAGGCCGGCATGGTCCGCGCCGTGCGCCGCAACCTGGTCCGCGACCGCGGCATCGACCGCAAGGCCGTGACGTTCACCGGGTATTGGCGCCGCGGGGCCACCGACGACGACCTGCTCGCCGAATCGCTGGCCGGCCAAGAACCGCACCTCCCCGGCGCGGACGAGTAACCCCCTCACCGCCGCGGGCATTCGCGGACAGCGTGCCGGCCGTCCCGATCCCCGGGCGCCGCGGCACGCACGCGGAGTTGTGGGGTGCGGTTCCACTACTGACAGTGGACCGGGGTCCGCAACCCGAGTTCGGCGCCGAACAAGAGGTCCGCCGCGCGAGGCCAGTCGGCTGCGAGGGAGATGCGATCGCCCCCCTTGTTTGGCCTTGGCGCGCGTTGGGGGAGGGCTATGACGGCGATTCGTTGTGCTCGGCCAGCAGTGGGGCGATTGCCCTGGCGAGGCGGGCCTGCCAGGCGTCGGCGTCACCGCGCACGGCGGGGTGCTCGGCGTGGAAGGAGCGCCAGTCGACCGTCCAGTTGCGTACGTCGTGGTCCGTCAACGGGCCGATGCCGAGCGCGCCCGCCTTGGCGAACACGCGGCGAAGCAGCCCCGGTTCGAGGCGGGTGCGCGGCGATTCGGCGAGCAGTACCGCGTCGAAGAGGTCCTTGCCGCGGGCCCTGTCGTCGCCCGCCGAGTCCACGTGCAGCCACAACAGCTTCCATGCCAGCGAGAGTTCGCGGCTCGCCGTACGCACGACCGTCGGCCCCAGCTCGTCGGCGCGCGGCACCAGCGCGAACACCGGCGGTTCGGGCATCGGTTCGTCCAGCGCGAAGTCGAGCTGCACCTGCCCCTCGAGACCGCCGTCGGCGTGCCACGGCAGGCGGACTCGGACTCCCCCGCCGCCGGTCGGTCCGAAGTCGTATTCGTCGTAGTCCCAGGTCGAGTCGATGTCGTACCGGCTCGGCGCGAGGCGTACGCCGCATGGGGTCACCGGACGCTGTTCGAGCAACGACAGTACGGCGCCGCTCGGATCGCGCTCGTCGTCGTACGGATCCTGCACCCAGTGCGTGCCCTCCGGCGGCACGACGGGGTGGCGGCCGCCGGTGTCGAGCAACTCGCCCTCGTCGCGGTACAACTCGTACGCGGTCGCTCCCCCGTCGGCCTCCGGCCAGTCCTGGACGCGGTCGACGCTGTCGACGTAGGGGTACGGGTCAAGGCGGTCGACGGGGACCGCGGCCGGGGGCAGCACGATCCAATCGAGATCGCGCGGCGGGCGCGCCCGGTCGCCGGCCCACGCGACCATGGCCATGCTGCCGCGCAGGACGAGAGCGTCGGACCAGGGGGCCGTCGAGACCAGCGCGAGGACGTGGTCGAGGGCGGCGCGGTGGGCGCGTTCCCACGCGTCGGTGCCGGGTGCGTGGGTCAAACTGCACCGCCGACTGCGCCGAACCACCCGGCGTCGACTGCCGGATTGTCGTCGTGGACGACGAACTCCTGCTCGATCTCGACGACTTGCAAGCCCGCTTCGGCGAGGGCGTCGCGGAGGAGGCGCAGTCGGCTGTGCGCCTCGGACCGTCCGACGCCGTGGCAGCGCTGGGTGACGAACCGCTCGTGGCCGCCGGTGTCGGGGCGGAGGCGGCGGGCGTTGCGGGAGACGCGGGCGCTGTGGCGTACGGCGATTGCGGTGACCTGGCCGATGTCGGCGTGGGTGGTGAGCACGAGCTTGACGTGGTGCTCGAAATAGCAGTCGGGCGGGAGGGTCTTCGCCTCGCCTGACGTGCGCGGAACCCCCTGGTTGGAGGGCGCGGCCTCGATCTTGACGCGGACGACGTCGAAACCGGCGCGGCGCAGGTCGGCGGTGTGGGCGGCAACGGCCGCACGCTGGGTCGTGAGGGTGCCGCGGCCGCGCAGGGTCAGCATGGGCTGGTCGGGGACGCGGCCGGCGTCGAGGAGGATCCGCGTGTACTTCGCACCGTTGCTGGCGGCCCAGTCGCGCAGTTGGGTGTCGGTGGCCGGTCCGGCCGCCGACACGGTGACGTGCGTCTCGAAGTCACCGGTGAAGTCGGGGCGGGCGTCGGTGCGGACGTCGGTGCGTGCGGCGGGGTGTACGCGCGCCGCGTCGTCCATGCGTTCGGTCACGGGCAGGGACGCTAGCGGGTGGCGCGGACACGGGGCCGGAGCTGGCGGGGAGTGCGCGATACGCGCGCGCGGGGCAGTGGGCGCGGGGCAACAGGGGGGTGCGGGGCGCCGGGAGGGGCTCTGGCGATCACGAGTCGGGAAAATCGGCGGGGTGAGGCCCCCTACCCACCCGACGGGTGGGTGAAGGGGTGGGTTCCGGGAAGCAGGGTGGGCTCCGAGGAGCGAGGCGGGTGCCGGGAAGCGGGGTGGATCCCAGGGGATGGATCCCGGGGGATTGGATCCCAGGGGGTGGATCCCGGGGGGGTGGATCCCGGGGGATGGATCCCAGGGGGTGGATCCCGGGGGGTGGATCCCGGGGTGGATCCCGGGAGGCGGATCCCGGGAGGCGGGATGGATCCCAGGAGGCGGGATGGATCCCGGAAGGCGGGATGGATCCCGGGAAGCGGGATGGATCCCAGGGGGGCGTGAGTCCCGGGGAGCGGGTTCCGGTCGCCCTGCTCGTCGCGGCTGGTCGACCTTCACCTCGTGCTACTTCTCGCTCGGCTCGTCACCCTGCTCGTCGAGATACTCCTGCCTGCCGTCCGGATACAGCCGGTAGTACCGCCCCTTCCCGTCGCCGTGGGTGGTCGGCAACCCCAGGGCGTGGTGCTCCTCGACGGCCTTGCGTACCGCTTCGGCCATCAACTCCTGCGCGCGCTCGCGCCCGATGCGGTCGATCAGCGACATCGGCACGTGGCGCTTCTCCGCCTGACCCCCGCCGGAGTCGGCGTCGGCCGCCCCGTCTTCGTCCGCCACGTCGCGCAAGGGTTCACTGCGTGGATCGTCCGCCTCGGTCGCCATACGCCGCACGATACGCCCTACGGCCGCGCGTGCTCCAGGGTGTCCGACCGGCCCTCGGCCTCCCGGCGCCCCACGGCCAAACCCGTCCTCAGGCGGGCTGTTCCTCCACCACCGGCCCCGGTCCGAACCGCGCGAGCGGCTGCGCGTCGTAGCCGATCCGCACGACCCCGTCCGCATGCCGCGCCGCCTCCGCGTTGACTCCGAACACGTCCCGCATCACCCCGGGCGTCAACGTCTCCAACACTCCCCCGGCCGCCACCACCCGGCCCCGGTCCAGCACCACGAGACGGTCGCAGGTACGCGCCGCCAAATCCAAGTCGTGCAGCACCGCCAACGTCGTCAACCCGAGCTCCGCCACCACACCGAGCAGTTCGAACCTCGCCCGGATGTCCAGGTGGTTCGTCGGCTCGTCGAGCAGCAGTACGCGCGGCTCCTGGGCCAACGCCCGGGCCAACAACACCCGTTGGCGCTCACCGCCCGACAACCCGGCGACCACACGATGCGCAAACGCGTCCGCGCCGGTCCTCCGCAACGCGTCCGCCACGATCTCCCGGTCCCGCTCCGTGTCGCGGTCGAACAACCCGTGGTGCGGCGTACGCCCCAACGCCACCAACTCGCCGCCCGTCACCCCGTCCGGCGCCGGGCTGTCCTGCAGCACCGCAGCCGTGCGCCGCGCCGCCTCCCGCGCCGACATCCCCCACACGTCGTCCCCGCCCACGACCACGACTCCGCCCGTCGGGCGCAGCGACCGGTACACCGTCCGCAGCAGCGTGGACTTGCCGCTTCCATTCGGACCCACCAGGCCGACGAACTCGCCCTCCCCGACCGACAGGTCGACGCCGCCGAGGACTTCCGTCGCACCGAGCCGAGCGCATACGCCCGACAGGTCGAGCCTCACACGCCTCGCCCCGCTCCCCCGTCGCGCCGCAGCAGCCACAACAGCACGGGCGCGCCCACCGCCGCCGTGAAGATCCCCAACGGAATCTCGTTCGGCGAGTCGACGGTGCGCGACAGCAAATCGACCGCCACCAGGTACAACGCCCCCGTCAGTGCCGACAACGGCAACACCCGCCGATGGTCCGCGCCGAAGCCGAGCCGCACGATGTGCGGGACCAGTAGCCCCACGAAACCGACGCCGCCCGTGACCGCGATGATGGTCCCGGTCAGCAACGCACAAGCGGCCAACAGCAGTACGCGCAACCGGTTCACGTCAATGCCGAGAGCCGTGGCCTGTTCCTCCCCGGTGACGAGCGCGTTCAGCCGCCGCCCGCACAGCAGCAGGAGCACCGTCAGCACGACCACCGCGACCGCGACGACTTCGAGCTGGTCCCATCGGGCACCCGCCACCGAGCCGAGCAACCAGAACATCACCCGCCGCAACTCGTTGGGACTGGCCTGGAGTTGCAGGTATCCGGTGGCCGCCTGGAACAGGTAGCCGATAGCCACCCCGGCCAGCACCAGCCGCAGCGGCGACAAGCGGCCGCCGCGCCTCCCCAACGCGAAGACCAGAACCGTGGCGACCCCGGCCCCCACGAACGCCGCCGCCGACACACCGAGTCCGCCGGTCGACGCGCTGCCGGCGGTCATCACCAGCACGGCACCGGTCGACGCGCCGGAACTGATCCCGAGCACGTACGGATCGGCCAGCGGGTTCGCGACCAGTGCCTGCAACACGACGCCCGCGACAGCCAGTCCCGCGCCGGCGAGCGCCGCGAGCAGCACGCGCGGCATCCGGTACTCCCAGACGATCTGGTCCTGGACCGGGTCGAGCCCTTCGCGCGAACCGCCCGTCAGGTGCCGTACGACGATGCGCCACGAGTCCCGGACCGGCACGTCCACCGACCCGATGCCCACCGCCAGGAGCATGACGGCCACCAGCACGACCGAGAGCACGATGATGCAGGGGGCCAAGGGCATTTGGTGCAGCGGTGCGGGACGCGCGGCCTCACGGGCCGAGCCCTGGCGACGTGGCAGGTGTCGCCATGGTCGCGTCTCGCGTCGTCCCCCAACGGGTCGCGCGTCGGCGCCCGCGGTGCCCTTGGTGCCGGTGCCGGTGCCGGTGTCGGCGCGCGTGCCCGTACTGCCGTTGTTGTTGGTGCCGTTGGTGTTGTTGCTGCTGCCGTGGACGACCTTCATCTCAGAACCGGTCAGGGTGGATGACCCGTGCCAGCTTGTCCACGGCCGTCGCGTTGTCGGGTCCCAGGTACACCGAGTCCGACAGCACCACGAAGCGGTTGCTCTTGGCCGCCTCCCACTGCGGGAACTGCGCGAACAGCTTGGCCGCGTCCCCGGCCGGGTCCGGGTTCATGAAGGCGACGATGATCACCGCGTCGACCTGTGCCGCCGCGACCTGCTCCTTGCTCAGGTTGGCGAACATGCCCTTGGTGCTGCCCTCGAACGCGTTCACGCCGCCGGCCTTGCCGATGATGTCGTTCCAGATCCCGTTGGCGCCGATCGAGCTGAACTCGGCGGCTCCCATCGTCATGCCCGGGATGATCAGCATCACCTTCGGTTTCGACGTCGTGCCCGCGACCTTGCCCGCCGCGTCGGCGACTTGCTTCTGCGACGTGGCGATCAGCGACTCCGCTTTGTCGCTGACCCCGAAGATGCGCCCCAGGTCGCGCAACACGGCGTAGCTGTCCTCGATCGTCTGGCTGCCCGCCACTTCGCCGGCACCGCCGCATGTCGCCCGCGGGACATAGGTGTTGGCGCCCACTCCGGCCAGGTCCTCACGCGTCGCGAAGCCGCTGTCGGCGGCGAAGCCACCGCCGTACGTCGACATCACGAAGTCCGGCCGCAACCCGAGCATCGCCTCGCGTGGGATGTCCATGGCGTCGTTGAGCTTGATCCCGCCGGTGGGCAGCGCGGCAATGGCCTCGGCGCGGCCGGGCTCGTCGGAGGCCCCGTACGACTGCGCGTTGGCGACGATGCGATCACCGAGCCCCAGCGCGACAAGCGCGGAGACCTCGGCCACCGAGCCGCCGTTCATGACCACGACCCGGGAAGGAGCCTTGTCGAAGGTGTACTTCTTGCCGCAGTTCTCGATCGTCACCGGGTACGCGGCCCCGTTGTTCGGTACGCCGCCACTCGCCGGGCTCCCCGGGCTGCCCGGACTCACCGCGGACGAAGAGGACGTCGACCCCGCGTCGTCGTCATCACCGCAGGCCGCCGCGCCGAGCAACGCCGAAATGACCAGTACGGCCGCACACAACCGCGTCCGGAGCTTCACGGGGATTGTTCCTCCTCCTACCCGCCGCACCCCGGGGCGCCGAGGTGGGGCCGACACGCTTCCTGCGCGTGCCGTGCTCAGTGGTAGTCGGACGCGGCACGGTCGGAGTTCCCGGCCTGCGCGGACGGGTGTGCGGCCGCGGCGGCCAGGGCGCCCGGGGCGGGAAGTCGGCCTCGGCGGACGCAGTGGTCGAGGTAGCGGTGCATCAGGGCGGCGTCGACGGGGCGCACCGATGATCCGGCCCCGCCGAGGGCACGAAACTGGGACGCGGCACGGATCGCCCTCGCGGTTGCCGCAACCGCTCGCGCCCCGGGCGCGGACCCGTCGAACAACGCCAGTGTCGCCGCCGATTCGTCGTCCGTTCGCAGCGCCGGGTCGGCCGCCCAGGTCGTGGCCGGAACGACGGCGAAGCGGTAGCCGTATGCCCGCAGCCACTCGTGCACCGTCGCCAACGCCACCGTCCCCTGTGGCGCGTGGTTCAGGACGAGCCCGGGCTCGGGAGACCGGGTGACGAGGCGGGCCAGATCGCTGGCGAGTTCGTCGGCGGGCGTCCAGACCTCCGCGTCGTGGAGCTGCGGCAGCCGCCCATGGGGCAGCCCGGCGAAGAGGATGCGCCACAGGATGTCGCGTTCGTTGACGATGCCGGTGCTCCGCGCCCCGGTGACGCGGCCGAGTCGGTGCACGGCGGCCGGAACTCCCCGAGCCACGGCCTGTTCGACCAGCTGTTCGGCGATCCATTTGCTGTGCGCGTACCCGCCACCCTCCTCGCCGACTTCAATGAACTCGTCGGCTGTATACGGGGGTTCAGGCCGCGCCGCGGAAAGTGTCGACAGGTGGTGTACGGAAGCCCCTGCCTCGGCGGCGAGTTCGAGGACCGCCGCAGTCGCGTCGATGTTGACCGCGCGAAGCGAACGGGTGCCGCGCAACAGGCTGACTTCTGCCGCCGCGTGGACGATCGTGTCGACACGGGTGGCGCGGTTGTCGACGAGCGCTCGACGGTCGGCCGCCGCCAGTCCGAGATCGGGTCGGCCCAGGTCGGTTCGGACGAACGCGACGCGGTGGGCCGGTGGATCGGCGGGAAGACCCCACGAGGTGAGGGCTCTGTGCAGCCGATTCGACGGCGCGTCGCCGCGTACCAGGCACGTGAGGTGCACGTCCTCGAAGTTCGCCAGGAGTTCGGCGCAGAGGTGGGCTCCGACGAATCCGGTGGCGCCGGTGAGCAGGATGCGACGGGCGGACGTGCCGGGCCGCGGTACGCGACGAGCCGGTCGTACATGCCCGGGCAGCACCGCCCCTTGGCGGTCTGAGCCCGCGCCCCGGTCCGAGCCGGGATCCGAGCCGCGGTCCGAGCCCGAGGACCGGCCTGAAGCAGAAGCCAGGTCCGACGGCGAGTCCGAGGCCGTCACCGAGCCGAGGTAGGCCGCGAGTTCACGCAGCGTCGGCCGCGCGAAGACCGCCGCCACCGCTATCTCGGTGCCGGTCGCGACCGACAGGCGGTTCGCTACCTGGATCGTCTGGAGAGACTGCCCGCCGAGCGCGAAGAAGTCCTCGTCGGGTGCAGGTGCGTCGACGCCGAGTATGTCGGCCCACACAGTCGTGACGAGAGCCTGCAACCCCTCTTCGGTATGCGACGCCGACGGCGCGGGCAAGGGTGACGGCGACCGCGACCGCATTGCGGCCGGCAGCAGCTCGCGGAGGGCCGCTTTGTCGGTCTTTCCGGCACGCGTCAACGGCAACTCGTCGACGAAGTGGAACGTGCTCGGCACCACCGCACTCGGCAACTCCCGCAGCAGACGGGCACGCAGCGCGTCGACCCCGGGGAGCGCGGTCGACGGCTCCGCCACCACGAATGCGACAACCGACCGCAGTCCCGGCGCGTGTTCGTGCCCGACGACGGCGGCGTGGCGCACGCCCGGCAGCGCCACCAAGGCCGCCTCCACCTCGGCGGGGTGCACCCGGTGTCCGCTGATCTTGAGTTCGTCGTCGGCGCGGCCGACGAAGCACAGCAGCCCGTCGCGACGCGCGCGCACCAAGTCCCCTGTCCGATACGCACGCGGCGAGCCGGACACCGCACCGACAGGGCCGAAGCGCGCCGCGGTCTCCTCGGGACGACCGTGGTAGCCGTCGGCGAGTTGGTCGCCGATGACATACAACTCACCCGTCTCGCCCGGTGCCACCTCCGACCCGTCACCGCGCAGCACAACTGTGTGCATGCCGGGTAACGGAGCACCGATCGGCACATCCCCGCTTCCGTCGTACACCGCCGTCGGGCCGGCGAGTTCGGCGGTCAGCGCGACGACGCAGGCCTCGGTGGGACCGTACGTGTTCACCAGTCGCACCCGATCCGCCCCCGCGGCGCGGCGCCACGAGCGCACGTGCTCCGGCAGCGCCGGCTCTCCGCCGATCACCACCGTTCGCAACGCACTCGGCAGCGGCACGGCATTCGCGGCCGAACCACCCAGTGCGTAGGCGACTTCGTGCCAGTAGGCGGTCGGCAGGCCGAGCCAGGTGATCCGTTGCTCGGCGCAGGTACGCAGCAGCGCGGCCACCGACTCGGTCGCCCCCGACCCCCGGGGCACCAAGGTCGCTCCGGCGCCCAGCGCGAGGAAGACCTCCTCTACGGCGGCATCGAAGTGCAGGGGCGCGAAGTGCAGTAGACGCTCGCCTGAGCCTGAGCCGGAACCCGAGCCCGAACCGGAACCCGAGCCCGAGCCGGAACCGGAACCCGAGCCCGGACCGGAGCCCGAGTCGAAGTCCGAGCCGAAGTCCGAGCCGAAGTCCGAGCCGGAACCGGGCCCGTACCGCTCGCCCGCCGCCGCGACGAAAGACGCGAGGGCCGCGCGCGACACGACAACGCCCTTCGGGCGCCCGGTGGAACCGGACGTGTGGATGATGTACGCCGCCGCGTCCGGCCGCACAGGACGCACCGCGCTGCCACGCACCGGCGTTGCGCCGGAAGCAAGTTCGGCGTACACCTCCGGGGTGACCACCAGCGCCGGACGCACGTCGTCCACGACGAACCTGTTGCGCTCCGGCGGACCTTCCGGGTCGAGCGGCATGTACGCGGCGCCTACGGCAAGGACAGCGAGCAGCGCGATCACCGCCTCGGACCCGTGTGGCAGGGAGAGTGCCACGACGTCCTCCGGCCCTACGCCGAGATCGGCGAGTCGCGCCGCGAACGCCTCCACCTTGGCCGTCAGTTCCCCGTACGTCAGCCGTACGGAGGCCGAGTCGACCGCCGGCGCATCGGGCCGTTCGCGGGCCCATCTGCGCAGCAGGTCAAGCACATCCGGCGCGGGAGGCCGCGGGCGTCCGGGCATCGGACCGGATCCGGTGCGGGCGGCGGAGCCGGTCACGACGCTGGTCCTCGCACCGCTCTCACCCGCCAGCACGGCCAGGAACTCCTGGGCGTACTCCGCCAGATCATCCGCCGTGCAGCACGAAGGGTTGGCGTCGAACGCGACGTGGATGCCGCCGCCGGCCTCGCCGCGGTCGTAGACGTTCACCGACAGGTCGGCGACCGGTCCGGCGGACACGTTCCCCGCGGTGCCGCGCGCCGCACCGAACATCGGCCCTTCGCCGTACGGCATGACGTTCACCACCGCCGCGAACAACCGCCGGTCGCCGCCGACGAGCCCGAGGTCCCGCGCGATGTCCTCGTATCGGTAGCGCTGGTGTCGGCGTACCGTGCGTAGTTCGCGCGCGACGGCCGCCGTCGCGTCCGCGATCGAGTCTCCCGCGCCGGCCCGAATCCGCAGCGGCAGCACGTTGAGGACCATGGCGGGCACCCGGAGCGCCGCGCTGCCGACCCGGTTCATCATCGGAAACCCGACCAGGGTCTCGGGCACGCCGGCGCGGCGGCAAAGGACCATGCCCGCGCCCGCGGCCAAGGCCACCGGCCAGGTCGCCCGCGCGGCACGGGCCACTACGCGGACCCGTTCGGCGGTCGCGTGCGGCAGCGCCGCCTCAAGGCGCAGCGTACGCACGGACGGGTGGGCCGCAACCCGTCCGAGAGCGATCGCGGGCGGCCGGTCGGCAAGGTGCTCGTTCCAGAAGTCCCGGGACTCCCGGCGCCGGGAGGAGTCCAGGTAGGTGGCCTCCTCTTCCAGCACGGAGGTCAGACGTCCGAAGGGCGACGGGTCAGGCTCGGTGCCTGCGGCCAGGGCGGTGTACAGCGCCGCGACCCGGCGCATGACGATCGCCACGCCGTAGCCGTCCAGGAGCACGTGGTGCATGCGGTGGTACCAGAGGTGCATGGCCGTGCCGGTGCGCAACACCGCGTGGACGAACAGCGGTTCGGCTCCGAACGGGTCGACGGCGGTCGCGGCGTCGTCCGCCATCCAGGCTCTGGCGGCGGCCTCCGGGTCGGGTTCGGCACGCAGGTCGACGAAGCGCGGCGCCCAGCGTACGGCGGCCCCCGGGATCTGGCCCGGCCCGGTCGGGCCGACCGAACCTGCGGGGCCGGCGACAATGCGCATGCCGAGGGCGTCCGCCTCACCGACCGCACGGCGCAGCGCGGACTCGAAGTATCCGTACCGGAGTTCACCGTCGATGCGGACATACTCGGCGATGTTGTAGGCACCCGGGTTCGGCGCGATGAGATGCCCGGTCAGTACGCCGCGCTGGGCGGCGGTCAAGGGCAGCACGAGTCCGTCGCTCTCCAATCACCGTCCACGCCCCACGAATTGCCGCTCGGACGATTGCCGATCGGACAGCAGGGAACCTCGCGGGCTCGGTCGCTCCTCTGGCCGCGGTCGCGCGGGAACCGTTCGCGCAGCTCACAGCGCAGGGTCTGCCCGCTCGGCCCGTCGGGGCAAGGCTTCGGCGAACTCGTGACGGCACGGCAACCTGAACGATGCGAATCCGCCGCCATGCGGAGACCGGTCCGCCCCGGCGCCCGAACTCGCCCGGACTACCGGTCCTCGCGCGTACGCCGGACTCAGGGGCCGGTCGGAGCGAAAGCCGTGCCGAACTGCGCCGATCCGTGGTTGTTGTGTCCGCCGCCCCCGCCGCCTCCCCCGGAGGTCTGCGACGGCACGGCGGCCGGGCGCTGCGGGCGGTCCGCGTCGGGGGCCTCGGGACCGGTGAGGCGCCCGATGACGAGCGCGGAGACGAACACCGGGACCATGATCGCGACGAAGGCCGCGGACCTGCCCCAGCCACGCAGTTCACCGTCATCGTCATCGGTGGCGGCGGTGGCAGTGGCAGTGGCAGTGGCGGTTGTCATCGTCGGCCCTCCGTGTGCTCGTGTTCCTCCGGACCCACGTCCGACCAGGTAGTCGGCGCGGAGTGCGGCACAGTTCCCGTGTGCGGCCAAACGACGCCGCCGCCCCGCCGTCACGTGGGGCTTCCCCGGGTGGCAGCATGAGCGGACGATGCCTGCCTGGTCACGCCTCCGAGCCGTACGCGCCGCGCTGTTCGCGGCCGTGTGCGTGACGCTCGCGGTCTCCGGGCACGTCTTCATGTCGGACAGCCCGGTGCCCTGGTGGGCCCCGGCCGCCGCGATGCCGGTCCTGACCGCACTGGCCTGGGCGGCTGCTGGACGCGAACGCGGGCTCCCCGCGATCGGCGTGGCACTCGTCGGAGCGCAGTCAGTGCTGCACGGCCTGTTCGGTTGGGCCCAACAGGCCGCGGCGGCCGGCTCCGGTGCGGCCACCACCGGCTCCGCTGCCCACGCGGGTTCCACGGCGCGGCAGATCGAGGCCGCGTGGCTGCGCGTCCTGCTGTGCAACGAGGACGTGCCCGCGCCCGCCGGGGCGACGCGGTCCGCCGCCCGACTCCTCGACCAGATGGGCCTGGACCCCGCGCTGGCCGCGGTGCCGCCCGGGCAAGGGCCGTTGGGCGGTTCGGGCTTCGGCACGGGCGCCGGAGCGGGCACGGGGACCGGCCTCGGGACAGGATCCGGAGCCGCGCACGACATCAGTACTGCGGCCGCCGCCCACGGGTCGCACGCCGCATCGGTGCTGCCCACTCACGGCGGTGCGGGAATGCTGCTCGCGCACCTCGCCGCGGGAATCGGCAGCGCGCTGTGGCTCTGGCGCGGCGACAGGGCGCTGTTCGACCTGTTCCGCCTGCTGGCGTCGCGGACCCGGTGCCTCGGCGCGCTGATCCGGGCCTGGCTGCGCTGGGGGGAACCGGCGTTCCCGCAGGTGCCGTACGTCCGGCCGCGCACCGCCCGCGCGCCCGCACGCCCGCTTTTCCGGCCGCTCAGCCGCCGCGGCCCACCCCTCACGGTCTTCGCCTGACCGAGACCGCTTCGGCGACGGGATCCGCCCACACGGGCCGATCCTCGTTCCCGCCTGCCCGTGAGGACCCAGACTCGTGACAACCCCGCAGATCCGGCGACCACGCCTGCGTGCGTACGCCCGCTCCCGAACCGCCTACAACGCGCCGCCGCGCAGTGCCTTGAGCACGCGTTCGACCGCGTCCGCTCCCGGTTCGACGCCGCCGGCCGCCTGTTCGCGCAGTGCCGCCGCGCCGGCCGCCCACCGCGAACACTTGGGACACCCGTCGGCGTGCCGCCGCGCGGCGCGCGCCTGCGCGTACCCATCAGCACCGGTGCCCGCACCCGCATCCAGTTCCGCCACCTCGCCGTCCATGACGGCCGACAGCACCTCCTGCCAATCTCCGCACTCCATGCGGCCATCGTCGCCGATGCCCGACCGCGCCCACCACCGAGGGGGTTCCGCATGGACGACGACGCGGTGACCTCGACCGCCCTGGCCGCGGGTGCCGGGACGCCGGGCGCGGTCGAGGAGTTCGTCCGCGCCACCCACCGGGACCTGTGGCGGTTCCTGGCGTACCTCGGCGACCCGCAGAGTGCGGACGACCTCACGCAGGAGACATACCTGCGCGCGCTCAAGGCGCTGCCCGGTTTCGCGGGCCAGTCGTCGGCGCGCACGTGGCTCCTGTCGATCGGCCGCCGCGTCGTCGTCGACCGCTACCGGGCCGCGGCCGCGCGCCCGCGCACGGTCGACGCCGAGGACTGGGCGGATCTCCTGGAGCGCCGCCGGCCCGCGAACCTGCCGGGGTTCGAGGAGGGCATAGCCCTCACCGACCTGGTCGCCGCACTGGACCCGGCGCGGCGCGAGGCGTTCGTGCTCACCCAGATCCTGGACCTCGAATACGCCGAGACCGCCCGGATCCTCGACTGCCCGATCGGCACCGTCCGCTCGCGCGTCGCCCGGGCACGCACCGACCTCATCGCCCAGCTCACCCGGGCCGAGGCACAGACCGAGGCACCCGCCAGGGCGCACGCGAAGGCCTGACCCACTACGCAGGGCCCCGGCGCCTCCCCCTGGGACGCCGGGGCCCCGCGGCATTGCACGGCAAAACACGGCATCAGGCGGCAACGCGGGGCAACGCGGCGCGAAGCCCCGTGCCCCACCCCGCAGTACGGGGACCATCTGAACCGACCGAACCGACCGAACCGAACCGCCTGGACCGGCTGATCAACCCGAGCCGTCCGGACCACCCCACTGCGGCGCCCACCCGAACTACCCGATCGGCGGCACGGGAAGGGTGTAGCGCAGTTTCTCCTTGGCCCCGCCGCCGAGGCGGTTGTAGAAGCGGACCGCGCCTTCGTTCCAGACCGGGGTCTGCCACTGGACCTCGGTCAGGCCGAGCTCGCGCGCGACGGCCACGACGGCGTCGAGGAGTTGCCGTCCCAGGCCGTGGCCCCGGCTGCCGTCGCGGAGGAACAGGCAGTCCATGTGCAGGTATTCGCGGGCGTCCCATGTCGACATCTCCGCCGCGCACGTGGCGTAGCCGACGACCTCGCCGCCCGCGAGCTCGGCCACCACGCAGTGCAGGCGCGGCGGCGCGGCGGTGCCGAACAGCAGCGGGCCCAGGCGGTCGGCGACGTCGGCCGTCGGCGGCGCGGCCTTCTCGTACGCCGTGTGCTCCCGCATCAGTTCGACGATCCGCGGCAGGTCGTGCGGCCGGGCCCGGCGGACCAGGGGCGACGGGCCCGGGACGGCGTCGGGCACGAGGGTGTGATCGTCCATCGGGCCATCATGCACCGGGGCGGCAGGCGGGGTCGGCAGGCGAGGGCGTTACGGAGCAAGTTACGTATAGATACGGCAAAACCGGGATGTACTACCAACCCGATGGGCGAGCCATGCGTCTCATTTAGGCACGGGGGACCGAAAGATCCGAGTGATCCGGAGGCACAAAATGAGGAACAAGATGCGCAAGGCGGCCACGATCGCGGTGGCCTCAGGACTGCTTCTCGGCGCCGGGGCGGCCGCGCCCGCTCTGGCCGTGAGCGGTTCGCCGCCGGGGGTCGCGCACTCCCATCAGGCGTCCGGTCCGCGCGCCGACGAGGCGGGGGTGGTGCACCGGGTGACGGCGTTCTGGGACCAGTACAAGTCCGCGGTCCTGGGCACCAACCCGGTGATGAACCCCGCGGAGGTGCGCGGCGAGTTCCTGACGCCGGAGCTGAACGCGGAGCTCGACGCCTGGGCCGAGGCCAACCAGGCCGACCCGGTCTTCCGTGCGCAGAACGTGCCGGCCGACCGGACCGTGCGGTACGAGGGCAGCGGCATGGGCTACGCCTCGGTCGTGGTCACGCAGTACTGGGGCGACGGCTCGACGAACGACGTCTGGTACCGCGTACCGCTGGACGGTTCGCGCATCGCCGGGCTCCAGGACCCGCCCGTGTGATCCGCTGACCAGTGTGCGCAAACTGCCGCGCCGGGGCGATGTGTCGCCCCGGCGCGGTGGCACGAGCGGTCGCGGCGGACGTGCCGCGCGGTCAGTTGGCGGCGGCGCGGGCGTAGCGCTCGGCCAGGGACCTGAGGTGGTCGACGAGTTCGGGGGCGTTCTCCACGGTGAAGTCGGCGCCGAGCATGCCGAGCCAGATCGCCAGCGTCTCGGGGTTGTCGGCGCCGGTGGAGAAGACGCAGGTGTCGTCGTCGAGCGGCTCGACCGATCCGGCGAACCCCGGGACCCGGGCGGCGATTTCGGCGGCGGGGGCCTTGACGGTCACCCGTACGCGCGTCCTCCACGGAGCCGCCGCCACGCGCGCCGAGACGTACTCCGCGATGTCCTCGGCCGGCAGGTCGCGCGGCGTGAACCGCGGCCCGGTCGGGATGCGCGGCGACACCCGGTCGACGCGGAAGATCCGCCAGTCGTCGCGCTGCGTGTCCCACGCGACGAGGTACCACCGGCGCCCCCAGTTGACCATGCGGTACGGCTCGACGTTCCGCAGCGTCGCGGCCCCGGAGTGGTCCCGGTAGTCGAACCGCAGGCGCTCGTGGTCGCGGCAGGCGGCCGCGATCGTGGTGAGCACCTCCGCGTCCACCCGCGGCCCCTCCTGCCCCGGCACCGGAACGGTGTACGTCTGCAAGGCGTTGACGCGGCGGCGCAGCCGGTTCGGCAGCACCTGTTCGAGCTTGGCGAGGGCCCGTAGCGAGGTCTCCTCGATGCCCGACACCGTGCCGCCCGCGGCGGTGCGCAGGCCGACGGCGACGGCCACGGCCTCCTCGTCGTCGAGCAGGAGCGGGGGAAGGGACGCGCCCGCGCCCAGGCGGTAGCCGCCCGCGGCGCCGCGCGTCGCGTGCACCGGGTAGCCGAGGTTGCGCAGCCTCTCGACGTCGTTGCGCACGGTGCGCGGGGTGACGTCCAGGCGGTCGGCCAGTTCGGTGCCGGTCCAGTCGCGGTGGGTCTGCAGCAGGGAGAGCAGACGCAAGAGTCGTGCCGAGGTCTCCAACATATTTCGAGTCTGCCCTTCCTTTAGGAACGAAGCTTGCCTAATGGCCTCCTAGAGTTCAAGCAGTGGAGATGAGCGGTGGCCACCGAACTCCCGGCAAAGGCAAGACCGTCCCCCTGTTCGTGACATCTGAACGTCTCCGAGCATCTCTGAGGAGCAGTCCCGTGAGCGCAGTCCTGGAGTCCGCGGCGCCGACCGTGGCAGCCGACGCCCCGATCCACGAAGGACCCACCGCCCCGAAGCGGACCGGCGCCGACCGCAAGTGGCTCGGCCTCGGCGTGGTCCTCGCGGCCACCCTGATGAACCTGCTCGACGCGACGGTGGTCAACGTCGCGGCCCCGGCGATCCGTGCGGACCTCGGCGGCTCGTACTCGGCCCTGCAATGGATGGCGGCGGCGTACACGCTGACGCTCGCCGCGGGGCTGCTGACCGGCGGACGGCTCGGCGACATCTTCGGCCGCAAGCGCATGATGCAGATCGGCATCGTCGGGTTCGTCGCGGCGTCGGTGCTGTGCGCGGTGGCGTGGTCGCCGGAGGCGCTGATCACCGCGCGCGTCCTGCAGGGGCTCGCCGGCGCGGTCATGATCCCGCAGGGCTTCGGACTGATCCGCGACCTGTTCCCGCCGCAGGAGATGGGCAAGGCGTTCGCGATGTTCGGCCCGGCGATCGGGCTGGCCACGATCCTCGGCCCGATCGTGGCCGGTGCACTGGTGGACGCCGACCTGTTCGGCACCGGATGGCGCATGATCTTCCTGATCAACGTGCCGCTGGGCCTGTTCGCGCTGCTGGTCGGCCGGTTCGCGCTGCCCGCGAAGCCGCCGGTCGCCAAGGACGACAAGTCGATGGACCTGCTCGGCGTGCTGATCGGCGGCAGCGGGATGTTCATGCTGGTCTACCCGCTGGTGCAGGGCCAGGAGAAGGGCTGGCCGGTCTGGATGTTCGCGATGCTCGCCGGCGCGGTCGCGGTGCTGGCCGGGTTCGTGGCGTACACCCTGCGCCGGACCACCAAGGGCGGCAAGGCCCCGCTGGTGCAGCTCAGCGTGTTCGCGAAGCGCTCGTACAGCTCTGGCGTGCTGTTCGTGATCGTGTTCTTCGGGGCCATCACCGGCCTGTCGATGGCGATCGGCCTGTTCCTGCAGCTCGGGCTCGGGTTCAGCGCGATGCGGGCGAGCCTGACGATGGGCTCGTGGGCGCTGGGCGCGTTCGTGGGCTCCGGGATCAGCGGTGTGGTGATGGGGAAGCTGGGCCGCAAGGTCCTGCACATCGGCCTGTCGATCATGGCCGTGGGCATCACGGGGCTGTACTTCGTCTTCGCGAACGCCACGACCGACCTGGGCAGTTGGATCCTGGTGGCGCCGTTCCTGGTCTTCGGGCTCGGCATGGGCATGATCTTCGTCCCGCTGTTCGACATCATCATGGGCGACGTCAAGGACCACGAGGTCGGGTCGGCGTCCAGCGCGCTGGAGTCGATGCAGCAGTTGGCCGCGGCGCTCGGCGTGGCGGTGTTCGGGACCGTCTTCTTCAGCCAGGGCGGCGCGCACATGCACCAGCAGTCGGCGGTGGACGCGGTCGCGACCACCACGCTGATCGCGCTGGCTCTGACCGCGGTCGCGTTCGTGCTCGGGTTCCTGCTCCCCAAGCACGCCCGTCAGGGCGGCGGCCACTGACCGCCCGAGCGGGCGGCCGCTGACCGTCGCGGCGTCGCGAAGGGGACGTGAAAAGGCCCGTCCGGCATCCGCCGGGCGGGCCGCTCGCCTTTCCGGACCCGGGCCGGGCCGCCCACCCGCGGGAGGGAGGGGTCAGCCCTTCCCGGCTTCCGGCGGGACCACTCGTGCGAGCAGCACGGCGGTGTCGTCGTCGGGCGACGGCTGGGCCAGCGCCGACACGATCTCGTCGATCAGCGTCTCGGGCGACGCCCCCGGGGTGAGCCGCAGCCCGGCCAACTGGTCGAGCGAGTGGTCGATGTCCACACCCCTGCGCTCCACCAGGCCGTCGGTGTAGAGGAGCAGCGTGTGGTCCTCGGGCCAGCGCACGACGACCGTGCTGTACGGGCCCGCGACCCCGACCCCGATGGGCGGCGCCTCGGGCAGGCGTACCAGCGACACCGACCCGTCCGGGGCGATGAACGCGGGCGGCAGGTGCCCCGCGTTGGCGAAGGCGCAGACCCGGTTGGTCGGGTCCGCGGCACCGAGCAGCAGCGTCGCGGGGCGCTCCCCGCTCAGCGAGGTGAGCAGCGTGTCCATGCGCTGCAGGATGACGTTCGGCGGGATGTCCATCGCGGCGAGCACGCGCAGCACCGCCCGGTACTGGCTCATCTCCACCGCGGCCTCCACCCCGTGGCCCATCACGTCCCCGATGGCCAGCATCGTCCAGCCGCCGGGCAGCCGCACCGAGTCGAACCAGTCGCCGCCGACCAGGTCCTGCGCCCCGGCGGGCAGGTAGCGGCCGACGACCTCCAGGCCGTCGCCGGGCCGCCCGGGCGTGGCCAGCAGGCTGCGCTGCAGTTCGACGGCGATGCCGTGCTCGCGGGCGTACCGCCGGGCGTTGTCGAGGCTGATCGCCGCCCGGTCCGCGAGCGCCTGCGCGACCGCCACGTCGTCGTCGTCGAAGGGCGGCGAGTCGCCCTGGCGCACCATCGTCGCGGTGCCCACCCGGGCGCCCCGGGCGGACAGCGGGACGACGAGGATCGAGTGGATGCCCGCCTCGCGGTACGGCCCGACCCGGTCCGGGCTCGGCGCCCGGCGGCCCAGCGCCTCGTCGTCCAGCTGGTTGTCGACCTCGGCACGGCCGGTCTGCAGCACGCGGGTGATCGTCGCCGTCGCCTGGTAGTCCACGTACTGTCCCGGCACGCCGAACCCGCGCATCGCCGACCGCAGCTCCGGCCGCGCCGCCATGCCGGTACGCCGCAGCCGGGTCCGCCCCTTCGGCGAGCGCGCGTTCTCGCCCCGCCCCGGCAGCACTTCGACGGTCGTGCCGTCCGCGATGGCCTCGGTCAGCAGGTCGGCGAGCTCCTGGCAGGTCGTCTCGACGTCCAGTGTGGTGCCGATCCGCACCGCGGCCGCGTCGAGGAGCAGCAGGCGCTCCCGAGCGCGCTCCAGCTCGCTCAGAAGCCTCCGGTCCTCGCTGACCTCCTGGATGACCAGGGCCAGGCCCGGCCGGCCGCCGCCGAGCGCGATGCGGTGAAAGCTGCCGCGCCAGTAGCGCTGCTCGTGCGGCGAGGACACATGCGTGTGGCCGGTCGTCACACCCACCCGTGCGATGCCGTCCGCCAGCACCAGGCGCATGACGTCCTCGCGCGCGTCGACCTCGGGCACCACCTCGCGGACGCGCCGCCCGATGTGGTCGGCGGCCGGGACCCCGTTGATGCGGGCGAGCGCGGGGTTGACGTAGCGGAAGCGCAGATCGGCGTCGAAGACCGCGACGCCGGCCTCGGTGCCGTCGACGAGGGCAGCGCAGAGCCCGGCCACGTCGCCGAACAACTCCGACGCCTCGTCCGCCGCCATCACGCGACCTCTCCTCCCGAGCGCTCCCGGGTCACCCGCGCCCCGCGCGCACCCGGGCGGAGCGCCGGTACGCTCCGGCGCTCCCCCGACGGATACCTCCTCCGGCGCCCTTTCAGACCCGGCGGAGCGACGGGGTGCCCCAGACGTACCAGCGCCGCGCGAGGGGAAGAGTCCCCACGGCGGCCGCGGACCCGGCTCCGCGACCGGCCACGCAGGACCTCGGGAGGCACGCATGACCGTCGTCGACATCCTCGGCAGTCGTCGACATCCCGGCACCGGATACGCCCGCATGCCCACGGCGGAGGCGAGACGACGCACGTCGCAAGCAGCGTCACCCTCCTGGGCGACGGCGACGCGCTCGGTCGTCGACCCGGGCATTGTCGCCGACCGACGCGACATCCTCGACCCGCTCGCGGCCCTGGGCGCGGACCCCGAGGACGTGACCGACTTCGTCTTCAGCCACCACCACGCCGACCACACGCTCAACGCGGCGCTCTTCACCAACGCGCACTACCACGACCACATGGCGATCTACCACAAGGACGTGTGGGAGGGCCGCGACGCCGACGGCTACGAGCGGAGCGGGTCGATCCGCCTGATGCGCGCACCGGGCCACGGTGCCGAGGACATCAGCACGCTGGTGGCCACGGACTCCGGCCTGGTCGTGCTCACGCACCTGTGGTGGACCGGCGTAGGGCCCGCCGAGGACCCGTTCGCACCCGACCGCGAGCAGTTGCGCGCGTCGCGCCGCCTGGTCCTCGGCCTCGCCCCCGACCCCGTCATCCCCGGCCACGGCCCGGCCTTCCGCCCGGGACGGTCCACTCCGGAGCAGCCGCGGTGCGGGTGGGAGATCCAGGTGGGCGAGAGGTGCGGGGGCGCCGGGGGGGGTTCGCGGAACCCCGGCTTCTCGCGCGGTGGTCCGCGCGTGCCGGCGGATCGGGGGTGCGGTTGCCGCGGCGGGCCGCGGGCCGCGGGTGTTCCGGGCCTTGGTGGGTGCCGGTGGGCTGCTTCCGGGCGGTTTCGGGGGCTCGACCTACAATGGGGCGGGGCCGTGACTGGCGCTGAGGTGGAGTACCACCGTGGAGCGGCCCACCCGACCGGACTGAAGTCGGTCGGACGCGAACCCCGCGTGCCGCGCGCCTGGGCGACCTCGACACGAGATCTCTCGGGAGACGCACATGACCGCGCGACTCATGGACGGCACGGACCTGGCCCGCAGGATGGTGGAGCGCACCGCGGAGCGCGCCCGAGACCTCCGCGAGCGGACCGGGGTGGTGCCGTGCCTGGCGACGGTGCTGGTGGGTGAGGACCCGGCGTCGGTGACGTACGTCCGGATGAAGCGGAACCGCTGCGCGAAGGCCGGCATCGAGTCCCGGCACATCGCGCTGCCCGGGACCGTCGGGACGGCCGAACTCGTCGACACCATCGGCGCGTTGTCGGCGGATCCGGCGGTGCACGGGATCCTGCTCCAGCACCCGGTGGGCGAACACATCGACGAGCGCGCGGCGTTCGACGCGATCGCCCCCGAGAAGGACGTGGACGGCGTCACCAGCATGTCGTTCGCGGCGATGAGCTTCGGGCTGCCCGGCTTCGTGTCGTGCACGCCGGGCGGGATCATGCGGCTGCTCGACGCGTACGACGTGGAACTGGCCGGCCGTCACGCGGTCGTCGTGGGCCGCAGCGCCATCCTCGGCAAGCCGGCCGGGATGTTGCTGCTGGCCCGGAACGCCACGGTGACGTACTGCCATTCGCGTACCCGGGACCTGGCGGAGATCGTCGGGCAGGCGGACGTGGTGGTCGCGGCGGTCGGGCGGGCCCGGCTGATCAAGGGCTCGGACCTCAAGCCCGGCGCGGTGGTCGTGGACGCCGGGTACAACGAAGGCAACGTCGGCGACGTGGACTTCGAGGGCGCGCTCGAACGGGCGAGCCTGATCACCCCGGTGCCCGGAGGCGTCGGGCCGATGACGATCGCGCTGCTCCTCGAGCAGACCCTCGACTCCGCGGAGCGGGCCGCCGCGGCGTAGCGCGGCCGGTCGAGCCGCGTCGGCAACGCCGCGCTAGTGGTCGCCGTTGGGATCGGCGGAGGGCCCACTTGCAGCCGAGGGCGGCTCCGGCGGTCGCTGCGTGGGCGTGTTGCTGTCGGCAGTGTCGTCGACGGAGTGGACGGCGGGGTCGTCGGCGGAGTTGTCGGCGGGATCCTCGGCCGCCGCGGCCGCGTGGGCGTACACCGCCTCGACCCATAGCTCGCGCTCTCGGTCCGCGTGCCGCCGGGTGACCAGGGCGACGAGCGTGATCGTCGCGCCGCACACGGCGATCCAGACCAGTGTGGGTACGACGGAGGCGCGGTCGTCGTCCCGGAGGCCCACCAGGTCCGAAAGGCTGGAGGACATCAGCTGCCGGGTCCCCCAGGAAACACCGCCGCCTAGCGTGGCCTGGGTGGCCGCCGCGGCCGCGACGACGAGCAGCCATCCTCCGAACAGGGGGCCGCGGCCGGGCACTCCGTTCCCGATCGCTCGCGCGGGGAAGCCCACGGCGTCGGCGTACCGCAGGCGCATCGAGGCCGCGTCGGCGCGCGCCGTCACCAACCACACCGCGAACGCCAGCGCGGCGGCGACCCCGCACACCAATCCGACGGCATCGGTGCCGACCACCCAGCCGTCGGCGGCCACGACGTCGTGTGCGGGGTTTCCGTCGCCGTCGACGATGTCCTGGACGATCTGGGCGCGGTGGAGCCGGGCGAAGATCTCGGCGGCACTCGCCGCGGCGGCGACCACGAGGAGGGCACACACGGAACCGGCGAGCGGGCCGGTGCCTCTGGGGCGCGGCAGGTCCGGTCCGACGAAGGCCGCGTCTCCCGCGATCCCCGCCTGTTCGGGGAGCCCGGCGTGCCCGGTGCGGGCCGGGTCCCAGGGCCAGGCCCGGTTCCGGCCGTGGTTCCGACCCTGGTCCCCGCCGTCACCGTAGCCGTGCGCCTCGTCCTGGTCCTGCCTCGCGTCGTCGAACGTCTCACCGCAGTTGGTGCACCCCGCGCTTCGCGTCGACCAACCGCCACAGCGTGCGCACAGCAATGTCGCCCCCCAATGGCCGTTCCCGCGACGTACCGGACGACGTACCGGACGTCGAGGATCCCATGTCAGGGCCGCGTGGAGAACGACTGCGTGCCCAGCGCGGCAAGGAGGTCCAGCGACTCCTGGTCGCGCGAACCGGGGGCCGCGGTGTAGACGACGAGTCGCAGCGCCGATCCGGTGGCGTCCAGGACATCGCAGTCCAGCGCGAGGCGGCCGACCTCCGGGTGCCGGACGATCTTGAGCTGTGAAGTGCTGGACGCGATGTCCGCACCGCCCGTCCAGCGGGACTCGAACACCGGGCTGCACGAGCGGAGTTCGTCGATGAACCCGCGTACGCGCGGGTCCTGGGGATAGCGGGCGAGGCTCGCGCGCAGGTCGGCGACGGCGTACGCCTCGAAGGCCGCCGCCTCCTCGGGCGTACGCACCACGCGCGACGGCCGGCCGGTGAAGTGGCGCCGCAGGACGTTGGGTTCGCCGTCGTCGCCGGTCACGTCGTCGCCGAGCAGGGCGACGGCCAGCGAGTTGGCCAGCACCACGTTCCATGTCGGGTCCACTGCCACGACGGCGGCGTCGTGCAGGCGGTCGATGATGCGCTGCACCCCGGGAGTGACGTGCGTGGACGCGATGCCGGGTGCGGGCGAGGCGTGCCCGGCGAGGCGGAACAGGTGGTCGCGCTCGTCGTCGGTGAGACGCAGGGCCCGGGCGAGAGGGCCGAGGACGGCGGCGGAGGGCCGGCCGGCCCGTCCCTGTTCGAGCCGGGCCAGGTATTCGACGGAGAGCCCGGCGAGGGCGGCCAGCTCCTGGCGGCGCAGCCCCGGGGCGCGGCGGCGCTGCCCTACGGGCAGGCCCGCCTCGGCCGGGCCGAGGCGGTCGCGCCATGCGCGCAGGGAGCTGCCGAGGTCGGTGCGGTCCATACGCCCATTGTCGCCGGGCGGCCCTCGGGAATGGAGTGCCGAGGGTCGCCCTGCCGGTACCAGCATGATCTTGGCCTCCTTGTCCCGGCCGGGCGCTCGCAGGATGGTCCCGCGGCCCGGGGAAGGGCCCGTGACGAGGAGGAACACCATGCGTACGAGCGTTGCCGCGACCCTGGACCAGCCGCTGCTGGCGGCCGTCCGGCTCGGCCGGCTCACCCTGCCCAACCGGGTCGTGATGGCCCCGCTGACCCGCGCCCGGGCGTCGAACGAGGACCGGACGCCCACGGAACTGCACACCGCGTACTACGCGCAGCGGGCGAGCGCGGGACTGATCGTGACCGAGGGCACGTGGGTGAGCGAGCGGGCGGTCGGATTCCTGAACGTGCCCGGGATCCACTCCGACGCGCAGGTGGCCGCCTGGCGCCGGGTGACGGACGTGGTGCACGCGGTCGGCGGGCGCATCGTGCAGCAGTTGTGGCACTCGGGTGCGGCCTCGCACCCGGACCACCTCGGCGGGGCTCTCCCGGCCGGGCCGTCGGCGGTGAACCCGCACGAACAGTCCTTCACCGCCGAGGGGTTCAAGGCGACCCCGACGCCGCGCGCGATGACGCCCGCCGACATCGCGGACACCGTCGCCGAGTTCCGGCGCGCGGCCGCGAACGCGCGGCGGGCCGGGTTCGACGGCGTGGAGATCCACGCTCTCGGCTCGTCCCTGTTCCCGCAGTTCCTGAACCCGCGGCTCAACCGCCGCACCGACGCGTACGGCGGCGACCCGGCGCGGCGCCGGCGCCTGCTCCTGGAGGTCGTGGACGCGGTGGCGGAGGCGTGGGACGGGCAGGGGCCGGGCGTACGCCTGTCCCCGTACTGGTCCGCCGCATGCTTCGCGCCCGACCCGGAGTCGCTCGCGGACTACGAGGCGCTGGTCGTGGCGCTCAACGACCACCCGGTGACGTACCTGCACCTTCGCGGCCGCGACCTCGAGGCGCCCGGCGCGCGGCCGGACACCGAGGCGATCGCCCGCTACCGACGGCTGTTCGACGGGCCGTGCATCGCCAATCTCGGCTTCGACCGCGAGTCCGGCAACGCCGCCGTCGCGCGCGGCGTGGCCGACGCGGTCGCGTACGGCACCGCTTTCGTCGCGAACCCGGACCTGGTCGAACGGTTCGCCCTCGGCCGCGAATTGGCCGCAGGCGACCCGACCACGTACTACGCCGGAGGCGCCGAGGGGTACGCCGACTACCCGGCGAGCACGACGGGTACGACAACCACGAGGGTCACCCAAAATTGACCGTCCCGGAATCGGGACGCTGCCTGAGATCGGCCGAATGTCCCCCGCCCGACTGCACCTTCAGGACTACGCCGACGCCGCGCTGCGGTCCTGCGGGCGGGCTTCGGGGGGCTCGGACTTGGCGCGGTGCGGCTTGGGGTGTACCGGCACAACACTCCTGCCCTTCGCCTGTACGAGCGCTTCGGTTTCCGCGCAGTGTCGACCCGGCCTCCGGCGCCAGGCGTCGGGCCGGGTGGGAGGTGTGCGAGATGCTGCTGCCGCGGTCGGCGGGCTGCGGCGACGGCGAGATCGGCGCGTTAGTGGGATAGTCGCCTCGCTGCGGCACGGGCACGATCAGGGGGCTGCCGACGACGGGGAGGGCTTGGCGTGGCCGATCACACGGCTTTGCGTCCGCATGAGATCGCGCACGTGTGTGCCGCGTACGGGCTTTCGGTCCGGGAGGTCACGCCGCTCACGGGCGGCACCATGAACGCCAACCTGCTGGTCGACGCCGGGGGCGCGGGGCTGTTCGTGCTCACCGTGCTGGCCTCGCGCGAAGTGGCCGCGGTGTCCCGGCCCGTCGGGGTGATGCGGTGGCTGGCATCGTCGGGGTACCCGACGAGCGCGCCGCTGGACGGCGACGGCAAGGGGCCGCGCGGCAGGGCCGTCATCGTGCGGCCGTACACGCCCGGTGTCTGCCACGACACCCTGCCCGCGCGGCTGCTGCCCGCCGCGGGCGCGGTCCTGGCCCGGCTGCACGGGCTCGGGGTGCCGCCGCGCGAGTTGCGGTTGCCGGAGAACGGCAGACGGTTGCCGGACGGTGCCGTGGCGATGATCGAGGGCTTCCCGGACCGGGAGTTCGCGGCGTGGCTGCTGCGCAACGTCGCCGAACCGCCGTTGTCGGACCTGCGGCGGTGCATCACGCACGGGGACCTGTTCGCGGACAACCTCGTGGAGACGTACGCCGGTTCGCTGCACGTGCTCGACTGGGAGACGGCCTCGGTCGACGATCCGCTGCTCGACCTCGGCATGACCGTGGTCGGGCTGGGCGTCGAGGACGGAGTCGTGCATACCGAGCGCGTCGCGGCGCTCGTCGACGGGTACCGGAAGGTGCGTCCGATCTCCCCGGACGACTTGCACCGGCTCCGCGAACTCTCCGTCTACGCGGGCTCGATCGTGGCCTTCAACCGGTACGTGCGCCGCGCCGACCCCCGCGCACGGCCCTTCGCGGCAATGGTCTCCGCCGTCGACGGCCTGCGGGCCGCGTGGCCGGTGGCCTACGGCCGGCGTCCCATGGTCGGCCCGCGCAGGTGAGAAGCGCCTGACGGGGTGCGGCCCTTCGTGATGCGAAGGGCCGTACCCCGCTGTCATGTCCCGGAGGCGTCGGCCGCGGTCAGCCGTGCTTCTCCAGCTCCACCTTGGGCAGGATCCGGGCCAACGGCGCCGGGAGCCACCACGCGCGCGGTCCCATCAGCTGCATCGCGGCGGGGACGATGAGGCAGCGGATGATCACCGCGTCGACGAAGATGGCGAAGGCCATACCGAAGCCGCTCTGCTGGAGCGCCCGTTCCGGGCTGAACAGGAAGGCGCTGAAGACCACCACCATGATGGCCCCGGCCGCGGTGATGACGGAGCCGGTCTGCGCGAGGCCCTCGCGTACCGCCACGCTGTGGTCCTTGGTGCGTTCCCACTCCTCGTGCATGCGGGACACCAGGAAGACCTCGTAGTCCATCGAGAGGCCGAACGCGATCGCGAAGAGCACGACCGGCACCCACGGTTCGATCGGTCCGGGCTCGACGCCGAACCAGCCGTGCTGGAAGACCAGGGCCATGGCGCCGAGCGACGCCCCGATGCTCAGCAGGTTGAGGACCGCGGCCTTCAGCGGGATGAGCACCGAGCGGAAGACCACCATGAGCAGCACGATCGACAGGCCGACGACGATCACGATGAACAGCGGCATGCGTTCGGCGACCTTGTCCGAGTAGTCCTCGGCCGCGGCCGTCGCGCCGCCGACCAGGTACCTCGCGCCGGTCGTGTCGCCGAGGCGCGGCAGGACGTCGTCGCGCAGGTGCCCGACGAGTTCGGAGGTGTCCTTGTCCTGCGGCGCGGTGGTCGGGAACGCGATGACCGTGGCCACCAGGCCGTCGTCGGTGGGCATCGGGTCGGCGACCGCCGCGATGCCGGGGGTGTTGCGCAGGGTCTGCGCGGCGGCGGCGCCGGCGCGGGCGGCGAGTCCGTTCCCATCGGCGCCACCGGCCCCCGGGGCACCGGCGGTTCCGTCGACGACCACCACAAGTGGTCCGTTGAAACCGGCGCCGAAGCCGTCCGCGAGCAGGTCGTAGGCTTTGCGGCTGGTGCTGTCCGCCGAGTCGTTGCCGGCGTCGGAGAAGCCGAGGCGCAGGTTGAGCGCCGGTACGCACAGTGCGCCGAGCGCCACGACCGCGATCAGGAGGGCGAGCAGCGGGCGCCGCTGCGCCGCCACGCCGATCCGGCGCCACGTCGTGCCCTCGGGTGCCTTGCCCTTCGCGCTGCGCTTCGCCGCCCGGGCGGGGAACTGCCGGGCGAAGCGCGGTCCGAAGATGCCGAGCAGGGCGGGCAGGAGGGTGACGGCCCCGAGCATCGTCATGAAGACGGTGAGCGCGACGGCCAGCGCCATGCCCTGCAACGAGCCCAGCCCGAGGGCGACGAGGCCGAACAGCGCGAGGATTACCGTACAGCCCGCGAAGAACACCGTGCGCCCGGCCGCGTCCAGCGCGGTGGTCGCAGCCCGTTCGGGGGTCTCGCCCTTGACGAGCTCGCCCCGGTACCGGGCGAAGATCAGGAGCGCGTAGTCGATGCCCACGCCGAGGCCGACCAACGCCATGATGTAGGGCACCCATTCGGCGAGGGTGAACACGTGCGACGCGATGACGACGACGGCGAGCGCCGAGCCGACCGCGAACAACGCGGTCACGATGGGCAGTCCGGCGGCGATCAGGGTGCCGAACATGAACACGAGGATGACCAGCGCGGCCACGATGCCGGCGGCTTCCGCGCCGCTGCTGTCGCTCTCCGCGAGCACCCGGGCGGCCTCGCCACCCAACTCGACCTGTAGGCCGTCCTGTTCGGCCGTCTTGGCGGCCTTGAGAATCTTCTCGGTGTCGGACTCGGCCATGTCCTCCGAGGTGCCGTGCAGGAGGACGGTGGCGTAGCCGATGCGGCCGTCGGGGGCGACAGCGGAGGGGTCGGCGTACACGCTGCGCACCTGGGTGACCTTCGGAGCCCCGGCCACCTGGCCGAGCATCGCCTCGACGCGCTGCCGCGTCGCCGGGGCGCGCAGGTCTCCGTCGGAGCGCAACACGATCTCCAGGGTGTCGCCCGCCTGCGCCGAGCCGTGCTCGTCCAGCAGGTCGACGGCCTTCTGCGACTGCGCCCCGGGGATCGTGTAGTCCTCGCGGTAGTCGCTGCCGGCCACGGTGGCGCCGCCCCAGACGCCGACAAGGACTGCCACCCACAGTCCCAGGGCGAGCCATTTGCGGCGTTGGGCGAATCCGGCGATGCGGGCGAAGATCCCCGCCCGCACCGGTATTTGGACCTTCTCTTCACTCAGCGTCATGGGTGCTTCCCGTGGAGTGGAATCCGGTGGACCTGGTTCGCCCGCTTGACGGGATAGCGGTCCGATGTGTGACATCGGCCCGTGCGCGGAATCCGCGTGCTCCTCGAAATCCGCGGAATCCTCGGTGGCCCGGCAGACGCGGCGGACCGTCGTGCGTGCGGGGCAGCGGACCGGCAGGCTGACAGGCGGTCGGAAGGCGCCTCCGGCGCACGAATCCGGTCATTGCGGGGGCGCGGGGCGTCCTTCGTGCGCAAGGATCCGCATCATGACGTGGATACCGGACGCGTACACACTGCCGACCGGGGACCATCCGCTGCGGGCGGCGGCCTTCGACGCGCTGTTCGCCGACGCCTTGGTGGGCGCGGGGCGCCTGGGCGCGACACGCGCCCGCCTGGTGTTCGCGGCCGCGGCGGAGGCCCGAGTACGCGACCTGGTGACGCGCGACCAGGCGTGCCGGGCGCCGTTCCGCTTCACCGTCGAGGAGCCCGCGTTGGGCCGGGTGGCCGTGGAGGTGGCGGTGCCCGAGGAGCACACGTTGGACCTCGACGCGTTGGTGGTACGCGCCACCGCCGCGGCGGGCGCCCGGCTCGCCGCTCCCCTGCCCAAGTCGCCGCGCGCCACCCCCGCCCCAGGCGCCGCGGGCAGGGAACTCTCCTGACCTGACTGCAAGTTGGCCCGTTCGAGGGGCCCCACGCCGCGGCGCCCGAGCCACCGCGGGCACGGCGGCCCAACCGGACGGCCGGGCAATCCCCGGGGTCGGCGACGCGGCCTGCGAGGATGGCCTCATGTCACGTACGTTCGACCACCTCGTCGCGGAGGCGGAGTCCGTCTCGGTCGCCGGGTGGGACTTCTCCTGGCTGGACGGCCGCGCGACCGAGGAGCGGCCCTCGTGGGGCTACCAGCGGTCGATGGGCGAGCGCCTCGCGGTCGCCACCGCCGCGCTGGACGTCCAGACCGGCGGCGGGGAGGTGCTGGCCGGTGTTCCGAAGCTCCCGCCGCTGGCCGTGGCCACCGAGTCGTGGCCGCCCAACGTCGCGAAGGCGACCCGGCTGCTGCACCCGCTCGGGGTGGTCGTGGTGGCCGATGAGGACGAGCCGCCGCTGCCGTTCGGCGACGAGGCGTTCGACCTGGTGGTGAGCCGGCACCCGGTCACGGTGTGGTGGGACGAGATCGCCCGCGTGCTCCGGCCGGGCGGCACGTACTTCTCGCAACAGGTCGGTCCGGCGAGCGTGTTCGAGCTCGTCGAGTTCTTCCTCGGTCCGCAGCCCGAGGAGGTGCGCCGTGCCCGGCACCCCGACGACGCCCGCCGCGACGCGGAGTCGGCCGGCCTGGAGGTCGTCGACCTTCGCGCCGAGTCGCTGCGCACCGAGTTCCACGACATCGGCGCGGTGGTCTACTTCCTGCGCAAGGTGATCTGGCTGGTCCCGGGCTTCACGGTCGCGCAATACCGGGACCGGCTCCGGGAGTTGCACGACCGCATCGAGGCGGAGGGGCCGTTCGTCGCGCGGACCACCCGCTTCCTCGTCGAGGCGCGCAAGCCGGGGTAGCCCGCCCGGGCACACGAACCGGCGCGAGCCACCGCGGCCCGGCAAGGAACGGGCCGGCACGGACAAGCGAGGTCCGCGGACCGGCCGGTGGGGCGGGGCGCGTAACCGGCGCCGGGGGCACCGGGGGGGGCCCGCCTCTCAGGGGCACGCCACCCCGGGTGGGCCCACCGGGTTGCCGATGTCCTCAGTCCCCTGCCGCCGGC
>NZ_JBEZFP010000032.1:0-77966 GCF_040649515.1 Streptodolium elevatio
GGCGGCGCAGGACGGTACGGTCGGCGCCGCCTGCACGCCGCCGCCGGGGTCCAGACCCGCCACCTTGCGCTGCCCGTCGAAGAGTACGCGGACCTCGGCGACTTCGGCCGCGCCAACGACGCCTGGACCGCGGGCGCGCTCGCCCTCGGGGAAGAGGCCGTCACCCGCGCGCTCAAGCAGGCCGGACTGGAACCGGACGACGTCGACCTGATCGCGTGCGCGTCGGTGACCGGATTCGCCGTACCGTCCCTCGAAGCCCGCCTCGCCGTACGGCTCGGCATGCGCCCCGACGTCAAGCGCGTTCCGCTGTTCGGCCTCGGCTGCGTCGCCGGTGCCGCCGGGATCGCGCGCGTGCACGACTACCTGCGCGGCCACCCGACCCACGCCGCCGTCCTGCTCGCCGTCGAGCTGTGCTCGCTGACCGTCCAACACGGCGACGACTCGCCCGCCAACCTCGTCGCCGGAGCGCTCTTCGGGGACGGCGCGGCGGCGGTCGTCGTGCTCGGCGACCAACACCCGGGCGCCCGACTGGCGGAAGGGCCCCACGTCGTCGCCACCCGCAGCGCGCTGTACCCCGACACCGAGCACGTCATGGGCTGGGACATCGGCGCGACCGGGTTCCGCGTCGTGCTCAGCCCGGACGTCCCCGAGGTCGTACGCACCCATCTGCACGACGACGCCACCCGCTTCCTGGCCGACCACGGCCTGACCGTCGACGACGTCGGAACCTGGGTGAGCCACCCCGGCGGCCCCAAAGTCCTGCACGCCGTCGCCGAGACCCTCGGCCTGCCTGACGACGCCCTCGCCGTCACCTGGCGCTCGCTCGCCGCCGTCGGCAACCTGTCCTCCGCATCCGTGCTGCACGTCCTCCAGGAGACGCGCGACGCACACCGACCGGCACCCGGCACATGGGGCGTCCTGCTCGCCCTCGGCCCCGGCTTCTGCTCCGAACTCGTCCTGCTGCGCTGGTGATCGCAGACCCGCGAAAGGAGACCCCGATGCTCTGGTACACCCTGCTCGTGGCGGCAGTGGCCGTGGAACGCCTCGCCGAACTCGTCGTCGCCAAGCGCAACGCCAAATGGACGCTCGCCCGCGGCGGCGTCGAATACGGACGGGAGCACTACCCTGTCATGGTCGTGCTGCACACCGGCCTGCTCGCCGGATGCCTGCTCGAACCCGTGCTCGCCGACCGGCCGTTCGTGCCCGCCCTGGGCTGGCCCATGCTCGCCCTGGTCGTCGCGTCGCAGGCGCTGCGCTGGTGGTGCATCCGCAGCCTCGGCCCGTACTGGAACACGCGCGTCATCGTGGTGCCGGGCGCGGAGCCGGTACGGCGCGGGCCGTACCGGCACCCGAACCTGCTGCGCCACCCCAACTACGTCGCGGTCGCCGTGGAAGGGGCCGCGCTGCCCCTCGTGCACAGCGCCTGGACCACCGCCGCCGTCTTCACCGTCGCCAACGCCGCCCTGCTGACCGTGCGCATCCGCTGCGAGGACACCGCACTGCGCCACCTGGTCCCCGCGTGACCGGCGCGCACCCCACGGCCAGGGCCGCCGCCGACGTCGACATCCTCGTCGCGGGCGGCGGACCGGCCGGCCTGGCCACCGCCCTGCATGCCTCCCGGGCCGGGTTCACCGTCGCGGTCGCCGAACCCCGGACCGCACCCGTGGACAAGGCGTGCGGCGAAGGCCTCATGCCGGGCGGCGTGGCCGCGCTGCACGGACTCGGCGTCCACCCGCCCGGCATGCCGTTCGCGGGGATCCGCTACGTAGCGGGAGCGCGGCACGCCGAGGCACGCTTCCGCGCCGACCCCGGACTCGGCGTACGCCGCACCGACCTGCACGACGCGCTCCACGACGCCGTGGTCAAGGCGGGGATCGCGGTGCTGCCCGCGAAGGTCACCGGGATCGACCAGGACCCGGACGGCGTCACCGCGCACGGCCCGGACCTGCGGGCGCGCTGGCTGGTGGCCGCCGACGGGCTGCACTCGCCGCTGCGCCGCGCACTCGGGCTGGACGCCCCCGCGCCCGGGCCCCCGCGCTACGGCCTGCGCAGGCACTACGCGGTCGCGCCCGCATCGGAGTTCGTGGAAGTCCACTGGGGAGCGCGGGCCGAGGCGTACGTGACCCCGGTCGGCCCCGGCCTGGTCGGCGTCGCGCTGCTGACCGGCGAGCGGGCGCCGTACGACAGCCAGCTCGCCGGCTTCCCCGAGCTTGCCGCCCGACTCGCCGGCGCGGAAGCCGTGACGCCGGTCCGCGGCGCGGGCCCCCTGCACCGCCGCGCGACGCACCGCCGAAAGGGCCGAGTACTCCTTGCGGGTGATGCTGCCGGATATATCGACGCCATTACCGGAGAGGGCGTCGCGCTCGCGCTGGCGGGGGCCGAACTGCTCGTCGCTTGCCTCGCGGACGGACGGCCCGACGCGTACGAAAGACGCTGGCAGGGCCTGACACGCCGGTACCGCGTGCTCACCGGCGCCCTGCTCCGGGCCCGACGGACCCCGGCCGCGGCCCGGCTCATCGTGCCCGTCGCGCGGTACGTCCCAGGGGTTTTCCCGGCCGCCGTCAACGCCGTGGCGCACCGCCGCGGAGGTTTCCGGGGCTGATCTTCGGGCAGCGCGCAGGACACATCCCGTGAACCAGGCCACCTCCGCAAACCACCGTGCCTGGTCGGCGATCGGAGGAGGCAGCGTGTCGAGAACGGACACCGAATCGGGAAGCGCGACGACGGTCACCACGCAGGTGCCCGCGCGGCTCGACCGATTGCCCTGGTCGGCCTGGCACACCCGGATCCTCATCGGCCTCGGCGCGGTGTGGATCCTCGACGGCCTCGAGGTCACCGTCGTCGGCAACGTCGCGGGACGGCTCTCCGAGGAGGGCAGCGGCCTCGACATCACGGCGGCGCAGGTCACCGGTCCCGCCGCGGCGCTGTACGTGGCCGGTGCGTGCGTCGGCGCGCTGGTGTTCGCCTGGCTCACCGACCGCTACGGCCGCAAGCGGCTGTTCATGGTCACCCTCGCCGTGTACCTCGCGGGCACCGCGATGACCGCGCTGGCCACCGAGGCGTGGATGTTCTTCTTCTTCCGGTTCGTCACCGGGCTCGGCATCGGCGGCGAGTACGCCGCGATCAACTCCGCTATCGACGAACTCATGCCCGCCCGCTATCGCGGGCGCGTCGACCTCGGCGTGAACGGCACCTTCTGGCTCGGTGCCGCGGGCGGCGCGCTGCTCTCGGTCGTCATGCTCAACACCGCCTTCTTCCCGATCGACGTGGGCTGGCGCCTCACCTTCGCCCTCGGCGTCGTCCTGGGGTTCGTGATCCTGCTGGTCCGCAGGCACGTCCCGGAGTCGCCGCGCTGGCTGTGCATGCACGGCAGAGCCGACGAGGCCGCGGCCCTTGTCGACGACGCGGAGAAGCAGATCGTCGAGCACGCCGAGCACCGCACCGGCAAGCGCCTCGAACTCCCGGAGCCCAAGGGCGAACTGACGATCGACGCGAGCAAGTCGCGGAGCCTTGCCGCGATCGGCCGTACGCTCGTCCGCGACTACCCGAAGCGCTCGGTGCTGGGCCTGGCGCTGTTCATCGGACAGGCGTTCCTCTACAACGCCATCACTTTCGGCTACGGCTCCATCCTGGAGACGTTCTACGACGTGCCGAGCGACCGCACCGGCTACTACTTCGCCGTCATCGCGGTGGGCAACCTGATGGGGCCGCTGCTGCTGGGACCGCTCTTCGACAGCGTGGGGCGGCGCGTGATGATCACGTCGACGTACGTCGGCAGCGGGCTCGCCCTGTTCGTCACCGCATGGCTGTTCGGCCAAGGACACCTCAACGCCACCACGCTGACGGCCTGTTGGTGCGTGGTGCTGTTCATCGCGTCGACCGGTGCGAGCAGCGCCTACCTGACGGTGTCGGAGATCTTCCCGATGGAGGCCCGGGCCTCGGCGATCGCGCTGTTCTACGCGGTCGGCACCGCCGCGGGCGGGATCGCCGGCCCGCTGGTCTTCTCGGACCTGACCAAGAAGGGCGATGTGTCGGACACGGTCCTGGCGTTCTGCATCGGCGCGTCGCTGATGACGATCGCGGGGATCATCGCCGGATTCCTCGCGGTGCGCGCGGAACGCCGCTCCCTGGAGGACATCGCGCCGCCGCTCCAGTCGGTCAGCCCCGGGACGTCGTCAGGCGGCGACAACCCTGGAACGTCTCCAGGAGACGTCAGCCCCGGTACGTCTCCAGGAGACGCAGCCACACCTCGCTGACCGTCGGGTACGCCGGCACCGCGTGCCACAGTCGGGCCACCGGAACCTGCCCGGCCACCGCGACCGTTGCGGAGTGCAGCAGTTCGCCGACGCCGGGGCCCGCGAACGTCACCCCGACCAGGCAGTCGCGGTCGAGGTCCACGACCATGCGGGCCCGGCCGCGGTAGCCGTCGGCGTACAGGCTCGCACCGGCCACCGAGCCGAGGTCGTAGTCGACGACGCGGGTGCGCAGGCCCTTCTCCGCGGCCTGACGCGCGGTCAGCCCGACCGCGGCCACCTCGGGATGGGTGAACACCACCTGGGGGACCGCGTCGTGGTCGGCCGTGGCGGCGTGGGCGCCCCACGGGCGGGTGTCGGGCTCGCGCCCGGCGGCGCGTACCCCGATCGCGTCCCCGGTCAGTCGGGCCTGGTACTTGCCCTGATGGGTCAGCAGCGCACGGTGGTTGACGTCGCCGACCGCGTACAGCCAGCCGTCCTCGACGGCGGCGACCCGGCACGTCTCGTCGACGTCCAGCCAGGACCCGGGCTCCAGGCCCACGCTGTCGAGGCCGATGTCGTCGGTACGCGGGGCGCGTCCGGTGGCGAACAGGATCTCGTCGGCCTCCAGTTGCGAGCCGTCGTCGAGCGTCACCGTCACCGGCCCGCCGCCGTCGGGGCGGCGCAGTTGCGTCGCGGAGACCCCGAGGCGCACGTCGACGCCGGCCTCCGTCAGGCCCTCGGCCACCAACTCGCCCGCAAAGGGCTCGACTTGGTCCAGCAGAGCGGAGCCGCGCACCAGCAGGGTGACGTGCGATCCGAGTGCCTGCCACGCGGTCGCCATCTCCACGCCCACGACCCCGCCGCCCACGACGGCGAGCCGGGCGGGCACCTGCGTTGCCGAGGTCGCCTCGCGGCTGGTCCACGGCCGGACAGTCTCGACGCCGGGAAGCGGCGGAACCACGGCGCGGCTTCCGGTCGCCACGACCACGGCGTGCCGCGCGGTCAGCGTGCGCGAGCCGCCGTCGGTGGCGCGCACCACGACGCGGCGCGGGCCGTCGAGGCGGCCGTGTCCGCGTACGAGATCGGCGCCGATCCCGTCGACCCACTCGGCCTGGCCGTCGTCCTTCCAATTGCTGGTGAACCCGTCGCGGCGGGCGAGCACCGCGGCGACGTCGAGGCCACCCGTCACGGCCTGGGCCGCGCCTCCCACACTGCGGGCCGCGGCAAGCGCCTGGACCGGGCGCAGCAGCGCCTTGCTGGGCATGCACGCCCAGTAGGAGCACTCGCCGCCGACCAGTTCGCTCTCCACGATCGCGCAGGTGAGCCCAGCCGCGCGCACACGGTCGGCGACGTTCTCGCCGGCAGGCCCAGCGCCCAGCACGATGACGTCATACACCGACTCGCTGTTGTCCCCGCCCGAGTTCATCGTGACCACCCTCCGTCGCCGCCTGCTCCCCGCGACCCTACGTGACACACCCACCCCCAACCGCGCGCGACGCGGTCAGGCAGTTGAACACGCGCGACGTGTCGGACGCGGGGTCAGTCGGGGACCGGGTCGAGGCCGCGCTTGCCGTGGTAGCCGGGGCGGCAGCGGCGCAGGCGTCGGAAGGTCAGCAGTCCGCCGCGGGCCGCGCCGTGCCGTTCGAGGGCGGTGACGGCGTACGTGGAACACGTCGGCGTGTAGCGGCAGCACGGCGCGCGCGTGGGGCTGACCTCGGAGCGGTAGCGGCGCACCGCGCGCAGCATGCGTGCGTCGAGCCGGGCATCGCGACCGCGCGCGGGCCGCAGCAGGCAGGCCAACGCGATGGCGAGCAGCCGGAGTTGCAGCCGCATGATCAGCAGCCCGCAGTCGCATCCGCCGCAGTCGCATCCGTCGCCGCAAGACGAGTCGCCGCCTCCGCCGTCCGCGGAGCCTCCGGCGTCCCCGCCACCGCCGGAATCTCCTCCTCCGCCGTCTCCGCCACCGCTGTCGCTCGCGGCCTCGACGGCGTCCGACCAGTCGCGGTTCTGCTGCTCTTCCTCCTCGGGCCCGGGTTGCGCGCCGTCGGCGAACGGGTTGCCCATGCTCATGCTGCTCCCAGCGGTCCGTCGGGTGGTCCGGTGCGGTCAGGATCCGTCCCGGACAAACACGCGGTACGGGCTCCCGCGGTTTCGCGCGCGTCGCAGACTGGACAGCTAACGCCGTTAGCCCTAGAGTGAAGGCAGTTGGCTACCGCTGTTAGCCGCGGGCGATGTCCGTCTTATCCAGGGGGATCATCATGAGCACCGACATCTTGACCACTCCGACTGCGGCGCACCGCGCAGCCGCCCGGATGCGCGTCGGCGCATGGGGCGGACTCACGCTCTTCCTCGCCGCGTTCGCGATCTTCGAGGCGCAGAAGTACGGCGTCCCGACCACCGCCGCCGCCGTCCTGTTCTTCCTGCTCCCGGACACCGCACGCCGGTTCGCCGCAGGGCACCGCCGGGTCGTCGCGCTCGCGCACAACGCCTGGCTGCCGACCGCGATCCTGGTCGGCTACACCGTGGGGCCCGTCGTGTGGCCCCCACTGTTCACCGCGGGCCTCGGCTGGCTCACCCGAATCGCGATCACCCGACTCGCGGTCGCCCGGCTCGCCGTCGCGCGACTCGCGGTCGCCCGGCTCGCGACCGCCCGGACGGTCCGCCATGGGTGAACGCGCACAGCAGATCGTCGATGCCGCGCTGGAGATCCTCGAGTCCGACGGGCGGGAGGCGATGTCCATGCGCGGCATCGCCGAGCGCGTCGGCATCCGGGCGCCCTCGCTCTACAAACACTTCCCGGACAAGGCCGCCGTCGAGGTCGCCCTTATGACGGTCGGCTTCGAGGCCGCCGCCGACGTGCTGGAGGCGGCCGAGGCCCAGGACCCGACCGTCGTCTCGATCGCACTGGCCCACCGGCGCTTCGCGCTGGATCGGCCGCACCTGTACCGGCTGACGACCAATCAGCCGCTGCCGCGCGAGGCTCTGCCGGAAGGGCTGGAGGCCCGGGCCGCCGGACCGATCACGCGCGTGGTGGGCGGCGATCCGGACCTGGCCCGCGCGGCCTGGGCGTTCGCGCACGGGATGATCATGCTGGAACTCGACGGCCGCTTCCCGCCCGGGGCCGACCTGGACGGAGCCTGGCGCGCGGGCTGCGACGCGTTCGCCGCACAGGTCGCGGGCCGCGCGCGTGCCTCCGGGCGGGGCCGGCCGGAGGTGTAGGGCGTCGGGCGCGCGGGTCGGTCGTAGCGAGGGTCGCCCGCGGGGTCGCGGGGGAGAGCGGCCCGCGATCAGCCCGGCTGCTCTTCACCGCCCCTGCCGTCCCCGCCTTCGTCGCCGTCCGCACCGCCGCCGGCCCCGCCGTCCTCACCGGCCAAGGTGTCCAGGATCTGCTGCCCGTACTTGTTGAGCTTGTTCTCACCGACCCCACCGATGGCCGCCAGGTCGTCGAGGGTTGTCGGCGCGCTCGCGGCGATCTCCCGCAGTGTCGCGTCGTGGAAGACGACGTACGCCGGGACGCCCTGCTCCTTCGCCGTCGCCGCCCGCCACGCGCGCAGCCGCTCGAAGACCGGCACCGCCTCCTCGGGCAGGTCCACGACGGCCTTGGCGCTCTTGCCCTTGCCGCCCCCCGAGGAGCCCGACGAGCCCGACGAGCGCGTACGTGCCGCCCGCTCCGGCTCCCGCCGCAGCATGACCTCGCGCCGCCGCCCCAGGACGTCGCCGCTCGCGTCGGTCAGCACCAGCGTGCCGTAGTCGCCCTCGACGGTCAGCAGTCCTTGGGCAAGGAGTTGGCGGATCACCCCGCGCCAGGCGTTGTCGTCCAGGTCCTCGCCGACCCCGAATACGCTCAGGGTGTCGTGGTCGAACTGGATGACCTTGGCGGTCTTCTTGCCGCGCAGGATGTCGATGATCTGTCCGGCGCCGAACTTCTGGCGGCGCTCGCGGGCCAGCCTGAAGACCGTGGAGAGCACCTTCTGCGCGGCGATCGTCCCGTCCCAGGCGGCCGGGGGATTGAGGCAGGTGTCGCAGTTGCCGCAGGGGCCGCCCTTTTCGCCGAAGTAGGCGAGCAGTTGCACGCGGCGGCACTCGACGGTCTCGCACAGCGCGAGCATCGCGTCGACGTGCGCGCCCTGGCGGCGGCGGTGCGCCGCGTTGCCCTCCGAGTCGTCGATCATCTTGCGCAATTGCACGACGTCCTGGAGGCCGTAGGCGAGCCAAGCCGTAGACGGCAGTCCGTCGCGTCCCGCGCGGCCGGTCTCCTGGTAGTAGCCCTCGACCGACTTGGGCAGGTCCAGGTGTGCGACGAAACGTACGTCGGGCTTGTCGATGCCCATGCCGAACGCGATCGTCGCGACCATCACGACGCCGTCCTCGCGCAGGAATCTCGCCTGGTTGTCGGCGCGCGTGCGGCCGTCGAGCCCCGCGTGGTACGGCAGCGCGGTGACGCCGCTTTGCACCAGGAACTCCGCGGTCTTGTCGACCGAGGCGCGCGAGAGGCAGTACACGATCCCGGCGTCGTCCGGGTGCTCCTCGCGCAGGAGGCGCAGCAACTGCCGCCTCGGCTCCTGCTTCGGCTCGATGCGGTACTGGATGTTGGGCCGGTCGAAGCTCGCGACGAAGTGCCGCGCCTCGTCCAGCTTCAGGCGCGCGGCGATCTCGCGGTGCGTCTCCGGGGTCGCGGTCGCGGTCAGCGCGACGCGTGGGACGTCCGGCCAGCGCTCGTGCAGTTCCGACAGCGCCAGGTAGTCCGGCCGGAAGTCGTGGCCCCACTGGGCGACGCAGTGCGCCTCGTCGATCGCGAACAGCGAGACGGTGCCCTGGTCGAGCAGTCGCATCGTGGCGTCCACGCGAAGCCGTTCGGGTGCCAGGTAGAGCAGGTCCAACTCGCCGGACAGGAAGTCCCGTTCGACCTGCTGTCGCTCGTGCGGCATTTGCGTCGAGTTGAGGAATCCGGCGCGTACGCCGAGCGCGGTCAGCGCGTCGACCTGGTCCTGCATCAGCGCGATCAGCGGCGAGATCACCACGCCCACGCCGCGCCGGACGAGCGCGGGGATCTGGTAGCACAACGACTTGCCGCCGCCGGTGGGCATGAGCACAAGGGCGTCGCCGCCCGCGACGATGTGGTCGATGATCTCGCGCTGGTCGCCGCGGAAGGAGTCGTAGCCGAAGACCCTCCGCAGTACGTCGTGCGCGTCGTCGATGCCGTCGAGCGTGCTCATCCGGGCATTCTAGGGAGCCGGTCCGACCGCCACGCCCGGGTGCGGGGAAGCATCGCGGTCTTGACCGGGTTTGACCGGCCCGGGGGTACGAACAGGTGCCCGGCCTCCCGCGACGATCGGGATTGGTTAGGCTTGCCTAACCAACAACCGGCGGGTCCGACCGCCGACGTCGCCGCACGGCGGTGGAGGAGCATCCATGAGCACACCGGCCAGCACGCCCGCCCCCAAGCGCCGCTCCGTGATCGACCTTGTCGTGCGCGAGACGCGCTGGATCACCCCGCACATGGTGCGGGTGACCGCGGGCGGCGACGGCTTCACGGGCTTCGTCGACAACGGCTTCAGCGACGCGTACGTCAAGGTGCTGTTCCTCCGGCCCGGGGTGACCTACCCGGAGCCGCTGGACATGCAGGCCGTGCGGGCCGAAATGCCGCGGGCGGACTGGCCGGTGACGCGCACGTACACCGTGCGGCACATCGACCCGCAGGCGCGCGAGCTGAGCATCGACTTCGTGTACCACGGCGACGAGGGGCTCGCCGGGCCGTGGGCGGCGAACGCGAAGCCGGGGGACCGGATGATGCTGCTCGGCCCCGGTGGGGCGTACGTGCCGGGCACCGACGCCGATTGGCACCTGTTCGTCGGCGACGAGAGCGCGCTGCCGGCGATTGGTGCGTCGCTCGCGCGCGTTCCCGAGGGCGCGCCGGTGCGGGCGCTCATCGAGGTGGCGTCGCCCGAGGAGGAGCAGGAGTTGGCGACGCCCGGCGATGCGCGCATCACGTGGCTGCACCGGTCGAACGGCGCGAAACCGCTGCCGGAGGTCCTGCGCGAGCTGGAATTCCCGGCCGGGCGCGTCCAGGCGTTCGTGCACGGCGAGGCCGACACCGTGAAGGAGATGCGCCGGCACCTGCTGGAGGAGCGGGGCGTTGCGCGCGAAGACCTCTCGGTTTCCGGATATTGGCGCCGGGGCCGCGACGAGGACGGTTTCCAGGCTGACAAGGCCGCTGAGCGCGAGTCTTCGGCAAAGTAGCCGCGCGTCCTGTCCATACGTATACGTACGGGTTTGTGATGACGCGCGTAACCGGCAAATTCCTCACTTAGCAGACTTCCGGCGCGGCAGAACCGGAACCGGTCGCTCGACTTGCGGACACACCCGATCAACGCACATCGTATTTGGCCATTGGCTCACAGCGACGATCTCGCCACGGGCCGAAGACGCGTCGCCACGTTGACGGAGTGTCAAACGATAGGGCGATCTTGGCCGCACAAGACGCAGAACTCATCCGGGCAAACCTCGCCGTCGTCTCCCCCAAGGCGTCGGAACTCACCTCCCACTTCTACGCACTGCTCTTCCTGCGCGAACCCGCGCTGCGCGATCTGTTCCCCCCTGCGATGGACGCGCAGCGCGACCGGCTGGTCCAAGCGCTGGTGCGCATCGTCGGCGATCTGGACAACGCCGACGCGCTCGCCGGCTACCTGGGCCGCCTCGGGCGCGACCACCGCAAGTACGACGTGGTCTCCGAGCACTACGCCCTCGTCGGCGAGTGCCTGCTCGCCGCGCTCGCCCGGTACAGCGGCGAAGCGTGGGACCAGGCGACCGCCGACGCGTGGGGCCGCGCCTACAACGCCGCCGCCGCACTCATGACCGGCGGGGCCGAGGCGGACGCGCTGGTCAACCCACCCCACTGGAACGCGGAGATCGTCGGGCACGAGAGGCCCGCCGACGACATCGCGGTGGTCACCGTACGGCCCGAACTCCCGTTCCCCTACCGGGCAGGGCAGTACACGACCCTCGAAACGCCCTGGTGGCCACGTGTCTGGCGGCCGTACTCGATCGCCAACGCGCCCGGTGACCACGGCCTGCTCACGTTCCACATAAGAGCCGTGCCGGCCGGATGGGTCAGCAACGCGCTGGTCCGCAAGGCCGTCGTCGGCGACCGCATAAGACTCGGGCCCGCCATGGGCGAAATGGTCCTCGACCACCACACACTGCACCCCGTGCTGTGCGTCGCCGGCGGCACCGGACTCGCGCCGCTCAAGGCGATCGTCGAGGAGATCGTCTTCGCGGGCCACGAACGCTTCGTCGACCTCTTCTACGGGGCCAGCGAGCACAGCGGCCTGTACGGCCTCGACGAACTGCTCCGCATTTCGCAGCGCAGCCCGTGGCTGACGGTGCGGCCGGCTCTGGCCGACATGGCCCTGGCCGGTATCAGCGGCGGTGTCGCGGACGTGCTGGCCGAGTACGGGCCGCGCTACGACTGCGACGCGTACCTGTCCGGACCGCCCGAAATGGTCCTCGACAGCGCCCGCGTCCTGCGCCGCCTCGGCCTGCCGCAGGCGCAGATCCACCACGACCCCGTGCTCACGGGCTTCGGCACGCCCCCCGCCGATGCCCATGCAGTAGGGGCCTTTGTGTGACCGGCCGCCACGCCGCCGCGAAGCCGTCCGCACCGCGTACGAGGAGCATGTTGACCGACCAACTCATCCACCCGACCACCACCGCACCGCCGAAGCCGTCCCCGCCGCCGCGTCCCGCCGTACCGCCCGCCGCCGTGCCACCCCCTGCCGTGCCGCCCCCTGCCGTTCCGCCCGCGGCGGCCACCGCGGCCCCGGCGGCGACAGCGACCTCGGCGACCTCGGCAATCCCGGCAACCGTCCCGCCGCCCGCCGCGGTCCCCCCGCCCCGGCCCGCGTCGAGTCCTGTCGAGTACGCGCAGGCCAGGGACTTCGTGGAGCAGTACCACCAGGAGACGGACACACCGGGCCTGGAACAGCGCTGGCACGCGGTCCGCACCCAACTGGAGGAGACCGGGACGTACGTCCACACCAACGCCGAACTGACCTGGGGCGCACGCGTCGCGTGGCGCAACTCGGCGCGCTGCATCGGCCGCCTGTACTGGAACAGCCTGCACATCCGCGACCGGCGCCATGTGCACCGCGCTTCGAGCGTGGCCGCGGAATGCTTCGAGCACCTGCGCACCACGTGGCGGGGCGGCCGGATCCGGCCGACCATCACGGTGTTCGCCCCCGACAGCCCCACCGGGCGCCGGGTCCGCATCTGGAACGAGCAATTGATCCGGTACGCGGGATACGAGCACGACGACGGCACCCGGCTGGGCGACGGGCGCAACACGGGCATCACCGAGTTCGCCCGCAAGCTCGGCTGGGCGGGGCCCGGGACGCGCTTCGACGTCCTGCCGCTCCTCGTCGAGACCGACCAGGACCCGGTGACCTGGTTCGAACTGCCCGCCGACGCGGTGCACGAAGTCCCCATCGAACACCCCGAGTACACCTCCGTCGGCGAACTCGCCCTCCTGTGGCACGCCATCCCGGCGATCTCCAACATGCGCCTGGAGATCGGCGGGATCTCGTACGGCGCGGCCCCGTTCAACGGCTGGTACCTGGAGACCGAGATCGGCGCCCGCAACCTCGTCGACGCCGACCGGTACGACGTGTTGCCGGAGATCGGGCGCCTGCTCGGGCTCGACACCTCCAGCGAACGCACGCTGTGGCGCGACCGCGCGCTCGTCGAGCTCAACCGCGCGGTGCTGCACTCGTTCGACAGCGCCGGCGCCACGATCGCCGACCACCACACCGAATCGGCCCGATTCCTGCGGCATGTGCGCAAGGAGGAGGACGCGGGCCGCGTGTGCCCCGCGGACTGGAGCTGGATCGTCCCGCCGGTCTCCGGCGGGCTCACTCCGGTGTACCACCGCTACTACGACGAGGCCGACCTCACCCCGGCCTTCCGCCTGGACCCCGGCGCGATCCGCCGGGCGCGAGGGGAGGATCCGGGCAACGAGCCGTAGCCGCAGTAGAAGAGGAGTGCCGCCGGACGCGGGCAGACCGCCCGTGCCCGGCCGCTCTCCGATGCGCGCGTTCGGGCCGAGCACGCGCGGTGGTTGTCGCGGCGGCACCCGCAGGAGGCCGTCGCTTCGCGACGCGCGGGTTCGAGTCCCGTCACTCGTCGCCTGACACGGGCGGTACGGACAGCTCGCACCCGTCAAGAGTTACCCCCTGCCGCAGGGCCTGCCCTCGGGCCAAGGGGGGGCTTAGGCGCGCGCCGGGAACGTCAGCGCGGCAGGTAGACCGTGCGGTTCTCCCGCCGCGCGGTGAGCGCGGCCGCCACGCGCGGGGACGTGTGACCGGGCAGGTAGTCCTTGGCGTCGTCGGGAGCGACCAGGGCGAAGTCGTCCAGTTCGTCTTCCTGGAGCCGGATCCGGGCGATCGTGTCCGCGTCGAGTTCCCCCGCGTCGAACAGCCAGTTCACCATCGGGCGCGGGCGTACCCCCTCCGCCGGGGCCCAGTCGACGGCCAGCAGGGCGCCCGCGCCGAGCGTCAGGCCCAGCTCCTCGCGCAGCTCGCGGACGCACGCCTCGTGCGGGAGCTCCCCTTCGTCGACCAGGCCGCCCGGGAGCGCCCAGTACGGGCGGTAGTTGGGCTTGACCAGGAGCACCCGGCCGCGGGCGTCGGTGATGAAGCCACAGGCCGAGGCGTACACGGTGGGGAGGGTTTCGTACCACTGCTCGGGCGGCAGGAACTCGCGGGTCACGCCGCCGACGGTGCCGCCTCCGAGGCCCGCGGAAGCGCGTACGGCGCGCGAACGGGTACGGCCTGCCGTGGCAGCCGCGGCCCGCACATCCTGCCGTCGCGTCGCGCGATGGGCCTTGTCATCAACGGATGACCGGTTTACGCTCCGGCCGTTGCTTGATCAAATTCCGTCGGGGGCGGCGACTGGAGGCTTCGGCGTGGCAGCGGCATCCTCGGCGGCATTCGCGGACGGCTCGATATCCCTGCGGATCTATCCGCACAACGAACTCGACGCGCCAGGCGTGGCGGCCGAACTCCTCGGGCACGCGGCCGCGGCGTCCGAGTCCGGGTTCGACGGCGTCATGACCAGCGAGCACCACGGCGGGTTCGCGGGCTACCTGCCCAATCCGCTGCAGGTGGCCGGGTGGATGCTCGACCGCATGCCGCGCGGCTGGGCGGCCGCGTGCCCGGTGCTCCTGCCGCTGCGCCCGGTCGCGATGCTCGCCGAAGAGGTGGCGTGGCTCGCCGTACGGCATCCCGGCCGCGTCGGGGTCGGCGTCGCGCCCGGCGCGCTCGACCTGGACTTCAACGTCATGGACGTCCCGCGCGACGACGCCATGCCCCGCTTCCGGAACGGCCTTCCCCGTCTCGCGCGCATGCTGCGCGGCGAAGAGCTGGGGGAGTTGGAGGGCGACCGTGCGCTGGCCGCGTGCGCGAAGGCTCCAATCCCGGTCATCAGCACCGCGATGAGCCCCCCTGCCGTGCGCCGCGCGGCCGCCTCGGGCGCGGGGATCATCTACGACGGCGCCTCGGACCCGGCGCGGATCCGGGAACTGACGGAGCGCTACGTGGAAGCCGGCGGGCAGCACCCGCGCGTGCTGATCCGCCGCGTGTGGCTGGGCGACCCGCCGCGCGAGGCGTTCGAACGGCAGCGCGACGTCTACGCCTCGTACACGCCCGAGGCGGCCCAACGCCATTGGCGCGACACCGGGTTCGTCTGCCACGACGACCCCGCCGCCCTCGCGGAGGAGCTTGCCGCCACGATGCGCGACACGGGAGCGACCTGCCTGAACCTCCGGGTGCAGGTGCCCGGGGTCACCGCCGACGCCGCACGGGAGCAGATCCAGGCGCTCGGCGCCGAGGTGCTGCCGCGGCTGCGGGCCGCGCAGGGCAGCTGACCCGACCGCACACCGGCCCGAATCGGACGCCGGCACCGCAGTGTGCCGCGCGTCCGACCGCACTGTCCGAACCTGCCCGAGGAGAACCTGTGATCACCGACCGACTGCGCCTGGACGGCCGTACCGTCATCGTGTCCGGAGCCGGCGGGGGCGGCATCGGCACGTCCTGCGCGCGGGCCGTGTCCGAGGCGGGCGCCGTGGTCGTCGCGGTCGACCGCGACCAGGACCGCCTCGACGCGATCGAGCTGCCGGGCGAACTGGTGCGGGTACGCGCCGACATCGGTACGCCGGAAGGCGTCCAGGCGGTCGTCGACGCCGCCCCCGGCACCCTGTTCGGCCTGGTGAACGTGGTCGGCGGCAGTCTGATCCCGCACTGGGCCCCCGCCCTGGACTTCGGCCGCGAGCAGTGGGACGCCGCGCTCGACCTCAACCTGCACCACGTGATGTTCCTGTCCCAGGCGGTCGCCCGGCGCATCGTCGAGCAGGGCGGCGACGGGTCGATCGTGACGATCTCCTCCACCGGCGGCGTGGTCGCCGCGCCGTACCACGTCGGCTACGGCACGGCGAAGGCCGCCGTGCTCGGGCTGACGCGCACGCTGGCCCTCGAATGGGGCCGCTACGGCATCCGGGTCAACGCCGTCGCGGCCGGTTCGATCACCACGCCCCGGGCCACCAGCGCCCCGCAGGACCCCGCCGTCGCCGGCCGCGGCGTGCCGCTGGGCCGGCGGGGCACCCCGGACGACGTCGCGGGCGCGGTGCTGTTCCTGATCTCGGACCTCGCCGCGTACACCACCGGCGCGGTCCTGCCGGTGGAAGGCGGTGCGCTGCAGCGGCTCGGCCTGTTCGACGACGAGAACATCCCGGTGCACGTCACCAACCCGCAGATCCTGGCGCGCATCAACGGCACGTCGGAGAACTGACCGGGTTCGAGACGCCGCGAAACCGGGCAGCGGTCCGGCGTAGCGTCCGACGATCCCCAGGAGTCCCGGTATGTCCGCGAAACCCCTCGACGGCAAGGTCGCCCTCGTCGCGGGGGCGACGCGCGGCGCCGGGCGCGGCACCGCGGTGCAGCTCGGGGCGGCCGGGGCGACGGTGTACGCCACCGGCCGCAGCACGCGGGGACACCGCTCGGAGTACGACCGGCCCGAGACGGTCGAGGAGACCGCCGACCTGGTCACCGCCGCGGGCGGGCACGGCATCGCCGTACCCACCGACCATCTGGAGCCCGACCGGGTCCGCGCGCTCGTCGAGCGGATCGACGCCGAGCAGGGCCGCCTCGACATCCTGGTCAACGACGTCTGGGGCGGCGAGGGGCTGTTCGCGTGGGACAAGCCGGTGTGGGAGCACGACCTCGACGACGGCCTGCGGCTCTGGCGCCTCGCGCTCGACACCCACGCGATCACCAGCCACTTCGCCCTGCCGCTCATGCTCCGCACGCCCGGTGGCCTGGTGGTGGAGATGACCGACGGCACCGCCGAGTACAACGGGGCCAACTACCGCAACTCCTACTTCTACGACATCGCGAAGTCGGCCGTGCTGCGGATGGCCTTCACGCTGGGCCACGAACTCGGCCCGCGCGGCGCGACCGCGGTCGCCCTCACGCCCGGCTGGCTGCGCTCCGAGATGATGCTCGACGCGTACGGCGTCACCGAGGAGAACTGGCGCGACGCGACCGAGTGCGCACCGCACTTCGCGATCTCCGAGACGCCGTCGTACGTCGGCCGCGCGGTCGCCGCGCTCGCCGCGGACCCCGAGGTCGCGCGCTGGAACGGCCGGTCCTTGTCCAGCGGCCGGTTGGCCCGTGAGTACGGCTTCACCGACCTCGACGGCAGCCGCCCCGACGCATGGCGCTACCTGGTCGAGGTCCAGGACCCCGGAAAGCCCGCCGACACCGACGGCTACCGCTGAGCCCGTTCAGCAGGCCGCGTACACGTGGCCCGGCTGCCCGGGTGCGGTCACGTCGCGGTCGCGCAGCACGATCGACAGCCGGCCCGCGAAGCCGCGGCAGGCGGTGTCGAAATCGGCACGCGCGTACTCGACGACGAAGACCTTGTTGTCGTAGGCCGCGGCGAAGGCACCGCACTCGTCGTACTTCGCGCACTCCTCGGACACCACGAAGTCGAAGCCGACGGAAGCCCGTTGGCCGACCATCTCCACGGTGTTCTTCTGCGCGAACGCCAGGCCGGCCGCGTGCGCGCGGGCCGCCAGCAGCTTCGCGAACGCCGCGTTGTGCGCGAGCGTCAGCTTGCCGTGCGAGCGGCCGAACGAGTCGAGGTTGTCCGCCTCGACCGCCTGGAAGCCGCGGCGCGCGCAGTCGTCGATCCACGGCCCGACCACCGCGATCAGCGCGTCGCGCTTGGCCGGGGTCGACACGTCGAGCAGCGCCTCGCCCCAGTCCTCGTCCATCACCACCGCACCGCCGTCGCGCAGCAGCAGGTCGGGGTGCTGCTTCTCCCACCACGCCGTGGCGTCCGGCTGGGCCTGGAAGGTGTTGACGTAGCAGACGTTGTACGCGCCGCCGAGCGGTGCCGCCCCGCGGTCGCGCACCACGACGCCCACGCCCGCCTTGGGCTGGTACGGCCCGCCGATCTGGTAGTCGAAAGGCGTGTTCGCGGCCGGAGCGGCGCCCGGGCGCGCTGCCGGGGGAGGGGCGGGGGCACCTGGCGCGGGCGGCGCCGGGGCCGGCGGGGGAGCCGTGGTGGCCGCACCCGGAGCGCCCGGGGCGCCCGCCGTGGAGGAGGCGGCGGGTGCCGGGACCGCCGGGGGCGCGGACGTGGACGAGGCGGTGCCGTCCGATCCAGTTGCGGGGGAGAGGGGTGCGGGCGCTTCCGGCGATGCCGCGCTGCCGTCCGAAACCGCGGCACTCGCCCTGGCGTCCGCGCCCGAGCCGGACCCGGAACCGCATCCCGCAACCAGTAAGACCGCGAGAGCGGCACCGACCGCCACCGGCCCTCGTACCCCTCGTCCCCCACGCCTGGTCACCACGCGGCCACGGTACCCGTCGCCGCCGCGCCGCCCCGCGTTCAGTACGGAATGCGCGGAGTCCCGCGCGGCCTGCGCCGCCTGCCCGCCGGACCGGGAAGGATCGGCTAGGCCGGTGTCCGAGGGCCACGAACCGCGGTGCGCGGGCCCACGTGTGGGGCCCGCGTGTGGGGCCCCGCGTGTGGGCTCGCGGCCGACGCGGCTACGCGCGGGGGCGGGCGATCTCGACGTTCTCCAGGATCCCCAGCGCGTCCGGCACCAGGACCGCCACCGAGAAGTAGGTACTGACCAGGTAGGACACGACCGCCTTCGGGTTGATGCCCATGAAGCGCACGTTGAGCCCCGGCTCGTACTCGTCCGGGATGCCGATCTGGTGCAGCCCGACCACGCCCTGGTCGTCGGCACCCGTGCGCATGGCCAGCACGCTCGACGTGTGCCCGTCGGCGATCGGGATCTTGTCGCAGGGGAACAGCGGTACGCCGCGCCACGCCGTCACGCGCGTGCCCGCCACGTCGAGGTGGTCCGGGTAGAGCCCGCGCCGGTTGCACTCGCGCCCGAACGCGGCGATGGTCCGCGGGTGCGCCGTCAGGAGCTTGGTGCCGCGCCGCCGCGTGAGCAGCTCGTCCATGTCGTCGGGTGTCGGAGGGCCGGAGTGCGTCTGGATGCGCTGCTTGGGGTCGGCGTTGTGGAGCAGCCCGAAGTCCGGGTTGTTGACCATCTCGTGTTCCTGGCGCTCGCGCAGCGCCTCGATGGTCAGCTTCAACTGCTGCTCGACCTGGTTCATCGGCTGGTTGTAGAGGTCGGCGACCCGGCTGTGCACGCGCAGCACGGTCTGCGCGACGCTCAGCTCGTACTCGCGCGGGGCCAGTTCGTAGTCCACGAAGGTGCCCGGCAGGTCCGGCTCGCCGTCGTGGCCGGACGCGAGGGCGATGTCGGCCTCGCCCTTGTGGTTGGCGGGCTGCCCCGCGTCGGCGCGGAAGCGTTCGAGCGCCGCCGCCAGCGCCTCGGACCGGGCGGCCAGTTCGCGGAACGCCGCGGCGGGCAGGGCCAGCAGCGTGCCCGCGGTCGCGGCGCGCACCCCGAAGTCCCAGGTGGCGTCCGGGTCGGTCAGTGCCTCGTCGCCGAGGTGGTCGCCTTCCGCGAGGGAGCCGACCGCGCTGTCGTGGTCGTACTTGCCCGGCCGGATCCGGTCGATCTTGCCGTGCCCGACGAGCAGGATCTCGTCGACCGCGGATCCGGCCTCCACGATGACCTCGCCGCGCGCGAACTCGCGCTGCGTGCAGCGCGACGCGAGTTCCGCGAGCAGGTCCTCGTCCTCGACGCCGCGCAGCGCGGGCAGTTCGGCGAGGGTCGGGGGGACGACGCGCAGCTCCGCGCCCTCGCGGACGAAGGCGACGCGGCCGCGCCCGACGGCGTACGTGAGGCGGCGGTTGACGCGGTAGGTACCGCCGTCGACCTGGACCCAGGGAAGCATCCGCAGCAGCCAGCGCGAGCTGATCCCCTGCATCTGCGGTGCGGACTTGGTGGTGGTGGCAAGGTTGCGCGCGGCCGCCGTGCTGAGACTCAGTCGGGCGGCCTGTTCTTCGGTCTGCTCGGGCTCCGCTGCGATGGACATCGGCTTCCCCTCCGGCCGGTGCGCTGTTCGACGCGCGGGCCCCGACGGCGTGGTCCGGGCCGAGGCCCCGGGGACGGCCCGCGAAGGCCGCTCCCGCGGACCAACCGGTCGTACGCCCGCGCTCCCAGGTAACGGCCGCGGCATGCCCATGATCAACGGCGTGCGGGCGCACAGCAGGGGCGCGCGGGGCCCGCAAGTGGCGCGCCCCGCGCGACGCGGCCCGCCGCGTGTGCCCTCAGACGCGCGGCGAGGCGAACTGCCCGGTGGCGGCCTCGATGTCCGCCGCCGCAGCGTGCAGCATGCGGTGCGCCAGGTCGGACAGCGCGCGGGCCGCGGCAAGCTCGTCGCCGATCTGCGGAACGTCGCGGTCGGCCGGGTGCTTGCGTGCGTTGCCCCAGGCCCGCAGCGCGTCGCCCGAGCCCGTGTCGAGCCGGGCCTCGGCGTGTGTGCGCACCGAGATCCCGCCGTCGAACTCGTCGACGCCGGTCTTCTCGGTCAGGTAGATGTCCACGGTCCAGTGCTTCATGGCGGGCATGGTCCCCACCTCCGCTCGGATGGCTGTCCGCGTCCCCGGTCGTTCCATTGTCGGACGCCACAGCGGAGGTGGGAACCTCCCGTTTTATCGCTTTTCTCTGTATTTTCTGGGCCGGGTTTTCCGGACCGGACCGGTCAGCCCAGTCAGCTGGTCAGCCCGGCCGGTCAGCCCAGCCGACCGGTCAGCCCGGTCCAGCCGGTTCAGCCGGTCACCAGGTCAGCGCCGCCCGAGCCGGTCCATGAGCAGCACGCCGTCGTTGCTGAGCAGCAGCCCGGCCACGCTGGTCTTGTGGAACACGGTGATGCGGCCCTCCTGGTACGGCCACAGCGGCACGTCCTTCGAGACCGAGGCCATGAGCGCGGTGTACGCCTCCTGCCGCAGCGCCGGGTCGTTCGTCTTGCGGCCCTGCTCCAGCGCCGCGTCCGTCTCGGCGCTCTTGTAGCCCAGGAAGTTCGTCGGGCTGGAGCTGTGCAGGTAGGCGTAGACGGTCGGCTCGACGTCCGAGACGGTCCAGTTGTGCAGCGCGGCCTCGAACGCCCGGTTGACGCGCACCGCCTGTGTGTACGACACGATCGCCATCGCCTGCGTCTTGACCTCGATGTTCTTCAGGCCGTTCAGCTGCGTCTGGACGTACTCGCCGGTCTTCGTCGCCTGGTTGTTCTGCGGCACGAGGTACGTGAACTTCAGCGGCTTGCCCTCGGCCGCGAGTTCGTCGAGCAGCTTCTGCGCCTCGACGCGGTTCGCCGACGGCAGCTTCGGCGCGTCCGGCTTGACCAGCGGGCTGTCCGCGGGGAACAGGCTGGAGCTGGGCACGCCCTGGTTGGTGAAGGCGATCTTGTTCATCTCGTTCGGGTCGAGCGCCAGCGCGACGGCCCGGCGGGCGCGCGGGTCGTCGAACGGCGGCTTGGACGAGTTGAACACGATGGCCTCGCCCACGATCACCGGCACCTGGGAGACGCCCAGCCCGAGGTCACGCGCCTTGGCGGCGTCGGTCGAGCTCGCCGAGACCTTGAGGTCGCTGCCCCCGGTGGCGACGCTGTTGAGCGCCTGCGTGCTGTCGCTCATCACGCTGAAGACGACCTTGTCGAGCACCGGCCTGTCGGGGCCCTGCCAGTACTTGGGGTTCTTGGTGAACACCATCTTGCTGTCCCGCGCCCACTCCGACAGCACGAACGGCCCGGCGCCGACCGGCTTTGCGGCGAAGCCGGCGGGGTCCTTCTGGAGCGCGGTCGGCGACGGGATGAAGGCCAGCGACGACGCCACGACGCGGTCGAAGTTGGCGTTCGGCGCCTTGAGCGTGATCTTGAGGGTCAGCGGGTCGACGACCTCGGTCTTGTCGATGGCGGCGGCCGAGCCGGCCACCAGCGAGCGGCGCTCGGGGTTCTTGTGCTCGTCCCACGTCCACTTCACCGCGGCCGCGTCGTACGGCGTGTCGTCGGTGAACTTCACGTTCGGCTTGATCTTCAGCGTCCAGACCTGGCCGCTCGGGTCCGGGACCAGGCTCTCGCCGATCTGCGGCAGGGGCTTGCCGGTCTTGGGCTCGCTGTAGAAGAGCGAGTCGTACATCGCGTTGAGCCGCGAGCTGTCCGTGTAGTAGTTGCTGATGGCGCCGAACGGGTCGACCCGGGCCATGTCGGTGACCGAGATGACCTCCAGGGTGCCGCCGGACTTCGCGGCGCCGGTGACGCCCGGGTCGACGCCGTCGCTGCCCTTTCCGTCGCCTCCTCCGCAGGCGGCGGCGAACAGGCCGGTGAGCGCCGCCGCCGCGGCGACGAGTGCGCGGCGGCGGCGGCCGAGTGGGCCGCGGGAGTTCGCAGGGGCCATGTCGTACGTCCTTCCGGGAGCTGTCGTACGGAACGTCCGGGCCCGCCACGGAACAGGAGTGTCCGATTCCGCTTCGATTCCGGCGTCGCACGTCCGTTGACACGTGCAGTGCAGGGGCAATGCCTAACTGACACTGCGTCAGATGTCTACAGTGCTTCGTCGGGTAAACTGTGACGGGTCGAATAATCGAAACAATCGTTCGCGAATCATGCGGGAATCGGCTTCCCTTCTCACCGCGCCCGGCCGACACTGGCGCCCATGCCCGCACCTGAATCCGCACGTCACACGCCCCGCGCGGCCGTACCGCAGGCCGACCGCACACCGCATCCCGTCGTGGACGGCGACGGCCACATCGTCGAGGCACTTCCCGTCCTCACCGAGGTGATCCGCAAGGTCGCCGGACCGGACGCGGCCGACCACTTCCTCGGCTCGTCGCCCACCTACGCCTCGCGCAGCAGCACCGACGGCCGCCTCGCCGAGCTGACCGGCGACCAACGCCGCCCGGGCACCTGGATCCCGCCCTGGTGGTCGCTGCCCGGCAACACCCTCGACCGGGCGACGGCCTTCCTGCCCGCCCTGCTGCACGAGCGCATGGACGAGATAGGACTCGACTTCGCGGTCCTCTACCCCAGCGTCGGCCTCGTCGCCTCCGGCCACCCCGACGACGCGATCCGGGCCGGCGCCTGCCGCGGCGTGAACACCTACCTCGCCGAACTCACCGACGGGCTCCAGGACCGCATGACCCCGGCCGCCGTCGTCCCCACCCACACCCCCGACGAGGCGATCGCCGAACTCGAACACGCGGTCGGCAGCCTGGGGTTCAAGGCCGTGCTCGTCAACAACATCGTCGAGCGCCCCGTCCCCGGCGGCCCCGCGGGTGCCCGCTGGTACGACGTCCTCGCACTCGACAGCGTCCACGACTACGACCCGCTCTGGCGCCGCTGCGTCGAACTCGGCGTCGCCGTCACCGTGCACACCCCCACCATGGGCATCGGCCTGCGCCAGTCGTCCACCCGCTACGTGCACAACCACATCGGCACCTTCGCCGCCGGCGGGGAGGCCTTCGCCAAGGCCCTCGTCATCGGCGGCGTCGCCCACCGCTTCCCGACGCTGAACTTCGCCTTCCTGGAAGGCGGCGTCTCGTGGGGCGTACAACTCCTCGCCGACCTCGTCGGGCACTGGGAGAAGCGCGGCGGCCCGAACATCGCGGCACTCGACCCGGCCGGACTCGACGCCGCGCTCTGGGACGACCTGTTCGCCCGGCACGGTGGCACGCACTTCGCGGCCCCCGGTCTGGCCGCGGGACTGCGCGGGCAGGCCGACAACCCGCCGCCCGACCTCGACGACTACCGGGGCAGCGGCATCGCATCGCCCGCCGACATCGCCCGCATGTTCGAGCGCTTCTACTTCGGCTGCGAGGCCGACGACCCCACGATCGCCTGGGCGTACGCCGACTCCCTCAACCCCTGCGGCGCCGTGCTGCGCCCGCTGCTGGGCTCCGACATCGGCCACTGGGACGTCACCGACATGCGTGAAGTCGTCGGGGAGGCCCGCGAACTGGTCGAGCACAGGCATCTCACCCCCGCGCAATTCCGCGAGTTCGCGTGCGACAACACGGTGCGCCTGCACGGCGGCATGAACCCGCGGTTCTTCGACGGCACGCGCGTCGAACAGTACGCCCGGAAACTCCTCGGCCACGCCTGACCGTTGCTCGCCGCGCCGCCGAATCGCAGGGGCCGAGCCGGTCTCGTCCGGTCCGGCCCGGGCCGGCCGGGCCGAGGCGCCCGCACCGCCTCCTGTCCGCCTCCTGTCCGGTCCTTGTCCGGCCCCGGGGCGCCCGGCCCGCGGCCCCGCCGAAGGCATCTGCCTCGGGCCGGGCGCGGCCGCTTGCATGTCGGATTTATCCAATCCTCCCGCAGAGGCCCGCTGGGAGAGTGAGGCGACGTGGACAACCGCAGGGGGAACGGATGGCACAAAACCACCACGTCGTACGGCCTGGCGCGGCGCACGACCCGGGAGCGGCCGACGAGGAGGCCCGCGTCGAAGCGGGGATCACCACCGACTACGCGGCACCGCGCACCGGCCTTGAGGAACGCCTCGTCCGGCTCTGGGAGTCGGCCCTGCGGTTCGGCCCGGTCGGCATCGAGGACGACTTCTTCGAACTCGGCGGCGACTCGATGCTCGCCGCCCGCGTGCAACTCGACGTCGACGTGGAGTTCGGCGTCGAGATCTCGGCCGCCGCACTCTTCCTCTCGCCCACGGTCGCGACACTGGCCGAGGCGGTGGAGGAGGCCCTGAAATCCGCCGGGGCCGGGGTATGAACACCGGATCCGCGCCTCGGCACGCGGTTCCCGACCTGGCCGATCCCGGTCTGTACGCCGACCACGACCCACACGCCGTGTGGCGGGCGCTGCGCGCGTACGACCCCGTGTACTGGCAGCCTGTCGGCGCCCCTCACGCCGCCCGGGGCCAGGGGGCCGGCGGCCCGCGTCCTGACGCGGGCCTCGGCTTCTGGGCCGCCACCCGCTACGCGGATGTCGACCGCATCCTGCGCGACCACGAGGTCTTCACCTCCGAGCGGGGCACGCTGCTGAGCCTCATCGGCAGGCCCGACCCGGCGGCCGGGCACCAGATGGCGGCCACCGATCCGCCCCGGCACGACGCCCTGCGCGCACCCCTCCACAAGGCCATGCGCGTCAGGTCGGTGGACGCCCACACACGCGAGGTACGCGCGGGCATCCGCGCCCTGCTGCCCCTCGACGGGGGCCCCTTCGACTTCGCCGCCGGCATGCGCGACCTGCCGCTCGTGGTCCTCGGCCTGCTGCTCGGGCTCCCCGAGGCGGACCGGCCGCACCTGGCCCGGCTGGCGATGACGGCCTCGGCCGAGGACGACCCCGACCTCATGCTGCCGGAGGGTCCCGCGGCGACGCTGCGCCGCGCGCACCGCGAGTTGTTCGCGTACTTCACCGACCTGGTCCGCGCCCGGGCCCGCGATCCCCGCGACGACCTCGTGGGGATCATGCTCGGTATGCGGCACGACGGCGTGCGCATGCCGCCCGCCGCGATCGTGTCCAACTGCTACAGCCTGCTGCTCGGCGCCGCCGTCACGCTGTCCCAGGTCCCGGTCGCCACGGTCATGGCCCTGGCGGAGAACGGCGGGTACGCGGCCTGGGCCGCCCGGCCCGACCTGCTCGACAGCGGCATCGAGGAGAGCCTGCGGTGGGCCACACCCGCGCGCTACTTCATGCGGACCACGCGGCGCCCCGTCGAGCTGTCCGGTGTCGTCGTCCCGGAAGGCCAGCCGGTCGTGGCCTTCCTCGCGTCGGCCAACCGCGACCGCCGCGTGTTCACCGACCCCGACGTGTTCGACGTCGCCCGGCGCCCCAACCGGCACCTGGCCTTCGGGGCCGGTCCGCACTACTGCATCGGCGCGAACATGGCCCGGCTCACGCTGCGGCTGCTCTTCACCGAGCTGTTCGCCGCGTACGCCAAACTCGACGTGGTCGGCGAACCGGTGCGCATACGCTCGGTCTTCCTCGCGGGCGTGAAGAGCCTCCCGGTGCAGGGCCGCCTGCGCCGTGCCCCCGTCTGACGTCTTCGGCGCGTCCCCCGGGGATCCGCGATCCCCGGGGGCGGTGCCTCAGCGCTGGAGGAACCGTGCCCGCAGGGCCCCGACCTCCGCGTCGGTGATGCCGTGCCGCTCCAGGAGCGGACCGAACCCGCCGTGCTCGCTGGCCACTTCGGTGAGGAAGGTGCGTATCGTCTCCTCCTCCGCGCTCAGGATCACCGCGGGTACTGCCCGGCCCGCGAGACCGGGCAGCACCGCCGTCGTGTGCGCGCGGATCGCGTCGAGCGCAAGCTGCGTGCGCGTGTAGTCGGCGACGATCGTGTCCTCGTCGGCGCCGAGCAGGTCGAGCACGCAGGCCGCGACGATGCCGGTGCGGTCCTTGCCCGCGGTGCAGTGCACCAGGGCGGGGGATGCGGCCGGGTGGGCGAACGCCCGGATCAGGTCCGCGAGATGGCCGGCGCCCTGGGCGGCGATCGTGGCGTACCAGAGGCCGAACTCGCGCGCGCCGAAGGGCGACGGCCAGGCCGGTGCGGCGCCCGCCGACGCGTTGGCCGCCGACTCGCTGCCCGATGACTCGCCGCCGGCCGCCCCGGTGCCTTCGCCGCCGCCCACGGACCGCGTCGCCAGCTCGATCGCGCGGATCTCCACAGCGGACGGCAGCGCGGGCCACGGCACGCCGGCACGCTCGGTGTCGTGCCGCAGGTCGACCACCAGGCCGAGGCCGAGCGCGGCGACGAGCGCGGCGCCGTCCGCCTCGGTCAGCCCGAACGGCGCGGCCGAGCGGAACAGCAGGCCCGGGCGTACGCGCGAGCCGTCGCGGGTCGGCAGCCCGCCCAGGTCGCGCAGGTTGATCAGCGGAAGGCCGGCCCCGATGGGGGACAGCGCGGTCTCGGCGGTCATGGCACTCCTCGGAGAAGCGGGGCCGGTCACTTGAGGCCCGAACGGACGAAGGCGTCGATGACGTGGCGCTGGAGCACCACGTAGAGCAGCAGGATGGGCAGGCAGGCCAGGCCCGAGGCGGCCATCAGGGCACCCCAGTTGTTGCCCTCGGCGCCCATGAAGCCGCGGATGCCGACCTGGACGACGGAGTCGGAGCGCTGGAGGACCATCGCGGGCCAGAAGTACTCGTTCCAGGCGGAGATGAACAGCAGGATGAACAGCGACGCGAGTGCGGGCCGCATGTTGGGGACCACGACGCGCCACAGCGTCCCCCACGACGTACGGCCGTCCATGCGGGACGCGTCGAGGAGTTCCTTCGGGAACGCGGCAAGGTGCTGACGCAGCATCAGCACGGCCATCGCCGAGCAGAGCGTCGGCACCACGATGCCCGACAGCGTGTTCAGCAGCCCCAGCTTCGACAGCGTCACGTAGTTGGGGATCATGGTGACCTGGAACGGCACGAGCCACGTTCCGACGAACAGCAGGAAGAGCACGCGCTGTCCGAAGAACCGCCAGGCGGCGAACGCGTAGGCCGCGAGCAGGGCGATGAGGGTCTGGCCCACCGCGCTGAGCAGCGCGACCAGGAACGTGTTGGCGAGCATGCGGCCCATCGGGATCGCGTCCCACACGTGCCGCACGTTCTCCAGGCTCACCGGCCACGGCAGCAGCGACTGCCCCAGGGCCGTGCCGGGCTCGCGGAACGCGACGATGTACATCCAGTACACCGGGAACACGCACACCACGCTCAGCGCGCCGAGGACGACGTGTCCGAGCGCGGTGCGCGTACGCGAGCGGCTGCCGACCGGCAGATCGGCGAGGTCCTTGGGTACGCGGCGCAGCCGTGCCTTGGCGGCGACGGTGGCGGTACGGGGGCGCGCGGGCGTCGACCCGGGGTCGGGGCCGACACGTGGCGGAGGGGCGACTTCGACGAAGTATGCGGTGGTGGTCATCGCGATGGCTCTCAGGGGCTTCCGGGGATCTCGGGAATCCCGGGTATCTCGGTCATCTTGGGCATCTCGGGCGTCTCGGGGAGCGGGGTTTGTGTGTCAGTCGTCGTGGAAGCTCAGCCGGTCCGCGAGCCACACGAAGAACATGGCGACGACCGCGAAGCCGACGAAGAACAGGGTTCCGGCGGCGGCCGCGTATCCCGCGTCGAAGCTGCGGAAGCCGAACTGCCACAGCAGGTAGTAGATGTTGGTGGTGGCCCCGCCCGGACCGCCCTGCGTGAGCGTGTCGATCAGCGGGAACGTCCACTGCGCGGACAGCAGGATGGTCATCAGCGCCAGGAACACCAGCGACGGCGACAGCAGCGGCAGCGTGATGCGGCGGGTGATCTGCGCCCTTGTCGCACCGTCGAGCGAGGCGGCGTCGGCGTAATCGCGGTTGATGCCGGACAGGCCCGCGGTGACCACGACCACCGCGAAGCCGATCATCTGCCAGCCGCAGATCCCGATCATCGCCACGAGCGCGGGACCCGGCTCGCGGAACACGTTCACCGGTCCGATCCCGAACACATCCAGGGCCCGGGTGACCGGGCCGCCGTCGGGTTCGAGCAGCCACCGCCACACCGCGGCGGTGGCCACCGGCGTGACGAGCGTCGGCACGAAGATCAGCGCGCGGTACAGGGTCGCGCTGCGCCCGCGCACGTTCTGCGCGAGCAGGGCGATGGCGACCGGGATCACCACCGAGAACGGCAGCAGGCCCAACACGTACCACCCGGTGTTGACCAGGGCCTCGTGCAGTTCGGGCAGCGCCAGGACCTGCCGGTAGTTGTCCAGTCCGACCGGCTCCAGCGGCGAGGTGGGCAGCAGGTTCCACTTGTAGAAGGAGAGTTCGACCGTCTGGGCGAACGGGCGGTACGTCCACGTGACCAGGAAGACCACGGCCGGGACGAGGTAGAGGTACGGGGGCAGCGCCGCCGCGATGCGGCGCAGCGGGGAAGGGCGGTCGCCGCCCCCGGCTCCGGGGGCGGCGGACTGCTTCGGCGCGGCTACTTCGACGAACACGGGCGGGAGCCTCAGGCCTGCGCCGCGGCGCCGTGCTCGGCCATGTAGCGGCGCAGCGTCTCGACGTCGAGTTCGTACACGGGCGCGCCGCGGCCGACGGGCACGAATGTGGCGGTCGCCTCGTCCGCGTACACGTCGATGCGGGTGTACCCGCCGCCGGCGGTCCCGCGGATGAGCCCGGCCGGGGCCAGCACGTCGGCGGTGTACGCGGTCGCCGGCGCCACCCACACCGGTACGCCGCCGAGCGAGCCGCAGGTGGCGTGGTGCGCGTGGCCGGCCACGACGAGGCGGACGTCCGTGCCGCGCACCACCTCGGCGAGTTCCGCGTACTGACGCAGGGTCAGCATCTCCAGGATCTCCAGCGGGGACGGGATCGGCGGGTGGTGCAGCGCGAGAATCGTGCCGTGCTCCGCCGGCGTGGCCAACTGCTCGCGCAGCCAGGCGAGTTGGGCGTCGGTGAGGTCGCCGTGGTGGCTGCCCGGCTCGGTGGTGTCCAGCATCACGACGCGCAGGCCGTCCGCCTGGTGGACGAAGTCGCGTTCGTGGCCGACGGCCAGGCCGCCGAGCAGGTCGGCGTGGAACGCCTCGCGCTTGTCGTGGTTGCCCATGCCGAACAGCGCGGGGGCACCGATGCGCGCGGCCGCCTTCTCGGCGGTCTCGCGGAGCCTGCGGTACGACGCGGCGTCCCCGGCGTCCGCGAGGTCGCCGGTGAACAGCAGGGCGGCGGGCCTGAGCGCGGCGGCCTCGACCTCGTCGAGGGCGGCTGCCAGGTTCGCCAGAGTGTCGACGGTGCCGTGCAGCAGTTCCCCTTCGGGGACCACGTGGACGTCGCTGAACTGGATGACGGTGTGCAGGGGCTTGCGCATTGCGGTGCCTTTTCGGGAGGGGGACCGGTCGGCCGGAGCCGGACCGGACCGGGTGGAGCCGGGGTCGGTAGGGACGTGCGCGCGCCGCGCCGGGTCAGGGGAGCAGCCCGCTCGCCCGCTTCTGTGCGTCGGCGAGCGTCGCGGCCGGGTCCTTGCCCTGGTACACCGACGCCTCGACGGCCTGGAGCAGCAGGTCGCGGATCTGGACGTAGCTGTTGCCGGGGAACGACACCCACGGCCGCAGGCGCGTGAGCTGGTCGAGGTTGGGCCGGATCAACGGGTTCTTGTCGGCCCATGGCTTCAGCGCGGCGGGGTCGTCGACGAGGGACGGGCGCAGCGGGAGGTAGCCGATCTTGCTGGAGATCTCGGTGTAGGCGCGGTCACTCGTCATGAACTCGATGAACTGCCACGCCGCGCGCTGCTTGGCCGAGTCGTCGGAGAAGACCATCAGGGCTGACCCGGAGTTTGTCGGCACCGCCGCCCGACCGGGGAACGCGGGCAGGGGAGCGGCGCGCAGGTCCCACTTCCCGGCCGCCGCGGCCTGCTGGAACATGCCCTGCAGGGAGCTGGACTCCAGCACCATGCCGAGGTTGCCGCGCGTGAACGCGTCGATGGCCTGGGCCTGCGTGAGGTTGGGGGAGGCGCCGGACTTCACGAGGTCGGCGAGCGTGCCGACGGCCGCGGCCGACGCGGGCTCGGCGAAGGTCAGCTGCTTGCGGTCGTCGGAAAGGACCCGGCCGCCGTTGGACGCGATGATCGCCTGGAGGCACCAGTCGCCGGCCGACGCGGTGGCGCAGTCTATGTACGCGCCCTCCTTGCCGGCGTTCGCCTTGACGGCCAGGCCCGCCTTCTTGACGTCGTCCCAGGTGGCCGGCGGCTTGTCCGGGTCGAGTCCGGCCGCGCGGAAGGCGTCGGCGTTGTAGAAGAGGACCGGCGTGGAGAAGACGTACGGCATGCCGTAGGTCTTGCCGTTCCAGTCGCCGAGCGTCGCCGCGTTGGGGGCGAACGGGTGTGGTCCGCCGAACGAGGCCCGCACGGTGTCCTTGCCGACCAGGTCGTCGAGCGGCTTGGCCTTGAGGCTGTTGACCGCGAAGTCGAGGTCGCCGAACGTGACCTGGCCGACGTCCGGCGCCTTGCCGACGACCATCTGGCTCTGGATCGACCCGACGACGTTCTGCGCGCCGCCCTGGGGAGGCCGGGTGGTGACGTGGATGTTGGGGTTCTTCTCCTGGAACTCCCGGACCAGGCCGTTGATCGTGTCGGTCCACACGCCGGCCTGCGAGAGGTTGTAGGACTCGAAGACGATCTCGACCTTCTGGTCGGGGCGCAGCTCGGGTGCCGCCTGGGCGGCGCCCGCGTCGTCGGCGTTGCCGGAGGTGCTGCCGCCGAGCCCGCCGCACGCGGTGGCGGTGAGGGCGAGGGCTGCGGTCGCGGCCGCGCCGGCAAGGCGGGCGCGTACGCGGCGGGGGGTGGTCACGGGAACTCCAGGTGGTTCGTGGGTGGTTCGTCGTTCGGGCGGCGGTGGCCGCCGGCCCGCGGAGCGCGGGGCCGGACGGACGGGGCGGGGAGACGGGGTGGCAGGTCGCGGTGGCGGGCCGGGGTGGCAGAGCGCCGTGCGGAGAGCGCCGTTCAGGCCGCGCTGAGGCTGGGCTCGGTGCCCGGCAGGCCGGTCCCGATCGGCATCGACTTGCCGGCCGTACGCTCCGGGCGCGGCGCCTCCTGCTCGCGCCAGACCAGGCGGCGGCCGGAACCGGCGTCGAAGAGGTGGATCCGGTCGGTGGGTGCGGTGAGGGTGACGGGCTCGCCGGGGACGAGGCCGAGCGGGCGGGGCCCGCGTACCGCGATCCGGTCCGCGGCACCCGTCGGAACGCCGGTCGCGGTGCCGGCGCGGCACAGCGCGACTTCCTCGCTGCCCAGGTTCTCGACGGCTTCGACGACGGCGCGGATGCGCAGGATGTCGCCCGGGGTCTCGGCGGAGGTCGGCGTCAGGTGTTCGGGGCGTACGCCGAGCACCACGTCGCGTGCGGGGACCCGGCCGGGCCACAAAGGTGCGGTGGTGCCCTCGGCGTCCACCCGCAGCAGGCCCGCGTCGGTGGTGGACAGCTTGCCCGGCATCAGGTTCATCGGCGGTGCGCCGAGGAACGACGCGACGAACACGGACGCGGGTTCGTCGTACACCTCGGTGGGCGTGCCCACCTGTTCGAGGCGGCCGCCGTCGAGCAGCGCGATCCGGGTGGCCATGGTCATCGCCTCGACCTGGTCATGGGTGACGTAGACGAAGGTGGAGCCGAGCCTGCGGTGCAGGGCGGCCAACTCGACACGTGTCGCGGTGCGGAGCTTCGCGTCGAGGTTGGACAGCGGCTCGTCCATGAGGAACGCGCGGGGCTCGCGGACCAGTGCGCGGCCCAGGGCGACCCGCTGCCGCTGGCCGCCGGAGAGTTCCTTCGGGCGGCGTGCGAGCAGCTCGCCGAGTTCGAGCTGCGCGGCGACCTCGCGGACCCGGGCGCGGGCCACCTCTTTGGCCGTGCGGCGCACGCGCAGCGGGAAGGCGATGTTCTGAGCGACCGTCAGGTGCGGGTACAGGGCGTAGCTCTGGAAGACCATGGCGAGGTCGCGGCGGCGCGGCGGGCTGTGCGTGATGTCGTCGTCGTCCAGCATGATGCGGCCGGACGTGGGCGGCAGGAGCCCGGCGACCATGCGCAGCAGGGTGGTCTTGCCGCAGCCACTCGGTCCCAGCAGCGCCAGGAACTCTCCGTCCGCCACATCGAGGGAGACCCGGTCGACGGCGGACGTGTCGCCGAATTTGCGGGTCAGCGCGTCGAGACGTATGCGGCCCACGAGAACTCCTTACAGACGTGCGATGTGCGTTGTGTACGCACCACACGGTGGCGGGTCGCCGTGAACGAGACGTTCTCGCCGGATGTGGGCCCGGCATACGCGGCACCACGGTCGGCGGGACATTGGGTGAAGCCACGGATCCACAAACTGAACCAACGCTGCTAGCTATATGACTAATAGTCGCAACGTCGCTGATGGGACGGTCTCCGGCGGTCCGCGAGACGCCGTTCGGGTGACAGTTGCAGCGTGAGATACACCGCATGGGCCGTTTAAACGCGTGAGCAAGATTTTTACGGGAAACAAACGGGCATGGTGACTCGCTCGCGCTCCGTCCTGTTCCAGCGAACGACGGTGGTACCCGCCTTTGCCCTCGTCGCGCTCGTCCTCACATGGGGGCGGGACGTGCCCGGCTGGGTCGTCGCGGTGGCCGCCGCGCTGCTCGCGGGGGCGGTGCTCGCCGCCGTGCACCACGCCGAGGTGGTGGCACACCGGGTGGGCGAACCGTACGGGTCACTCGTACTCGCGATCTCCGTCACCGTCATCGAGGTCGCGCTGATCGTGACCCTGACCGCCGACGGCGGCGACAAAAGCGCCTCACTGGCCCGCGACACGGTCTTCGCCGCGGTGATGATCACCTGCAACGGCATCTTCGGCCTGAGCCTGCTGGTCGGCGCACTGCGCGGCGGCGTCGCCCGGTTCAACCCGGAGGGCACCGGCGCGGCCCTCGCCACGGTCGCCACCCTCGCCGGACTCAGCCTCGTCCTCCCGACCTTCACCACCAGCAGCCCCGGCCCCAAGTTCTCCCCCGGCCAACTCGTCTTCGCCGCCATCGCGTCCGCCCTGCTGTACGCCCTCTTCGTGGCCACCCAGACCGTGCGCCACCGCGAGGAGTTCCTGCCGGTCACCTCCGAAGGGCACGTGATCGAGGAGGAGGAGCACGAGCACCCGCCGACCGCGCGCGACGCGTGGACCAGCCTCGGCCTCCTCGGGCTCGCCCTGGTCGCGGTCGTCGGGCTGGCGAAGGTGGTCTCGCCGACGATCGAGTCCGGCGTCGAGAAGGCAGGCCTCCCGCACGCCGTGGTCGGCGTCGTGATCGCCCTGCTGGTCCTGCTGCCCGAGTCCATCGCCGCCGTCCGGGCCGCGCTGCGCGACCGGGTGCAGACCAGCCTCAACCTCGCCCTGGGGTCGGCGATGGCGAGCATCGGCCTGACCATTCCCGCCGTCGCCGTCGCCTCGATCTGGCTGGACGGCCCCCTTCTGCTCGGACTCGGCAGCACCCACATGGTGCTGCTCGCGCTGACCGTGGTGGTGGGCATCCTGACCGTCGTGCCGGGGCGCGCGACACCGCTGCAAGGCGGCGTGCACCTGTCGCTGCTCGCCGCGTACATCGTTCTGGCGATCAACCCCTGAGCCGGGTCAACCGACTGCGGATTGCGCATGTCCGGCCGGAACCGGGGCAGCGAGCAAGGGACTTCATCCGACGCGCCGCATCCCGACCGGACGCGGCGCCCGACGAGAGGCAGTCATGCCGATCGGAACCCGAGTCCGCAGCATCGTGCGCGCCGTCACGCCGCGCCGTCGCCGCCGTCGCACCCGAGGAGGCGGGGGCGTGGGCATCGGCGCCCGCCTCGGCCGCATCCGCATCGGTGCGGGCGCCGGCCGCCGCGGCGCGGGCGGAGGCGTCTCCCGCTGACCCGCTCATCGACCGCCGAACCGCGGCGCATGCACCCGGCGCGTCGCCCGTAGGCCGCAATGCCCGGCTCGCGCACCCGCGCCCCCCGCGGGTGCGCGCTGCCGTGTCGGGGCGGGCGGCGCCCACGCCGTGCGCCCCGCACCTGTTGTCCTGCCCGGCTTCGTGTCCGGCTTCGTGCCGGTGCGTCGGCGCGGTCGTGCTCGGGTCGGCGCCGGGGCAACGAACGTCCCCCTCCCCGCTGATAAAGTCGCGGCCATGAGCCCAGCACCGCCGGCGCACCGTTCCGCAGACCCGGCGGGAGAGACCACGGGCACCACCTCGGACCTCGCCACCGCCGTCGCGGCGGAGATCGGCAACGCCACGCGCGGGCTCGCGCAGGCGTACCAGGAGCTGTCCGACCTCTACCGCGGCGGCGGCGCAACACCCGACGACTCCCGCCTCACGCAACGCCACGTGCACGCCTACCTCGCGGCCCGGCTTCCGGCGACGCTCGCGGTCGACCGGGCGGTGTTCGACGCGGTCGTACGCCGGCGTCCCGACTGGCACCCGGCCTCCGTGCTCGACCTGGGCGCCGGGCCCGGCACCGCGGTCTGGGCCGCGGCCGAGGCCTTCCCGTCGCTCCGCCGCGCGGCCCTTGTGGAACAGGCGTCCGCCATGATCGACGCGGGCCGTCGGCTCGCCGCGCGCTCGGCCTCGGCCGCGGTACGCGCCGCAACCTGGCACCGCGCGTCCGTCTCCGCGCCTCCCGCCGAACCGGCCGACCTGGTCGTCGCCTCCTTCGTGCTCGGCGAACTCCCGGACGACACCCTGGTCGAGACCGTCGACCGCTGGTGGGACCTGACCCGCGGCGAACTCGTCGTCGTCGAGCCCGGAACCCCCGCGGGCTTCGCCCGGTTGCGCCGCGTGCGCGACCGGCTGATCGCGGCCGGGGCCACCATCAGTGCGCCCTGCCCCTCCGACGCGGCGTGCCCGATGACCGGCGACGACTGGTGCCACTTCGCCACGCGCGTGACCAGGTCCGGCGTGCACCGCGTCGTCAAGGGCGGCGAACTGGGCTTCGAGGACGAGAAGTTCGCCTACCTGTCGGCATCCCGCCAGAATCCGGCACACGCGCCGGCCCGCGTTCTGCGCGCCCCGCAGATCCGGCCCGGACACATCCGCCTCACCGTCTGCGAGGCGCCGGAGATGCGCGAGGCAGTCGTCGCGAAGAGCCGCAAGGACGCGTTCCGCTGGGCGCGCAAGGCGCACTGGGGGGACGAGGTTCCGCCCGGAACGCTCAAGGACGACCGCCGCAAGGGCGACCGCGACCCGGCGTAAATCCCCTGCCCCTGGGCGTACTTCGGCGGCATTCGGGGTGGCGGCATCCGGGCGGCGGATCCGTCGGGCGCGCACGCCGACGGTCCCCGGTTGCGGATGGTGCGGCTCCGGGCCGCCGCTTTCACGGCGGCCCGGAGTGACCCCATCCACACACGCTTCAGATGTACCTTCCGGACCGTCCGAATTTCGGCAGGCGGCGCCGCGGCGCGCCCGCGGCGGGCACGAGACCACCCGTTCGGCCGCTTCCCGTACGGCCCTTCGCGCCATTCGCGTTACCCGACGCCGATCCGGGGCAGCCGCAGCACAGAGAGACGGGGGGCCACGCACCGGGGCGGCGACGCCCCGAACTCCACCTCATAACCGAAGGGTTGCGGACATGTTGCTGCTGGGACTCCTGCTCCTGATGGCGACCGGCGCTTTCACGTTGCTGCTCATATCCGAGAACCGCACCGGGACTCCGGACTACACCGTGACGCTGTTCGACCAGGACATCGCGACCATGAGCAGCCTCCAGGTCTTCCTGGCCGGAATAGCCCTCGCCTTGGTCTTCGCGTTCTCCGTCTGGATGACGACCGTGGGCGGTGTGCACGCGCGGCACCGCATGGCCGATCTCCGGGAGGCGCGGGCGCAGGCCAAGCACGCCTCTGCGGAGGCGCGAGAGGCGAACGCACAGCTCAACCGCACGCAGGCCGAACGCGACGCGATTTCCTCGCGCCTCGCGGAGACCGACCGGGCGGCCAAGGAAGCGGCCCGCGAGGCCCGCGTCGAGGCCCGCCAGGCCCGCGCCGCGGAGAAGGCCGAACGCAAGGCCGAGGCGAGCCGGGCGCGTACCGCCCGCAAGACCGCCGAGGGCGATGCCACCACCACCGAAGGCAAGCCGTCGCGTACCGCCGACATGAAGGAGCGGTTCCGCCACCTCATCCGGCACTGATCACCGGGCGCTGACGGTGCGAAGCGGCACCACCCCACCGGGCACTCGGAGCGACGGGCGACTACAACTGCGTCCCGTCCCGCAGCCGTTCACGATGCGGCTGCGGGGCGGGACGCAGTCGCGCGCAGATTCGCGAGCAGGCCGTGGAAGCAGATCAGACGGACCTGATCGGGGGCGGAACCCGACCGGGCAGCGCGGGTCAGTCCATCGCCAGTCAATGCGGGCCAGTCAATGCGGGTCAGTCAACGCGGGCCAGTCAGTGCGGGGCACTGCGGCGCAGCCGAGGCCGGTGCGGATCGGTGTCAGGGCCGGCCGTCACACCGGAACCGGCCTCGGCCACAGCCCCGGCAGCGGCACGGTCGCCCGTACGATCTTCCCGTCCGGCGCCGGCAGCACATGGATTCCGCCGGTCAGGCGCGTGACGATCAGCAGCCCGTAGCCCGCCGGCCTGCCGCGCCGCCCCGCGATCGGCAGGTACCCGTGCGCGGTGTCCTGCACGGCGATCTCCGCCGCCGCGTTCGTCAGGGTGACCGTCAGTCGGCAGGGACCCGGTGCGTGCCGGCAGGCGTTCGCCACCAACTCCGCGACCACCAACAGCACATCGCTCACCGCAGCGTCCGCGGCGTCGAGTCGGCGGCCGACGCGTACGCCCGCCAGGAACTCCGTGGTGGCATGCCGCGCGTCGCGGACCGAGCCCGGCATTCCGTCCAGGTCGACGACGAGTACGCGGTGCCCGTCGTCCGTCGTGCTCCAGCCTTGCATGCCGTGTGACCGCGTGGTGCTCATGCCGCTGCTCCGCGCGCGCCGCCGGAAGACGAACCACCTGGCGGCTCTTCGGACGACGCCTGCGGCGCCTCTCCTTCGAGCTGCCGACGCAGCGACGCGAGCGTGGCGGCCAACAGCCGCGACACGTGCATTTGGGAGATCCCGAGGTGCGCGGCGATCTCGCGCTGCGGCAGACCGTGCCAGAACCGCAGTTCCAGCAGCAGCCGCTCGCGGTACGCCAGCGCGCCCATCAGCGGCTTCACCGACTCCCGGAAGTCCACGAGGTCGAGCTCGCGGTCGTCGTAGCCGAGGCGCTCGCTCAGCGGCGTACGCCCCTGCGGCCCGCTGTCGCCGTCGTGCTCGCCCCCGGTGCCGGCGTCGAGCGAGTCGACGAGGTACGCCCGTCCCGCGTCGCGCCCGTCCTGCACCTCCTCGGGGGTGGCGCCGATCCGCTTCGCGATCTCCTTGGTGGTCGGCTCACGGCCCATCTCCTGCTCCAGGTGGTCGGACGCCCGCGTCACCGCGAGGAACCGCTCCTGGAGACCGCGCGCCACGTGCACGGGCCACGACGTGTCGCGGAAGAAGCGCTTGATCTCGCCCGAGATGGTGGGCAGCGCGAAGCTCGCGAACTCCACGCCGCGGTCCGGGTCGTACGCGTCGACCGCCTTGATCAGGCCGATGATGCCGGTCTGCACGATGTCGTCGTACAGTTCGCGCCTGTGCGAGTGCTCACGCGCGATGTACCGGACCAACGGCAGGTTCAGTTGCACGATCGTTCCGCGCACGTCCCCGTACTGGGGGGACTCCGGGTCGAGACCCCGCAGATCGCGGATCAGGTCGTCGCTGAGGGCGCGCGCCTCCTGCTTGCCCATCGCGCGCAGCTCCTGGGTGCTGAATCGGGGCGGCCACGTCCGGCCGTCGCGAATCCGCACGGTCACGGGATCGGTCACGGGATCGACTCCTTGCACGTCGATGGCCCTCGGGACCGCGGGAGCACGCGTGCTGGGCACGCGCTCCTGACAGTGGTCCCGCGGGAGTCAGGGCTCCGCGGGTGCCCGGCTGCTTCAGGCGAGCGGCTTGCCCCGGGCACACGTGTGCCTCGGCAGACGGCGCACATACCGCCCTGTCGGCCGGGCCCCTCTGCGGGCGCTCACCGGCCACTCCTGGGCCCTTACCCACTCTCCGGCGGAGAAACCCGACCCTGCCGACCCATCGGCGATCCGCCGCCGACCAGCCCTTTCCCACGTATGGGCGCGATTCGTCCGGGGCGTACGGGGTAGCGCGCGAGCATGACCGGACTGATTCAACTCAGGACACGCCGCGGGCGGTGGGGCACGTCCGTGGGCGCACTCTCGGTCGCCGCGGTGCTCGCGCTGGGCACTACGGCGTGCGGCGAAGACAGCAATCCCGACGACGTACGCGACGCGGTCTCCTCGGTGGAGAGCGCGCTCAACCGGGCGGGCGACGAGTTCGACGACTTCAAGAACGGCGTCGACGCCAAGAACCAGGTCCAGGTCGGCCAGACCGTCAAGGACGCGGACGGCCGCTTCTCCGTACCGGTGACCGTGGCGAACACCGGCGACAAGGAGGCCGACTTCCTGATCCAGATCGAGTTCCGCGACGCGTCCGGCGACATGGTGGACACGATCGTGATGAACATCGACAACGTGGCACCCGGGCAGCAAGGCGACGGAACCGCGCGCAGCCACGTCAAGCCGGCCGAGAACGTGACCGCCCAGGTGAGCCGGGCGCTGCGGCACTGAGCCGACCGGAACACCGGCCGGCGGCGAGATCGTGATCACGGTCCGCCGCCATGGATTCGGTGGGACTCCGCTGTTAGCGTCGCGCGGCGTACGGCCGCGCACCTGGGAGGACCACCGCATGGACCACGCCGAAGACCGCATCGACCCGCAATTGCGCGCACTGCTGCCCATGTTGCCGAGGGTGGACGTCGCCGATCCCGCGGGCTTCCGCGAGGCCCAGCGGGTACGCCAGGCGCAACTGGCCGCCGCGGCCGGACCGTTGCCCGGAGTCACGGTCGCGGACCGGACCGTCCCGGGGGTGGCCGACGGGCCGGACGTGCCGATACGCGTCTACGCACCCGACCGCGACCCGGCGCTGCGCGGTGTGCTGGTGTGGTTCCACGGCGGCGGATACGTCTTCGGCGACATAGCGAGTTCCGACCGATCCTGCGCCGCACTCGCGGTCGAGGCGGACTGCGTCGTCGTCAGCGTGGAATACCGGCTGGCGCCGGAGGACCCGTATCCCGCGGGTCTCGAGGATGCCCACGCCGCGCTCCTTTGGGTGGCCGAGCACGCGTCCGAGGTGGTCGGCGGGGGTGTCGACGCGTCGCGGATCGCGGTGGGCGGGGTGAGCGCGGGCGCGGGGCTCGCGGCGGCACTGGCGCTCTACGTCCGGGACAAGGGCGGCCCCGCGCTGGTGCTGCAACTGCTGGACAACCCGATGATCGACAATCACGTGGGCACCGTGTCCGCGAACGCGTTCACCGACACCCCGCTGTGGACCGGCCCGCAGGACAGGCTCGCCTGGAGCGCCTACCTCGGCGGCCTCGCCGGGTCGCCCGAGGCCGACGTACCGCCGTACGCCGCCCCGAGCCGGGCCTCCGAACTGGCGGGCCTGCCCCCGGCGTTCGTCACCGCGAACGAGTTCGACCCGCTGCGCGACGAGGGCATCGAGTACGCGCTGCGGCTGCTCCAGGCCGGCGTACCCGTCGAACTCCACCACCGCCCCGGCACCTTCCACGGCTCCAACTTCCTGCCCGGCGCGGAGGTCTCCGAGCGAGCGAGGGAGGACATGTACGCGGCGGTACGGCGCGCGTTCGTGTAGCGGCGACTCGCTCGGCGGGCCGCGCGTCAGACCACGACGGCGTGCGGCACCCCGGCACGTGCGACCGGGCTCGGGGCGAACGCGACCCGCACGTCCAGACCCCCTTCGGGCCGCGGGACGACGCCCAGGGCGGCACCGTGCGCGGCGGCCACCGCGGCGACGATCGACAGACCGACCCCGAGGCCCTCGCGATCGCTCAGCCGCGCCTCGTCCAGGCGGCGGAACGGTTCGAAGAGCAGGGCCACTTGGTCCGGCTGCACCACGGGGCCGGAGTTGGTGACATGGACGAAGGACCAGCCGTTCTCGACGCCCGTCGCCACCGCGACGCGGCCACCGGGCACGTTGTGCCGTACGGCGTTGTCCAGCAGGTTGGCGACCAGCCGTGCCACCAGCGCCTCGTCGCCCAGCACCGGGGCCGTGTTCAGGCTGTCGGCCACCGACTCGACCCGGCGGCCGCCGGCCGACGCCTCCGCACGGCACCGGGCGAGCAGCGGCTCGGCGACCTCGGCGAGGTCGAACTCCGCACGGCGGCCGAGGCCGCGCTCGCTGCGCGCCAGGGTGAGCAGCGCCTCGATCAGCTGCTCCTGGCGCCGGCTCCCGTCCAACACCCGCTCGCACGCGGCCCGCAGGTCCTCGACGGATGCGTCGGGGTCGGCGAGAGCGACCTCGACCACCGCGCGCTGGTAGGTCAACGGCGTCCGCAGCTCGTGCGAGGCGTTCGCGACGAACCGCCGCTGCGCCTCGAACGCGCCCTGAAGGTCGCCCAACAGGCCGTCGAAAGTGTCGGCCAGCTCCTTGAGTTCGTCCGGCGGCCCGCCGGCGTCCAGGCGCCGGTGCAGATCGCGCGCGGAGATCGAGCGCACCGTGACCGTCATGGTGTGCAGCGGGCGAAGGACCCGCCCCGCCATCAGCCAGCCCAACGCGATGGACAGCACGGCCATGACGCCCAACGCGACCGCGGACGCCGCGAGCAGGTCCGCCAGTTGCCGGTCCCGCTGCTCGGCAAGGCTCTCGCCGAGCAACTCCTCGGGGGTCGAAGGGTCGCCGGGGGCGCCGGGCAGGACCCCTCGGATACGTATCTGTGGGCCCAAGGGCGATCGCGCGTCCTGCCAGGGCAGGGCACCGGCCGCCAGGGCGTAGGTCACGACGAGCAGCACCGCGCCCGCCGCGAGGAACAGGGCCCCGTACAGCGCGGTCAGACGAAGGCGAATGGTCCACACGCCGGCGCCCTAGAGCCGGTACCCGGCCTGGGCCACGGTTGCGATGACCGGCGGCTCGCCCAACTTGCGGCGCAGGCGGCTGACCGTCACCTTCACGGTGTTGGTGAACGGGTCGGTGGCCGCGTCCCACGCCCGTTCCAGCAGCTCGTCCGCCGACACGACCCGGCCCCGGGCCGACATGAGCAGCTCCAGGACCGCGAACTCCTTCGGACTGAGGACCAGTTGCCGGCCACCACGCCGCGCCTGCCGCCGACCCGCGTCGAGCACGAGGTCGCCGAACTCCAGCACCGGCGGCACGTCAGGTTGCGCCCGGCGTCCCAACGTCCTTATCCGGGCCACCAGTTCGGCGAACGCGAAGGGTTTGGGAAGGTAGTCGTCCGCGCCCACCTCAAGGCCGTCCACCCGGTCCTCGATCGTCGAGGCCGCGGTGAGCATCAACACCCTTGCGGGGGAGCGGCGTCCGACGAGGGTACGGCAGACGTCGTCGCCGTGTACCCGGGGGAGGTCGCGGTCCAGGACGACCACGTCGTACCGGTTGACCGCGACGCGTTCGAGCGCGGACTCGCCGTCACCGGCAATGTCGACCGCCATCCCGGCCCGCCGCAGCCCGGACGCCAGTGTCTCCGCCAACTCGCGGTGGTCCTCCACGACGAGAACGCGCACGTACTCCACCCCCAGGCCGTCCGACTTCGGGACCATCGTCTCCTTCCGCGCGTTACAGCACGGTAAGTACGGCCGCCCGCGACCGCCCCGACGGCCGGTCGGACGTCACCGAAGTGGACGACGCACTCGGCCCCGGGAATTGCGGCCGATGCCGTGTCGGCGGGAGGGGCGGGGGTGAAGGCGACGCCGGGGGAGTACATGGCGGCTCCTGCGATCGTGGTCGTGCGGTCTGTCGGCGCCTCCGGGCCGCGGATCCCGGAGGCGCCTGACGGCAGGATTCCCGGCCGGGACAAGAAGATCGTGAGGAATCCCGACGCGTGCCACGCCTGTGAACCGCACTGGGACCGCGCTCGGCCGCCCGAGGGCGGGCCCGGCGCGTCTCACCGGTTTTTCACACTCGTCGGCGAAGCTCGGCGCATGACAGCGAACAACATGTCCCGGCGCAGGTTCCTCGTCGTCGGGACCGGCACCGCGGCGGCCGGCCCGGCGCTCGCCGCCTGCGGGGACGACTCCGGCAACGGCTCGGGCGACAACGGCGCCAAGGAGGGGGCGGTCCCGCCCGCCTCGGCGTCGCCGCAGGCGTCCGGTTCCGGCACCACCACTCAGTGCGTGCTGACCGCGAACGCCACAGAGGGGCCGTACTACCTCGACGACGCACTCGTGCGCCAGGACATCACCGAGGGCAAGCAGGGCGTCCCGTTCCGGCTGCGCCTGACCGTCCAGGACACGACGGCCTCGTGCGCGGCCGTCGCCGGCGCGGCCGTGGAGATCTGGCACTGCGACGCGTGGGGCTACTACTCGGGCTTCACCACCGCGAGCCCCGGGGGCGGAGTACCCGCGGAGAACACGGACGGCAGCAGCGCGAACGACCGGACGTACCTGCGCGGTTACCAGGTCGCGGGCGCCGACGGCGTGGTGGAGTTCACCACCATCGTGCCCGGCTGGTACACGCCGCGCGTCATGCACATCCACGTCAAGGTGCACACCGGTGGCGCGCAGCAGGACGGCACGTACGAAGGCGGCAAGGTCAACTTCACGGGACAGCTCTTCTTCCCCGACTCGCTCGGGGAGGAGGTGTTCCCGCTCGCGCCGTACAACCGGCACTCCGGAACGCCGACCAAGCTCGACGGCGACAGTGTGTACGGCGGCGGAGGTGCGTCCGACGGCCTCATGACCGTGACGCCCGTTCAGGCGGCCACGCCGTCGGCCGGATACGTGGGCACGCTCACCCTCGGCGTCGACACCACCAAGGAGAACAGCGGCGCGGGCGGACCGGGCGGCGGCCCGCCGGGAGGCGGCGGTGACAGCGGCGGCGGCCGCGGCTGACTCGGGCGGACCCGCTTTCCGGTGCACTCCGGGCGCCGCCCCGCTCCCGGTCCGCACGGCCTGTGCCCGCCCTGGCCGGGAGCTCCGCGCACGTGTCTGGAGAGTCGCGCCGGGCTGTGGCACGATCCGTCAGCACAGGGGCACAGCCGTTCGAGCCGTGCCCGGGTTCGCCTTGATCCGTTGGAGTGAACGCATGTCGATAGTCCACGTGCCCGGCCGGTTCGACGGCAAGACCGCACTCGTCACCGGAGCCGGATCGGGCGTCGGCCGCGCGACCACGCTGCGCCTTGCGGCCGAGGGCGCGAACGTCTACGCCCTGGACATCAACACCGACGCGCTGGCCGAGACCGCCAAGCTGGCCGGCGACCTGGCCGGCAAGGTCGCGACGCGCGTCACCGACGTCGCGAGCCGCGACGAGTGCTTCGCCGCGGTGGCGGACTGCGTCGCCGAGTTCGGCGGCCTGGACGTGCTCGGCAACGTCGCGGGCATCGCGCGCGCCGAGCACGTGCTCGAGGTGACCGAGGCGGACTACCGCCGCATGATGGGCGTCAACACCGACGGCTACTTCTTCATGTGCCAGGCCGCGATCCCGCACCTTCTGGAGCGCTCCGGCAACATTGTCAACATCGCGTCTAACGCGGGCGTCATGGGCCTCGCGTACAGCGTCGTCTACACGATGTCCAAGGGCGCCGTCGTGCAGCTGACGCGTTCGCTGGCCTGGGAGTTCATCAAGACGCCGCTGCGCGTGAACGCGATCGCGCCGGGCGGCATCGAGACGAACCTCGTCGCCAACTACCAGATGCCCGCCGACGTCGACTGGGACATGGTCGGCCGCTCGACCACGCCGCGCCCGATGGCGCAGCCGGAGGACATCGCCTCGATGTTCGCGTACGTCGCCTCCGACGAGGCGCGCAACGTGCACGGCGCCATTCTCAACAACGACACCGGCCTGACTGCCGGCTGACACGTCGTCAACCCTGGTGCGGGGCCCCGCCGTCGGTACGATCGTCTGCGTGGCTGCAGACGGGGGCGCGGACGGCGGGGCACCTGCAAGTACGGACGAGGCGCGGAAACCGCGCCTGGGGCCGTGGGACACCGGCGCAAAGGTCCTGCACGCCCTGGGGCTGGCGACGCTGCTGGTGTCCGAGTACCTGCGGTTCTACATGGACGACGTGCGTGCGGGCCGCCCGGTGCCGGACACCGTCGAGTCCGCCCTCGAATCCGCCGTCGCGGCGGCGCGGGACGGCTCGTTCCACCGCACGTTCTGGGACATCCAGGAGGACGTCTCGTTCGGCCAGGAGCGGGCGGCGCTGTGGGCCGCGGTCTTCTTCGCAGTCGTCGTACGGCGCAACAACCACGGGCCGACCGACCTCCAGACGGCCATCTCCGTTGTCACGGCCGCCTATTGCGCGATCGCCGCGCTGGCGGGTTCGTATCTGCTCTCCGCGGGCCCGCCGGTGCAGTTCGCGCTGCTCTTCTCGTTCGGCGCGATGTTCACGGTCACCCGCGAGTAGCCGTCAACGGGCCGGATACGTCGCGCAGATGAGCGTCGAGTTGTTGCGGGCCAGCCAATACCAGTAGCGCGTCCGGTCGTTCGCCGCGCGCCGGCACATCGAGTCGGTGAGCGTGCTCGGCGCCCGGTACACGTTCGTGATCACGAGGATCGAGTCGTACTCGACCGGAATGCGCTGGGCGCCGCAGTCGGCCCAGGTGAACAGGTTGCCGGAGTACTGCGGATCGCTCGACGTGCCGCCTTCGCGGCTGACCAGGAAGCACTGCCCTTGCTTGAACTGCCGTTCCAGGCACAGGGAGACGTTGCCGTAGCCCCAGCGCGCGTACCCGGCGTCGGCGGTCGGGCAGGTGCCGTTGACCCCGGCGACCCGCGCGTACGCCTCCCATGCGCCGCACGGCACCTGCCGCGGCACCTCGCTGTTCCAGGTCCCGGCGCTGTCGCCGAGCAGGTACGCGTTGAGGCACGTCCCGACCCGCGCGGCAGCCTCGAAGGCCTCCTGGCGGGGATCGCGTACAGGCGCCGGTGGGGCCACCGGCCGCGGGTACGTCGGGTCGGGGGCCGCCGTGTACGGGTCCTCGGCGTCCGGATCCTCGGTGTCCGGGTCCGAGGCATCCGCGGGGGGAGCGGCACGGCGCGTGGCCGAGGCGTCCGGGAGCCGCGGCGTGTCGCCCGGCCCGGCCGTGGCGACCCCGCCGGTGAACGCCGTCCCGCCTCCCCCCGAGTCGTCCTCGAGGAGGAAGGGCAGGAACGCGACCGCGAACAGCACTGCGGCCAGCGCCAATACGAGGCTTCCATTGGTCGTGGACTGCGATTCCCCCGTCATCGTCCGCATGGTACGGACTCGGCGGCCGGACGGAAACCGATCCCACCCGCCGTGCGCCGAGCACCCCTTCGCGACCGCGACGCCCGAATGGGCACCTCTGTAAGCCGGATGGTCGTCCGGAGTTCACCGGCGGTCGCTCGAAACCGACCGCACAGGACTAGGGAGTGTCGTCAAATTCGCGGGCCCGGCGAGAATTTGAAGACACGACCTAGCGTCGGGCAGCGGACCGAGAGACTCTGGGCGACGGCCAGACCGTCCGCGACAAAGGGGGCACAACATGGACCGGCGTACGTTCCTGCGAGGCACCGCCGTCGGAGCGGGCACCGTCGCTCTCGGCGGATCGCTGTGGACCTCGGTCGCGGGCGCCGCGCCCGCGCAGCCGGGTGCCGGGCCCTACGGGGCGCTGCTCGGCCCGGACGCGAACGGCGTACGGCTCCCGGCCGGCTTCACCTCCCGCGTCGTCGCCCGCAGCGGCCGGTTCGTGACCCGTACGCTGCACCTGTGGCACGGCGCGCCCGACGGCGGCGCGTGCTTCCCGGACGGCGACGGCTGGATCTACGTGTCCAACTCCGAACTCCCTTTGGTGGGCGGGGTGTCCGCGCTGCGTTTCGCGGGGGACGGGCGCATCCGCGGGGCGTACTCGATCCTCGGCGGTACGAACGTGAACTGCGCGGGCGGCGCCACGCCGTGGGGCACGTGGCTCTCCTGCGAGGAGGTGCCGTTCGGCCAGGTGTGGGAGACCGACCCGTACGGCCGCAACGGTGCCGGTGCGCGCCCCGCCATGGGCCGCTTCAAGCACGAGGCCGCCGCGGCCGACCCCGACCGCCGCGTCATCTACCTCACCGAGGACGAAGGCGACGGCTGCCTCTACCGGTTCACCCCGGACACCTGGGGCAACCTGTCGAGCGGCCGCCTGGACGTGCTGTGCGCGCCCGCCGAGCCGGTGACCGGACCGGTCACCTGGCGGCCCGTGCCCCGCCCCGGCGACTGGCTCGCCGGCACCCGCAACCAGGTCGCGGAGGCGCGGCACTTCGACGGCGGCGAGGGCGCCCACTACCGCGACGGGCGGCTGTGGTTCACCACCAAGGGCGACAACCGCGTGTGGGTGTACGACGCGGCGGCCGGCGTGCTCGACATCGCGTACGACGACGGCCTGGTGCCCGCCGGGACCGCCCCGCTCACCGGTGTCGACAACATCACCGGCCGCCCCAACGGCGACCTGTTCGTCGCCGAGGACGGCGGCGACATGCAGATCTGCCTCATCACCGCGGACGCGACGGTCGCGCCGTTCCTCCAGGTCACCGGGCACGACGGCTCCGAGATCACCGGACCGGCGTTCAGCCCGGACGGCCGGCGGCTGTACTTCTCGTCGCAGCGCGGCACCTCGAACTCACCGCTGGCCGGCGTGACTTTCGAGGTGACGGGCCCCTTCCGGGACGCCGCCTGAGACATCGGCCGGGTCCGGGGCGGGCCCTGCGCCCGTCCCGGACGCGACAGGCCCCGCGCCCGTCCCGGACGCCACGGTGCGTCCGGCCCGCTCCGCCGTGCGGCGGCCGGAACGCCGCTCCAACCGGGCGGACAGGACGGCGAGCGCCAGCGCGGACAGTGCCATCAGGGCGCCGACCCAGTTCGGCGAGGTGTAGCCGAGGCCGCCGGCGATCACCACGCCGCCGAGCCAGGTCGCCAGGGCGTTGCCGAGGTTGAACGCCGCGATGTTGCCCGACGAGGCCAGCGTCGGCGCGCCCGCGGCCTGGTCCATGACGCGCTTCTGCAAAGGCGGCACGGTCGCGAAGCCGAAGGCCCCGATCAGCATCAGGGTCACCGCCGCGGCGGCCTTGTGGTGCGCGGTCGCGGTGAACAGGGCGAGAGAGGCGGCCAGTCCGGTCAGCGAGATGTACAGGCTCGGCATCAGGGCGCGGTCCGCGAAGCGTCCGCCGACCAGGTTCCCCGCGAACAGGCCGACGCCGAACAGCACCAGGAGCCACGTCACGGAGCCTTCGGAATAGCCGGCGACGTCGGTCATCATCGGCGCGATGTAGCTGATGGCGGCGAACACCCCGCCGAAACCGAGCACGGTCATCGCCATGGCCAGCCACACCTGGACGTTCCTCAGCGCCTCGAACTCCGGGCGCAGACGGGTGTCGCGGGCGGCCTCTCCGCCGACGCCCGCGCCCGCATGTGCGGGCACCAGGGCGGCGATACCCGCGAGCGCGAGCACGCCGAGACCCGCGACGACGGCGAACGTGGTACGCCAGCCGAACGCCTGGCCGAGCCAGGTGCCGGCCGGTACGCCGACCACGTTGGCCGCGGTCAGGCCGGTGAACATGGTGGCGATTGCGGCGGCCCGCTTGCGCGGCGCCACCAGGTCAGCCGCGACGACGGCGCCGATGCCGAAGAAGGCCCCGTGCGCGAACGCGGCGACCACGCGGCCGGCGAGCATGACGCCGAAGCCCGGCGCGACGGCGGAGAGCAGGTTGCCGGCGATGAACACGCCCATCAGCGAGAGCAGCATGCGCTTGCGCGGCACCCGGATGCCGAGCACCGCCAGCAGCGGGCCGCCCACGACGACGCCGAGGGCGTACACCGAGAGCACGTGGCCCGCGGTCGGGATGGAGACGGAGTAGGTGTCGGCGACCTCGGGCAGCAGGCCCATCGGGATGAACTCGGTCGTTCCGATGCCGAAGGCGCCGATGGCCAGCGCCAGGAGTGCAAGAGGCATGAGAGGGCTTTCGTCGGGGCCGGGGACGGCACGGCGTAGCGGTTACTTGCAGACGACGTTACTTGCATGCGCGGGATATATGCAAGAGCGGGTTAATCGCGCGAGTGGGGTATCATGGCGGACAAGAGTCGGCGCGATGCCGGCTGTGAAGGGGAGTGCGGTATGCGTGGACCGGAGATCGACGGGCGCGTCCTCGCCCAGGGCTGGTGCGCCCTCTCGCTGCTCCACGACCGGATCGACGCCCACCTGGAGAAGGCGCTGCAGAGCGCGCACGGGTTGAGCGTCCGGGAGTATTCGGCGCTGGTCGTGCTGAGCGAGCAGCACGACGGGGATGGCGGCCACCTGAGCATGACGCGCCTCGCGGACACCGTGGCCCTGAGCCAGAGCGCGACGACGCGGCTGGTCACGCGCCTGGAGGAGCGCGGCCTGCTGGTGCGGTACCTCTGCCCGACGGACCGGCGCGGCATCTACACCAACGTCACCGACGCGGGCCGGGCGCTGTTCGACCGGGCGCGCGAGACCAACGACCGGGCACTCGAGGAGGCCTTGGCCCACGCCGAGAAGTCGCCCGAGCTGCGGCCGCTGGTCGAGGTCGTGCGCGCCATGCAGCACGCCGCCACGGCCCCGCGGGCCTGATCCGGCGACGCACCCACGTTCGGCGCAACCACCGGCTCGCGGCGCCGCCGCACGTGATCATCGGGATTCCGGCACACGGAGGGAACCCGATTTCGATGAGCAGCAGTGGCAAGCCGCCCGGCCGGCGCGGCCCTGACGACGAGCCGTATGAGGACCCCACCCTCGACGCCTCCGAGTCGCTGGTCACCGACGACCTGAGTGCCGACCCGCTGGACGTCGGGGTCGAGCCCCCCGACCGCTGGTCGGCGGCCGAGCGCTTCGGCACCACCGCGGAGGAGGCCGAACGCGGCGAATCCCTCGACCAGTTGCTGGACGAGGAGGAACCCGAGCTGGAGCCGGAGGACATCGACGACATCGACGACCGCTGGGCCGAGGGGCCCGAGCCGCGGTCCGGCCGCCTCGTCGACGAAGACGAGGGGATGTTCGCGGACGACGTCGGCGTCGACTCCGGTGCCGCGTCCGCCGAGGAGGCCGCGGTGCACATCCTGCACGAACGCGAGCCCGTCATCGACGGGCAACTGGGCCTGGAATTCGACGCGGACGCCGACGCGGATCCGGACGCGGATCCGGGCTTCGGGCCGGATCCGGGCGCGGATGCGGACCGGGACACGGACGACCGCGCGGACCCCGACGGCCGCTGACGTACCGGCAAAGCAGCCGCCCGGCCGCCGGGGCTGTGGAGGAGCCCGGCCGCCGGGCGGCCTCGTTTGTTCCCGATCGGTGCGAACCCGGTGCGAACCCCGGGCGGCCGGTGGTGCGATCGTCGGCGGTGCGAACGCCGCCGGGCACCCCCGGCCCCCGGCCTCAGGTCACCAGGCGCTGCCGCAACTTGACGAGCGTGAGGATGTCGAGGCCCAGCCCGTCGGTCAGGTACTTGCCGAACGAGCCGTACCGGGCGTCGATCGCGGCCCGTGCGGCGTCCAGGTAGCGCTGGTCGACACCCAGCAGCGGGTCGAGCAGCGACGGGTTCTGCATCCTGCCGCTCGCGAGCAGCTGCTGCTTGAGTGCGTCGTTGCCCGGCTTGAGGTACTGGTTGCTGAGCAGGTAGTCCTGGTTGACCGTGCCGGTCGGCACGCCGACGGCCGTCAGCAGGATCGCGGTCATCCAGCCGGCCCGGTCCTTGCCCGCCGAGCAGTGGTACAGCGACACGGTGCCGTTGGCCACGCCCTTGGCCGTCGCGGCGAACTGCGCGCGGATGGCCGGGTCGTCGACGAACGTGCGGTACATGTCGACCATCAGCTGCGCGGCCCTGCCGTTGCCGAGGATCTGCTCCTGCTTGACCGGGTCGCCTGACGTGATGACGGCGTAGAGCGTGGTCATCAGGCCGCCGTCGGAGACGGCCAGGTTGGTGTTCGGTACGCCGGCCGGATACTTGTCGGGCCCGTTCGCCGCGATCTCCGCCGCGGTGCGGAAGTCGACGATGCCCTTCAGCTTGAGCGCGGCCATCTGCGCCACGCCGTTGGGCGTCACCTTGTTGAGTGCCTCGGACCGGTACAGCACGCCGGAGCGCGTCTTCTCCCCGTCGTACGTCCGGTAGCCGCCCAGGTCGCGGAAGTTCGCGGTGCCCTCCACGGGGACGAGCCGCTGGGCGGTGGGCGGGGCGTGCGCGGCGGCCGACTGCGCCGCCGACGCGGCGGGCCCCGCGGCGATCCCGCCGCCCAGCAGGGCCGCGCCGACACCGAGTGCGATTGCCGTTCTGGATCCGCGTATTCGCATGTGCGTCCACTCCTTGCGAGGGTGGTCTCCTGGTCCGCCGGCGAACGCGGGCATGCTGCACCACACCCGGAAGTCGTGCTTCCGCTCCCCGGACGAGATTCACCATACGGATGCGTATGGAAAGCGGAAGGGGCATGCGCCGCCGAGGGCATGCCGAAAATGCACGGGTACCGCGCCGCGCGGCATCGATCGCCGGTGGCCGGGAGGGCCAGGGGATTTCCCTAACATTGGCGCGTGATCCCCTACATCGCGGCCTTGGTGTTCTTCGTCCTCTTCGCCGCCGGCGTGCTGCGGGACCGCCGCCGCTTCCGCAACGCCGTCTTCCTGGGCCTCGCGCTGGCGACGCTGGCGATCGGCGTGGTGGACGACCTGGCCAAGGCGCCCGTCGAGGTCTTCGAGATCGTGGTCGCGGCGATCCTGGTGGGCCCCGCGCTCGGCATCCTGGTGCTCGCCGGGCTGCTGGTCGCCAACGGGGTCACGATGGTCCGCAAGGAGGGCCGCGGCATCGCGAACCTGCTCTCGCTGCTCGCCGGGCTCGGCATCCTGGCGTTCGTCGCCCTGCTGGGCGCGGCCGTGGCGGTGGACGACCGCCCGCTGGAGATCGTGGCGACCAGCGCGCTCCTCGTGGTCGGCTACGTCTCGTTCCTGTTCGCGTGCTTCATCGGGTACGCGTACCTCTACGGCCGCATGCCCGTCCGCGGCGACGTCGACTACATCGTCGTCCTCGGGTCCGGCCTCGTGGACGGCGACCAGGTGCCGCCCCTGCTCGCCGGCCGACTCGACCGGGGCCTCGCGGTGTACGAGGCCCAGTCCGCACGCGGCGGCAAGCCGATCCTGCTCGTCTCGGGCGGCCGGGGCACGGACGAAGTCGTCCCCGAGGCCGTGGCGATGGCCGACTACCTCCTGGCGCGCGGCGTGCCCGCCGACCGCGTGGTGCGCGAGACGCGCTCCGCCACCACCACCGAGAACATGCGCTTCAGCAGGGAGATCATGGCCGAGGCGAAGCCGGGCTTCCGCTGCCTCGTCGTCACGAACAACTACCACGCCTTCCGGGCCGCCATGGAGGCGCGCAAGGCCGGGCTGGGCGCCCAGGTGATCGGGTCGCCGACCGCGCGCTACTTCTGGCCGAGCGCGACCATCCGCGAGTTCGCCGCGGTATTCCTCGCGCACGCGTACGTCAACCTCGGCATCTGCGCCGCCCTCGCGCTCGCGGTCGTCGCCGCCTGGTCGCAGGCCTGAGGAACCCCTGAGGCGGCCCGGGCCGCTGCCCTGACGCCACCCCGACGCCACCCCGACGCCGCCTGGGCATCGCACCGACATCGCACCGTCGCCGTCCCGGCCCGCCGCGCCGAACCATCTGGATTGCGCGTCGCAACACTTGTACTTTGCAAGAGCAGATGCTTGACTCCGCGCACGGGCCCGACCGCCACGGTTGCGGCCGGGCCCGGCAAGTAGCGTCGAAACGCGAGGAGTTGCCCATGTCGTACGACCTCGCCCTACGCGGCGGGACGGTGCTCGACGGCACCGGCGCACCGCCGTTCCGTGCCGACGTCGGCGTACGCGACGGCCGGATCGCGGAGATCGCCCCCACCGTGCGCGGCGCCGTCGAACTCGACGCCTCGGGCGCGGTGGTCTGCCCGGGCTTCCTCGACCTGCACACGCACTACGACCCGCAGGTCCTGTGGGACCCCTGGCTCACCCCGTCCAGCGGCCAGGGCGTCACCTCGGTCGTCGCCGGCAACTGCGGCCTGTCGCTCGCGCCGTGCCCGCCGGCCATGCGCGGATCGCTGGTCCGGATCCTCGAACACGTCGAGGACATGCCGACCGCCGTCCTCGATGCGGGCGTCGACTGGTCGTTCACCACCTATCCCGACTACCTCGCCCGGGTCGGGCGGGCCGTCGGCATCAACTTCGGCGGCTACGTGGGCCACAACGCGGTCCGCATGACCGTCCTGGGCGAGGACGCGCACGACCGCGCCGCCACCGCCGACGAGATCGACCGCATGCGCGCCCTGGTCGCGGACGCGCTGCGGGCCGGCGCGCTCGGGTTCTCGACCGACCGCAGCGGCTTCCACATCGGCGACCGAGGGCGGCCCGTGCCCTCGATGAACGCCACGCAGGCCGAGGTCGAGGCGCTCATGCGGGTCACCGCCGAGGTCGGGCGCGGCATCTGCCACGTCGCGCCCGGCGAGGACTTCGCCTGGCTCTACGACTTCCAACCCGCGCTGGGACGCCCGATCACGTGGTCCGCGCTGCTCACCTACCCCGAGGGCAGCCCGCGGGCGCACTGGGCGGACAAGCTCGCGGTGCACCGCGCCGGGCGCGAGGCGGGTGCAGACGTACACCCGCAGGTCACGTGCCGCCCCATCGAGCAGCGCATATCCGCGGCCGACCCGTCCTCGTTCTACTCGGTCCCCGCGTGGGCCGAACTCGCCCCGCTCGCCCCGGCGCAGCGGGCCGAGCGCTACCGCGACGCGGCGTGGCGGGACCGGGCGTACCGCGAACTCGACAGCCGCCGGTGGGTCAACCCGCGCTGGGCCGACATCACCGTCGTGGAAACCGCCCGCCACACCGGCCTCATCGGCCGCGGCATCGCCGAACTCGCCGCCGAGGCACGGCAATCCGGACGCCCCGAGGACGCCGCCCGCACGCCGCTGGACGTCCTGCTCGACCTCAGCCTCGCCGACGACCTGCGCACCCGCTTCGCCGTCACGTTCGCCAACGACGACGAGGACGCGCTGCGCACCCTGCTGGCCGCGGAAGGCTGCGTCCTCGGCCTGTCCGACGCGGGCGCGCACGCCGGGCAGATCTGCGACGCGCACATGCCCGTCGACTTCCTCGCCAACTGGGTCCGCGACCGCGAACTCATGGCACCCGAGCAGGGCGTGCACCGCCTGACCGGTGAACCCGCCGACCTGCTCGGCCTCGCCGACCGCGGCCGGGTGCGCGTCGGCGCGGCCGCCGACCTGCTCGCCTTGCGCTGGGACGACCTGCGCGCACCCACCCCGCGCCGGGTCACCGACCTGCCCTCGGGCGGGGAGCGCCTCGTCGTCGACGCGCCGCCCGGCCTCGAACACGTCGTCGTCAACGGCAGCGTGACCCGCCGTGACGGCGTCGATGTCGGCGGCGACCTGGCCCGCCTGCCCGGCCGCCTTCTCTGACCACCGCACCGGGATCCGCGAGTCGGCTTGCCGCCGACGCATTTGCGGGTCCCGGTCCCGCCCCCCCAAGACCGGAGTCCGATATGACCGGCCTGTCGCCAGAGCAGTGGATAATCTCCTCCGACTCGCACATCATCGAACCGCCCGACCTGTGGCAGCGCGTCGCCCCCGACGACGAACTCCCGCGCGTGGTCCGCGAGGACGACGGGGACTGGTGGTACGTCGCGGGCCGGCGCACGATGTCGTTCCTCGGCATCCAGACCGGCGAGCGCTTCGCCCACGACCCCGACCGGCTGCGCACGTCCGCCACCTTCGAAGACGTGCGCGACTCCGCGTACGACCCGGCCCGCTACCTCGCCGAGAACGAGTCCGACGGCATCTGGGGCTCGGTCATCTACCCGTCCCAGGGCCTGGTGTCGTACGCGGTCCCGGAGAGCGGCGTCCTGTCGCGCTCGGTCCGCATCTACAACGACTGGCTCGCCGACTTCTGCGCGCACGACCCGGCACGGCTCAAGGGCGTCGCGATGCTCAACACCGACGACCCGGCCGAGGCGGCGGCCGAACTGCGCCGCGCCCACGCGCGCGGGCTCAGCGGCGCGCTGATACCGGTGCGGACTCCCGTGTGGAACCCGTACCGCAGCCCCGCGTACGAGCCGCTCTGGCAGGCCGCCGAGGAACTGGGCGTGCCGATCTCGCTGCACGTGGGCACCGACCGCGCGGACCCGCGCACGGGCGAGTTCTTCCTCGACATCAAGGAGGTCCCGCCGTCCGTCTTCGTCAACAAGGACCAGCAGGTACGCGCCGCGCTCGGCGACCTCATCCTGTCCGGCGTGTTCGAGCGGCACCCGGGCCTGCGCGTCGGCACGGTCGAGCACGAGCTGAGCTGGATCCCGTTCTTCCTGACCCAGATGGACTACACGTACACCGACCGCCCCGCACGCGGCGATTGGCACCGCTTCGCCGACCCCGACGTGCTGCCGTCGCACTACTGGCACAACAACTGCTTCGCGTCCTTCCAGGAGGACGCCCTCGGGGTGCGGGTGCGCGACGTCATCGGCGTCGGCACGCTGATGTTCGGGTCGGACTACCCGCACACGGAGTCCACGTTCCCGCGCAGCCGGGAGATCCTGGGCGGCGTCCTGGCGGACCTGCCCGCGGACGAGGCGGCACGCATCGCCTCGGGCAACGTCGCGGCGCTGTACGGTTTCACGCCGCCTGCCACCCGCTGACGGCGGCAGCGGCTACGCTCGCCGGATGACGACCGGTACCGAGGACAGGACCGAGGCCGGGAAGGCCGCCGCGGCGCAGTCGCGGGCCGAGTTGTGGCGCCGCCGGCTGCCGTCGATCGCCGCGCTCTGCCTCGTCTTCGTCGTGGCGTGGGTGCTCGACCCGCCTTGCTGCTGAACAATGCGGCCGCGATCCGCGGACCGGCGCGCCGAAAGGCGGCCGGGTCGCGGATCGCGGCATGCACCTATGGGGTGGACGGCACGCCGCGGGCGTACTCCTCGATCAGGTCGACGTATTGCGTCAGCAGCCGGGTCAGCTCCGCACGGTCCTCGGCCGGCATCGGCGCCAGCACGTCGCGCATCAGGGCGAGCCGGGCCCGGGTGATGCGGCCCGATACGGTCTTGCCGCGGCGGCTCGCCCGGACCGACACATAGCGGCGGTTGGCCGGGTCCGGTTCGCGCTCGGCGAGGCCGAGGCGTACCAGCGGGTCGACGGTGCGCGTCGCGGTCGACGGGTCGATGCCGAGCCGGGCCGCGAGTTCGTGCATGCGCCACACCGGACGTCCCGCAAGGCATTCGAGCGCGTCCACCTGCACAGGCGTGAGCTGGGTGTCGCCTACCTGGTAGAGGTCCTGTTGCAGCAGGCGGCTGGGCGAACTGCGGCGCAGGCGCAGCACCGCCTCGACCAACCCGGCGCCCGGATCGAGGGGTTCGGCGGTGGTGCCAGAGCTCATCGGTTCCGTCCCTCACCCGGCGCGGCGCCGCGACCGCGGCGTGACGTATGCAGGGCGCAATTCTTGCACCTCGCAATCCCGGGTGGGAAGGACGGGCGGCCGGGCGGCGGCCGGGTACGGCGCTCCGTGCGGCCGTCCCGTGGGACCGGTGTCGGCCCGCCCGGGACGGCCGCAACGGCTCAGGTGAGCAGGGTGTCGAGGAACGGGTTGGTGAACACCCTGTGCGGGTCGTACGCGTCGAGCGCGGCAACGCCGGTGTCCCAGTTGTTCCCGGCCGGGAGACCGCTGCGGAACGAGTCCGGCACCGTCGTCCCGACCGTGGTCGGGTCCGACCAGGCGGCCGTACCGCTGTAGCCCCAGCCCTTCGACCACTCCACGCGTACCTGCGCGTAACTGCCCGAGTAGTTCGCGAGTACCCACTGCTCGGTCTCACGGTAGAACTGACCGCTGTACGGGGTCCCCGGGGTGGTGAGGATGTCGAGCCACACCGCCACGTCCCACTCGGGGTGGTCGGGCCGCGTACGCAGCGCCGACAGCGTCGGGTGCACCGCCCCCGCGACCCCCGTGTGCCCGGGATCGTCCAGGCCGGTCACCCGGACCTCCAGCGGCCCGTTCATCGGGAACCTGCCCTGTGCCTGGTAGGACGCCAGCGCTCCCTTGTAGTAGGCGTGGAACTCGCTGACCACGCGCTGGATGTCGGCGCGTTTGGTGAGGATCGCGTACCCGTTCGCGGTGACTCGGAAGGTCGTCGGCCGGATGTAGAGCATCGTGTTCTTCGACCAGCCCCACAGGTCCCACGACAGCGTCGCGAGCAGGCCCGCGCTCGACGTCGCCCCCTGGAGGTTGCAGAACGCGGGCGTGAGGCCGGAGTTCCCGGCGATGATCTGGCCGAGCAGGTCGGCGGCCTCGGTGGGCAGGAAGTCGCTGAACGGGTAGTTGTAGGGCGCGGTGACCTGGCGCGACAGCGGCGGCTTGGTCGGGGCCACCGTCCACAGCTTGACCCAGGGGTTGTCGGTGAAGGGGAACCAGATGACCTCCACGCGGCCGCTCTGGTTCACGTACGACGCAAAGGAGTTGGCGCCGGCGGTCGCCGGCGGAGCGAAGATGTCGTCGGCACTCACGGTCATCCAGCTCTGGCAGCGCAGCCGCTGGTTCTGCCCGACGCGCAGCGTGGCCTCGACCACGAAGCCGCGGCCCAGGCTCGCCAGCAGCGGGGCGATGGCGGGGTCGGTGCGCTGGAACGTCCTGAGCTTGTACTGCGCGGTGGGCGCGTCCCAGACGACGGCGGTCAGGGACAACACCAGGTTGCTGATCGAGCCGTACGTGTGGCCGTACGGTCTGGTCTCGCCCGCGGCCGGCACGGCGGTCCCGTGCGCGTCGATGGCCAGGACGCCGCCGAGGGTGATGTCGCCGGGTGCCGGCACCGCGGTCAGGCCGTAGCCGGATGCCTCCAGCGTGGCCAGCAGGACGTCCATCGACACGCCTGCCTGCGCGGTGACGCTGGGCGTGGCGCCGGTCTGCACGGCGATCGAGGTGAGGTTCTGGGTGGTGTCGACGAGCAGCGTGTCGGCGCTTCCGGCGTCGGCGGTGACCAGGATGGGGGACCAGTTGTGGCTGTGGCCCTTGGCGCGGAGCGTCCAGCCGTGCGCCTTGGCCCAGTTCGCGAGGATGACGACGTCGGCGGGCGTCGCGGGCGCACACGTCCACAGGTCGTCCACGCGCAGTTCACCGGACCAATTGCGGTACGACTGCTGGTAGATGGCGATGCCGGGCGGCGGACCGGGCGGCGGCGGCACGGTGGCCTCCGCGCCGCCGACGGGTATGCGGGACAGGGGCGTCCACTGCGCCGCGGTCAGCGCGGCCGCGGCGGCCAGGCCGCCCAGGACCGCACGGCGCCCGGGGTCGGAGGCGTCGGTCGCCTCGGAAGCGGCGGTCGCCTCGGAGGTTGCGGTTGCCTCGCTGGGGTCTGCTGTGTGGGTCATCTGACTCCGTCTTCGTACGCGGTACCGGGGGTGGTACGTACGGCAGAAACACGGCGACACGTGACCGCACACATGGCGGAGCACCCGACCGACACGTGTCAACCGGGCAGCAAGAGTGCCGCCGGGCGGATCATTTTTCAATCAACCGACTGATGCATATTTGGCAAGGTTCCGGGAGTTTGGACGGGAACCGGCCAACCGGAGGCAAGGGTTCCGCAACCCGATCGGCGCAGCAGATCAGGGCAGCCCGCGCCGAACCGTGAGACGTTCCTTCAATGGGCGGCACCGTGCTCCGGCACTGCCGCCCGCCCGTATGCCCGACTGCGTTCACCCGCATGGAGGAACGATGCCGCAGGCCGTCCGCCCCACCGCCGAACTGCTGGCCGAGCTGCGCAGGCCGCGTCCGTACCCCGCGGTGTCGGTCACGCTGCCCACGCACCGCCGCCGGCCGGAGAACCAGCAGGACCACATCCGGCTGCGCAACCTCCTGGAGGAGGCGGGCCGACGGCTCGCGGACGACCCCGACGTGCCGCGCGAGAGGCGCCTCGCGGTCGCCGAGCATCTGCGGCTCGCGGGCGAGGAGTCGGACCCGGAGCGGTTCCTCGACGGGCTCGTGCTGTACGCGTCGGAGGACGAGCACCGCATGTACCGGGTGGGCACGGAGGTCTCCGAGCGGGTGGTGTTCGGCACGACGTACCTGACCCGCAACCTGGTCGCCGCGGAGGCGCGGTCGCGTCCCTACTGGGTGCTGGTGCTCAGCGAGGACGACGTGCGGCTGTGGCACGGGCGCGGCACCCAGGTCGAGCCCGTCGAAGGCGACGGCTTCCCGGTCGCCAACCCGGGCGAGGAGCGCGACGGACCGGTCACCCGCGAAGGCGGCGGCCTGGGGGTGTCGCAGGACATGCGCAGCATGTTCACCGAGGCCGACGACAAGCTCGCCGCCGCGCTGGACGGGCGCGCGCAGCCGGTCGTCCTGGTCGGATTGCGGCCGCAGACGTCCCTGTTCCGCTCGGTCACCCGGCACACGGACCACATCGCGGCTGAGCTGGACAAGGGCGGCCTGCGTACCGTCACCCCGGCCGAGCTCGCTGTCGAACTCGCGCCGGTGCGCGAGGAGTTGGCCGAGGCTCGGAGCACGGCGGCGCTGGCGGCACTGGACGCGGCGCGCAGCGGACGGCGGTACGCGGCAGGCGTCCAGGACGCCTGGCTGCCCGCCCACGAAGGACGTGTGGCGCACCTCGTCGTCGAGGACGGCCTGCGCATCACCGCGCGCCCGGAGGCGGTGGAGGGCGCCGAGCGGGCCGCGCTGAGCGTCCTGGACGGCGGCACCCCGAGCGTCGACGGCGTCGAGGACGACATCGTCGACTCGCTGGTCGAGGCAGTGCTCGACGCGGACGGCGTCGTCGACTTCGTCCCGGACGGAACACTCGCCGAAGCCGGCGGCCTCGCCGCCGCACTGCGGTTCTAGGAAGACACGACCTAGACCTGTCCGTCGAGTTCGTCGAAGAAGCGGCCGGAACGAGCGGACACCCTCCGAGGGTGTCCGCTCGTCGGCCCGTAGGCGTCGAGTGAGGGTGCCTTCGCGTCGGACGCGTCAGGCGGTCGCCGCCGCCGGGACCTTCGGGGCGGGCTCGTGGTCGTCGGGCGCCGCGGCGGCGTCCGGCGCCCCCGAGGCCGGGGCGGTCGGGAACTCCGGGTCGGCCAGTGGCGGGACCTTCTCGCCGGCCAGCACCTTGCGGGCCCGGTCGCGGTCGAGGACGCCCTCCCACGACGCCACCACCAGGCTCGCGACGCTGTTGCCGCAGACGTTGGTCAGCGCGCGGCACTCGCTCATGAACTTGTCGATGCCGAAGACCAGCATGATCCCCGCGACCGGCACGTGGCCGACCGTCGACAGCGTCGCCGCCAGCACGATGAAGCCTGATCCGGTGACGCCCGCCGCGCCCTTCGAGGTGAGGAGCAGCACGCCGAGCAGGCCCAGTTGCTGGCCGAACGACAGCGCGGTGTCGGTGGCCTGGGCGACATACAGCGCGGCGAGGGTGAGGTAGATGCAGGTGCCGTCCAGGTTGAAGGAGTACCCGGTCGGCACCGTCAGCCCGGCGACCTGGCGCGGCACCCCGAGGTTCTCCATCTTGGTCACCACACGCGGCAGCACCGTCTCGCTGGACGACGTGCCGAGGACGATCAGCAACTCGTCCTTCATGTAGCGCAGCAGTTGGAAGATGTTCAGCCGGATGATCGCCATGACGACGCCCAGCACGACCAGCACGAAGAACAGGCTCGTGCCGTAGAAGACGGCGATGAGCTTGCCGAGGCTGGTCAGGGTGTCCAGGCCGTACTTGCCGACGGTGAACGCCATCGCGCCGAAGGCACCGACGGGGGCCGCGTACATCACGATGCGCAGCACCGAGAACAGCACCTGCCCGGTCTTCTCGATGCCGGCCGCGACGCCCAGCGCCGGGCGGCCCACGAGCTTGATCGCGATGCCGAAAAGGACCGCGAAGAACAGGACCTGGAGGACGTCGCCCTCCGCGAATGCGCCGACGATGCTGCTCGGGACCAGGTCGGTGAGGAAGTGCCACCAGCCCTGCGACTCGCCCTTGTCGATGTACTCCTGCGCGGTTCCCGTCACGTGGATGGCGCCGACGTCCGCGTGCACGCCGTCGCCCGGGCGCAGCACGTTCATCACGACCAGGCCGAGGACCAGCGCGATCGTCGTGAGGATCTCGAAGTAGACCAGCGACTTCCAGCCGATCCGGCCCGCGCTGCGCAGGTTGTCGACGCCGGCGATGCCGGTCACGACGGTCACGAAGATGATCGGCGTGATGATCATCTTGATGGCGTTGACGAAGGTGTCGCCGAGCGGTTTCAGGTCCTCGCCGGCGGACGGCCACGCGGCGCCCACCACGATGCCGGCGAGGATGCCGGCGAGCACCCATACGTACAGCTGGGAGTACCAGCGCCGACGCGCGGGCGGCGGTACGGCGGCACCGGGCGTGCCCGGCGTGCCGGGGTCGGTCGTCGCGATGGCCTGGGCCACGGCGAGCCTCCTTGGTCGGTCGAGGGAAACGCCGGGGGAACGGCGGTTGACCCGTAGAGTGGCGCAGCTCACACCGACCGCTCGCCGTTACGCGCATTACGCGCACGAGTGAAATGTCTGTTCCGGCGGGCTTGCGGGGCTTCCCCGGTGTCGGGCAATACTTCGGCCATGGCCGAAACGACTTTCCCGGGCTGCGGGTCCCGTGCGCACTGACGGCACCGCGCCGGGCCTCCCGCGCCATGCGCCGAGGCGCCCCAGCATCGCCGCGCAGGTGCTGCTGTGGCAGCTGACGCTCGCGGTGCTGCTGATCACCGCCGGGGCGCTGATCGCGGTCGGGGCCGCGGAGGACGCCGCGCGGGACTCGGCGCGGGATCGGGCGCTGGAGGTGGCGCGTACGCTGGCCCGCTCGCCGGGCGTCGCCGAGGCGGTTGCGTCGGGCGAGCCGACGGCGCGGCTCCAGCCGGTCGCCGAGGCGGTCCGCCGGGAGAGCCACGTCGACTTCGTGGTCTTCATGACGCTCGACGGCATCCGCTTCACGCACCCCAACCCCGCACTCATCGGGCAGACGTTCCTCGGGCACATCGACGACGCGGTGCTCGGCCGCGCGCTCACCGAGACCTACACCGGTTCGCTCGGGCCGTCGGTCCGTGCGGTCGTCCCGGTGCCGTCCGGGCCGGACGCGGGCCCCGCCGACACGCCGGTCGCGCTTGTCTCGGTGGGGGTGACCGAGCGCCGCATCGACGAGATCGTCGGGGACACCATCCCGCTGGTCGTCGCCGTCGCGACCGGTGCGCTCGCGCTCTCGGCCGCCGCGGCCACCGCGGTGCACCGTCGGCTGCGCCGCCAGACGCTCGGCCTCGGCCCGGTCGAACTGCGCCGGGTCTACGAGCACCATGACGCCGTCCTGCACGCGGTGCGCGAAGGGCTTGTCGTCCTCGACGGGGGCGGCCGGCTTGCCCTGGCCAACGACGAGGCCCACCGGCTGCTCGGGCTGGGCGACGCCGCGGAGGGCCGGCACGTGGGCGACCTGGGTCTGGACGCCACGCTCGCCGAGACCCTGGCCGCCGGGCGTACGGTCACGGACGAGATCCACCTCGCCGGGGACCGCGTCCTGGCGGTGAACGTCAGCCGCACCGCGCGTGACGGCCGCGTGCTCGGCACCGTCGCGACGTTCCGTGACCACACCGAACTTCGAGCGCTTGTCGGAGAGTTGGACGAGGTGCGCGGCTTCGCGGAAGCGCTGCGCGCAGCTGCGCACGAGTCGGGCAACCGCCTGCACACCGTCGTCGCGCTCATCGAGATGGGACGCCCCGACGAGGCGGTGCGCTTCGCCACCGGGGAACTCGCAGCGTCCCAGGAACTGGCCGACCGGCTGACCGCCGAGGTGAGCGAACCGGCGCTGGCCGCCCTGCTGTTCGGCAAGCACGCGCAGGCGGCGGAGCGCGGCGTACGGCTGACGGTGGCCGCGAACGCCACCGCCGAGCTCGAACCCGCCATGAGCGCGGGAGACTTGGTGACAGTGGTGGGCAACCTGGTGGACAACGCGATCGACGCGGCAGCCTCCGTCGGGGCGCCGCACGGCAGGCAGGGCGCACAGGGCGGGGCGGAGCGTGCGCGGTGCGTCGCGGTGACCGTGGAACCGACCGCCGCGGGCGGAGTCGTCCTGCGGATCGCGGACAGCGGGCCGGGGCTCGACGAGGCGTCCGCGGCACGCGCGTTCGAGCGGGGCTGGACCACCAAACCGGCGCCCGGTCCGCAGGGGCGCGGGCTGGGTCTGGCGCTGGTCCGCAGCATCGTCGAACGCCACGGCGGCACGATCGCCGTCGGCGACGCGGAACTGGGCGGGGCGGAGTTCACGGTACGGCTGCCGCCGGTCACGTCCGCCGTACCCGGCACGCCTCCCGTACCCGGTAGGTCCGCCGAGCCCGACACGTCCGCAGAACTTGGCACGCCCGCCGAACCGCGCAGGCCCGCGGAAATCGCAATGCCCGGAAGACCCGGCGAAGCACGGGAGGAGGAACGGTGATCCGCACCCTGGTGGTGGAGGACGACCCCGTCCTGGCCGAGGCGCACACCACGTTCACCGGGCGGGTACCCGGCTTCACGGTGGCCGGCGCCGCGCAACTCGGAACCGAGGCCCTGCGGTTGCTGGCCACCCGCGAGGTCGACCTCGTCCTGCTCGACCTCTATCTCCCCGACGTGCACGGCCTGGAGCTCTGCCGCAACATGCGGGCACGCGGGCATCGTGCCGACGTGATCGTGGTGACCTCGGCGCGCGACCTGGACCTGGTCCGCTCCGCGGTGTCCCTCGGCGTCGTGCAGTACCTGCTCAAGCCGTTCTCGTTCGCCGCGTTCAGCGAACGGCTGTCGGCGTACGCGGAATACCGCCGCCGCATCACCACCGCGACGGACGGCGACCCGGCGACCGGGCAGGAGGCCGTCGACCTGGCGCTCGCCGCGCTGCACCGGGCCCCGCAGGCGTCGCCGCTGCCCAAGGGCCTCGCCCCCGCGACGTTCGAGGCCGTGGTCGCGCACCTGCGCGGCGGTGCCGAGACCTCGGCTGCCGACATCGCGGACGGCGTCGGCGTGTCCCGGCCCACAGCCCGCCGCTACCTCGACCATCTGACCGCTCGCCGACTGGTCCACCGGGAACCGCGCTACGGCGGAGCGGGCCGCCCCGAGTACATCTACCGCTGGCGCGGCGCGGACGACGAGGCGCTGGGAGTGCCGGGCCCCTGAGCCGTCCCGCCCGGGTCCGGTGACCGGCGGCTGCGACCGGATGACCTGGCGCGGCGGGGGCGGGCGGGTCCGCGGTCCGGCATCAGGCGGCCAGGACCTTGTCCAGGAACCCCGTCAACTTCTCGCGCGTGCGCGTGACCTGCTCGTCCACGGTCAGCGACTCGTGGAACCGGCCGCCCGGTTCGGGCTTTCTGATGCCCCGCACGTAGAGCGAGCAGGCGAGGTCGGTGCACAGGTAGATGCCGACCGAGTTGCCCTCTCGCCCCGCTTTTCCGGCACGCGGGGCGGTCATGAGCGACACCCCGCTGCCCGGGTGCGTCGTCAGGCAAATACTGCACATGCTGCGGTGCAGGAACCCGCGCTGCTGGGAGGGGAAGCGCATGGCGATACCGACGACGCGGCCCGCGTGTTCGGCCGCCAGATAGCTGCGATCCGGCGCGCCCGGATCCCGCCAGCCGAGGAAGTCCAGTTCCTCCCAAGGGCGTTCGCCGAGATCGCGGGGCACCGCCAAGCGCTGCGCCTCGCCCTTGGAGCAGTTGACGAAGGATGCGCGGATCTCGCGCTCGGTGAGTGCTTTCATGTCCCGCACGCTAACCTTGCCTAGGACTCCTAGGCAAATAAATAATTGATGTAGGTTTTCGGGTGAGCGGCGGGTGAGCTATGGGTGTGCGGCGGGTGCGAGTCGCGGTATCGGTCGGAGGAGGAGGAGCGGCGTGGTGCGTGCCGGGCTGACGGCGGAGCGGGTGGTCGGTGCCGCGGCGGAGCTCGCCGACGAAGTGGGCGTCGACGGGGTCACGGTGTCCGCGCTCGCGCGGCGCTTCGGGGTGAAGGACGCGAGCCTGTACTCGCACATCCGGAACCTGCGTGACCTGCGGGTACGGGTGGCCCTGCGGGCCAATGCGGAGCTGGCCGACCGTCTCGAACCCGCCGTCGCCGGCCGGGCCGGACGCGACGCGCTCGCCGCCTTCGCCGACGCGTACCGCGAATACGCTCTCGCCCATCCCGGGCGGTATGCGGCGGCACAGATGCCGCTCACCGCGGAGGACATCGCCGGGCTGGACGCCGACACGCGTTGCGGCGAGCTGGTCTACGCGGTGCTGCGCGCCTACGGCCTCGCCGAGCCCGACCTGACCGACGCCGCGCGCCTGCTGCGCGGCACGTTCCACGGCTTCGTCACGCTGGAGTCCGCCGGCGGATTCCAGCACTCCCGGCCCACCGGCGCCTCCTGGGCCGCCGCTGTCGACGCGCTGCACGCCGCGCTGGAGAACTGGCCGCGGCCGAGCCCGTGACGCGGGGTGTCGGCGCCACGCCGAATCAGACTTATGGGTACGTTCGGGACATCAGTGCCGCCGTGATCGAGGAGGCGGGCGTATGGCCGCTCCGGTATGGAAGCCCGACCCCGAGAAACACGACTTCCCGGCCGCCGAGGACTTCCTCGACCTGCTGTTCACGCCCGACGCGGTGGCGAACATCGTGCACCGGCTCCAGCACGGCAAGACCGTCGTCAAGAAGGCGAAGGACGTACTGCGCGCCTCCCGCCTCCCGCTGCTGGCCGAGGACAACCTGCATGTCGCGCACAACATCGACAAGGTGAGCGCGGGCCGCATGCTCTCGCCGGTACTGCTGGTCCGGGGCCAACCGCTGCTGATCGCCGACGGTTACCACCGCGTCTGCGCCATCTACTACCTGAGCGAGGACCTGGACGTGCCCTGCCGTCTCGCCTGACGTGCGGCCGGGCGCGGCGTACCGCGGCTACTTCGGATGCACGCGCCCGAGGAAATCCCGGGTGAGATCCACGATTTCCGCGAGATGCGTCTCCATGGCCCAGTGGCCGGCATCGGGCAGGACGTGGAACTCGGCGTCCGGCAGGTCCCGCAGGTACGCGCGACCGGCGGCCTCGGGCATGTAGCCGTCCCGCGGCCCCCACACGATCAACGTGGGCGGCCGGTGCTCCCGCAGGTATGCCTGCTGCCGCCCGAACCAGTCCATCGTGGTGCCCTGGTCGGCGAGAAGGTTCACCAGATTCTCGCGGCGGCCGGGAGTTCCGGCGACCTGCGCCCAGGCGAGCGTCCACAGGTCGGGGCTGACGCGCGCCACCAGATGGTCGGGAATCTCGCCGATGAACTCGCCGCGGAAGCCCTCCTCGTCGACCGCGTCCGCGATCCGCTCCCGGCCCTCGGGGGTCGGGTTGGTCCAATACTCCTTGAGCGGCGCGTACTTCGGTCCGTGCTCGGCGGGGTAGATGTCGCCGTTCTGGACGATGAGCGCCGCCACGCGCTCGGGCGCGTGCATGGCGAGCCGCAGGCCGAACTGCGAGCCGTAGTCGTGCAGCCAGATCGCATACCGGGTCAGGCCGAGCACCTCGGTGAAGCGCACCAGGAACTCGGCGTACGCGTCGAACGTGTACGCGAATTGTCCGCGCGGCGGCGTCCCGCTGCGCCCGAACCCCGGGTAGTCCGGTGCGACCAGCCGCCACCGGTCGCCCAGTTCGGGCATCAGGCCGCGGAACTGGAAGGACGAGCAGGGATATCCGTGCGGCAGCAGAAGCACGGGTGCGTCGGCGGGACCGGCCTCCCGGTAGAAGACCGGGATGCCGTCCACGTCCGTGGTCCGGTGCGCGACGGGGACAGGGCGGGTGGTCACGGGCACCTCCTCCAGGTCGGCCGCGGCCGGATTGCCGCCGTCACGGTCTTCGGTGGCTTCGGTGGCTTCGGTGGCTTCGGTGGCTTCGGTGGTCGCGGTGGTCGTGGTGATCAATCAAGGCTCGGCTGCGAGGCTGCCCGTCACGGTCGGATTCACACGCCACGCGTCAGCGCACGAGGACGGCGAAGCGCGTGGCGGCGACAAGGTCCGCCTCGATGGCGGCCGCGGCGGCGCGGAGCGGAGGCAGCAGGGCCGCCTCGGCCTCGGCGGGGGAGCGGCGGCTGGCGTGCATCGAGACGTTGACGGCGGCCACCGCCCGGCCGGAGGCGTCCCGCACGGGGACCGCGATCGAGCGCAGCCCCTCCTCCAACTCCTCGTCCACGAGCGCAAATCCGCGCTCTGCCGTGTCGACGAGGATGGCCGCGAGCCGGGTGCGGGAGGTCACTGTGTGGCGCGTCAGCGCGACCGGCTCGACGCGGGCCAGGCGCGCGATGCGTTCGTGTTCCGGCAGGTCGGCCAGCAATACCCGGCCCAGGGAGGTCGCGTACGCCGGGAACCGCGTGCCGACGCTGATCGCGACACTCATGATGCGGACCGTCGGGACGCGAGCGATGTACTGCACGTCGTCGTCGGTGAGCACCGCCATAGATGCGGACTCGTGGACCTTGCCGACGAGTTCGACGAGGTGCGGTTCGGTGATGCCGGGCAGGGTCAGGCCGGACAGATGCGCGAAGCCCAGGTCGAGAACGCGGGGGGTGAGCCGGAACAGGCCGTTGTCGTGGCTCGCGTAGCCGAGGTGTTCCAGGGTGATCAGGGCCCGGCGGGCCGTCGCCCGGGGTAGGCCGGTGGCCTCGGCGACCGCGGTCAGGGGCAGGGCCACCGGACGGCCCGCGGCGGCGTCCCGGGCCCGTGCGCTCACCTCGGGGTCGAACGCCGGGATCACCGCGAGCCCCCGGGCGAACGACTCGACGAACTCGGGGCCGAGTTCACGCTTCGACGCCCGCAGCACGGCCGCGACCGCCGGCGCCGGATCACCGGAACCGCCGGTCGCGGTGGACGTGGCGGGCCCGGCGTCGCCGGGGTCTGCGCTGTTGGCGGCGGGCGCGACAGGGTCGGCGGCCCCGGCGGGCGCGATGGGCCCGGCCGGTTCAGTGGCCCGCACCGGCGCGGCGAGCCGGGCCCGCATCGCCTCGGCGGTCACCAAAAGCGCGTCGAGTGTCGCCTCGCGCAACGACGCCACGTCGTGCCTGCTGGTGTGACTCACCACGCTCAGCGCGCACACGGTGCGCCCGGCGGCATCCCGCACCGGGACGGCGACCGCGACGAGCCCGGCCTCGATGAACTGGTCGTCCTGCGCCCATCCCGCGTCCCCGGCGGCCGTGGCGCGGTCCGCGAACGTCTCGACGGGCGCGGTGCCGCGCGGCGGCGGTACGGCCGGGAATCCCGCGTCGTCGGGGTCGCGCTCGCGCCGTCGGCGCCACGCGCGCCACGCCGCGTCGTCCCATTCGGCCGCGAACAACGGGCCGGGCGCCGCCCGTTCGGCCGGGACGAGGTCTCCGATGCGGAACGCCAGCGCCATCGTGCGGCGGCGGATCGCCTGGTGCACGAAGCGCACGCCGTCGGCGTCCGGCACCGCCAGCGACACCGATTCGTCGAGCGCGTCCGCCAGTTCGTCGGCAAGGCCGCCCAGCCGGGCGGGCAGGCCGGTGGCGGAGAGGTAGGCGTTGCCCAGTTCCATCAGCCGGGGTGTCAGCACGACGTCGCGGCCGTCGAGCCGGGCGTACCCGATCCGCGCGACGGTGGCCGCCACCCGGTCGACGGTGGAGCGCGCGAGGCCGGTCGCCCGCACGAGGTCGCCGAGGCTCGCCCGGCCGTCGGCCGCCGCCACCGCGCGCAGCACCGCGAGCCCTCGGGTGAGCGGCCCGACCGCCTCGGTCGGCGGCTCGTCGGTGGTGTCGGCCTGCATGGGGTCTCCGGGGATTTTGTGGCGCGCATGACGGGACGCGACGGTTGACAGCCCTTCGGGGCACCCCGCAGACTCGGGCCATCGCACTATGGTGAACAATAGTTCACCAGGCGAACACAATCAAGGCGGCGCTCGCGCCGCGCCGCTCGGCACCGTGAGGGCTCCTCGACTGCCATGGCTGAGATACGTACGCTCCGCGACGCCGTCGCGGACCTCGTGCACGACGGCGACACCGTCGCGCTCGAGGGATTCACGCACCTGATCCCGTTCGCCGCCGGGCACGAGATCATCCGGCAGGGCATCACCGACCTGACCCTGGTCCGGATGACCCCCGACGTCGTCTACGACCAGCTCATCGGCGCCGGCTGCGCCCGCAAGCTGGTGTTCTCGTGGGGCGGCAACCCCGGCGTCGGCTCGCTGCACCGCTTCCGCGACGCGGTGGAGAACGCGTGGCCGCGCCCGCTCGATCTCGACGAGCACAGCCACGCCGGCATGGCGAACCGGTACGTCGCGGGCGCGTCCCGCCTCCCCTTCGCGATCCTGCGCGGCTACCGCGGCAGCGACCTGCCGACCCGCACCGACACCGTCTCGACCGTCGTGTGCCCCTTCACGGGTGAGGAACTGGCCGCCGTCGCGGCCCTGCGGCCCGACGTCACGGTGATCCACGCGCAGCGCGCCGACCGCCAAGGCAACGTGCAGTTCTGGGGCCTGCTCGGGGTGCAGAAGGAGGCCGCGCTCGCCGCCGAACGCGTGCTGGTCACGGTCGAGGAGATCGTCGACGAACTCACCCCCACGCCTGGCGCGGTGGTCCTGCCGACCTGGGTCGTCGACGCCGTCGTGCCGGTGCCGGGCGGCAGCCACCCATCGTACGCCGCCGGCTACTCGGTCCGCGACAACGGCTTCTACCAGGACTGGGACGCGGTCTCGCGGGACCGCGCGGCCTTCACCGCATGGCTCGACACACACGTGCGAGAGGAGTCGGCCGGATGACCGACACGACTGCCGCGGACACGACTGCCGCGGACACGACTGCCGCGGACGCGACCGCTGCCGGCAAGGCTGCCGTCGGCACGGTGCCCGCGGACACGCCGCCGACGCCCGACGAGGTCATGGAGGTGAACGCCGCCCGCGCGCTCGCGGGCGCGCGCACCTGCTTCGTCGGCATCGGCCTGCCCAGCACCGCCGCCAACCTGGCCCGCGCCACCGCGAACCCGGACCTGGTGCTCATCTACGAATCCGGCACCATCGGCTCCAAGCCCACGCGCCTGCCGCTGTCCATCGGTGACGGCGAACTCGCCGAGACCGCCGACTCGGTGGTGTCGGTCCCCGAGATGTTCAACTACTGGCTCCAGGGCGGCCGCGTCGACGTCGGCTTCCTCGGTGCCGCCCAGATCGACCGGTTCGCCAACGTCAACACCACCGTCGTCGACCGCGGCCCCGACCGCCCGGAAGGCCGCCTCCCCGGTGCGGGCGGCGCTCCGGAGATCGCCTCGAACTGCCGCCGCGTGCTCATGGTCCTGCGCCACTCGGTCCGCAACTTCGTGCCCGCCCTCGACTTCGTCACCACCCTCGGCCACGGGGCGGGACCGCACGACCGCGCCCGCCTGGGCATGCCCGGCGCCGGACCCGTCGCGGTCATCACCGACCTCGGCATCCTGCGCCCCGACCCGGCCACGGCCGAACTCGTCCTCACCGACCTGCACCCGGGCGTGAGCACCGACCAGGTGCGCGCGGCCACCGGCTGGGACCTGCGCGTCGCCGCCCAGACCGCCGTCACCGCACCCCCAACGCCCGCCGAACTCCTCGCGCTGCGCGGCCTCAAGGCCGCCGGGAAGAAGGCCGCTCCGTGACCTCCGGCAACGCACCCGCCACCACGCTCGGCACCGCACCCGGCGCGGCTCCCGGCTCTCGGGGCGCGGCGGGACTCAAGGACGTCTACATCGTCGACGCCGTCCGCACGCCCATCGGCAAGTACGGCGGCGCGCTGTCCGGCGTACGGCCTGACGACCTCGCGGCCCACGTGCTGCGCGCGCTCGTCGCCCGTACGCCGGACCTCGATCCGGCGCGCATCGGCGACGTGTTCTTCGGCGACGCCAACGGCGCCGGCGAGGACAACCGCGACGTCGCGCGAATGGCCGTACTGCTCGCGGGACTTCCCACATCCGTCCCGGGCACCACGGTCAACCGGCTGTGCGGGTCGGGCCTGGAGGCGGTCGTCCAGGCGTACCGCGCGATCGCCGTCGGCGACGTGTCGGTGGCGGTCGCGGGCGGCGTGGAGTCGATGAGCCGTGCCCCGTGGGTACTGCCCAAGCCCGAACGCGCCTTCCCGGCCGGCCACCAACAGATGGTGTCGACCACGCTCGGCTGGCGCCTGGTCAACCCGGCAATGCCGCCGCAGTGGACCATCGGGCTCGGCGAAGGTGCCGAACTCATCGCGGACAAGCACGGCATCACCCGCGAGGCCCAGGACGCATTCGCGCTCGCGAGCCACCGCAAGGCCGCCGCGGCCTGGGAACGGGGGCTGTACGACGGCGAAGTCACCGCCGTCGACGGCCTGCCGGGCGTACGCACCGCGCTGACCCGCGACGAGTGCGTACGCGACAACACCTCCCTGGAGGCGCTTGGCAAGCTCGCGACCGCCTTCAAGGCCGACGGCACCGTCACGGCTGGAAACTCCTCGCCCCTCAACGACGGCGCGGCGGCCCTGCTCCTCACCGACGAGGACGGACTCGCCGAACTCGGCCGCGAACCCCTCGCCCGCATCGGCGCGTCCGCGGTCGTGGGCGTCGAACCGTACCTGTTCGGCCTCGGCCCGGTCGACGCCGTCCACCGCGCCCTGGCACGGGCCGGGCGCACGTTCGCCGACCTGCACACGTTCGAGCTGAACGAGGCGTTCGCCGCCCAGGCCCTCGGCTGCCTCGCCGAATGGCCGGACCTGGACCCGGCCGTGGTCAACCCGCGCGGCGGGGCGATCGCGCTCGGCCACCCGCTCGGCGCCTCGGGCGCCCGGCTCGCCGGATCGGTCGCGCACCAACTCGCGGCGGCGGGCGGCGGCACCGGACTCGCCGCACTGTGCATCGGCGTCGGACAGGGCCTCGCCCTCGTGCTGGAAAGGTAGGACCCGGACCCATGACGGCACCCACCCAGGCCGACATCGACCGCGAGATGCGCGCCGCGGGCGACGCGTACGCCGGGCGCCGCGCCGCCGGTTCGGCACCGGGCGAGCACCCGGCCCGCGACTACCCGCCGTACCGCAGCAGCGAACTGCGCCACCCCCGGCAGCCCCTGACGGTGGTTCAGGACCCGGACGCGATGGAGCTGAGCGGTCCGGTGTTCGGCGCCGCGGACGTCACGGCCCTCGACGCCGACCTGACCGCGCACCACATCGGCGAGCCCCTGGGGGAGCGCATCACCGTGCAGGGCCGCGTCCTGGACCGGGCCGGCCGCCCCGTCGCGGGACAGCTCGTGGAGGTCTGGCAGGCAAACGCCGCCGGCCGGTACGCCCACCGGCGCGACCGCCACCCGGCGCCGCTCGACCCCAACTTCACCGGCGCCGGACGCTGCCTGACGGACGATCAGGGACGCTACGCCTTCACGACCGTCAAGCCCGGGCCGTACCCGTGGCGCAACCACGTCAACGCGTGGCGGCCCGCGCACATCCACTTCTCGGTGTTCGGCACGGCGTTCGCGCAACGCGTGGTCACGCAGATGTACTTCCCCGGCGACCCGCTCTTCGCGTACGACCCGATCCTCCAGTCGGTGACCGACGAAGCGGCTCGCGGACGGCTCGTCGCGAGCTACGACCACGGCCTGTCGGTACCGGAGTTCTCGCTCGGCTACCGCTGGGACATCGTGCTGGACGGCCCGGCCGCCACCTGGACGGAGGACACCCCGTGACCGACCTGACGACAGCCGTCGACGCGGTCGCCGCCGACGACGCGAAGGCCGAGAACGCCGAGAACGCCGCGAAAGCCGCGACTGCGGTGACCGCCGCGACGCCGCGACTCGCGCCCACTCCGGCGCAGACGGTCGGCCCGTTCTTCGGCTACGCGCTGCCGTTCCCGGGTGGCGGCGACCTCGTACCCCCGGGACATCCGGGAGCCGTCACCCTGCACGGCCGGGTCCTGGACGGTGCGGGCACCCCGATACCCGACGCTCTCCTGGAGTTCTGGCAGGCCGGGCCGGACGGTTCCCGGCTCGGGGCACCGGGATCGATGCGCCGCGACGAGACCACCGGCGGGTTCGCCGGGCGTGACGGAGTGACCTTCACCGGGTTCGCCCGGGTGGCCACCGACGCCGACGGGCGCTACGCACTGCGGACGTTCGCTCCCGCCGGTGTGCCCTACCTGTCGGTCTGCCTGTTCGCCCGCGGTCTGCTGCACCACCTGTTCAGCCGGGCGTACCTGACCGGCGAACCCGGGTACGCCGAGGACGCCCTGCTGGCGTCGCTGCCGCCGGCCCGCCGGGCCACCCTGGAGACGGTCCGCGAACGCGACGGCGTCCACCGGTTCGACATCCGGTTGCAGGGCGGCGAGGACGCGGACGGGGGCCGGTACGAGGAGACGGTCTTCCTTGACTTCGCATGAGCCGACTCGGTACGAGCCCCCTTCGCACGGCTCGACTTCGCATGGGCCCGGAGACGTGGGCCTGACCGCCCCGGTCTCCGCGGGTACCGCGGCCGAGACCGCGACCGGCGACGCGGCGTTCCTGCGGGCGATGCTGGACGCGGAAGCTGCGCTCGTCCGGGCCCTCGCGGAGACCGGGCGGGCACCGGCGTCCGCCGCCGACGCCGTGGCGCTCGTGACGGCGGACACCGGACGCTTCGACGCACGCTCGATCGCCTTGCGGGCCCGGGCCGGCGGCAACCCGGTCATCCCCCTGGTCGCCGACATCGCCGCTCGGGTCAGCGAAGTCGACCCGGCAGCGGCCGAGTTCGTGCACCGGGGCGCGACCAGCCAGGACATCGTCGACACGGCCTGGATGCTGGTCGCCGCACGCAGCCGCGCCGTGCTGATCGACGACCTGGACGCCACCGCGGGGGCGCTCGCCCTGCTGGCCGTACGGCATCGGGACACCGCCATGGCCGCGCGTACGCTCACCCAGCACGCGGTGCCGACCACGTTCGGGCTGAAGGCCGCGGGCTGGCGCGCGCTCGTTCTGGACGCACGCGACCGCCTCGCGGGAGTCCGCCTTCCCGCTCAACTGGGCGGCGCAGCAGGGACGTTGGCTGCCTGGACGGCGGAACCACCGGCGGTACGCCAAGCGGACGGCCCGGACGACGACCCGTTCGGTGGGCCTGATGACGGCACCGGCATGCTCGTGCCGGCGGCGTACGCTCGTGCGCTCGGGCTCGCCGAACCGGTGTTGCCGTGGCACGTTCTGCGTACACCCGTCGTCGACCTCGGCGCCGCACTCGCCTTCACGGCCGGGGCACTCGGCAAGATCGCCGAAGACGTCCTGACCCTGTCCCGCACCGAGATCGCCGAACTCGCGGAAGGCACCGGCGGCGGCTCCTCCGCGATGCCGCACAAGGCGAACCCGGTCGGTGCCACGCTGATCGCCGCCACGGCGCGGCAGATCCCGGCACTGGCAGGGGTGTTGGCGGCATCGCTCGTAGCGGCCGACGAACGCCCGCCGGGCGCCTGGCACGCCGAGTGGATCCCGCTGCGGGACGCGCTGCGGCTCACCGGCGGCGCGGCCTCGGCGGCCCGCGTCCTGGTGTCCGAACTGCGGGTGGACCCGGAGCGGATGCGGGCCAACCTCGCGCTGACCGGCGGACTCGTCGCAACCGAGGGCCTGGTGGCGGCGTACGCACCGGTGATCGGCCGAACCGCGGCTCGCGCGGCGATCGAGCGCGTGGCCGCGAGGGTGACAGGCGGCGCGGTGACGCTGATCGGCGCGATCGACGACGAACCCGCCCTCAAGGGCGTCTTCGACGCCGACCGACTCGCCGAACTCATCGACCCGGCACGCCACACCGGGGCGGCGGGCAGCCTCGTCGACCGCGCCCTACGGCGCCGCCCGGCCGACCGCACCGACGCCCACGCCGACGGGCCCGACGCGGCATCCACCGACACCGATGCCGCCGTGCCGGACCGCGCGCCCGCAGCGGCGCCTGGCAAGCCGCGCGCCGACGGACCCGCCGAAGCGCCCGACGATCAGGAAGGTACGACCCCGTGACCACCCCCGTGCCGCATCACCGCGTCGACGGCGCCGGAGGTCCGCCGCTGATCCTGGGTCCCTCCCTGGGTACGACCCTGCATGTCTGGGATCCCCAAGTCACGGTTTTGGCAAGGGACTTCACCGTCGTCCGCTGGGACCTGCCCGGCCACGGCGGGACCCCGTACCAGCCCGGTGGCGAAATCTCCGCGGAGCCGCTGACGGTCGCCGCGCTGGCTGCCGGAATTCTCGCCCTCGCCGACACCCTGGGCCTCGACCGCTTCGCGTACGCCGGGATCTCGCTCGGCGGCGCGGTAGGGGCGTGGCTGGCCGCACACCACCCCGAACGCGTCACCGCACTGGCCGTCGTGTGCTCGTCGGCACGGTTCGGTGAGCCCGGCCCCTGGCACGAGCGCGCCGAACTCGTGCGGGCACAAGGTGTCGGCCCCGTCGCCGACGGCGCCGCCAAGCGCTGGTTCACCGCGGACTTCGCCGACGCCCCCGAGGCCCGGCGCCTCGTCGACGCCATGCGCGGCGTCGATCCCCACGGGTACGCCGCGTGCTGCGACGCCATCGCCGGGTACGACCTCCGCACCGAACTGCCCCGCATAGCCGCGCCGACCCTCGTCGTCGCCGGCCGGGACGACCCCGCCACGCCGCCCGCGCACGCCCGCGAACTCGCCGACGGAATCGCCGACTCCACGCTCGTGGAGATCGCCGGCTCCGCGCACCTCGCCAACGTCGAGCAGCCCGACCGCGTGCTCACCGCGCTCGCGGAACACCTGCTCGGCCCGTCGCGCGCGCGGGGGACCGCCGTGCGCCGCGAAGTGCTCGGCGACGAGCACGTCGACCGCGCGATCGCCGCCACCACCGAATTCACCGCGCCGTTCCAGGACTTCATCACGCGCTACGCCTGGGGCGAGATCTGGACCAGGCCGGGCCTGGACCGCCGCACCCGCAGCTGCATCACCCTGACCGCACTGGTCGCGCACGGCCACCACGACGAACTGGCAATGCACGTACGGGCCGCGCTGCGCAACGGACTCACCCGCGACGAGATCCGCGAAGTCCTGCTGCAGACCGCCGTGTACTGCGGGGTACCCGCGGCGAACTCGGCTTTCGCCGTGGCTGCCCGGGTGCTCGCCGACATCGATTCCCCGACCGCGCGGGCCACCCGCTCCACAGCCCAGGAAGGCACCCCGTGATCCCCGAGCACACCACAGTCGCCATCGTCGGAGGCGGGCCCGCCGGGCTGCTGCTCGCCCGCCTGCTGCACCTGCGCGGCGTGGCCTGCGTGGTGCTGGAGAGCCGGGACCGCGCGTACGTCGAGCAGCGCCAGCGCGCCGGAATCCTGGAGCAGGGCACCGTCGACGTCCTGCGTGCCGCCGGCGCGGGGGACCGCCTCGACCGCGAAGGGCTCGTGCACCACGGCATCGAACTGCGGTTCGACCGCCGCTCGCACCGCATCGACTTCCCCGCACTCGCCGACGGCGCGAGCGTCACCGTCTATGCGCAGACCGAGGTGGTGAAGGACCTCATCGCCCTGCAACTCGCCGAAGGGCCGCCGCTGTTGTTCGGTGCCGAGGTCCTCGCCGTCGAGGGCGCCGACACCGGTCGTCCGACGGTCCGCTACCGCAGCGAGGGCCGCGACCGCACGCTGACCTGCGACTACGTCGTCGGCTGCGACGGGTTCCACGGGGTCGCGCGGCAGGCGGTGCCCGAGGGCGGGCTGACGACGTACGAGCGCGAGTACCCGTACTCCTGGCTCGGCATCCTCGCCGACGTGGCACCCTCGTGCGACGAACTCATCTACGCCCACTCGCCGCGCGGGTTCGCGCTGCACAGCATGCGTTCGCCGAGCGTCAGCCGGCTCTACCTCCAGGTCCCCAACGGCACCGACGTCGCCGAGTGGCCCGACGAGCGGATCTGGGACGAACTCGACGCCCGGTTCGCGGTGGACGGCCCCTGGCGACTCGAACGCGGTCCGATCACCGCCAAGTCCGTGCTGCCGATGCGCAGCTTCGTCACCGAACCGCTCAGGCACGGTCGGTTGTTCCTGGCCGGCGACGCCGCCCACATCGTCCCGCCGACCGGGGCGAAGGGGCTCAACCTCGCGGCGGCCGACGTCACCGTGCTGGCCACCGCGTTCGCCGAATTGCACGACACCGGCTCCACCGAGCTCCTGGACGCCTACTCGGACACCTGCCTGCGGCGGGTGTGGCGGGCCGAGCACTTCTCGTACTTCATGACCACCACGCTGCACGCGGACCCGGCGCAGAGCGCGTTCGAGACCCGCCTGCAGATCGCGCAGCTCGGCCGCATCGCCGACTCCCCGCACGCCGCGGCCGAACTCGCGGAAAACTACGTGGGCTTGCCGCTCACGCCGCCGGTGGGGGAGCCGACGAGGGCGCCCGCGGCGCCGGTCGGGTGACGTACGTGTGTCGGGGCGGCCTAGTCGGGTCGGCTGAAGTGACGGCCGGGCTGATGTGTCGGTGGGCCGAGGGGGCTGCGTGGACGGGCGAGTTCCCGTGGTGGCCCCCTACGACGGCCGGCAACCGTCCGGACGTACGCTGTGACCGTGTCCAGTCCCCCCGCCTCGGCGCCGCAGGACGTCGCCGCGATCCGCAGGCACAACCTCGCGCTCGTCGCGCGCCTGCTGCGCGAACAGGGGGAGTTGTCCCGTACCGAGATCGCCGCGCGCACCGGACTGGCGGCAGGCGCGGTGACGAGCCTTGCGGCGGCCCTGATCGATGCGGGCATGGCCCGCGAAGCCGGCATCCGCCACGTCGCCGGAAGCGCCGGACGCCCGCGGCGCATGCTGGCGTTCGACGGATCCTCGGTCGCCGTGGTGGCCGCCCACGTCGACGCATCCACCGTCGGCTCGCTGGCGGTGGACCTGGCAGGCCGGGAGCTGCACCGGGCCACCGTCGGGCACAACGCCGCGCACGGCGACGTCGATACCGTCATTGCGTGCGTTGCGCGCGAGGTCGGCGACGCGCTCGCGGCGGCAGGGTCCGCCGGCGTGCGGCCGGCCGCCATCGGCATCGCCGTGGCCGGGGTGGTGGTCACCGGGTCCGGCGAAGTGGCGTTCGCGCCGAACCTGGGATGGCGGCACGTACCGCTCGCCGAGGCACTGCGCGAGGCCCTCGGGACCGGCCTGCCGATCCTGCTGGACAACGACGCCAACCTCACCGCCATCGCCGAACTGCGGGCGCTGCCCGCGGACTCCGCGGCGCGACACCTTGTGGTGGTCAGCGGGTACGTCGGAGTCGGCTCGGGAGTCGTCGTCGACGGACGCCTGTTCCGTGGGTCCGCGGGAGGAGCGGGGGAGGCCGGGCACCTGGTGGTCGCGCCCCGCGGCCCGAAGTGCTGGTGCGGGCGTCGAGGGTGCCTGGAGGCTATGGCCGCGCCGCCGGAACTCGCCCGCCTCGCCCGCTTGGCGCCCGAGGATCCGGCCGATCTCGGCGCGGCCATGGCGGAGTTGGTGGTACGTGCCGAACGCGGCCACAAAGGAGTACTTCGGATCCTGGACGATCTGGGCGGCCGCCTCGGCGAGGTGGCCGTCACCCTGGTCACCGTGCTCGGCTCACAGGCGGTGGTCCTGGGCGGGTACTACGCCGCTCTCGCGCCATGGGTGCTGCCTCGTGTCGAGGCGGCCCTCGAGGAGTTGCGCGGCATCGACGCGTACCGCGACGTCGAGGCCCGGGCCGGAACGCGCGGCGCCGCCGCACCCGGGGGGGGGGGGGCGGCGCGGGGGGCGGGCCGGGGGCAGGGCGCCCCCGCCCCCATATTTGCGCCCCCCCCCCCCCGAAAGGGAGAGC
>NZ_JBEZFP010000033.1:0-77584 GCF_040649515.1 Streptodolium elevatio
GGCGCGGGCAACGCCGGTGAGGGCCCCGCGAAGTGCGGGGCCCTCTCCGGGACTTCAGGTCGCCCGGCCGGTGCCGGAGGTCAGTCCTTGTCGCCTTCGTCGGCGAGCGTGATGACCCAGCGGGTGTCCTTGCGGGGCAGCAGGTACACGGCCCAGTAGACGGCGGCCGCGGCGATGATGCCGAAGGTGACGTACATGGCCTTGGGCTCGCTCTTGGCCAACTCGTACATGACGTACAGGAGTCCGGCGATCAGCACGACCGGGACGGCGGGCCACAGCGGCATGCGCCAGGCGGGCGTGTGCTTGTGCACGCCGCGACGCGAGGCCAGCGCGCCGAAGGCGACGACCAGGTAGAGCAGGGTGACGGCGACGCTGGTGACGGAGCCGAGCAGGGTCAGGTCGACGAAGCACAGGACCGCGCCGGGGACACCGACGGCCAGCGTCGCGACCCACGGGGCGCCGAAGCGGTTGACGGTGCCGAAGGCCTTGCTGACCGCGGTCGGCCAGGCGCGGTCGCGCGCGGAGGCGTACAGGACACGGGAGTTCTGGATGACCATGACGATCGCCGCGTTGATGATCGCAAGCGCGATGCACAGGCTGATGAACGTCGCCATGCCGTGGCTGCTCCAGCCCTCGATCATGGTCGGCAGGTCGCCCTCGGTCAGCGTCTCCATGTCGGCCGCGCCGAGCGTGATGGCGATCGTGGGCAGGATCAGGATGACCGCGCCGAGACCGAGCGTCCACAGGACCGTGCGCGAGACGGTCCGGCGCGGCTGGTCCATCTCCTCGGCCAGGTAGACGGCGGTCGAGAAGCCCTGCAGGGCGAACAGCGCGACCGCGAGGCCGGAGACCAGCACCCCCAGGGTCAGCGTGCTCATGCCGCCCGCCTCGGCCAGCACCTCCGGCTTGACCAGCGTCGACGCGCCGCGCTCGGTGTGGCCGAAGCCGAGGAACGCGACCAGCGCGGCGGCGACGACCTCCAGGGCCAGGAAGATGCCGGTCACCCACGCGTTGGCGCGCAGGTCGAGCAGGCCCATGACGGTGGCGCCGAGCATGACCAGGGCGCCGGCCCACTTCATGCCCGTGGCGTCGAGGCTGACGATCGACGTGATGTATTCGCCGGTGCCGAGCGCGATGATCGGCGGCACCACCATCACGACGATGCCCGCGACGATGAAGGCGATCCAGGCCGCGAAGCGGCCCATGAACGTGCCGACCATCGCGTACTCGCCGCCCGCGCTGGGGACCATCGTGCCCAGCTCGGAGTAGCAGAACGCGACCAGGACGCACATGACGGCGGCGATGACCAGAGTGAGCGCGGTTCCCGTGCCCTGGGTCGCGAACATGCCGGGCACGATCACGAAGAGCGAGGACGCGGGGGTCAGACAGGACAACGTGAGCAACGTGCCGCCGACGACTCCGATGGACCGCTTGAGCGGCTTCGGGGCTCCGGCGTGGAGCGGGGTGGGGGTGGTCGCGTTGTCCGTCGCCGGGGGCACGTCGACCTTGGGGAGTATTGCTTCAGCCATGGGCGCGTTCCTGATTCAACAGGGGGTGCGAGGTATCGCCTCCGGTGACGGGAGCAGGCCGGCCGTGGGTGCGGCGTCGAACACACGGCTCTGCCTGCAAGGTGCTGCGTTATGTAATCCGCCGTTTGTTCGAGCGTCAAGATGCCGTTAACAACCGAATCCGAAGGTCAACAGCTGATCTGACGTCAGATTTCAATGATCGCAGGCATTTCCCGCAACCGGATCCGCAACTTGGCGCAGGCAAAAACTTGTCAGCTGCAGGGGTCGGCCGCCGCCCTGCCCCGGCGGTGTGACTGCCGTCTCTCCGCAGGCTCACTTCAGGCGTACGACGGTGCGCGGTACGTTCCGCCCCATGAGCAACCGTGTCCTCGCGCACACCGGTGCCCGGCACCCGATCGTCCAGGCCCCGATGGGCTGGATAGCCCGCTCCCGGCTGGCGGCCGCGGTGTCCGCGGCGGGCGGGCTCGGCATGATCGAGACGTCGTCCGGCGAGATCGACAACTGCAAGGCCGAGATCGACGCCATGGTCGCCACCGGTGTGCCGTTCGGGGTCAACCTGCCGCTGATGTTCCTGCGCGACGAGACACTCGTGCGGTACGTCGCCGAGGCGGGCGTACGGTTCGTGACCACCTCCGCCGGCAGCCCGGCCCGCCACCTGCCGCTCCTCAAGGAGCACGGCCTGACGGTGTACCACGTGGTTCCCTCGGTGCGTGCCGCACGCAAGGCGGTCGACGCGGGCGTGGACGGACTGGTCGTCGAGGGCGCCGAAGGCGGCGGCTTCAAGAACCCCGACGAGGTCTCGCTCCTCGTCCTGCTCCAGGCGGTACGCGCGATCACCGACGTGCCGCTCATCGCCGCGGGCGGCATCGCGGACGGCCGCGGCATGGCCGCCGCCTTCGCCCTCGGCGCGGAAGGCGTCCAGATGGGCACCCGGTTCCTGTCGAGCGCGGAAAGCCCGGTGCACGGCAACTTCAAGCAGGCGATCGTGGACGCCGACGAGACCGGCACGGTCGTGGTCAACCGGACGGGAAGCCCCACGATGCGCGTGCTGCGCACCGGCTACTCGGCCGAACTCGCCGCGGCGGGCGGCCCCGCCGCGAGCTCGCTGGCCGCGGTGCAGCGCCTGTACTTCGAGGGCGAGATGGAGCTGTCGCTCGCCTCCGCGGGCCAGTCGGTCGGGCTGGTCGACGCGGTGCGCCCGGTCGCCGAAATTGTCGAGGAGACGATGCGCGGCTTCCGCAAGAGCTTGGACGAGGCCTACGGGCGGGCGGCCGAGCTGACCGAACTCGGCGACTGAGGGCCGGTGCCCGGACCGCCGCGGTCCGGGTGTCCGCCGCTCGGCAGCACCCGGGCGGCGGTCCACAGCACGATCCCGCACAGCGCCCAACTGGCGAGCACGTCGCCCAGCCAGTGGTAGTCGCACCACAGCAGCGCCAGGCCGATCAGCGCACACAGCAGAGACGTTCCGGCATATGTGCGGCGCCGCGCGGCCGGAGACAGGACCGTGCCGAGCACGAGCGCCGCGGTGCCGAAGCAGACCGCCGACGTCGCGGTGTGCCCCGACGGGAAGAAACCCCACTCGCCGCCCGTGACCTCGCCGCCGGACGGGCCCGCCCGGTCGATCGCGTTCTTGCCGGCGATCACCAGCACGGAGACCACCGCGACCGATGCCGCTGCGACGCCGGCCAGGCGCAGCCGGGCCGCGCGGTCCGGAGCGCGGAGGCAGGCGTACGCACAGGCCGCGACCAGGGCGACCCCGCCCGGCACCGGGCCGCCGAGGTCGGCGAGCAGGTGCATCGGACCGTCGAGCCAGCCGAGGCCGGAGGCGGCGGCCGCGTCGCGCACGCCGTCGCGAACCGCCTCGTCGAGCGGGATCAGCGGGCCCGCGTCGACGACGACCTGCACGGTCAGGAACACCAGGAAGACGGCCAGAACCGCGGGGAAGAGGATCGAGGCGAGGACGGACCGGCCGTACGCGGACCACCGCCCCGGGACGGGGGGCGTTGTCCCGGGGCGGCCGCCGGCTTGCTCAAGGCCGGCATGGGGTCCGCCGGGGCCCGGACGGGGGGGCGTGCCGGGTCCGGCATCTGGGGTCCTCGCGTGCATCTCACTCGAAGATACGTGGAAGCATCCCAAGTTGTTCCCCGCCGACATGGTCGACACAAAGCCTGCACAGCTTCTCCACGCCGCTGCGACGGCGGGGGATTGACGCACGCACCCAACCGAGTCCCCGTTCGGAGTCCGCCTCACTCTGGATTGTCCGACGTGGGCGATGTACGGTGTCAGCCCCGGATGTGAGCGGCGTCACAGAACGGGTGATCCGGCGTCCCCGAAGACGGGAACCGGACCGACGAGGGGCAGATCAGGCGATGAACCGCCTGAGGTTGTGTGACGTGACGTCAGCACACGGTCGTCCGACCCCCGCCCGCCGTCGGTCCGCAAAGGTAGGGTTCCCAAGGTGGTTGAAGAGTCCGGCTACCCGTCCCACCGAGTGCCGTCGATTCCGGCACCGGCCGCACCGGCGCGTGTCCGCCGGTTCACCACCTCGATCGCCGACACCAGGATTCCGCCGCGCGAACGGGCGCAGAACGACACCGGGATCGGCGTCGTCATCACCAGCGACCGCCAGCTCCGCGTCGTCCGCACCGCACGCCCGCGCGGCATCCGGCTGGACGGCGAGGTCGACCTGGCCAACGTCGAGATCGTCCGCCACTCACTGCGCGCCGTCGCGCGCGAGGGGGCGGAGGTGACCGTGGACGTCACACGGCTCGGCTTCATCGACGTCGCGGGGCTCCGCGTCGTCATCGAGAGCGCCCACGAGCTGGCCGAACACGGCGGACACCTCGTGCTGGTCGGCGCGTCCCGGCAGTTGCTGCGCATCCTGCGGCTGTGCGGCTGGGACACGGCGGCCGGGCTGCGGATCGGGGCGCCGGGGCCTGCCTGAGCGGCACGTACCGCGGCTCGCGAAGCCGCCGACGCCCGCAGCCGCCACCGCCCGCAGCCCATGGGTGGGACCCGCAGTGGTCCCCGGCAGCCCGGACATACCTGGGGTAGCCGCGGGGGTCTCCCGGGGCTCTCCCGGAAACACCAAAGTGCCACTGCCGTGCCCGCGAAGGGGAGAACCCCGGCTGCGACCCCCCAAGGACGGGGGCCGCAGCCGGGGTTCTGCTCGGACAGGCCGGGATCAGACGACCTGGCCGACGACCTTCTCGAGGATGTCGAGACCGTCGGTGAGCAGGTGCTCCGGCATCACCAGCGGCGGCAGGAAGCGCAGCACGTTGCCGTACGTGCCGGCCGTCAGGACCAGCAGACCCTCGGCATGGCACGCCTTCGCGATCGCCGCCGCGGTCTCCGGGGCGGCCTCCTTGGTGCCCGGCTTGACCAGCTCGATCGCGATCATCGCGCCGCGCCCGCGGACCTCGCCGATCGCCGGGTGCTTCTCCGCCATCGCGCCCAGGCGGGCCTTCATGACCTCGCCGATGCGCGTCGCGGTGCCGTTGAGGTCGTGCGCGCGCATCGTCTCGATCGCGCCGAGCGCCGCGGCGCACGCGACGGGGTTGCCGCCGTACGTGCCGCCCAGGCCGCCCGCGTGCGCGGCGTCCATGATCTCGGCACGGCCGGTGACGGCGGCCAGCGGAAGGCCGCCCGCGATGCCCTTGGCGGTCGTGATGAGGTCGGGGACGATGCCCTCGTCCTCGCACGCGAACCACTGGCCGGTCCGGCAGAAGCCGGTCTGGATCTCGTCGGCCACGAACACGATGCCGTTCTCGCGGCAGAACTCCACGATGCGCGGCAGGAAGCCCTTGGCCGGCTCGATGAAGCCGCCCTCGCCCAGGATCGGCTCGATCACCACGGCCGCGACGTTGTGCGCGCCGATCTGCTTGGTGATCGCGTCGATCGCCGTCGCGGCGGCCTCCTCGGCGCAGTTCTCCGCACCGGTCAGCCAGCGGAACGGGTACGCGACCGGAACCCGGTAGACCTCGGGCGCGAACGGCCCGAAGGACTCCTTGTAGGGCATGTTCTTCGCGGTCAGCGCCATCGTGAGGTTGGTGCGGCCGTGGTAGCCGTGGTCGAACACGACGACCGCGCTGCGCTTGGTGTAAGCGCGAGCGATCTTGACCGCGTTCTCCACCGCCTCCGCGCCGGAGTTGAACAGCGCGGTGCGCTTGTCGTGGTCGCCCGGGGTCAGCTCGTTGAGCTGCTCGGCGACGGCCACATACGAGTCGTACGGCGTGACCATGAAGCAGGTGTGCGTGAACCGCTGCAGCTGCTCGGTCGCGCGGCGCACGACGGCCTCGGCGCTGTTGCCGACGCTGGTCACCGCGATGCCGGAGCCGAAGTCGATCAGCGAGTTGCCGTCGACGTCCTCCACGACACCGCCCCCGGCACGCGTCACGAAGACCGGGAGGGTCGTGCTGACCCCGCGCGCCACGGCCTTGTTGCGGCGCTCCATCAGCTCGACGGACTTGGGGCCGGGGATGGCGGTGACGAGGCGGCGCTCCTGGGGGAGCGACGGCCCGCCGGGCTGCGTAGCGCCCATCGAGGTCTCCTTATGGCTGATGGCCGGGGTCGGGTGATTCGCAGGCTAGGTTCAGGGGGCGGGTCCCTGCATGCGCCACACCGGAGAAGTCACCCCCTCGCACATGTCCACCTCGGACAAGTCCCTGCGCGGACGGGGCGTGTCGGGATACGGAATGATCATCACGCGTGAGCAGCGTTCCACTACATTGAGTGCGTTCCCTGTGGCGGGAATCGACACGGCGGTGACGGGATGGACGTGGAACGCAGACGGGGCGCGAACGGCCGGAACCAGGCCGCGGCGACGACCGATGCCGCAGGGCAGCAGTGGTGGCACGACCCGGAGCTGGAGGAGCCCGTCTTCGGGACCCCGGTGCCGGGCGGCGTGCCGCACCCGGCCAAGCCGGCGTCCGCCGGCCCGAGGACCGGCTTCGACCTGAGGTCGTGGGTGTTCGCGCCGCGGTTCCGTGACGCGCCGGGGATCTTCGCTTACGGCCGCGACGAGGCCGAACTGCGGCTGCGGGCACTGGAGGAGCGGGCCAGGCGGCGTCCGGAGACGCCATTGATCCGGCGGGCCCTGCTGTGGCTGATCCTGGCCATGGTCGGATTCCGCTGGTTCGTACTCGCCTACTCGTGGCTGGTCGTCAACGTCGTCCCCGACTGGCTGTGGCCGCTGTTCGCCTCGATGTTCTGGTTCGCCTACGTGGGGTTCTTCGGCTACCTCGGGCGTTGGCACGAGATCATCTGGCACTACCTCGCGCCCGCGTTCAAACGCCTCGACCGGCGCGCGGACGCCAACGGCCGCCCGTCGCAGGAGCAATGGCGCCGTGCGGCGGTGAGCCTGGCGGCGGGCGTGGTCGGCTGGATCATGTTCCAACGGCCCTTCGTTTCGCTCTTGTTGGAACTCTTCCCGGACAGCCGCCATCTGCTGCACCAACTGCAGCCGCTCATTCGCATCGTCTACAACGTCGCGTTCCTTGCCGCGGCGGCCTATTGGGGCCGCTGGGGCGACGTGATCCGCCCGTACGCCACCGCGCCCCGCGAAGCGGACCCCTCGGCCGACGTGGAAGACGCCCCGGTCGACGACGAACTGTGGCCCGAGCTGCGCGACGCCGGACTCGGCGGCGCCGCAGACCGGCTCGACGAGGAGGTCGAGCTCGGCCGCGTCGGCGACGTCGACTACCTCCGCCTGCGCCGGGTCCTGGAGGCCGGGGACGGCGACCAGGACTACCTGGTCGACGTCGCGCACGAGGTCGCCGAGCGGGGTGCCGGAGCGTGTACGCACGGCTCCGGCTCCCGCGACGTGCGCCCCCGGCGTGCGGTCCACGACCTCATGACCGGTCAGGTCAAGGTCGGCCGCGCGGTCGACAGCGAGCGCAACACCGCCCCGCTCAAGTCCGTCGGCTTCGCCCTCGAACCGGACGTGCTCGGCACGTCGATGGTCGTCGTCGGCCCGTCGGGGGCAGGGGAGTCCGAGGCCCTGCTGCGTCCCGTCGTCGAGTCTCTGAGCCTGTCCGCGCTCGCCGGCGCCGCCTCGGTCGTCGTCCTCGACGCCAAGGGCGGCGCCTTCGCGCGGCCGGGTGCGTATGACATCGAGATCGTGCTCGGCGACCCGGACTCGCCCTGGGGGCTCGACCCGTACGGCGCCGCCAGCGGCTCCGAGGAGGCCGCGGACCGGCTCGCGGCCGCGGTCCTCACAGGCGACGACGACGCCCGCCACCGCGACGGCGCGCGGGCGGCGCTCCAGCAGGCCATTTCCGCGTACGTCGCGGGGTACGGCCACCACCCCGCGATCGCCGCGCTCCTCGACCTGCTGGACGGCCACACGGACGCGATCGACGCGCTGCGTGCGGAGCTGGCGCGGGCGGGCCGGGAGACGGAGTTCGAGCGGGCGCTGCGCACGCTGGCCCGCGCGGACGATGCGGCGCGCCTCCTCGTCCAACGGCTCTCGGTCCTCGAACGGCCGGGTATGGCCGCGCTGTTCGACCCGCGGCGCGAGCGGTTCGCGATGCGCCACGTGGACCGGCCGGTGCGGGTGCGCATCGCGCTGAACGAGGCCGCGTACCCCGATGCCGCACGCATCGTGGGTCGCCTGGTGGTCGGCCAGTTCATGCAGGCCATCGCGGCCCGCGATCCCGAGCAGGCGGATGACGGAGTGTTCGCGTGCCTCGTCGCCGACGGGGCGGGGCCGTACGTCGACGACTACGTGGCCAACGGCCTTGCCTGGACGCGCGCCCGCAACGCGGGGCTGCTGCTGGCCGTCCGCTCGATGGACGACTTCGCGCCGCGCCTGCGCGCCGCCGTGTTCGGGGCAGTAGGGTGCAAGGCCGTCCTGCCGGGTGCGGCGGCCCGTGACGCGGAGGCGTTCGCCGAGTTCTGGGGGAAGAAGCTGGTCGAGGAGCGGTCCGTCACGCACGGGTCGCCCGAGGGTGGCCTCCTGCGCAAGGCCCGCTTCGCGGTCATGGGGGCGTTGTTCGGGGAGAAGGCGGCGGGCGGCTCGGAGAGCGTCACCGTCCGCAAGGTCGAGCGCTACCGCTGGACTCCTTCGGAGATCACTGGAGAACTGAAGACCCGCCACGTGCTGTGCAGCCTGACCACCCGCGAGGGCGACCGTACGGCCCCGGTCCTGGTGGAACTGGAGCCCCAGGCAGGAGCTGCCTGAGGGAGGAGGGTTGGGGCAGCAGGCCTTTCAGGCCGCAGGCCCAACCCTGCGGAGGGCTCGGTCGGCCCGAAGTCCAAAGCCGTGTGATCACGGATATCGAGCCGGGACCTCCCGCCCGCGTTGCCACATGCGTGACACGACCGAGTAAGGCGCAGACGCCTACCCAGGTCCCGGCGTCGGGAGCTGGGGGACGGGGTCGGTCGAACGACGGTGTTGGGACCTGAACAGGCGGGGCGGCGCGCATGGGGGGATGGCTGCGGGCACTGCTTGGCGGGGTGTGCGGGGCGGACGGGGAGGCAGAATGGGAGGGCACGCTTACTCCACTTCGGCGCATTCGCCGCCCAGCTCGTCGGGACCCCCCTCATGCCCCCCACCCTCGAACAGCTCGTCCGAGCGCCCGCGCTCGACCTGGTCGTGCTGGCCGGGGAGCGGCATCTCGAGCGGGAGATCCGCTGGGTGCACACCAGCGAACTGGCCGATCCCACGCCCTATCTCGAGGGCGGCGAGCTGGTGCTCACGACCGGCATGAAGCTCGGGCGGTCGGCGGCCGAGCGGCGGGCGTACATCGAACGCCTCGCCGACGCGGATGTGGTCGGGCTCGGGATCGGGGTCGGGCTCACGCACGCCAAGGTGCCCGCCGCGGTGGTCGAGGCCGCCGAGGAGCGCGGGCTGCCGGTGTTCGCGGTGCCGCGCCCGACGCCGTTCATCGCGATCAGCAAAATGGTCTCGTCTGCCATCGCCGCCGACCAGTACGAGGCGGTCACCACCGGCTTCGCCGCCCAGCAGGAGCTGACCCGGGCGGTGCTCGGGCGCGAGGGTTCCGCCGCGCTCATCCGGCGGCTCGCGGTGCGCCTGGACGGCTGGGCGGCGCTGTACGACCAGTCCGGCACACCCGTGCACGTCAGTCCCACGCCCGCCCGCGCCCAGGCCGCCGCGCTGGCCGCCGACGTGACCCGGCTGCGCGGGATGTCCGCGCCCGCGTCCGCCTCGTTGCAAGGGGCAGGGCCGCACGGGGAGCGCGTGGTTCTGCAATCCCTGGGCGCGGACCGCCGCATCCGGGGATTCCTCGCCGTCGGCACCCACCGGGCCGCCAATCCGGCCGACCGGCAGATCATCGGGTCCGCCACGTCGCTGCTGACGCTCGCGCTGGAGCAGTCCCGCGCACTCGGTGCCGCCGAAGGACGCATGCGCACCGCGCTGCTCCGCCTGTGGCTCGGCGCGCCCTGGGCGGTGTCTGCCGCCGATGCATCCGCGTCCGCCCCTGACGCGTCCGGCCCTGGGACGTCGGCCGCAGAGGCACCCGCCGGTGCTCCGGGAGCCGCCGACGAGCCCGCCCGCTCATGGCTGCCCCCTCCGGCTTGGAGCACTTCCGCGGGCTCGGCGGACTCCCTCGTCCGGGCCGTCGCGCGCGACATGGGTTCCCCGCTGCCCGACGGCCCGCTGCTCGTGGCCGTCGCGCACGGGCCGGAGGACGCGCGTACCTCGTTGGCGGAGCGGGTCGCCGGGGCCGCCAAAGAGGTCTTCGCCGCGGAGTTCGACGACGCCACGGTGCTCGTCGCCCCCGCGTCGCTGCTGGCCGACGACGCCGCCGTTCTGGACCGGGCCGCCCGGGCGGGGGCCGGCGGGCTGGCGGTGGGCGTGTCGGGGGCGGCGGACCCGGGCGCGGGCGCCGAGGCGTTCCGGCAGGCGCGGCAGGCGTACGGTGTCGGATCGCGCGCCGGGCGGGTGCTGACCGTCTACGGCCACGCGGGCGCGTCCCTGCTGCCGTTGCTCGGCGACCCCACGGTGCGCGGCTGGGCCGAGGAACTCCTCGCCCCGCTGACCGCACACGACGCCGGCGCGCGCGGCGACCTGGTGGCGTCCGTACGGGCGTGGCTCGCCCGGCACGGGCAGTGGGACGCGGCCGCCGGCGACCTGGGCGTGCACCGGCATACCCTGCGCTACCGGATCCGCCGGGCCGAGGAGATCCTCGGGCGGCGTCTCGACGATCCGGACGTACGCGCCGAGCTGTGGCTCGCGCTGCGCCTGACCGAACGGGACGGCGGGTAGCCGGGCGCCTGGACTCGGCGCCGGCCTGGAACGTGTCCGCCGCCCTTCCACTGAGGCATGTAGGCCGTCACTCATTTGGACACCGCGTACAAGGTCGCCCGCTTCCCGGCGCGCCTACCGTGGGGGAGCGGCGCATCGCCGTGTCCGTCCCGTACGCGATCCATGGAGTTCCAGTGACCACGACCCACGCGTTCTGGCTGGCCGGTCGACAGGCGACCGGCGAGGCCGCCTTCGACGTCACCCACTCCTACGACAACAGCCTGGTGGGCCGCGTGAGCGTGCCGACGGACGCACAGGTCGAGGAGGCCGTCGCGGCGGCGTACGCGGTCCGCGACGAGTTCTCCGGGCTGCCTGCCTTCCGCCGCGCCGCGGCGCTCGACCACGTCGCGAAGCGGCTCGGCGAGCGGGCCGAGGAGATCGCGCGCCTCATCACCGCCGAGAACGGCAAGCCGATCAAGTGGGCGCGCGGCGAGGTCGGCCGCGCGGTCTCGGTGTTCCGCTGGGCCGCCGAGGAGGCCCGCCGCTTTAACGGCGAGGGCATGCGCCTGGACACCGACGCGGGCGGCACGGGCCGCTATGCGCTGGTACGCCGCTTCTCGCGCGGCGTCGTGCTCGGCATCGCGCCGTTCAACTTCCCGCTGAACCTGGTCGCGCACAAGGTCGCTCCGGCCATCGCGGTCGGCGCGCCGATCATCCTCAAGCCCGCCCCGGCCACCCCGATCACCGCGCTGGTGCTCGGCGAGATCCTGGCCGAGACGGACCTCCCGGCTGGCGCGTGGAGTGTCCTGCCGGTGCCCAACGACAAGATGCCGGCCCTCGTCCAGGACGAGCGCCTGCCGGTCATCTCGTTCACCGGCTCCGGCCCGGTGGGCTGGTCGATCATGGACTCGGTGCCGCGCAAGCACGTGACCCTCGAACTGGGCGGCAACGCGGCGGCGGCCGTGCTCGCCGACTGGTCGTCGGACGCGGACATCGAGTGGGCCGCGTCGCGCATCGCGACGTTCTCGAACTACCAGGGCGGCCAGTCCTGCATCTCGGTGCAGCGCGTCATCGCCGACGCAGCCGTCTACGACCGCCTGGTCGAGAAGATCGTCGAGAAGGTGGGCGCGCAGGTCACCGGCAATCCCGGCGACGACAGTGTCGACGTCGGCCCGCTGGTCAGCGAGGACGCCGCCAAGCGCGTCGAGGCGTGGGTCGACGAGGCCGTGGCGGGCGGCGCGAAGCTGCTCGCGGGCGGTACGCGCGACGGGGCGACGTACGCCCCGACCGTGCTCGCCGAGGTCCCCGACAACGTGACGATCGCGTGCGAGGAGGTCTTCGGGCCGGTCCTCACCGTCACGAAGGTCGACGGGGACGACGCGGCCTTCGCGGCGGTCAACGACTCGCGCTACGGCCTCCAGGCGGGGGTCTTCACGCACAACCTGCAGACCGCGTTCAAGGCGCAGAAGGCCTTGGAGGTCGGCGGCGTGGTCATCGGCGACGCGCCGTCCTACCGTGCCGACCAGATGCCGTACGGCGGCGCCAAGGAGTCCGGCGTCGGCCGCGAGGGGGTCAAGTACGCCATGGACGACTTCACGTACGAGCGCGTGATGGTCCTCACCGGTCTCGACCTCTGAGCCATCAGGGCGAGACCCCGCATACGACGGGCCCGGCGACCTGGGGTGGGTTGCGCCGGGCCCGTTTGCGTTTCCGCGGCCCGGCCCGCGGCCGGCTAGAGCCCGCCGCGGCCCCGGAAATGCGCACGCGTGGCTGCCGGAACCGCGTGATTCCGACGTTCGGCGTCCGCCAGGCGGGTGACCTTGGTGTGCTTCGGGTAGGTACGTCGCGGTAACACCGGCCGGTAACGGGCGGAATCCTCCGGGGCGGGCCGGGTACGTGAGGGGAACCCGCACGCGAGGAGGCCCACCGATATGCCCCCTGTCACGGAACGTGAGGCCCGCAAGGTCGCCGAGGAGGCGCGCGAGAGCGAGTGGCGCAAGCCCAGCTTCGCCAAGGAGCTCTTCCTCGGCCGGTTCCGGCTCGACCTGATCCACCCCCACCCCGAGCCCGACCCCGAACAGGTCGCCCGCGGCGAGGAGTTCCTCGCAAAGCTGCGGCGCTTCCTGGAGCAGGAGGTCGACCCGACGGTCATCGAGCGCGACGCCCGCATCCCCGACGAGGTGGTGCGCGGACTGCGCGAGATCGGTGCGCTCGGCATGAAGATCGACCCGGAGTACGGCGGGCTCGGGCTCAGCCAATACCACTACAACAGGGCCCTGGTTCTGGTCGGCTCGGTCAACCCCGCACTGGGCGCGCTGCTGTCCGCGCATCAGTCGATCGGCGTACCGCAGCCGGTGAAACTTTTCGGGACCGAGGAGCAGAAACGCGAGTTCCTGCCCCGTTCGGCGCGCGGCATCACCGCGTTCCTGCTGACCGAGCCCGACGTCGGGAGCGACCCGGCGCGGCTGGCCACGACGGCGGTGCCGACCGAGGACGGCGAGGCGTACCTCCTCGACGGCGTGAAGTTGTGGACCACGAACGGCGTCGTCGCGGACCTCGTCGTCGTCATGGCCCGAGTGCCGAAGACCGGTGACCGCAAGGGCGGCATCACCGCATTCGTCGTCGAGGCCGACTCGCCCGGCATCACCGTCGAGAACCGCAACGCGTTCATGGGCCTACGTGGCATCGAGAACGGCGTCACGCGCTTCCATCAGGTACGCGTGCCCGCGGCCAACCGCATCGGCCCCGAGGGTGCGGGCCTGAAGATCGCCCTGACCACGCTGAACACCGGGCGCCTCTCGCTGCCCGCGATGTGCGCGGGCGGCGCCAAGTGGTCGCTGCGCGTCGCGCGCGAGTGGTCCGCGGAGCGCGAGCAGTGGGGGCGCCCGATCTCGGGGCACGAGGCGATCGCCGGCAAGATCGCGTTCATCGCGGCGACCGCGTTCGCGCTGGAGGCGGTGCTCGACCTGACCGGGCTGATGGCCGACGAGAACCGGCACGACATCCGCATCGAGGCCGCCCTCGCCAAGTTGTACGGCTCGGAGATGGGCTGGCTGGTCGCCGACGAACTCGTGCAGATCCGTGGCGGCCGCGGCTACGAGACCGCCGCGTCGCTCGCCGCGCGCGGCGAACGGGGTATCCCCGCCGAGCAGATGCTGCGCGACTCGCGGATCAACCGCATCTTCGAGGGCTCCACCGAGATCATGCACCTGCTGATCGCCCGTGAGGCGGTCGACGCACACCTGGCGGTCGCGGGCGACATCATCGATCCCGAGGCGACGCTCAAGAAGAAGGGCAAGGCGGCCGTCGACGCCGGCGGCTTCTACGCCAAGTGGCTGCCGAAGCTGGTCACCGGGGCCGGGCAAGTCCCGACGTCCTACAAGGAGTTCGGCGAACTCGCCGGGCACCTGCGGTATGTCGAGCGGGCCTCGCGCAAGCTCGCCCGCTCGACCTTCTACGGCATGGCGCGCTGGCAGGGGCGCATGGAGCGCAAGCAGGGCTTCCTCGGCCGCATCGTCGACATCGGCGCCGAGCTGTTCGCGATGAGCGCGTGCTGCGTACGTGCGGAGCAGTTGCGGCGGCGCGACCCCGAGCAGGGCGGTTCGGCGTACGCGCTGGCCGACCTGTTCTGCCGCCAGGCGCGCGTGCGCTGCGACGAGTTGTTCGGTCGTCTGTGGACCAACACCGACTCATACGACGTCAAGGTGACCGAGCAGGTCATGGCGGGCCGACACCGCTGGCTGGAGGACGGCGTGGTCGACCCGTCGACCCCGGGTGCATGGATCGCGGCGGCGGACCCCGGACCGGCCAAGACCGACAACGCGCACCGCACGATCGACTGACCGACCGCAGGACCGGACGCGACGAGGCGGGCGAGCGGCAGAAGTCGGCCGCTCGCCTGTCGGCGGGAGCATCGTGTTCCCCGGGGAGATCGAAAGCGCGGGAATTGTCCCGGGGGCGTACGACGGGAGGCCTTCGAGGACCGTCACAATGGTCCGATGGACTCCCTGGCAGATCCGTACGCCCCCTTCTCCGACCCGGCGCAGCCCTCCGCGCGGCGCGACGTCGTGCTGCTCGGTTCCACCGGTTCGATCGGGACGCAGACGATCGACGTCGTCAAGGCCAATCCCGACCTGTTCCGCGTGGTGGGCCTGTCGGCCGGCGGCGGGCGTGTCGACCTGCTGGCCGCCCAGGCACTGGAGCTCGGGGTGGACGTCGTCGCCGTGTCGCGCGCGACCGCCGCGCAGGACCTCCAGCTCGCGTTCTACGCCGAGGCCAAGCGCCGGGGATACGCGACCGGCGAGTACAAGGTGCCGCGCATTCTGGCGGGTCCCGACGCCGCGACCGAACTGGCCGCGCACCCGTGCGACGTCGTCGTCAACGGCATCACCGGGTCGATCGGCCTCGCGCCGACGCTGGCCGCGCTGAAGGCAGGCACGATGCTCGCGCTGGCCAACAAGGAGTCGCTGATCGTCGGCGGCCCGCTGGTGAAGGCCGCCGCGCGGCCCGGCCAGATCGTGCCGGTCGACTCCGAGCACTCCGCGCTGTTCCAGGCCCTGCGCGGCGGACGGTACGACCAGGTCCGCAGGCTCGTCGTGACCGCCAGCGGCGGCCCGTTCCGCGGCCGGAGCCGTGCCGACCTCGGCGACGTCACGCCGGAGCAGGCGATGGCGCACCCGACGTGGGACATGGGCCCGGTCATCACGATCAACTCGGCGACGCTGGTCAACAAGGGCCTTGAGGTCATCGAGGCGCACCTGCTCTACGACATCCCGTTCGACCGCATCGACGTGGTGGTGCACCCGCAGTCGATCGTGCACTCGATGGTCGAGTTCATCGACGGCTCCACCCTCGCCCAGGCCAGCCCGCCCGACATGCGCCTGCCGATCGCGCTCGCCCTCGGCTGGCCCGACCGGGTGCCCGACGTCGCCCCGGGGATGGACTGGACCAAGGCGCAGAGCTGGGAGTTCGCACCGCTGGACAACGAGGCATTCCCGGCCGTCCAGCTCGCGTGTGCGGCCGGAACCACCGGCGGCACCGCACCCGCCGTCTTCAACGCCGCGAACGAGGAGTGCGTGGACGCCTTCGTCGCCGGGAACCTCTCCTTCCTCGGAATCGTCGACACTGTGGCCCAGGTGCTGGGCGAGCATGATGTCCGCGGCACCGGGGGACAAGCCCTCACACTTGAAGATGTCCTCGACGCCGAACTGTGGGCCCGCCACCGCGCCCGCGAACTTGTCGCCGACGCACTGGGAGTAGCCCGATGACGTTGTTCATGACCGTGCTCGGCATCGTCGTGTTCGTGGTCGGCCTGCTGTTCTCGATCGCCTGGCACGAGGCCGGACACCTCGCCATGGGCAAGCTCTTCGGGGTGCGCGTCCCGCAGTACATGGTCGGCTTCGGCAAGACCATCTGGTCGAAGAAGATCGGCGAGACGGAGTACGGCCTCAAGGCGGTCCCCGCGGGCGGCTACTGCCGGCTCATCGGCATGTTCCCGCCGGACAAGGACGGCAACCTCAAGGCCAAGAGCACCTCGCCGTGGCGCAGCATGATCGAGGAGGCGCGAGAGGCGTCGTACGAGGAGGTCGGTCCCGGCGACGACAGCCGCCTCTTCTACACCCGCAAGCCGTGGCAGAAGTTCCTGATCATGTTCGCCGGGCCCGCGATGAACCTGGTGCTGGGCGTGGCGATCCTGGCCGGGGTGTGGATGACGTACGGCGTCATGGAGCCCGGCACGAAGGTCGCGGTGGTGACCGACTGCGTGGTGAAGGCCAGCGAGGCGGGCCGCGAGTGCGCGCCCGGGGACGAGGCCGCACCCGGCAAAGCCGCGGGACTCCAGGTCGGCGACCGCATCGTGCAGTTCAACGGCGTGCCGGTGAAGTCGTACGACGACCTGCGCCCGCTGATCCGGGAGAGCAGCGGCCAAGTCACCGTGGTCGTCGACCGCGGCGGCCAACTGGTGACGCTCACGCCGACCCTCGCCCAGAACGAGATGGCCAAGCTCGACGGCGACGGCCGGCCCATCGAAGGCAAGTACGTCAGCACCGGCTTCCTCGGCTTCAGCCCGCTGAACGAGCAGCACACGCTCGGCGTCGGGGGCGTGGTGGACGAGCTCGGGTTCTACATGGAGAAGTCCGTCGAGGGCCTCATGCGGATCCCGGAGAAGGTCCCCGCGCTGTTCGGCGCGGCGTTCCAGGGGGACGAGCGCGACGAGGACTCGCCGGTCGGCATGGTCGGCGCCGCGCGCATCGGCGGCGAGGTCATGGCCGCCGACGTGCCCGCCGAGTCCCGGCTGATCATTTTCGTGCAGCTGCTGGCCATGGTGAACATCGGTCTGTTCCTGTTCAACATGCTGCCGCTGCTGCCGCTCGACGGCGGCCACATGGTGGGTGCCATGTGGGAGTCGCTGCGCCGCCGCCTCGCCCGGCTGTTCAATCGGCCCGACCCCGGCCCGTTCGACGTCGCCAAGCTGATGCCGGTGGCGTACGCGGTGGCGGTCGTCTTCATCGGCTTCACCGTGCTGGTCCTGATCGCGGACGTGGTCAACCCCGTCAAGGTGACCTGACCACGACTCGCCCCGGCCGGCGACGGGCCCGACGACACGACGACGATCGAATCCGGACAACCAACCCGGTCGTTTCCAGAGGCGACCGGGTGGTTGTCGAAACGCTGTGTGCCGGTACTGCAACAGATTCGCTCGGTACCGGGCGCGTTTACCCGGCAACCGGGTGCGTGCCGTAGCTTGGTGATCGGCCTCTCCCGCCACCTGTGCGCCACCCGGCGGAAGGGGCCGAGCATCTTTCGTCCGACCTACCCGGGACTGAATCAGCTATGACCGCGATCACTCTGGGAATGCCTTCCGTACCCGCCCGGCCGATCGCTGCGCGCCGCAAGTCGCGGCAGATCATGGTCGGCAACGTGCCGGTGGGCGGCGACGCCCCGGTGTCGGTGCAGTCGATGACCACCACGTTGACCTCTGATGTGAACGCGACCCTGCAGCAGATCGCCGAGCTGACGGCCTCCGGCTGCCAGATCGTCCGCGTGGCGGTGCCGAGTCAGGACGACGCGGACGCCCTCCCGGACATCGCGCGCAAGTCCAAGATCCCGGTGATCGCGGACATCCATTTCCAGCCCAAGTACGTCTTCGCGGCGATCGACGCCGGGTGCGCCGCGGTCCGCGTCAACCCGGGCAACATCAAGGCGTTCGACGACAAGGTAGGCGAGATCGCCAAGGCCGCGTCCGCGGCCGGGGTGCCGATCCGCATCGGCGTCAACGCCGGATCGCTCGACAAGCGGCTGCTCGAGAAGCACGGCAAGGCCACCCCCGAGGCGCTGGTCGAGTCCGCGCTGTGGGAGTGCTCGCTGTTCGAGGAGCACGACTTCCGGGACATCAAGATCTCGGTGAAGCACAACGACCCGGTCGTGATGATCGAGGCGTACCGGCTGCTCGCCGAGCGCTGCGACTACCCGCTGCACCTCGGCGTGACCGAGGCGGGGCCGGCGTTCCAGGGCACCATCAAGTCGTCCGTGGCGTTCGGCGCGCTGCTGAGCCAGGGCATCGGCGACACCATCCGGGTCTCGCTGTCCGCGCCGCCGGTCGAGGAGATCAAGGTCGGCAACCAGATCCTGGAATCGCTCGGCCTGCGGCAGCGCGGCCTGGAGATCGTGTCGTGCCCGTCGTGCGGGCGCGCCCAGGTCGACGTCTACAAGCTCGCCGAGCAGGTCACCGCGGGCCTGGACGGGCTCAAGGTGCCGCTGCGCGTCGCGGTCATGGGCTGCGTCGTCAACGGCCCGGGCGAGGCGCGCGAGGCGGACCTCGGCGTCGCGTCCGGCAACGGCAAGGGCCAGATCTTCGTCAAGGGCGAGGTCATCAAGACCGTCAAGGAATCCCAGATCGTCGAGACGCTCATCGAGGAGGCGCTGATCCTCGCCGAGCAGATGCAGAAGGACGGCATCATCTCCGGCGATCCGATCGTCGACGTGAGCTGAACGACGGGACTGCCCCCGGACGTTCGGGGGCACGCGTCACGAGATCAGCGCGGGAACGGCGGCGAAAGCCGCCGGGTTCCGCGGACGGCCCCGCACCGGTCATCCGGTGCGGGGCCGTCGCACGTCGTGCGCGGGCAGGCGACTCGGTCGGCCGCGGGCGGGCCCGACCTCGCGCGGCGCGTCCGCTCGGCTGCCAGGTGTTCGATCGTGTTCGACCGCCGCGCACGCCTCCACCCGATCGGGGGTTTTCGTCGCCCGTGGGGGTGACAGGGCGTTACAGGACTTCCGCTCACGGTGATCGTTGCTGATCATCGGCCGTAGAGACGGCGCACACGGCGTCGGCGGGAGGGGGCGCTGCGGTGCGACGCATGGTCATCCGGGGGCTCGCCGCGGGAGTCGCGATGCTCGGCACACTCGCCGCGCTCGCCACCGCCGGACCCGCCGCCACCGCGCTCCCCGAGGCACCGCCGCGCGTCTCGCCAGGCCTCGCCTGGGGGACCTGCCCGCCCGACCTCTCGCGCGCGCTGCGCTGCGGCACTCTCGACGTCCCGCTCGACCACACGCGCCCCGACGGGCCGACCACCTCGCTCGGCGTCTCGCTCGCCCAGGCGACCGGGTCCAAGGTGGGCACGATCCTCGTCAACCCCGGAGGGCCGGGCGGCCAGGGCATGTGGCTCGCGGCGGCCGTGCAGCGGGCGCTGCCCGCCGACCTGCGCGCGGCGTACGACATCGTCGGCGTGGACCCGCGCGGCAACGGGCACAGCTCGCCCATCCAGTGCGTCGACACCGAGGTGTTCGACAAGGCACCCAAGCCCGACCCCGTGCCGCGTTCGGACGACGACAAGCAGGTGCTGCTCGCCCGGGCGAGGGCGTACGCCGAGGGCTGCGCCGCCCGGGCCGGCGCGATGCTGCCGTACCTGAGCACCGAGGCGAACGCGCGCGACCTCGACGCGGTGCGCGCCGCGCTCGGCGAGGAGCGGATCGGCTACATCGGCTGGTCGTACGGCACCTACCTCGGCGCGGTCTACGGCCACCTCTACCCGCAGCGCGTCGACCGCATGATCCTCGACAGCATCGTGGACCCGAGCCCCGAGGGCATCTGGTACGGCGTCAATCTCGGCCAGGACATCGCCTTCCAGGCCCGCTGGCGCGACTTCACCCGATGGGCCGCCCGGCACGACGCCGCGCTCCGGCTCGGCGCCACCCCCGATGGTGTGGAGGACTCGCTCGCACGGGTGCTGGCCGGCGTACGCGCGGCTCCGGCCGGGCCGGTCGGACCGGCCGAGGTCTACGACATGCTGTCCGGCGCGATGTACGACGACGACGGCTGGACCCCGCTCGCCCGCGCCCTCCGCGCCTACCTCGACGCCGACCACGGCCCGATCACGAAGCTGTACGAACCACCCAGCGCCGACAAGGCCAACAGCACCGCCATCTACACCGCGGTCGAGTGCGCCGACGGCCCGTGGCCGCGCGACTGGGCCGTATGGAACCGCGACGCCGACGCGCTGCACCGCGCCAACCCGATCCTCACGTGGCCGAATACCTGGCTCAACGCACCCTGCCAGTTCTGGCCGGTGGCGCCGCGCGAACCCGTGCGGCTGACCGGTGCCGGGCTCCCCGGGGTGCTGCTCGTGCAGGCCGAGCGCGACGCGGCCACGCCGATGATCGGCGGCGTCGCCATGCACCGCGCGCTGCCGACCTCGCGCCTGGTCACCGTGACCGATGGCGGCAACCACGGCGTCTTCGTCTTCAACCCGAACAAGTGCGTCGCCGACATCGCGCACGCCTATCTGCGCGACCGCACGCTGCCCGCGAGCGACCGCACATGCGCGGCGGGCGCCGCACCGGATCCGGACACCGGGAAGGACCGATGACGGCGACCCGCGTCGTGCGGCCGCGGCGCCCCCACGCCCGGCCCATCCGGCGCGCCGCCGTCGCGTCCGCCGCCCTGCTCCTCGCCGGCTCGCTGACCACCGCGACACCGCCCGCGGCGGCCGACACCCCGCCTCCTCCCGGCAGTGGCCCTGAGGCGGCCCCCGAGGCCGCGCCCGAGGCTCCTCCGGCGCCCGGCGTGACGTGGGGATCGTGCCCGGCGGGCGCCCCCGCGACCGAACGCTGCGGCACCATCCGCGTGCCGCTCGACCACGATCGCCCGGGCGATCCGGCGACGCTCCGCATCGGCGTCTCGCGGTCACCGGCGACCGGCCGCGCCGCGGAGCGTCAGGGCATCCTCGTCTTCAACTTCGGGGGCCCGGGAGCCGCCGGCGTCGGCTCGGCGGCCTCGCTCGCGCGCTCGCTGCCCGAGCCGGTCCGGCGGGCGTACGACGTCGTCGGCTTCGACCTGCGCGGGCGCGCCACCAGCAGTCGGCTGGACTGCCTCGACCTCGCGACCTTCGCCCGGGCGCCGAAGCCGGACACCGCGCTCACCACCCCGGCGGGGCAGAAGGCGATCACCGAGGCGGCCCGCGTGTTCGCCGAGGGATGCCGGGCCGACTCGCCGGAGATGCTGCCGTACCTGACGACCCGGCAGATTGCCGAAGACGTCGACGCGTTGCGCGAGGCGTTCGGCGAGACGAAGATCAACTACCTCGGCTACTCGTACGGCAGCTACCTCGGGGCCGTCTACGGCCAACTGCACCCCGACCGCGTGCGGCGCATGCTCCTGGACAGCGTCGTCGACCCGACCAAGGTCTGGTACGAGACCGGCTTCGCCCAGGCGCGGGCCTTCCGCGAGCGCCAACGCGACTGGGCCGAGTGGGTCGCGCGCCACGAGACGACGTACCGCATGGGGAAAACCCGGTCCGATGTCCTCGCGCAATGGGACCGCGCCCGCGAGGAGTTGGCCGCGAAGCCCGCCGACGGCGTCTTCGGCGGCACCGAGTTCGACTTAATGACCATCGCCAACCTGTATTCGGACCGGCAGTGGCCGCGGCTGGCCGCGGCGGTGTCGGCGTACCGGGTGCGCGGCGACGCGGCGCCCATGCGCGACCTCAAGGGCCCGGTGACGGGCGACGACGAGAACTTCGAGTCGGTCATGCAGGCGGTGACGTGTGCGGATGCGCCCGCTCCCGACGACCCGGCGGTGTTCGCCGCCGACACGGTGCGCCTCAAGGCCGAGCACGGCTACCTCGGCGCGACCGTCGCCGCCGCGGGCGCGTGCCTGTACCTCCAAAGCAACACCCTGCCCCCGGTCACCGTCGACGGCGCCGGGCTCCCCGGAGTCCTGCTGGTGCAGGGCTCGCGCGACCCGGCGACGCCCTATGCGGGAGCCGTGCGGATGCGGACCGCTCTGCCGTCGTCGCGACTGCTGACCGTCGACGGGAGCGGCAACCACGGTCAGTTCGTCGGGGGCGGCAAGTGCGTCGACGACGCCGGTGCCGCGTACCTCGCGCGGGGCGAACTGCCCGCGCGCGACTGGAGTTGCCCCGCGCTGCCCCCGCCCACCCCGGACACCCGTGTCGCGCCCGGGGATACGCGGACGCATCCGGCGGTGCCGTAGCCCCACCCCCGCCCCCACCTGCCCCTCACTGCCCCCGCCTGCGCCTCTTGCCCTGAACTGCCCGCCCGCGCACCGTGCGGGCCCCCGGCGCCATCGGCCGGCGAGGGGCAGTTCCCGGCGCGCCGAGGGGCGTCGCGCAGCCGTGGCCCCGACTCCGTACTCTGGTGGGGTGATCCGCCGGATGGCAGGGTGAGCCACGTGTTGAGCTCGGTTTCCTCCAAAGTCCTCGACGGCACCGACCTGCCCGCGGTCCTCGAACTGCTGGACAGCGACCCGGTGACCAACGTCTTCGTCGCCTCGCGTGTGCACCTGGCCGGTGCCGACCCGTGGCGGCTCGGCGGCGAGTTGTGGGGCTACTACGAGAGCGGGCGGCTGGCGTCGCTGTGCTACGCGGGCGCCAACCTCGTCCCCGTGGCGGCCGGACCCGAGGCCATAAGATCCTTCGCCGACCGCGCCCGCCGACAGGGCCGGCGCTGCTCGTCGATCGTCGGCCCCGCCGACGCCGCGGCGAACCTGTGGGGACTGCTGGAGCCCTCCTGGGGCCCCGCGCGCGACGTACGCCCGGTGCAGCCGCTCATGGTGGCCACCCGGCCCTCCACGGCCGTCACGCCGGACCCCGCGGTGCGGCGGGTGCGGCGCGAGGAGATCGACATCGTGATGCCCGCGTGCGTCGCGATGTTCACCGAGGAGGTCGGCGTCAGCCCCCTGGTCGGCGACGGCGGCGCGCTCTACCGCGCCCGGGTGGCCGAACTGGTGAACTCCGGCCGCGCGTTCGCCCGCATCGAGGACGGCCGCGTGGTCTTCAAGGCGGAGATCGGCGCGGTGACCCCGCACGCGTGCCAGATCCAGGGCGTGTGGGTCGCCCCCGAGAGGCGCGGCGAAGGGCTGTCCGAGACCGGTATGGCCGCGGTGCTCGACTTCGCGCTGCGTGAGGTGGCCCCGATCGCGAGCCTGTACGTCAACAGCTACAACGTGCCGGCCCGCGCCGCGTACCGCCGCGTCGGCTTCGCCGAGACCGGCGCGTTCATGAGCGTGCTGTTCTGAGCCGGCGCTGTTCCGAGCAGCCGCTGCGATAGCGTCCCCGCCATGGAATGGACGTGTCGGCTGATCGACCTCGCCGCGTACACCGTCGAGACGGTCGAAGTGCAGGCGCTGGCGTTCGGACTCACCGACGACGAGATGTCGGTGCGCCGCCGCATAGTGCAGCGGCACGCCCAGTTCGCGGGGGTGCGCGCGCTCGGCGCGTTCTCGCCCGAAGGGCACCTGGTCGGGTTCGGCTACGGCTACCCGAACATCAAGGACCAGTGGTGGAGCATGGTCATCGAGCCGTACCTCGCCCGGACCGGGCACGCGGACTGGCTCGACGACGCCTTCGTCGTGGGGGAGTTGCACGTGCTGCCGGCGTGGCAGGGGCACGGCGTCGGGCGCACGCTGCTCAGCTTGTTGTGCCAGGGGCAGGACCGTACGCGCATCCTGCTGTCGGCCGTCGACGAGGACACGCCGGCCCGACGGCTGTACTACGGCGTCGGGTTCGTCGACCTGGCCGTGCCGGTGCTGTTCCCCGGCAACGTCAGGCCCTACTGCGTGATGGGTGCGGAACTGCCGCTGCTCGTGGAGTGAGCGCGCGGAGCGGACCCGGAACGGGCCCCGTGCGAAACCTGAGGGAAGCCCGAGCGGTCAGGAGAGCCATTCGGCGACCGACAGCATGTCCTCGCCCGCGGGGTCGCCGACCGAGACGCACCAGAGCCCGAGGGCGAGCGCCTGCACCAGCGCCCAGCCGCGTACGCGCTCGACGTCGAGGTCAAGGGAGTTCGCCAGCCACGTCACACGCCGCCTGACCACCGCCTGAGGGCGGGTCTCGGCGACCACGGTGGCCAGCCGGTCGCGCACCAGCGGGCCCAGGTCGAACGCCGGCTCGCCGAGCATCGGCCGCGGGTCGATGGCCAGCCACTTGGCGCGCTCGGCGGCGAGCACGTTGCCGTGATGGCAGTCGGTGTGCAGGACGACGACGCCCGGCTGCGACGCCGCCAGATCCGCGCACAGCGACACGGCCTCGTCCAGCAGGGACTTGGGGCAGGGGCCGCCGAGTTCGGCGAACCTCCGGGGCATCGACTCGACCCAGTGCCCCACGCGGTCGGAGACCAGGTCGATGGCCGAGTCCTCGGGCGGCGCGATCCACAGGTGCCGCAGGACCTCGACCGCTTCGAGCATCGCCCGGTCCTCGGGGAGCGAGCGCAACGAGACGTCGGGCTGCAGACGTTCGAGGAGCAGCGCACCACGCGGCGCGTCGGCGTCCAGGAGGCGCACCGCGCCGCGGCCCGCCCATATCGCCAATGCGTCCGCCTCGTGCGCCGTGTAGCGGTCGACGAACCCGAGCTTGAGGGTCGCCGGGGTGTCGTCGTCGCGCCGCACCAGCAGCGTCAGGCTGAGCGCGCCGCCCGGCAGTACGGGCCGCTCGGCGGTCAGCTGCCACCGGTCCAGGAACTCGGCGGCGGATTCCGGCAGGCCCGCCAGCCACGGCCGGGCCGCCTCCTCGCCGCACCAGCGCAGCGCGGTGCGTACGAGCCGCTCGGGCACTTCCACCGGCGAGGTCACGAGGGCTGCCCCGAACCGGTGTGCGAGGCACCCGATTTGGCAGTGGACCCGGCGGGCGGCGCCGACGGTGCGCCGGGCCCGGCCGCGGTCCCGCCCGGTGCGGCGCGTTCGGGCAGGCCGGGGAAGGCGATGCTCGCGCCACGCCACCGCGCGCCCTCGACGGCGGTCTGCTGGAGCCATTTGGCGGCCGAGATGCGCTGGTCGCCACCCGAGGCGGCGACCAGGTCGACCAGGTGCGCCGCCACACCGTCCTCCAGGTACACGGCGAGCCGCGAGGCGTCGGCGGCGGTGTCGACCGCGAACGGGAGCGTGTACGCCGGCGCGGCGGCCCGCGGCTGCCCGCCCTGCCCGGTGATCAGCCGCTCGATCTCGTCGCGTCGTGCGCGGTGGGCGTCGTACGCCGTGCGCGCCTGCGCTTTGGCGGCCCCCTCCGACTTCGCCCCGACGACGCCGTAGCCGTAGACGGCCGCGTGCTCGGCGTCCAGCAGCGACTGGAGCGCCTGGAGGACCGGGCTCTCCTTGCCCGAGGGGGAGGGGGTCGTCATGCGGCGCTCCCGAGGTTCTGCGCGTGGACGAACTGGCAGGCGGAGACCGACGCGAGGACGCGCGCCAGCTCGGGGGTCGCGGCCGGCAGGTCGACCAGGCGGCCGTCCGCGCCGCGCTGTTCGCGCGACGCCAGGTCGGCGAGTGCCGCCTTGGGGTCGGCCGGCACGGATTCACCCGGGGGAGTGGACACCGGCGGCGGAGTGCGCGTTCCACCGAAAGCGGTGAGGTGCAGGCCCACTTCGTCGGCGTACGGGCGCAGTCGGCCGCCGAGGTCCGGATGCGCCGCGATGACCGCGTCGTAGCGGTCCAGGAGAGAGGCCGACGCCTGCTTCGCGCGCTCGCGGATCTCGTCGTCCGCCTTGCGTTGCGCGGGGGTCGGACCGGAACTGTCGTCCGAGGTACAGGCCGTCGCACCGAGCCCGACGGCGACGAGCGCGCCCAGGCCGGTCAGAACGGTCCTGCGCGTCGGCCCAGCGTCGCGCATTGCTTCGACTCCCGCTGATCGTGTGCACCCGTTTTCCCGCATTTCCCGCGCACGGCGCGGGTCCAGTCGGACGCTACCGCATCGGTCACCGTGCGGCCGGGCGGCTGACCGCGCGTGCACGCGAACTGTTGCGGACCGGATACTGTTGTCTATCTCAGCGGTCGGCCCCCGAGGCCGACCCGCCCGCAGATACGCGACAACAGCACACGCAGCCGAGGAGTCGTCCGGATGAGCACCACCCAGAGGGACCGGCTGCGGGAGCTGCTGGAACCCGTCGCCTCGGGCGCGGGGGTCGACCTCGAGGACGTCTCGGTCAGCCCCGCGGGCAAGCGCCGGGTGCTGCGCATCGTGGTGGACGCCGACGGCGGTGTGGACCTGGACGCGGTCGCGTCGTTCAGCCGCAAGTCGTCCGAGGCCCTGGATGCCTCCGATGTGATGGGCAGCCAGCCGTACGTCCTGGAGGTCACGACCCCGGGGGTCGACCGGCCGCTGACCGCCGAACGCCACTGGCGCCGGTCCGCCGGGCGCCTCGTGGAGGTGCAGCTCGCAGAGGGGGGCAAGGTGACCGGCCGCGTCACCGCCGCCGACGCGGACGGCGTGGACCTGGACGTGGACGGCACCGCGCGGCGCATCGCCTACGCGGACGTCGCCAAGGCCGCGGTGCAGATCGAGTTCAACCGCAAGGCCGCGGACGACGCGGATGCGGACGCAGATGCGGACACCGACGCGGGCGATGACGCCGGCGAGGACACCGACGACATGGACGAGGAGGCGTAGGACGTGGACATCGACATGAGCGCCCTGCGCGGGCTCGAGCGCGAGAAGGAGATCAAATTCGATCGCCTGGTCGAGGCGATCGAGTCGGCGCTGCTCACGGCGTACCACCACACCCCGGGCAGCCAGCCGCGGGCGCGCGTGGAGCTGGACAAGGCCACCGGCCACGTGACCGTGTGGGCCGCCGAGACCGACGACTCGGGCGCGACCGTGCGCGAGTACGACGACACCCCGCACGACTTCGGCCGCATCGCGGCGACCACCGCCAAACAGGTGATTCTCCAGCGTCTGCGCGACGCCGAGGAGGAAGTGACCTTCGGCGAGTACGCGGGCCGCGAGGGCGACATCGTCTCCGGCGTGGTCCAGCAGGGCAAGGATCCCCGCAACGTCATGGTCGACCTCGGCAAGGTCGAGGCGATCCTGCCGCACGCCGAGCAGGTGCCGGGCGAGCGCTACGAGCACGGCCTGCGCCTGCGCGCGTACGTCGTCACCGTGCGCCGCGGCCCCAAGGGCCCCTCGATCGGCCTGTCGCGCACCCACCCCAACCTGGTGCGCAAGCTGTTCGCGCTGGAGGTCCCGGAGATCGCGGACGGCTCGGTGGAGATCGCCGCCATCGCCCGCGAGGCCGGCCACCGCACCAAGATGGCCGTCTACTCGACCCGGCAGGGCCTCAACGCCAAGGGCGCGTGCATCGGCCCGATGGGCGCCCGGGTGCGCGCGGTGATGGCCGAGCTGCACGGCGAGAAGATCGACATCGTCGACTGGTCGGACGACCCGGCCGCGATGGTGGCGAACGCCCTTTCGCCCGCACGGGTGAGCCACGTTGAGATCGTCGACCTCGCGGCCCGCTCGGCGCGCGTGACGGTACCCGACTACCAGCTGTCACTGGCGATCGGCAAGGAAGGGCAGAACGCCCGGCTCGCCGCACGCCTGACCGGCTGGCGCATCGACATCCGTCCCGACACCGAGTCAGGTGGCGGAGAGGGCGGCCAGGCGCGGCCGGGCGGCGGAACGCCCGAGCCACGTCGGGGTGGGGAGCGGTAGACTTACTTGATGTCTGGTCGGACACGGGTTAACGCATGCCCATCTACACGTAAGGGACAGGCCCTGCCGGAAGCGGCGGGACCGGTGCGTACGTGTGTGGGATGCCGGGCCCGTGCCGCCAAGACCGACCTGGTGCGAGTCGTGGCGGTCGAGGGCGCATGCGTCCCCGACCCGCGCGGCACCTTGCCCGGGCGTGGTGCGCACGTGCACCCCGACCCGGAATGTCTTGCCCTCGCGGAGCGCCGGAAGGCGTTCCCGCGGGCGTTGCGCGTGAGCGGGCCTTTGGAACTGGCCCGATTGCACGCATTGGTCGCCCCGGATGGTGAGGGGCAATGATCGGCACGGAACAGCAGTACCTCGCGAGTTGGAAGTAGGTCGAGATTGCGATGAGCACTCGATGAGTACGCGATGAGTACGTACATGCGGTAGCGACGGTCCGGCGGACGACCACCCCGGACCAGAAGGAGCGACGTGGCAAAGGTCCGGGTATACGAGCTCGCAAAAGAGTTCGGAGTCGAGAGCAAGGTCGTCATGGCCAAGCTCCAAGAACTCGGTGAGTTCGTCCGGTCGGCGTCCTCGACAATCGAGGCACCGGTCGTACGCAAGTTGACTGACGCATTCAAGAAGGACGGCGGACCCTCCGCACGTCCTGGCGCGCGCAAGCCCGCGGCCCCCGCGGCCCCGGCTTCCGCTCAGGGTCCGGCTGCCGCCGCGGCCCCCTCCACCTCCGCACGCCCGGGCCCGCGCCCGGCCGGCGGAGCCCCCACTCCCGGCCCGCGGCCCGCCGCGGGTCCGCGCCCGGGCGGCGACGCCCCGGCGCCCGCCGGTCGTACGCCCGGCGGAGCTCCGCGCCCCGGCGCCCAGCCCGGACCCGGCCAGCCGGCTCCGGCGCAGCCCGGTCCCGCGCAGCGCACCGGCGGTGCGCCCGCTCCGGGTGCCCGTCCGGGCCCGCGTCCGGCCGCCGCCCCGGCTGCCGGCGCCCCGCAGACGCCGAGCGCACCGCGTCCGGCCGCCGCGTCCCCCGGTGCCCCCGCGGCCCGTCCAGGCGCGCGTCCGGGTGGCCAGGGCTCCGGCGCCCCGGCGCGTCCGGGCCAGTCCGGCGGCCCCCGTCCGGGCGGCCAGTCCGGTCCCGGCGGGCGCAGCGGCGCCCCCGGTGGGCCCGGCGCACGTCCGGCCGCCCCGCGTCCCGCGGGTCCGCGTCCGGGCAACAACCCCTTCACCTCGGGCAGCACGGGCATGCCCCGTCCGCAGGCTCCGGGCGGTCAGCGCCCCGGTCCCGGCGGCGGTCCCGGTGGTCCGCGTCCGGCGCCTTCGGGCGGTCCGGGCGGTCCCCGTCCGGGTGGCTCCGGCGGTCCGGGCGGTCCGCGTCCGGGCGGCTCGGGCGGCGGCCCCGGCGGTCCCCGTCCCAACCCCGGCATGATGCCGAACCGTCCCGCTCCGGGCCCGCGCCCGGGTGGCGGTCCGGGTCGTCCCGGCGGCGGCCCCGGCGGTCGTCCCGGCGGCGGTGCCGGTCGTCCGGGCGGCGGCGGCTTCGCCGGTCGTCCGGCCGGTCCGGGCGGCGGCGGTGCCGGTCGTCCCGGCGGTCCCGGTGGCGGCGGCGGTGCCGGTCGTCCCGGTGGCGGCGGCGGTTTCGCCGGTCGTCCCGGCGGCGGTCGCGGCGGCCCCGGCGGTCGCGGTGGTACGCAGGGCGCCTTCGGTCGTCCCGGCGGTCGTCCCGGCCGTGCCCGCAAGTCGAAGCGCCAGCGTCGCCAAGAGTTCGACAACATGTCGGCTCCCGCGATCGGCGGCGTGCAGGCTCCCCGTGGCAACGGCGGCGTTCTCCGCCTGTCGCGCGGCGCCTCGCTGACCGACTTCGCGGACAAGATCGGCGCGATCCCCGGCTCGCTCGTCCAGATCATGTTCCACCTGGGCAAGATGCTGACCGCGACGCAGTCCTGCTCCGACGAGGACCTGAAGGACCTCGGTGTGGAGCTGGACTGGGACGTGCAGATCGTCAGCCCCGAGGAGGAGGACCGCGAGCTGCTCGAGTCCTTCGACCTCGAATGGGGCGAGGACGAGGGCGACGAGGAAGACCTTCGTCCGCGTCCGCCGGTCGTGACCGTCATGGGCCACGTCGACCACGGCAAGACTCGACTCCTCGACGCGATCCGCAAGACCAACGTGGTCGCGGGCGAGGCGGGCGGCATCACGCAGCACATCGGCGCGTACCAGGTCGCCACCGAGGTCAACGGCGACGAGCGCAAGATCACGCTCATCGACACCCCGGGCCACGAGGCGTTCACCGCCATGCGTGCCCGTGGTGCCAAGTCGACGGACATCGCGATCCTCGTGGTCGCGGCGGACGACGGCGTGAAGCCGCAGACGATCGAGGCGCTCAACCACGCGCAGGCGGCGGACGTGCCGATCGTGGTCGCGGTCAACAAGATCGACAAGGAAGGCGCGGACCCGACCAAGGTCCGCGGCCAGCTGACCGAGTACGGCCTCGTGGCGGAGGAGTACGGCGGCGAGACCATGTTCGTCGACATCTCCGCCAAGCAGGGGATGGGCATCGACGAGCTGCTCGAGGCGGTCATCCTGACCGCCGACGCGGCGCTGGAGCTCAAGGCCAACCCCGACCAGGAGGCCCAGGGCATCGCGATCGAGGCGCACCTGGACAAGGGCCGCGGCTCCGTCGCGACCGTCCTGGTGCAGCGCGGCACCCTGCGGGTCGGCGACGCGATCGTGGTCGGCGAGTCGTACGGCCGCGTCCGCGCCATGCTGGACGAGAACGGCAACAACGTCACCGAGGCGGGGCCGGCACGTCCGGTCCTGGTGCTCGGCCTGACCACGGTGCCGGGCGCCGGTGACAACTTCCTCGTGGTCGAGGAAGAGCGCACCGCCCGCCAGGTGGCCGAGAAGCGCGCCGCGGCGAACCGCAACGCGCTGCTCGCCCGCCGCAACAAGCGGGTCTCCCTGGAGGACCTGGACCGGGCCCTCAAGGAAGGCCAGATCCAGCAGCTCAACCTCATCCTCAAGGGCGACGTGTCCGGTTCGGTCGAGGCCCTCGAGGACGCGCTGCTCAACCTGGAGGTCGGCGAGGACGTCGAGCTGCGGATCATCGACCGCGGCGTCGGTGCGATCACCGAGTCCAACGTCACCCTGGCGGTGGCCTCGGACGCGATCATCATCGGCTTCAACGTCCGGCCGGAGGGCCGGGCGCGGACGATGGCCGAGCGCGAAGGCGTGGATGTCCGGTACTACTCGGTCATCTACCAGGCCATCGAGGAGATCGAGGCCGCGCTCAAGGGCATGCTCAAGCCCGAGTACGAAGAGGTCCAGCTCGGCACGGCGGAGATCCGCGCGGTCTTCCGCTCGTCCAAGCTCGGCAACATCGCGGGCTGCATGGTCACCTCCGGCCAGATGCGCCGCAACGGCAAGGCCCGCCTCATCCGCGACGGTGCGGTTGTCGCCGACAACCTCACCATCGAGGGCCTGCGCCGCGAGAAGGACGACGTCACCGAGGTCCGCGAGGGCTTCGAGTGCGGTATCAACCTCGGGTCGTACAACGACATCAAGGTGGACGACCGCATCGAGACGTTCGAGATCCGCGAGAAGCCCCGGGGCTGACGCCTTCGGCAGGCTTCGCAGTACCGCAACGGGTGCCCTCCGCGCCGACTCAGTCGGCGCGGAGGGTTCTCCGTTGCACCGCCGAGGCAAAGCCAAGGCACCGTGAGAACAGCAAGACACAGCACGACACAGCAAGACACACAGGGAAAACACGCAAGGAACACAACCGCACCACGAGCCGTTCAAGCTATGAGCGGCACACCCTGATGGCCCCCGGGCGCCTGGCCCGTGATGCCCGTGTTCGTAGGAACGATCACCCTCGACCTGCTGTTCGGCGACGTGCACTCCCTGAAGGAGAAGCGCTCGCTGCTCCGCCCGATCCTGGCGGATCTCCAGCGCAAGAATGCCGTTGCCGCGGCCGAGGTTGACTATCAGGATCTACATCGGCGCAGCCGGATCGGCCTCGCGGTGGTCTCCGCGACCGTGGAACGGTGTGCCGAAGTGCTGGACGAGTGCGAGCGGCAGGTCGCCGGGCGACCTGAGCTGGAATTGCTGTCCGCCCGCCGCCGGGTGTTCAGCGAGGACGATTGACACGCCGGGCCTGGACGGCCCCCGAGGGCTTGACGGCCCGCCCAAGTTGGAGGATCAGTGACCGACACCGCGCGGGCGCGCAAACTGGCGGACCGCATCAAGGTCGTGGTCGCCGAGACGCTGGACCGGCGGATCAAGGACCCCCGCCTGGGCTTCGTCACCATCACCGATGCCCGGGTGACCGGCGACCTGCGGGAAGCCACGGTGTTCTACACGGTTTTCGGCGACGAGACCGAGCGGGAGGCCAGCGCCGCGGCGCTGGAGAGTGCCAAGGGCATCCTCCGCAGCGAGGTCGGGCGGCAGACCGGCGTGCGCTACACGCCGAGCCTGGCGTTCGTCGCCGACGCCGTCCCGGACAACGCGCGCCAGATCGATGAGCTGCTTGCCAGGGCGCAGGAGGCCGATGCGGCGGTACGCTTCACCGCTGCGGGTGCCAGCTATGCCGGCGACGCGGACCCGTACCGCACTCCGGCCGAGGACGACGACCTCGACGAGGACGGCGGGGACTCCACGAAGGAGGACGAGCAGCGTTGAACCCCACGGTGTCGGCGGCCGGAATCCCGGGCCCCACGAAGGCGATGGACCAGCGCGGCGCCTCGGCGCCCCCGTCCGCCCTGCCCGCGGGGCCGCCGACACCGCCGGGCGAACGGGAATGGGACGAGGTGGCCGCCCTGGTGGCCACCGCGTCCCGCATCGACCTGCTCGCCCATGTCAGTCCGGACGGCGACGCGCTCGGCTCGGCCCTCGCGGTCGGCCTCGCGCTGCGGGCGCAAGGTCGCGACGTGCATGTGTCGTACGGCGACGACCCGCTCGTCGTCCCCGCGTCGCTCACCTTCCTGCCGGGCCTCGACATGCTGGTGCCGCCCGCGGAACTGCCGGACCGGCCCGACCTGGTGATCGTCTTCGACACCGCGGCCGGCGCCCGGCTCGGCCTGCTGGAGGCCAAGGCCAAGGCCGCACGGGCGCTCGTGGTGGTCGACCACCACGCGTCCAGCACCCGCTTCGGCACCCACCACCTGATCGACGTCACGGCCCCCGCCACCGCGGTGCTCGCCGAGGAACTGGTGCGCCGCGTCGGCGGCACGCTGACGGCCGAGGTCGCCACCGCGCTCTACACGGGCCTGGTCACCGACACCGGCTCCTTCAAGTACGCCGCGACGACCCCCGAGACCCACGCGATGGCCGCACGCCTTCTGGCCACCGGCATCCCGCACGACCTCATCTCCCGAGCCATCTGGGACACCTGCCGGTTCGGCTACCTCAAGGTGCTCTCCGCGGCCCTCGACGCAGCCCGCCTGGAGCCCGGCGCGGCCGGGGGACTGGGCCTGGTGTGGACCGTGGTCACGCGCGCCGACCGGGCCGAGTACGGCGTACGCCTCGACGAGATCGAGGGCATCATCGACGTCGTCCGCAAGAGCGCCGAAGCCGAGATCGCGCTGGTGCTCAAGGAGGACGACAAGGGCCGCTTCCAGGCGTCCGCGCGCTCCAAGGGCCGCGTCGACCTCGGCAGTGTGTGTGCGGCTCTGGGTGGCGGCGGGCACGCGTACGCGGCCGGATACACAGCCGCCGACGAGCCGCTCGACGCCGTGATGGACCGGTTCCGCGCGCAACTGGAGGCGGCGGTGGGCGAGGCGGGGCGCGGGGACGAGGGGTCGGCCTGACCGGACCCGTCCGACCCTGACCTCTTGCCTGTCAGCCCGCACGACGCTCTGACCTCCTGACCCTCGTTGACAGTCGGCCGTCGGACGCCCGGCCACCGGGACGCCGAAGCCGAACGCTCCGCAGAAAGCCGGCCCGGAAACCCACCATGAGCAAGCCACGCCGCAACGCCGGACCCCCGCCCCCCGACGGCCTCGTCATCGTCGACAAACCCGCGGGACTCACCTCGCACGACGTCGTCGGCCGCATGCGCCGCATCGCCGGTACGCGACGGGTCGGCCACGCCGGAACCCTCGACCCGATGGCCACCGGGGTCCTGGTCATCGGCATCGAGAAGGCCACCCGCCTGCTCGGCCACCTCGCCCTGACCGAGAAGACGTACGAGGCGACGATCCGCCTCGGCCAGGCCACCGTCACCGACGACGCCGAGGGCGAGGTCACCGCGACCACGCCCGCGGGCGAGGTGACCCGCGAGGCGGTCGACGCGGGCATCGCCGGGTTGACCGGCGCCATCATGCAGGTTCCGTCGAAGGTCTCGGCCATCAAGGTCGACGGCAAGCGGTCGTACGCGCGCGTCCGCGAGGGCGAGGAGGTCGAGCTCGCGGCGCGGCCGGTGACCGTGTCCCGGTTCGACGTGCACGAGATGCGCCGCGACGCGGACGTGGTCGATCTCGACGTCACCGTCACCTGCTCGTCCGGCACGTACATCCGCGCGCTGGCCCGCGACCTGGGCACGCACCTGGACGTGGGCGGCCACCTCACGATGCTGCGCCGCACCGCGGTCGGGCCGTACCCGATCGAGGGCGCGCGCACGCTGGAGCAGTTGGAGGAGTCCTTCTCCGTCCTGCCCATCGCGGACGCCGCGGCCGCGGCCTTCCCGCGCCGCGACGTGACCGCCGACGAAGCCCGCCTGGTGGCCCACGGCGGCCGTCTGAAGGCCGAGGGAGCCGCTGCCGGGCCCGTCGCCGTCTTCGACCCCGACGGGGCCTTCCTGGCCCTTGTAGAGGAGACACAGGGGCAGGCCAAGCCCATCGCGGTGTTCGTCGGCTGAACCGGCCCCGCCCCGGCGACCCGCGGGAGTCCGGGCCCGATCAAGCGCGGCGGGCGGCGCATGGCAGGCTTGGTCCTGTGGCGGTCCCCAGTGCCGCGGGAATCCCTCGCCGGAATCCGCGGGCGGCAAGTCCCGGGGCAACCGCCACAGGTACGGTCGCAGGAACCGTCACAGGAACGAGGAGCGGTCAGGTGCAGCGCTGGCGTGGCTTGGAGGACGTCCCATCCGACTGGGGGCGTTCCGTTGTCACCATCGGGTCCTACGACGGTGTGCACCGAGGGCACCAGCGCGTGATCGGCCAGGCCGTGGAGATCGCCCGCGAGCGCGGACTCCCCTCGGTCGTGGTCACCTTCGACCCGCATCCGAGCGAGGTGGTCCGCCCCGGCAGCCACCCGCCGCTGCTCACGCCGCACCACCGGCGGGCCCGGCTGATGGCCGACCTCGGTGTCGACGCGGTGCTTATCCTGCCCTTCACGCTGGAGTTCTCGCGCCTGGACGCGGCCGACTTCGTGCGGCAGGTGCTCGTCGACGCGCTGCACGCCCGGGTCGTCGTCGAGGGCGCCAACTTCCGCTTCGGCCACAAGGCCACCGGGAACGTCGAGCTGCTCGAACGGCTGGGCGAGCAGTACGACTTCACCGTCGTCGAGCCTGAACTGTTCACCGACGGCGACACGGTGTTCTCCTCGACCGTCGTGCGCGGCCTCGTCGCTGACGGCGATGTGGACGGCGCCCGCGTGGTCCTCGGCCGCCCGCACCGCGTCGAGGGCGTCGTCGTGCGCGGCGACCAGCGCGGACGCGAACTCGGCTATCCCACGGCCAATCTGGAGACCCTGCCCTACACCGCGATCCCCGGCGACGGGGTGTACGCGGGGTGGCTCGTCGTCGACGACGAGCGGCTGCCCGCGGCGATCTCGGTCGGCAGCAACCCGACGTTCGACGGCACGGAGCGCCGGGTCGAGGCGTACGCGCTGGACCGCACCGACCTCGACCTGTACGGCGTGCACGTCAGCGTCGAGTTCCTGGCCTGGCTGCGCGGCATGGAGAAGTTCGACTCGATCGAGGCGCTGCTCGAGCGGATGGCTCACGACGTGAAGCGAGCGCGCGACCTCGTGGACGCCTACGACGCCGCGGCCACCTGAGGCCGCCACCACCAGGACGCACGGTCCGCGTCCGGGCCCGGGCGTTGCCGCCCGCACAAACGACGACGAAGGGCTCCCACCGGATTCGGTGGGAGCCCTTCGTCGTAGGCCCGCCCTCTCAGCCTTGCTGCGGAGGCTGCGGCGGTTGCTGCTGCGGCGGTTGCTGGTACGGCTGCTGCGGTGCTTGCTGGTACTGCGGCGGCGGGCCGTCCTGCTGCTGCGGCCAGGGCTGGCCGGCGTGCGGCTGCTGAGGGGACGGGTAGGGCTGCCCGTACTGCGGCTGCCCGGGATGCTGCTCAGGCTGCTGCCCTGGCTGCGACTGCGGTTGGGGGTAAGGCTGTTGCTGGTACGGCTGCTGCTGCGGCGCGGGCTGCTGGGGGGCCGCCTGGTAGGGCTGTTGCGGCCACGGCTGCCCCTGCGCGGCGTACTGCTGCTGCGCCGGAGCCCACGCGTTCTGCTGCCACGGTTCGTCGGTCGGCGCGGTACGGCCGAAGTCCTCGGCGACCAGGGCCGCGAGCTCGAAGTACGCTTCGCGTGTCTTCGGCCGCATGAGGTCGAGGTCCAACTCCGCGCCCGCGGAGAGGTGTTCGTCGAACGGGACGACGAGGACCGCGCGGCAGCGCGTCTCGAAGTGCGCGACTATGTCCTCGGTCTTGACGACCCTGCCGCTCTCGCGCACCCCGGAGATGACGGTGATGCTGCGCGCGACGAGGTCCGCATAGCCGTGCGCCACCAGCCAGTCGAGTGTGGTGCTCGCGCTGGTCGCCCCGTCCACACTGGGCGTGCTGATGACGATCAACTGGTGGGCCAGGTCCAGGACTCCGCGCATCGCGCTGTAGAGGAGGCCGGTCCCGGAGTCGGTCAGGATGATCGGGTACTGCTTGCCCAGGACGTCGATCACCGCGCGGTAGTCGGCGTCGTCGAACGTCGTGGAGACCGCCGGGTCGACGTCGTTGGCCAGGATCTCGAGGCCGCTGGGCGCCTGCGACGTGAAGCGGCGTATGTCCATGTAGCTGTGCAGGCGCGGCAGCGCGGTCACCAGGTCGCGGATCGTCGCACCGGTCTCGCGACGTACCCGGCGGCCGAGGGTGCCGGCGTCCGGGTTGGCATCGATCGCGATCACCCGGTCCTGGCGCTCGGTGGCGAGGGTCGCGCCGAGCGCGGTGGTGGTCGTGGTCTTGCCGACGCCGCCCTTGAGGCTGATGACGGCGATGCGATAGCCGTTCAGGACGGGGGTACGGATGCGCCCAAGCCGTTCCGCCCGCGCCGCCTCGGCGGCCCGGCCGCCGATCCGGAAGCGCGACCCGGTGCGCTTCGCCTGCGGCTGGCGGCGGAGCAGACGGTCGGAACTCAGCTCCACGGCAGCGGTGTAGCCGAGCGGGGCGCCCCCGACGGAGCGCTGGGGGCCGGACGAAGTGTCGGGGCCCCACACGGAGTTGGCGGGTGGGCCTTGCTGGGCCTGCTGAGTTTGCGGGGGCTGTTGAGGGTGTTGGCCGTGTTGGGGTTGCTGGGCTTGGGGGGCTTGCGGGCCGGGTTCGGCGGATTGGCCCGGTTGACCCAGTTGGCCGGGCTGGCCGGGTTGGACGGGTTGCTGGAACAGCGGGGGGCCCTGCGGCGGGGCGAGCGGGGCTTGGCCGTAGGGCGACGCCTCGGCGTCCCCCTGCGTCGGGTACCCCTGATGAGGCGCACCGGGCCCCGAGCTGTCACCAGGGGGAGGCACGGGACCAGGCGCGCCTTGGCCCGGTGCCTGCCATGCGCCTCCGGGACCGGATTCCCCGCGCGGGGGCTCCCCCTGAACGCCTTGTGGATGCGGCGCGTTCTGGGCGTACGCGCCTTGCGGGTACCCGGGGTTCTGCGGATAGACGGGCTGCTGGGGTTGTCCGGGCGGCTGCGCGTACCCCGCGGGCGGGACGGCCCCGGGGGTCTGCGGAACGGAGTACCCCTCCGGACCCGGACTTGGTGCCTGGCCCTGGGGCGGACCCTGCACGTGGCCGTGTGCCGGGGCGGCCGTTCCGTACGGGCCGGGCTGCGGGTTCGGTCCGTGTGCTTGCTGCTGTGTCTGCTGCGCGGGGAAGGGAGGCTGTCCGTACTGCGGAGCGCCGGGTGCCGAGCCTCCGTGGCCTTGCGGCGGGACGTACGCGCGCGGCTGCGGCGTGAACTGACCTGCGGCGGCAGCCGGTTGCGCGTACTGCTGGGGGTAGCCGCCGGGGGCCCCGCTGTCCGGGCCGGGAGACCCGGGCGCGAACTGGGGTCCGGGCGCCTGCTGTCCGGGGGTGCTGCCGGGCGCGGGCGGGCTCCACGCGGGCGCACCCGGGCTCGAACCGGGCGATGAAGCAGGCGACGAACTGGCCGATGAACCGGGCTCCGCGGCACTGTCGTTGTCGACATCGTGTGCGGCCGCGGACACCTCCGCGTCCTCGTCCGGGGAATCGTCGGTCGTCGGCTCTGGTTCGGGCTCGGGGCCGGCGTCGCTGTCGGAGCCGGTGTTCTGGTCCGCGACAGCCTCGGGGACGTCGCGTACGTCGTCGCCCAGGTCGTCCGCTTGCGGGTCCGCGGAGTCCGGCGCATCCGCCTCGGCGTCCGAATCCTCGGCGGTCGGAGTGTCCTCCAGGTCTTCCTGGTCCTCCCGGTCCTCCCGGTCCTCCTCCGTGGACTCGACCGCGGCGCGCGGGTTGACGTCCGTCGCGTCGGGCGTGGGCGCGCGGTCCAAGCTCACACCGTGGCTTTCCGGCTCGTCCCGCTGCCCGTCGGCCGACGGAGCCTCCGGCACGGAACCGCCCGCGGGCTGTGCCTCCGGTTCATCCTCGTGAGCGACAGCCGACTCGCCCGCGTCACCCGCCCAGTTGCCCGACCACGGCAAATCGGCGGCGGGCTCCTCTGCGTTCGGCTGCGACGCGGCTTCCGCGGCGACATGTGGTTGCGGCGGCGGGAACGCGGACAGGTCGGGGCGCGGCGAGTAGACGGGGGAGGGCTGGACGTACGCGTCGTACGGCGTCTGCTGCCCGTACGGGTGCCCCGCGGCCTCCTGCGGCGCCTGCGGGACGTACGTGCCCGGCGCCTGCTGCTGCCAGTCGTGGCGGCCGTACGGCGACTCGTACTGCGGCGCCTGCGACTGCTGCTGTCCGTACGCGGGATCCGGTGCGGAGGCGGGGGCCGTACCCGGGTGGTGCCAGGCGCCGCCCTGCCCGCCGGCGCCCTGCCCCGGCGGCGTCCACGAAGGTGCCGCGGGCTGCTGCGGCGGGATGCTCGGCGGCGTCGTCGGGCGCGGCGGCACGCCGGGTGGCAGCGGTCCGCCCTGGTATCCGGCGGGCGGCGGCATGTCATCCGTTATGCGCGGGAGAAGCCGCGTCGGGTCCTGGTTTCCGAGGCCACTGGAGCCACTGGATCCGCCGGCGCCGCTGGAATTGCCGGCGCCGCTCGAGTCGCCGGAGTGGCCGGAATCGCCGGGGTTTTCGGAGCGCGGGTCCGGCGGGTAGCCGCCTGCCGCGGGCGTGTGCGGTTCGTGCGACTCGGGCTGGTGTGCGGGCTGGTACCCGAAGGAGCTTCCCGGTTCTTCCCGGTGCCCCGAGCCCGCGGTGTGCCCGGCGGCCGCGGCTCCCCCCGCGGGAGCCGCGGCCCCCGGAGGAGTCCAGCTGAGCGGCGCGGGAGACGCGTCGTTCCCCACGCGGCGCTCGGTGTCCGAATCCTGACGTTCCGTCACCTCGTCGGGCGCGACCGGGTGCACGTACGGTGCCGGCCCCCGCAAGGGCTCGCCGCTCGGTGCGGGCATCGCCCCCGCGGAAGCGCGCCCGGAGGACTGTCCATACCACGAGGGCATGGTGAAGTCAGGGCCCGACCATTCCTCTTCCTCGTCCGCCGGGGTCTCGACGTGCCTGCCGTCCTGCTCGCTGCTCACCGCTGGTCCTTCCGATCATCCGGAGGACGTCGGGGCCGTGCCCCGAGGTCCCGCCTCCGGCGTTCCGGGCCATGTCCCCGTTTTCGGTCGCGGGGAGCCCCAGACTATTCAACCTGGGGCGCGGCGTCCCCGGTCGGCCGCCGAGCGCGGGAGATCCCTCAGTCCAGGCGCCTGGGCGGGCCCAAAAACGTGATCTCCGCCTGGGTCGGGGTGAGCAGGACGTACCTCCGTGTGCGCCCCGTGCACCACAGCGTCAACTCGTCGGCGAGGGACGGCAGCGCGGCGCCGTCCGGCTCGGAGAGCTGGAGTGCGCGGGCCGCCGAGTCGGCCTCGACCGGGGACACCCGCTGGAGTCCGACCAGGTCGGCGTCGGCAAGGCGGCCCGCGAGACGGGGGTCGAGGAAGGGCAGCAGGGTGAGCGTCGTCTGCCAGGGCGTCGCCGCCAGGCGGTTGCGCGGCGGGCGGGCGCCGCAGTCGCGGACGACCAGGACGGGACTCGAAGCCGAGGGCCCCTGTGGCCCGAGCCGGCCGACCGGGTGGACGGTGATGCACTGTTGGCCGCCACCCGCCTGCTGCGCCATCGGCGACCACAGGTGCGGGCGGCCGGACTCGATGGCGACGCGCGCGCCAAGCGCGGCGGCGCGCAAAGCAATCACCTGGATCAGGTAGGCGCCGCCGACGAAGGAGATTTCGTAGGGTTCAGGGCGGAACAACCCGAGAACAGCCGGTGTACGCTCCTGGTCGACGCCCACGACGATGCCGTCGTCGCTCACCGGCAGCGTCAGCGCGCCCAGTTCTTCCACCGTCAGAGCGTGTCGTTCGACGCGGGGCCCGGCAGCCCGCAGCCTCCCGATCACGCGTGCCCTCCCAGCGGAAGTGTGGCGACTAGGCCCGGCTGCTGTTCCCAGTCGAGTCGTACGAGTCCCACGCGCAGCGACCGGGCACGTGCCTCCAGGCGTTGTGCGGCCCGGTCCAGTTCGTCGGCGGAACGGGCCGAGACGCGCAAGTGGCCGGTGAGTCCCACCGAACCGCCGCCGCCCTGCTGGGCGGTCAGGGAGAAGGTGGTGGCCAGCCCGGGCGTGCCGGTGAGCGCGCCGACCAGGTCCGGCGTCCCACCGGGGGACAGCCGCGGCCACCGGGAGATCCAGTACGTTGTGTGCCACCGGTCGTCGCAGCGCCATGCGTGCCGTGTCTCGGTGGTCCTGGTTCCGCCGCGCCCCGTGCGGCGTACCGCGGGATTGGCGCCGCAGGCGGCGAACAGGGCCTGCACCAAGGCCTGTTCGTCGAGGACGCGGCAGTCGAGGCCGGACTGGCCGAGTGTGGCGCTCAGTTGGTTGACCGCGCGCAGCAGGGTGCGCTGGGCGCCTTCGAGTCCGCCGCCGCGCGCGGCCACGGCGGTCGCGCACTGCTCGGGGACCAGGCGCAGGGCGATCCAGGTCTGGCGAACCGCCGGCACGTCCAGGTTCTCGCGGTCGCGCAGTTCGGTGTACGAGCGGGACGCGAGCGCCTGCGCCGGCAGGTGCGGTGCGGGCGCCGGCTGGGTGAGCTGCACGATCTGCGCGGACGCCAGCGCCACATCGTCGATCCGCAGCGCCTCGGCGACGGCGGCCAGCGGCAGCGGACGCCGCGTGCGGCGGGGGCGCAGCGGTTCGTCCGGGGCCTCGACGAGCATCACGGCGGTCAGGAACGTGCCGTCGCCCGCCATGCCGACCGGCCGCCGCGTGCGATCGGTGGCCGAGGTGAACGCAAGGCCGGGCAGGCACTCGCGTACGGGTGACAGGTCCGGCTCGGTGGCGCTGTGCTGCGCGCCTTGCGGTGCCGGGGTGTTCGGCCGTGCTCTGCGGCGGTTGCGGAAGCCGAGCAGGATCCCGGGCCATAGGGCGATCCTGCGGCCACGGTAGCGCGGGAGGACGCCGGCGAGCAGGAGCGTCGCCGCGATGCCGCCCGGGACCACCAGGCTCTTGTCCGTGGCGAGCGGCAACGCGACCAACAGCACCGCGAGTTCGACGGCCACCAGTTGCTGGACGAGGACCGCCCCCATACGTCCGGGGCGCGCCTGCACGTGTGGAGTCGCGGTTCCCCGCGCGGTTCCCGCGGCGCCGGATCCCGGCGCGGACCGCCGTGCGGGCGCCGTCCTTTGGCGCGAATGCGGAGGTGCGGAAACAGCCACCTTGGTACATCCCCCTGAGTACAACGGCGCGGCGATGGACCAACGCGTCCGGTGCGGAACACCGTACGGTACGGGCGCACCCGCGTCGCGCGGAAGCCCGCGGCGCCACCCGCGTTGCCGGGTCCGGAACTTCGTGGCGTCGGCGGGGCTGCAGGGCAGCGGGCCTATGGGTCTGCGGGTCCACGGCGATGCGCGCAAGTGTCGCCGTCGTCGGCGGCGAGGATGCGTGGCGCGCCGACCGCATGGTTGAGTACGCTGCCGCACGCCAATCGTCGAAACGGGGAGAACGATGGCATCGCGCCGTGAGCAGTTGGATGCGTACAACTTCGCGCGCCGACGCCTGGTGGCCGGGTTTCTGCAGCCCGTGCAGGCGAACGGTTCCGAGGAGAAGGCGCCTCGGCCGTTCCGCGCCGTCCTGCCGGGAATCATCGTGGGTGCGCTCATCCTCACCGCGTTCGGGGTGTACGGGCTCATCAGGCCGGGTGTGCCGCCGGGCTGGAAGAACAAGGGCAGCCTGATAGTGGGGCGTGATTCGGCGAGCCGATACGTCTACCTGGAAGGAAAGTTGCACCCGGTCCTCAATATCGCCTCGGGCCGGCTCCTGCTCGATCCCGGCAAGTTCAAGGTCAACCTGGTGCCGGAGAAGGCCCTCAACAGCGTCGACCACGGCGCGCCGCTCGGCATCCCCGAGGCACCGGACCGCCTTCCGTCGGCGAAGGAGGTACGGCGGCCGAAGACCTGGACGGTGTGCGAGCGTCCGGTGGTGGCCGCCGACGGCAAGAACGACATCGGCGCGAAGCCGACGCGCAGCTTGTTTATCGGCGCCGCACCGGAGTTCGGCCTCCTGCAGGGTGCGGAGGCGCTGTTCGTGCAGCAGTACGAGGACAAGGCGGTGGACGCGGACAAGGCCCCGTTGTTCCTGGTGCAGAACGGGCGCGCGTACAAGATCGCGAGCAAGCCGGTGCGCACCGTCCTGGCGTTGGACGCGGTGCTGCCCCAGCGGGTGAGCAAGGAGTGGCTGGACACCCTGGAGCCCGGCCAAGACATCGACTTCCCCGCGATCCCCGGCTACGGGACCCCGGCGACCGTCGACATCCCCGAGCAGTTCCGCACGGTCGGCACGGTGCTGCGGGCCGAAAGCAACGGCCAGTACTACGTGGTGGGCAAGGACGCGGTGCTGCCGGTCAGCCCCCTGGTCGCCGAGCTGATGGCGAATCGGCCGGACGCCGATGAGAAGGTGTACAAGGACCGGAGTCCGCAGGCGTTCCCGGTGGCGGTCAGCGTGTTGGGGACGACGATCAGCCAGGGCACGCCGTACGGCGACGAGAAGGGCTGGCCGACCCAGTTGCCCCAGACGGTGAACCGGGTCGACCCGCTGGTGGACAAGGGCCGCACGACGCTGTGCAACACGTACACCGGGAACTACAGCGGCGGCGTGGCGCAGACGCAGCAGTCGGCCTGGACCGCGTTGCCCGAGCGCCTGGTGGAGGGCATGGGCGGGGTGTACGTCGAACCCGGGGCCGGTGCGCTGGTCCGCGAGGTGACGGGCCGTGCCGACGACAAGACCGGCATCGTCTTCCTGGTCACCGACGCCGGATTGCGCCACCAGATCGCGAACGATCCACCGAAGGAAGGCGGTGCCGCGCCGGCGCCGGGCGCGGACAGCGAGGCGAAGATTCGCCTGGGATACAAGGGAGTTGAGCCGACGCCGGTGCCGCGGTCCTGGACGGGACTGATGCCGGTGAGTGTGCCGCTCAGCGTGGATGCCGCAAGGAATCCGCAAACCTCTTGAGCAGTAACGGAATTGATGGTCCGTCAGCTTTTGCGCACGGGGAGATCGTGTGTCGGATTTCCACGAGTCATGACGCGCCTATTGCGCAAGGGGAGTCGGGCAAGATCGACGTAAAGCTTGAGTAACCGGGGGCATGGCGCTGCTTGGGAGGCGCGGCAAACAACCGTTAGAGTCGGCGCACCAACGGTCACTCATGGGGGATGGTGGATCATGGCAGGTTCTTTCAAGGCGACTACCGAGCAACTCGACGCGCTGGCCAAGAAGATCGACAGCGAACAGGCCGCGATCCAGGGCCAGATCACCCGGTTCAACGGGATCGTGGACTTCGTGCAGGCGGGCTGGCAGGGCGACGCCTTCCGGGCGTTCGACACCCTTCAGGACCGCGTGAACGTCCTGCTGACGCAGCTCAACCAGCAGCTCGACGACATCGGCGTGCTCATGGGCAAGGGTGCGGTCAACTACGCGCAGACCGAAGAAGCGAACAAGGTGCAGATCAGCCAGATCACGTCCGCGCTCGGCTGATCAGCCGGTCAGGCCCGGAGGCGGTGCCGACGTCGCTGTCGCGGCACGCCTTCTCGGGTCCTCCCGGGCCGGGCCCGCCCGGCCCTCTCGCCGTCACGGCGCTCTCGTTCTTCACAAAATCGGGGAGTCACCATGGGTTCGCCCATCGTCGTAACTTTTGCCACCATTCAGGAGGCTGCGGGCCAGATCCGCACCATCAACGGCGACGTCAGGTCGCGGCTCGACGAGCTCAAGCGCCAGGTCGACGCGGTCGCGGCAGGCTGGGAAGGCCAGGCCCACTCCGACTACATGGTCCGCCAGGCCAAGTGGACCGAGGCGCAGACCGCACTGTGCGCGCTGCTCGACCAGATCGCCACCGCGCTGACCCAGACGGCGGACGTCTACCAGCAGACGGAGTCCGCGAACGCGAAGATGTGGGGCTGACCGCGGCGACCGACCCGGACAGGTCGGCCCGCACAGGTGAACGCCACGCGGAGGGGCGGCGGCAACGCCGCCCCTCCGTCCCGCCGCCCGCCCCGCCGCTCACCGGAGGACTCCACCCACCGTGCCCACCGTCCCGCGCCAACGCGGCGGTGCGTTGTCGGCCGCCTTCGCCCTGCTGTGTGCCCTGTGCGCGGCCCCCGCGTTCGACGCCGCGTCCGGCCCGGCGCAACTTGCGCCGCCAGCGCAGATACGCCTGTCCGCCGAAGGCGAATGCACCTTCCCGGCGCCCCCGCTCAAGGGCAAGCCGTGGGCCCTGCAACGGGTGATGCTCGACCAGCTGTGGTCCAAGGCGACCGGCCGAGGAGTGCTGGTCGCCGTCATCGACTCCGGTGTCGACGCGGGCAATCCCCAACTCGCGCCCGCACTCAGCGACAAGGGGCAGGACGACTTCGCGACCGGCACCGGCGGCAAGGTCGACGAGAACAGCCACGGCACGATGGCGGCCGGCATCATCGCGGCGCGGCACCGCGACGACACCGAGTTCACCGGGCTCGCCCGCGACGCCATGATCCTGCCCATCCGGCAGAACGGCGGCACCGACGCCCAGAAGGGCAATGTCGAGACGCTGATCAGCGCCATCCGCTACGCCGCCGACCAGGGCGCAACGGTCATCAACATCTCCCAGGAGACCAGCGGGCCGAACGGTAAGGCACCCGATCCGCGCCTGGAGGCGGCGATCCGCTACGCCGTCGACATCCAGGACGCGGTCGTGGTCGCCGCCGCCGGAAACCGCGGCGACAAGGACAACCTCGACACGTACCCCGCCATGTACGAGGGCGTGCTCGCGGTGGGCGCGTCCGACCGCAACAACGACCGCGCGGCGTTCTCGCAGAACAAGCCGTACGTCGGCGTGCTCGCACCGGGGGTCGACATCTGGTCGACCGTGCCCAAGGGCGGGCACTGCTCCGGCAGCGGCACGTCGTACGCCGCGCCGTACGCGTCCGCGGTCGCCGCGCTGGTGCGCTCCATCCACCCCAACTGGAGCGCACGCCAAGTCATCACCGTCATCGAGCAGACCGCGCAACGTGGCCAGGCCGGCAGCAAGGACGGCAGCGGATGGGGCGTCGTCGACCCGCTCAAGGCCGTGACGTTCGTGGGCGAGCCCGGCCTGAAGCCGGTCGAGACCGCGATGCTGCCGCCGCAGGCCGCCCCGGTGCACGTCGAACCGCTCTCCTTCGGTCCCACGCGGGCGGAGCGCGACCGGCGGACCGGGACCGTGGTCGCCGCCGTCGGCCTGGCCGCCGTACTGCTGCTCGTCAGTGGGGCCGTGGTGCTGCGTGACGCCCGGAGGCGCCCGCGCGCTTGACCGGCGCGGCACCGGGGGATACCGGCGGGAAGGCCGGAAATCGCGCACAGCCCGGGGAGTCCGCCATGCAGCCGTCCCGCAGACGCGACCGAACGGGTGCTCGGCGGCACACCGCGCGGCGTGCGTGGCGGGCGGGCACGGCCGTCGGACTCGTGACCGCGCTCATGCTGCTCGTCACGGGCGCGGCGGCGTGCGAAGGCGACTCTCCGGGCGCGTCGGGCAACTCCAAGTCGCCTGCCCCGCCGACCTCCGAGCAGTTGAAGGCCGTGCTCGTCACCACCGCGGACTTCACCGACGGCACGACCGTCACCGCGTCCGACCGACCCGACACCGAGACCACGGTCACCGAAGATCCGGCGTGCAGGCCGGTGATGGACCTCCTCGGCGTGCAGGCGAACGAGGACACCCCGGTCGGCACCGCGAGCGCCATGATCACGACTTCCCGGGGCGGTGCGGAGGTGGTGGTCGTCCTGCTCGCCTCGTTCCCCGTCGGGTACGCCTCCCAGCTCCTCGGCCAGGGCCTGGCCGTGCTGCCCAACTGCGCGGCGTTCGCCGGCAGGACGGACGCCGGCGACCGCGTCTCGTACACCGCCGCGAGGGTGCCCGCGCCGACGTACGGCGAGGAGTCCCTCGCGGTCAAGCTCGTCACCAAGGCGGACGGCCAGGAGGTCACCGCGCACTACGTCATCGCCCGGATCGGGGACACCCTCGCCGACTTCGCCGTCGCCGACACCGCCGGAGGACCGGGCCGCCTGCCGGACGCGGCCCTGGTGGCGAAGCAGATCGACAAGCTGAACGCGGTTAAGTAGCGTCCGTACCGGCCGGTTTGCCGACGTCTCCGGCCGCACGCGAGGGCCGGCGTCGGCGACCGACCGGAGGTGCACATGGAGCCGATGCCGCGATTCCCCGCGGACTTCCTGTGGGGCACGGCGACCGCCGCCTACCAGATCGAGGGGGCGGTCGACGAGGACGGCCGGGGGCGCTCCACCTGGGACACCTTCTGCGCCGAACCCGGCAGGGTCCGCGACGGCCACACCGGCGAGGTGGCCTGCGACCACTACCACCGCTACCGCGAAGACGTCGCGATCATGGCCGAACTCGGCCTGAACGCCTATCGGTTCTCGGTCTCATGGCCCCGTGTCCAGCCCGGCGGCACGGGCACGCCCAACGCCAAGGGGCTGGACTTCTACGACCGGCTGGTCGACGAACTGGCCGCGCACGGCATCACGCCGTTCCTCACACTGCACCACTGGGACCTTCCGCAGGAACTGGAGGACGCGGGCGGCTGGTTGGTGCGCGACACCGCCTATCGCTTCGCCGACTACGCGCAGCTCGTGCACGCCCGCCTCGGCGATCGCGTCGCCCACTGGACCACCCTCAACGAGCCTTTCGTGCAGATGGCGTTCGGGTACGCGCTCGGGGTCCACGCCCCCGGCAAGGCCCTGCTGATGGACGCCCTTCCGGCCGCTCACCACCTGCTGCTCGCGCACGGCCTCGGCACCGCCGCGCTGCGGGCCGCGGGAGCGTCCCGGATCCTGTTGACCAACAACCACACACCCGTACGGCCGGCGTCCGCCGATCCGGCCGACATCGCCGCCGCGGACGCCTACGACGCCCTGCACAACCGGCTGTTCCTCGACCCCGTGTTCGAGGGCCGCTACCCCGACCTGACCGCGTACGGCGTGTCCGAGGTCCCTGGAGTCGCCGACGGCGACCTCGGCCTGATCTCCGCGCCGCTGGACGGCTTCGGCGTCAACTACTACAACCCCACGCGCATCGCCGCCCCCGAAGGGCCCGACGCCGCCCTCCCGTTCACCGACGCCGGCATCACCGGAGTCCCGCGGACCGGCTTCGACTGGCCCGTCGTCCCCGAGGGCCTGACCGATCTCCTGGTCGACCTCAACACGCGGTACGACCTCCCGCCCGTCTACATCACAGAGAACGGGTGCTCCTACCCGGACCCCGACCCGGGGCCCTCGGACACCGGCGTCCCGGACCCCGAGCGCATCGCTTACCTCGACAGCCACATTCGCGCCGTGGCCGCCGCCCGCGCCGCCGGGGTCGACGTACGCGGCTACCTGGTCTGGTCCCTCCTCGACAACTTCGAATGGGCCGAGGGCTACCACCAGCGCTTCGGCCTGGTCCACGTCGACTTCGCCACCGGGAAGCGCACCCCCAAGGCATCGGCCCACTGGTACCGCGACCTGGTGGCCGCCATGCGCTGACCGGCTACTTGGCGGCGCAGCCCGCGCGCCCGGCGAAGGTGTCGGACAGGGCGAGGAAGGCGCGCTCGGTCTCCAGCGGTCGGCCGTCGGTCGTCTGCAGGTCGGTGCCCAGGCGCATGGTGTCGATCACCGGGACGCCGCCGCACTGTGTGGCGCCGATGTAGGTCCGGTCACCGCGCGAGCCGCCGTCGTCCTTGAAGCGCTCCGTCGGCGGCGGTTCCAGCAAGTTCGCCAACACTCCGCGGAGTTGGACGTACCTCAACACCACGGCGCCGTCCGGGGCGGTCCGTACGACGCACTCCGACCACGTCGGGGACTGCGCCGTCGTCACCGCCCAACTCGCTCCGGGACGCCGGGCCAGTCCCACCCCGTCGGCCCCGCAAGCCGTGCCCGCGCCACCCGGTGCGGTGGTCTGCTCCACCGTGCCGTGGAGGTCGGTGGCGACGAGCTGCGGCCCGTCGCATCCCGCCCGCGCACGCAGCCCGTTGGCGATGTCGGCCAGCAAGCCCACCAACTCCCGTGCGGCACCGGGCCGCCCGGCGACGAGGTGATCGGCGGCGTCCACACCCTCGGGCGGCTTGGCCTCGGCGGCCCGGTCCCGGGCGATCACGGTGGCGATCATCGGCTCCTCGCCGGTATCCGTGCCGTGGCACCGGGGGAGGATCGTCCACGCCTGGTGGTCCGCGACGATGATCTCGTCGGACACTCCGGCCGTCCGGTACCCGGCCCCGACGCCCTCGCCGAACTCCAGGAACGGCGGATCGGTCTGCCCCAGCAGCGTTCCCGTGTAGAAGGCGAAGCTCCGGTCACCGGGCTCGGAGTCCGGCAAACGCAACGTGCACCGCGCGTCGGTCGAGGGATAGCGCGTGTCCGCCGTCTCCGAGTGCTCGTACGACCCCTCGGGCAACACCCCCAACACCCGCCGAGTCTCCACGGATCCCCAACACACCCGATCCGCCAGTGCCGTGCCTCCGTCATCTCCGTCCCACGGCCGGACCACCAGCAGTACGACCGCGGCCGCCGCCAACGCGGCCACCGCGGCGACCAGCACGCTGCGTCCCCTCGTCCAACCGCTCCCGCCGCTCATCCGGACTCGTTCCGGGCGCTCTGGTCACCGGAGGCGAATCCGGAATGCGCCTGGTTGTTCGCGGTGTGCGCGCTCACGCCGGACTCGGGGTGCTGCTCCGCCCAAGTCGTCATGACGCCTTCGGAGTACGCGGCGCCGTTGGTGTACACCTCGGAGACCCGTGCGTCCGCGTCCGAGGAATTGTTGGACGCTCCCAGGAAGTCGCCCACCCACGCGTTCACGTATGTCGCGCCCAGCGTGACGGGGACACCGACGACTGGATTTGCCGCGACGGCGCTCGCACTGACAACAGTGGTCGTCGTGTCGATGGCGAGCCCGGTCCACATGGCGATCTGCGCGTTGCCCTTCTCGCCGTCCGCCTTGGTGTTCTCGTCGGTCGCCCGTATGTCCTGGGCAACCACGCTGTCCATGATGCCGAACGCCTCCGAGGAGGAGTACATGACGTCTTTCAGAGACGTGGCCTTGTCCTGCGGTGAAATGTCGGCACGGGCGTTCACCTGGTCGAGAGTGGCGTACGTGTAACCCTCCTGGACTTTCTTGAGGGTCTCGATGTTGCCGGGATCCGAGGCGACCTCGCTCAGCACCTTGGTCATGTCGCCGCGCGAAATCTCCGCCAGCGGACCGTGGTCGATCGGCATCGTCGGGCCCTTGTCCTCGGAACGCGCCTGGGTCAGCGCGGCGTTCAACGACTCCGCGTTCCCGGACAGCATGTCGACGACGCTGTCCTTCAGCGGCTCGGGAGTGCCCTTCTCGGCGAAGGTGTTGATCGTGGTCTCGAGGATGCCGACGCGCTGCTCGGCGAGTTCGGGGCTGCCCGGCGGGCCCGTCGTGGCCGACACGAGCGCCTGCCCGAGGGTGTCCTGGCGCGCCGCGTCCACCGAGGGGCTGCCGCTGTTGTTCTCGAGCAGGTACTTGATCTTGGCTTCACCGGTGGCGGTGACTTCACGGCCGTCGGGGAGCCGGTCCGGCTTGTCGTCGAAATACGCCGTGGACGCATCCGGGTTGTTCTTGAACCCGGTGAGCACGCCCGCCATGGGGTCCAGGGCGGATTTGGGATCGGCGCCGTTCAGGTTGAGGTTGAGCGGGAACTGCGGCTGCGGGGCGGCGGTCTTGCCCCACACGGAAGATCCGCCGTTCTTGTTCTCGAACTGCCGGATGTCCTCGGCGGTGGTGAGCAGGAAGTCCTTGTCGTACGTTCCCTGGCCCAGCAATGTGCCGAACACCTGGTATCCGTAGACGTCGGTCATGGCCGAACCGTCCTTGGCCGAGATCTGGAACTTCTGTTCGCCGGCCGCCCGGTAGCCCGCCATCCAGGCATTGTCCTTGGCAAGTACGGGGCTTGCGGTCGCCAGATGGCCACCGAGAAGTGTCTGTATCTGTTTGAAGTCCTCAAGCCTCGGGTCGTTTTTGCTCTGGACCGGCTGGAACTGGGACAGCGACAGGTTTGCCTTCACCAGGCCTTCCGGGCCCACCTGCTTCAGCATGGTGGTCGAGAACTCCGCGTTCCCGGCATTCTGCGTCAGCGTCGTCCGTACGATGTCCGCTTCGCTCGCGGTCAGCGTGCCGTCCTTGCTCAGCTTCGCCAGCAGAGTGGCCGTACGTTGGGCGTCGGCCGCCGGGTCGGCGCCCAGGGACCCGGCGTTGAAGTCGTTCTTCGGGGCGCCCTTCGCGTCGTTCCAGTTGACGTTGGCGAGGAGCGTCGTGGCGGCGAGGACGTCCGCGTCGACGGCCTTCTGCAGCAGGGCCGTCATCCGCGCGCTGATCTGGTGAGCCGTCTCCGACTTCTGTCGGTCGGCGAGGTCGTCGGGCGCGCTCCACGACAGGCTGCCGTCGGGTTTGAGGGTGAGGCCGTTGGCCTGGACGTCGCGCAGGGCCGTGATCATGCCCAGCTTGCATTCGGCCAGTACTGTCTGCGCCTCGCGGAGGATCGCCGCGTTGGCCGCCGCCTCGATGCGCGCGGCCTCCAACTGGGCGGCGAATACGCGGAGCATCTTGAGCGCCGTGTCGGCGTCCTTGCCGGTCCAGGCGCCGAAGTCCAAAGGCGCGATGACGTCCCGGAGGCAGCGCTCCTGGTCGCCGGTCATCGCCTTGGCCAGGCGTTCCCAGCCTTCGGCAGTGCTGTCGATGACGGTGAGGTCCACGTCGGCGAGTTCTTGGAAGGTCAGCATCCGGGCCTCAGATGACCGTCAGTGTGGTGGCGTTGCCGTCGTCGGCTTGCTTCCACTTGTTCGCGTTGTCATGGAGCTTGCCCACGTATTCGTCCATGGTCGAGGTCAAGTGGGCGAGCTTCTCGCCCCAGCGTTTCTGCACCTGTTCCAGGGCCTTGGCGAGTTCGAGTCCGCGAAAGACGGCCTCGTCGGCGGTGGCGTTGACGGCCGCCTGGGCGTCTGCCTGGACCTCGGCGCGGAGGGCCTGCAACGCGAAGGCCGAGGCGTGCAGCGTGTCCGCGGTCACCAGTACCCGGCCGCCGCCGGCGCCCGGCTCCTGCGCGGAGAGAAGGTGCGTCTCCGCCGGTTCGGCCGGGGCGTCGAGGGGTCGGGCGGTGGGTGGGGCGGCCGGGTCGATGAGCCACGCGTCGAGGACCGGGTCGAGCTCGGGCATGTGTGCCTCCGGTTCTGGTGCTCGGTCAGTGGGGGAGCCAGGCCGTCTGGATCATCTGGGTGCCGCGACGGCGGGAGATCAACTGGCCGCGGCCCGGGGGGAGCCGGGTGGGCCGTACGCCACCGATCAGCGGGCCTTCGTCGCGGTTTCCGGACAGGAGGAGGCCGCCGGTGCCGAGGTCGAGGAGCTTCTGCATGACGGGTTCGTAGAGCGCCCGGCTCGCGCCGCCGGAGCCGCGGGCGATCACCAGGTGCAGGCCGACGTCGCGGGCCAGCGGGAGGTATTCGAGGAGCGGCGCGAGCGGGTTGCCGGAGGACGAGGCGACGAGGTCGTAGTCGTCGATGAGGAAGTACACGTCGGGGGCCGACCACCAACTGCGGTTGCGCAGTTGCTCCTGGGTGACCTCGGGGCCGGGGATGCGGCGGCTGAGGGAGTCGCAGACCTGGGCGACGGCGGGGCCGAGCGCCGGGTTCGCGGCGACGTAGTGCAGCAGGTGGGTCTCGGGGACCGCGCCCAGCAGGGAGCGGCGGTAGTCGACGGCGATGATGCGCGCTTCGGCGGGCGTGAAGCGCTCGCTGATGCCGCGGGCGACGGTACGCAGGAACCCGCTCTTGCCCGACTCGCTCTCGCCGAACAGCACGAAGCTGGGATCCGCGGTGAAGTCGAGGAACACCGGTTCGAGCGCGGCCTCGTCGATGCCGATGGGCACCGCGTGGCCCGGGACGGCGTCGGGGGTCGGCAGCTGCTCGTACGGCAGCAGGCGCGGCAGCATGCGTACCCGTGGCGCGGGGGCGCCCGTCCACGCCGCCTTGACCCGGGCGACGAAATCCGCGGCACCGTCGGCGAGATCGGACGCGTCACCCGAACCGTCCGCGCGCGGCAGCGCGGCGAGGAAGTGCATGCCGTCGGGAGTGAGACCGCGGCCGGGCGCGTCGGTCGGCACGTTGACCGCGACGCGCCGGTCCACCTCCGACTCCATCGGTTCCCCGAGCCGCAGTTCGAGGCGAGTCTGGATCTGGTCCTTGAGGGCGGGCCGCAACTCCGGCCACCGGCCCGCGGTCACCACGACGTGCACGCCGTAGCCCAGACCGCGCGTGGCGATCTCGGTGATGGTGGCCTCCAGCGCGTCGAACTCGTTCTTGACCGTCGTCCAGCCGTCGACGACGAGGAACACGTCGCCCCACGCCTCGCCGGGCAGGAGCCCTTGCGCGCGGCGCTGGCGGTAGGTTGCGATCGAGTCGATGCCCTGGGCGCGGAAGAACTGTTCGCGGCGGTCGACGATGCCCGCCACCTCGCTCACCAGGCGACGTACCATCTCGGCGTCGAGGCGCCCCGCGACACCGCCCACGTGCGGGAGTTCGCTGAGCGACGAGAGGCCGCCGCCGCCGAAGTCCAGGCAGTAGAACTGCGCTTCGGCGGGAGTGTGGGTGAGCGCCAGCGAGGCGACAAGGGTCCGTGCGAGTGTGCTCTTGCCGCTGCGCGGGCCGCCCACGATCAGCACGTGTCCGGCCGCGCCGGACAAGTCGATGTACATCAGGTCGCGGCGCTGCTCGAACGGCTTGTCGACCACGCCCAGCGGAGCCGTCAGCCGCCCGTTGCCCGCCCACCCGGCCGCGGCAAGCCCGCGGTCCGGCGTCACGGCGATCGGCGCGATGGAGGTGAACAGCGCGTCCAGAGCGGGTGATTCGCCCAGCGGCGGCAGCCACACCTGGTGCGCGGGCGGACCCTGCCCCGCCATGCGCCGCACGATCACGTCGAGCACCGTGTCCGCGAGTGCGGACGATGTGCCCGGGTCGGCCAGGTCCGGGTCCGGGTCCGGCGCCGGCGCGGGGGCGTGTGCCGGCACGAAGGCGGCCTCGGGGGTCCACGCGTTGGTGAAGAGCACGGGCTGAGGGGCGCCTCCGGTACGGCTCGCGCCCTGGTTCGCGCTGCGGTAGGGGCCGGAGACGTACGCCGCCTTGAAGCGCGACATCGACTCCGTGTCGAACTTCAGCAGCCCCGACCCGGGCACCGGGGGCAACTGGTACGCGTCCGGGACCCCCAGCACCGCCCGCGACTCCGCCGCCGAGAAGGTGCGCAGCCCGATCCGGTACGACAGGTAGGTGTCCAGCCCCCGCAGCCGCCCCTCCTCCAGCCGCTGCGACGCCAGCAACAAATGCACGCCAAGCGACCGGCCGATACGCCCGATCTGGATGAACATGTCGATGAAATCCGGCTTGGCGGTGAGAAGTTCGCTGAACTCGTCGATGATGATCACGAGCGACGGCAGCGGTTCCAGCGGTGCCCCCGCGGAACGCGCCCGCTCGTAGTCGTGGATGTTCGCGTAGTTGCCCGCGGCGCGCAGCAGTTCCTGCCGCCGCGTCAGCTCACCGGTGATCGAGTCGCGCATACGGTCGACGAGCGTCAGGTCGTCGGCGAGGTTGGTGATGACCGCCGCCACATGCGGCATCTCCGACATCCCGGAAAACGTCGCACCGCCCTTGAAGTCCGCGAGCACGAAGTTGAGGATCTCCGAGCTGTGCGTCATCGCGAGCCCCAGCACCAGCGTGCGCAGCAGCTCCGACTTGCCCGAACCGGTCGCCCCGACGCACAGGCCGTGCGGACCCATGCCCTCCAAGGCCGATTCCTTGAGGTCCAGGAGAACCGGCTCGCCGCTCTCGCCCAGCCCGATCGGCACCCGCAGGCGATCGTGCGGTGCGCGCGGGCGCCAGGTGCGCGTCACGTCGACCGACGCGGCGTCGCCCACCCCCATGAGTTCGGTGAAGTCGAGGTTGGCCAGCAGGGGTTCGTCGCCGTCCGCGCCGGACAGCCGCAGCGGCGCCAGGCCGCGCGCCAGCGCCTCGGCGTCGGGCTCCGTGAGGACGTCGGGGCGGCCCTCGTACGCCGTTCCCGTCGCGGCCTCCAGCACCAGCCGGTCGGGCTCGGCGACCACCGCCAGGCCGCCGCGCAACTCGTCGAGGTCACCCGCGACGATCTCCAGCACGGTGACGCCCTGGAGGCCCTCCGACCCGGCCAGCACCGAACCGGACGGCACCGTCCCGCCGTCCAGCACCACCACCACATGGGGCTGGTCGAGCACCGGCGCACCGGTGGCGGTGAAGCGCGGGCGGTTGGTCAGTTCGTCGGCCAGCAGCCGTTCGACCTCGCCCAGGTCGTCGACCACCATGCGCAGCGCGCCCGCGCCGTCCGACTCCCGGGGGTGCTGGGCATGCGGCAGCCACTTGATCCAGTCCCACTTCTTCCCCCTGGACCGGTGCACCGCCGCGGCGATCACCACGTCGTCGGGGGAGTGGAGTGTGGTGAGTTGGCCGAGCATCGCGCGCGCCAGGCCGTACACGGTCTCCTCGTCGCCCGACAGCGTCAGGTGGTAGAAGGACCGCAACGACACCGCCATCGGCAGGTCGTCGAGCATGGACTGGGTCAGCAGGAAGCGCCGCATCGCCTCGGCGCACAGCGGTTCGAGGTCGTCGAGCGGTGCGGTCTGCGGCGCCACCAGTGCCGTGGCCAGGCGCTGGCGGCCGGTGCCGACCCGGACCTGGGCGAAGTCGGCGTCCCCGGCCCGGCGTTCCCACAGGCGGCGGCCGCCCGCGACGACCGACCACAGCTGGTCGGGGGCGGGGTGCGTCCACAGTTGCGCGCCGCGCTGGCGGCGCGCGGTGCGGCGTACCTTGGTGCGCTGCTGGTCCAGGTAGCGCAGGTAGTCGCGCCGGGCGTCGAGCATCGCGGGCGTGTTGCCCCGGCGGGCGCGTACGACGTTGGCGATCACCATCGCGAGCGACGACACCATCATCATGCCGCCCATCACGAACATCATCTTGTTCGCGCCGGGCATGAACAGGAACCCGGCCGAGCCGAGCATGGTCATCATCGGCATCAGGCTGTTCATCCAGCCCTGGTCCTGCGGCCGTTCGAGCTCCGGGGGCGCTTCGAGGACCAGTTCGTCGGACGGCACCGCGGGCGGGAACACCCTCGGCGGTCTCTTGACGATCACCACGGTCACTCGAATCAGCCCCCATCCACCTGGTGTTCGCATCGCCGGGCAGGCCGGGGTGCGCGGATCCGTTTCCGGACACGGCGGATGGACTGGAACCAACCCACCCCGTCAGGGTCGTCTCCATACCCCGGGCGGATGTCGAAGTGACCGGCACCGTCCGGGCGATGGCCGATACTACTGGTTGGCGCCGCCGGTGCCACAGGCTCGCAGGTCGGCGCAACTTCCGGTGCCCGCACGGCGCGAACGGAATCGAAGGTCCGTTAGGCTGCGTCGTCAGCCGGTCGGCGCAGGACGCGCCCCGGCGACACCGTCCACACCGGAAGCCACGGGGAGCCGCCGGGTGAGTACCGCAGTCGGCACGGTCGGAACACCGGGCGCATCGGCCCCTTCCGCCGTCACCATCTCGACCGGACTGGTCCGGGTCACGATCGTCGCACCGGACTGCCGTGTGGACGTCGCGCTGCCCGAGGAAGTCCCGCTCGCCGACCTCTACCCGGAGATCCTGCGGCTGTCCGGACAGGTGCAATCCCCCGGCGCACCAACGGGGTTCCGCCTCATGAGCATGGACGGCGGGCTCCTGGACAGCACCCGCGGACTGGGCGCGCAGTCCGTGCACGACGGCGCGCTGCTGCGCTTCACACCGCTCGCCGACGCGCTGCCGCCACCGGTCTACGACGACGTGGTCGACGCGGTGGCCTCGTCCGTCACCGCCGACCACCGCCTGTGGTCGCCCGATCTGCTGCGGACCGCGGCGCTGTCGGGCGCGGCGGCGTTCCTGTGCCTGGCGCCGGTCGCGCTGTGGCGTACCGCCGACCCGAACTCGGCCGCCGGAGTCGTCGCGGGCACGCTCGCCCTGCTGCTCGCCGTGGTCGCGGGCGTCCGGGCCCGGGTGTACGACGACCACGGCGCGGCGGCGGCCCTCGGCCTCGGTGCGCTGCCCAACGCCTTCTACGCGGGCCTCGGCGTCGTCGACCCGCCCGCCGGCGAGGGTCCCGGCCGGGTGCAGTTCCTCGCCGCCTGCGCTTCGGTGATGGTGGTGTCGACGCTGATCGCGGTCCTGGTCCCGCAGCGCAACGCGGTGTACGTCGCGGGGGCGGGCGGTGCCGCGGCGGGCATGGTCACCGCGTTCGGCCTGATCGCCGCCGACGCCTCGCCGGGGGACGCCGCCGCGGTCGCCGGTGTCACCGGCCTCGCCGCCATCGCGTTCCTGCCGTCGTGGTCGCTGCGCCTGGCCCGGCTGCCCATCGGATTCCTGCCCCCGGACGCGCCTCCGGCGGCCCGGGCGAGCGCCGACGACCCGGTGGACCACAGCGCCCTGGCCGCCCGCGCCCGGGCCGGCCACCAGATCCTGACGGGCCTCGTGGGCGCCTGCGCGACCGTCGTCGCCGGCTCGGCCGTCGTACTGGGCTACTCCTCTTCCCTGTGGGCCCAGATCCTCACCGGCGCGCTCGCCGTCGCGCTCCTGACGCGCGCCCGGCTTTTCTCACACACCGCGCAGGTCACGCTGCTGCTGGCGGCCGGGGCGCTGTCCCTGGTCTTCCTCGCGGCCGGGCTGACCCTGCACACGGACTTCCTCGACGCCGAGCGACCGCACTGGATCTACGGGGCGACCGCGGCGTTCGGCGCGCTGCTCGGCCTGATCGCGATCACCGTCCCGGCGCGCGGCCTCTCCCCGTTCTGGGGGCGTGCCATGGACATCCTCGAAGGCATGCTCCTGACCGCCATGGTGCCCGTGTGCCTGGCCGTCCTCGGCGTCTACAGCACGCTTCGCAACATCACCGGCTGAGACATCCGACCGTGGGCTGCTAGGGTGGTCTCATCCGGACCTTTGCGCCCGGTGTGTGTGCTGCCCGGATCTTTCCCGCGGATTCCTCCGTCGGGCCCGACCCGGTCGGCGCGCAGTGAGTCACCGAAGTTCCCCCGTGAAGAAGACCGGGGGCACTCACACTCTCACCTGAATGGAGCACGCAGTGTCGCTTGACGCCGCAACGAAGAAGCAGATCATGACGGAGTACGCCACCAAGGACGGCGACACCGGCTCCCCCGAGGTCCAGATCGCGCTGCTGTCGCGCCGGATCAACGACCTCACCGAGCACCTGAAGCAGCACAAGCACGACCACCACAGCCGTCGTGGCCTGCTGCTGCTCGTCGGTCAGCGCCGCCGCCTGCTGAAGTACCTGGCCAAGGTCGACATCGAGCGCTACCGCTCGCTGATCGTCCGCCTGGGCATCCGCGCCGGCTCGACGGGCGTTCGCTAAACCGCACAGTGAAGGAGCGGCTCTCCGAGCCGCTCCTTCGCCGTATCAGGACACAGTTTTTGTAGGCTGTGACGCAGCGGTGTGGTGCGTGACACCCCACCGCGGCGAAGCAGTTCAACCACCGGGAGTGCCGCACACGCGGCGCAGGCGTCGGCCCAAGGCGCCGGTCCTCGGTAGTGGCCCCCGGGGCCCGGCACATCAGCCGGAACCGACCCGGTGGCTTCGATCGAAGACCGGCCCGGCCGAGCCTGACCCGTCGCGTACACCGCGCACTCCCTTGAAGTGACGAGGAGGGTGCCCCGTGGAGGGTACCGATGTGACCTTCGCCGAAGCCGTCATCGACAACGGCAGCTTCGGCACCCGTACGATCCGCTTCGAGACCGGACGCCTGGCCCGCCAGGCCGCCGGTTCGGCCGTGGCCTACCTGGACGACGACACCATGGTGCTGTCGGCCACCACCGCCTCGAAGCGTCCGAAGGACCAGCTCGACTTCTTCCCCCTGACGGTGGACGTCGAGGAGCGCATGTACGCCGCGGGCAAGATCCCCGGCTCGTTCTTCCGCCGTGAGGGCCGCCCGTCCGAGGACGCCGTCCTCACCTGCCGCCTGATCGACCGCCCGCTGCGCCCGTCCTTCAAGAAGGGCCTGCGCAACGAGATCCAGATCGTCGCGACGATCATGGCGCTCAACCCCGACCACCTGTACGACGTCGTCGCGATCAACGCGGCCTCCATGTCGACGCAGCTGGCCGGTCTGCCGTTCTCCGGCCCGATCGGCGGCGTCCGCGTCGCGCTGATCGACGGCCAGTGGGTGGCGTTCCCGACGCACTCCGAGCTGGAGCGCGCGGTCTTCGACATGGTCGTCGCGGGCCGCGTCCTGGCCGACGGCGACGTCGCCATCATGATGGTCGAGGCCGAGGCCACGACCTCCACGATCGAGCTCGTCAAGGGCGGCGCCGGCGCGCCGACCGAGGAGATCGTCGCCGAGGGCCTGGAAGCGTCCAAGCCCTTCATCAAGGCGCTCTGCGCCGCGCAGCTCCAGGTCGCCGAGAAGGCCGCCAAGGAGACCGCCGAGTACCCGGTGTTCCTGGACTACCAGGACGACGTGTTCGAGGCCCTGTCGTCCGCCGTCTCCGACGAGCTGTCCGCCGCGCTCACCATCGCCGGCAAGCAGGCCCGCGAGACCGAGCTCGACCGCGTCAAGGACCTCGCCGCCGAGAAGCTGCTGCCGCAGTTCGAGGGCCGCGAGAAGGAGATCGGCGGCGCATTCCGCGCGCTCACCAAGAAGCTGGTCCGCCAGCGGGTGCTGCGCGACAAGGTCCGCATCGACGGCCGCGGCCTGACCGACATCCGCACCCTCGCGGCCGAGGTCGAGGTCATCCCGCGCGTGCACGGCTCGGCGCTCTTCGAGCGCGGCGAGACCCAGATCCTGGGTGTCACCACGCTCAACATGCTCCGCATGGAGCAGATGATCGACACGCTGAACCCCGAGACGCGCAAGCGCTACATGCACAACTACAACTTCCCGCCGTACTCGGTCGGCGAGACCGGCCGCGTGGGCTCGCCCAAGCGCCGCGAGATCGGCCACGGCGCGCTCGCCGAGCGCGCGCTGCTGCCGGTGCTGCCGACGCGCGAGGAGTTCCCGTACGCGATCCGCCAGGTGTCCGAGGCGCTCGGCTCCAACGGCTCGACCTCGATGGGCTCGGTCTGCGCGTCCACGATGTCGCTGCTCAACGCCGGTGTGCCGCTCAAGGCGCCGGTCGCGGGCATCGCGATGGGCCTCATCTCCGACGACGTCGACGGCAAGACCGAGTACGTCACGCTGACCGACATCCTCGGTGCCGAGGACGCGTACGGCGACATGGACTTCAAGGTCGCCGGCACCAAGGAGTTCGTCACCGCGCTCCAGCTCGACACCAAGCTCGACGGCATCCCGGCCTCGGTGCTGGCCGCCGCGCTGAAGCAGGCCAAGGACGCCCGCCTGCACATCCTCGACGTGATGAACGAGGCGATCGACGTTCCGGACGAGATGTCCGAGTTCGCGCCGCGCATCATCACCGTCAAGATCCCGGTGGACAAGATCGGCGAGGTCATCGGCCCGAAGGGCAAGATGATCAACCAGATCCAGGACGACACCGGCGCCGACATCACCATCGAGGACGACGGCACGATCTACATCGGCGCCGTCAACGGCACCTCGGCCGAGGCCGCGCGGAACGTGATCAACCAGATCGCGAACCCGACGATGCCCGAGGTCGGCGAGCGCTACCTGGGCACGGTCGTCAAGACCACGACCTTCGGCGCGTTCGTCTCGCTCATGCCCGGCAAGGACGGCCTGCTGCACGTCTCGCAGCTGCGCAAGATGGCCGGCGGCAAGCGCGTCGAGAACGTCGAGGACGTCGTCAAGGTCGGCGACAAGGTCCAGGTCGAGATCGCCGAGATCGACCAGCGCGGCAAGCTGTCGCTGGTGCCGGTCGTCGAGGGCGAGGACTCGGCCGACGACAAGGCCGCGGACGCAGCCGGTGACAAGGCCGGGGACGACTCCGCCAAGTGACCAGGACGGTAGCCAAGAGCCCGGTCGCCGCGTACGCGCAGCGGCCGGGCTCTACCAAGACCCTGCTCAAGGGCGAGGACGGCGGCATAGTCCGCCGGACCGTCCTGCCCGGCGGGCTGCGCGTGATCACCGAGGCGATGCCGGGCGTACGCTCGGCCACCTTCGGCATCTGGGTCGGCATCGGCTCGCGCGACGAGACGCCCGCGCTGGCCGGCGCCACGCACTACCTCGAGCACCTGCTCTTCAAGGGCACCGCCAAGCGCGACGCCCTGGAGATCTCGGCGGCGCTCGACGCGGTCGGCGGCGAGATGAACGCGTTCACCTCGAAGGAGTACACGTGCTACTACGCACGTGTCCTCGACACCGACCTGCCGCTGGCCATCGACGTGGTCTCCGACATGGTGACCTCGTCGCTGATCCGCGCCGAGGACGTCGACAGCGAGCGCGGCGTCATCCTCGAAGAGATCGCCATGAACGAGGACGACCCGGGCGACCTGGTGCACGAGCTGTTCTCCGAGGCCCTGCTCGGCGACGCCCCGCTCGGGCGCCCGGTCCTGGGCACCGTCGACTCGATCAACTCCCTGACCCGGCCCCAGATCGCGGGCTACTACCGGCGGCGCTACCGGCCGCCGAACATGGTGGTCACCGCGGCCGGCAACGTCGACCACGGCAAGGTCGTGCGGCTGGTCAAGAAGGCGTTCGCCGACGTCGTGGCCGACGCCGACGCGATGCCCGCGGCGCCGCGGGGCGGCGAGCGGACCATCCGCGGCGGGGGCACCGTACGCATCCTCGAGCGCCCGACCGAGCAGGCCCACCTCGTCCTGGGCATGCCCGGCGTCTCGCGCTCCGACGACCGGCGCTTCGCGCTGGCGGTGCTCAACGCGGCGCTCGGCGGCGGGATGAGCTCGCGGCTGTTCCAGGAGGTCCGGGAGAAGCGCGGCCTGGCGTACTCCGTGTACTCCTACACCGCCGCGTACGCCGACCTGGGCATGTTCGGCATCTACGCGGGCTGCCTCCCCGGCAAGGTCCACGAAGTGCTGCGCATCTGCCGCGAGGAACTCGCCAAGGTCGCCGCGGACGGCATCACCGACGAGGAACTGCAGCGCGCCATCGGCCAGTTGCACGGCTCGCTCGTCCTCGGCCTGGAGGACTCCGGGTCGCGCATGAGCCGCATCGGCAAGAGCGAACTGGTCTACGGCGACCACCTCTCGGTCGACGAGCAGCTCGCGATCATCGGTGCGGTCACCGCGGAGCAGGTCCGGGAGGTGGCGCGGGACATCCTCGGGGCACGTCCTACGCTGGCCCTGGTCGGCCCCTTCCCCGACCCCGGCGCGTTCGCCGGGGCGGTGGCCTGACCTCTCGGCGACGCCCGACCGGCGGGCGCACCGGACAGCGAAGACAGGAGCAAGAGACATGACCGCGCTGCGGGTCGCCGTGACCGGCGCCAAGGGCCGCATGGGCGCCGAGGCGTGCCGTGCCGTCGAGGCGGCCGAGGGGCTGGAGCTGGTGGCGCGCGTCGACCAGGACGACGCCCTCGAGACGCTCACCGAGGCCGGCACCGAGGTCGTCGTCGACTTCACCCATCCGGGCGTCGTCATGGGCAACCTGGAATTCTGCGTGCGCAACGGCATCCACGCCGTCGTCGGCACCAGCGGCTTCACCCCGGACCGTCTCGACACCATCCGCGGGTGGCTCGCCGACGCGCCGTCGGTCGGCGTGCTGATCGCCCCCAACTTCGGCATCGGTGCGGTCCTGATGATGCAGTTCGCGGCGAAGGCGGCGCGCTACTACGAGTCGGTCGAGATCGTCGAGCTGCACCACCCGAACAAGGTGGACGCGCCGAGCGGCACGGCGCGGCGTACCGCCGAGATGATCGCCGAGGCCCGCTCCGCCGCCGACCTCCCCGCCGTGCCGGACGCCACGACCGACGACCCCGACGGCGCCCGCGGCGCCCGGGTCGACGGCATCCCGGTGCACGCGGTCCGGCTGCGCGGCCTGGTCGCCCACCAGGAGGTCCTGCTCGGCGACGCCGGCGAGATGCTCACCATCCGCCACGACTCGTTCGACCGCACCTCCTTCATGCCCGGCGTGGTCCTCGGCGTGCGACGCGTGGGCGGCGCCCCGGGCCTCACGCTCGGGCTCGAACACTTCCTCGACCTGGACCCGCGGACGTGAGGACAACCCGCCCGTGAAGCAACGCGTCACAGCCCTCGTCCTGATCGGCGTCCTCGTCTTCTACGTGCTGCTCGTCGGCAGCCGCGGCGTCCTCGCGATCAAGGACGGCCGGCTCACCATGATGGCGCTCGGCGTCGGGGTGCTGATCATCCCGGTCATCGGAGTCTGGTACATCTGGCGCGAGCTGCGCTTCGGATTCACCATGCAGCAGCTGGCGCGGGAGCTGGAGGCGGAGGGAGAGCTGCCGGCCGACGAGCTGGAGCGTACCCCGGGAGGCCGCATCGACCGCGCCAGCGCGGACGAGATCTTCGCCAAGCGGAAGGCGGAGACGGAGGCGGACCCGGAGAACTGGCGTACGTGGTACCGGCTTGCCGTCGCGTACTCCGACGCACGCGACAACGCGCGCGGGCGCAAGGCCATGCTCAAGGCCATCAAGCTGCACCGGGCCGAACGGGCCTGACCACCCGAGGGCGCGGCCACCGGCGGCACCGCCGCTGCGTCGCACTTGCGCCGCGAGCGCGTCGGTTGCCGTGCGTACGTGTCGGCCTCAGCCGGCCGCGAACCGGCCCGCCTGCCCGTCCGGCGACGCGGTCGGGGCCGCGGTCGGAGCGGCGGCCGCCACGGAGCCCGGCTCCGCACGCCCGGGGCGCCGGACCGCGACCCACGCCTCGTCCTCCGGCACGCACCCCGTGCTCATGATCGACGCGAGCGTCTCCTCCGACACCGGCGCCGAGAAGATGCCCACGACCGCGTCCACCAGATCCGCGACGAACACCAGCGGCGGCAGCACATCCTCGGGCATGCCCCCGTGCACCCGCTGCTCCCGGTCGGCCGTGGCGTGCACCGCCAGGCTGCCGCCCAACTGGAGCCTGCTCCGCCGTACCAGCGACGGCAGGTGCACGAGCGCGGCACCGATCATCCGGCCGATCCGCGTCGAGCTCCCCTCCACGCCCATCGCGGGAAGCGCGTACACCGACGCCCCCGCGTGCTGGTGCACACGGGCCAGGAACCGCACATAAAAGCTGCCGCCCCCGTCGATCTGCTCGGCCAGCGGACGCACCATCGCCTCGGTCAGCGCCCGCAGATCCGCCGTGCGCCCGTCGCGCACCAGGATGTCCACCATCTCCTCGCGGCGCCGGTTGATCGTCGCCAACCGGAACGCGAAGATCGCCCGAATCAGGTCGTCCTTCGTGCCGAAGTGGTACTGCGCCGCCGAATTGTTGCGCTGCCCGGCCGCCACACTGATCTGGCGCAGCGACACCGCGTCGATCCCGTGAACGGCGAAAAGGCGTTCGGCGGTCAGGAGCAGGCGCTCCCGCGTCAGGGCGCGATTCGAGGTCGGCGTCACGCGCCAACGTTAAGACGCATGTCTTACTACTTCAATGCGTGATCGCCGCGACTTTCCCCACTGTTGGCACGCGCGTCAGCTGTCGCCCACCTCGGCCAACGACGTGTGCAACCGCCACTGCCGAACCCGCTGCGCGCCGCTCTCGTCCAACTCCAACTCACGGTGCGCTCCGTCCGCGGCCCAGCCCGCGGCCTCGAGAAACTCCCGCAGCGGGACGTCCGGTTCCAGCACCCACATCACGAGCGTCCCGGCGCCGCCGCCCCGCGCGTACTCCACTGCCGCGGTCAACAGCCGCGACCCGTGCCCGTGCCGCTGCTCGCCCGGAGCCACCACCAGAATGCTCAACTCGGCGGCCGTCTCGTCCAGATCCGGATCCTGCGCGGGCACCACCGCGGCAAACCCCACCGGCTCCGGCCCGGCGCACGCCACCAACACCGTGTGCCGCCGCGACGGCGGATGCGCGGCGGCATGCCCCCACCCCGCCCCCAACACCGCCGCGTCGAACGGCTCCAGCGCGACCTCGGGCAACACCCCGTCGTACGCCGCCCGCCACGCCGTCGACTGGACGACCCCCAGCGCGGGTCCGTCCGCACCCCGCGCGGTTCGCACACTTACGTCCGCCATGCCGACTCCTTCACCACAAAGTACGCCCTGCGGATTGTGCCGCGAATCCCCGCTCCACGTCTGCCGATCGAACGCAACACCCCGACACGCCCCAGGGGGAGGCGGCGACCCCACCACCCGTGCCACGCTGTCCCCGACGCATCCCGCCAGGCGAGAGGAACGCACGATGGGGGCCCGGACGTGGCGCACAACCACCACTTGCGCGGCACTACTGCTCACCGCCACCGGATGCATGGTCGGCCCCACGATCAAAGACACCCCAAAAAAACCCGCAGCGGCCACAAGTGACCTCCCGACAAACGGAGTCCCGGCGCCGGGAGGTCAGCCTCAACCTGGGGGCCAGCCGCCCACCGGCCCGGCGGGGGCCCAGCCCACCGCCGTTCCCAGCGCCACGCCCAAGCCGACGCTGAAAATCGGTGCCGACACGCCTTGGCGCTTCCGCGATGGCACCCAGGTATGGATTCGGCACGTACGTCTTGACGCCACTGCCACGGGGTCCGCAAACCTTGTGGTCGAACTGCGCATCATCAACGGCAGCGATCCCGGGCTGAAGCCGTTCAGCATCAGGATCGAACTCAACGCCTGCCCAGAGTCTCCTGGTGGACGCTGCACGCCGGGACCGCGATTGGTCGGTGACAGCACGCCTATGTCCGTGGGGCAGGACATCGCGTCGCCACGGTACTTCGTGCCGTCCTCGCCCACGCTTCCAAGCGCTGTCACAGGCGCCATCATCTACAACTCCGAACGCGTGGAGTTCGAGGGCCAATCGTCTTGACCGCCTGAGCCGCTGAGTCAGCTCGACAACGCAGGCCCCGCCACGATTACTGCGGCTATGACCACCGCACATGCCACCACCACCGTCACAACCGCTATGACGGTGTCTCGCCGCCGTCGGCCGCTGTGCTCGTGGAGGTCCACCGGTTCGCCGTGGCGGGGTCTGTCGTCGCTGGATTGCGTGTTGGGCATGACGAGCTCCGAGGTTGCGCCAAATGGGGGCAAACGTCCATCCCCTAAACGCCCAAATGGGTCGTCGCAGTTGCCCCGTTCCCGGCAAATCGGCGGCGAGACGTACGCCTGACCCCACGACGTCATCCCCGCGGCTGACGCACAGCCGCCGCGGTACGGCGCGAGTCGCACCGACACCCGCGCTTGCGGACAGTCGCAACCGGGTGTCGACCCGCCGGCTCGGCGGCGCGCCCGAAAGTGCAGGATCGCGGGCGAATCCGCCCCCACACCCCACCGGCAGGCGTACCGTGCCTAGCAGGACGCGGCGGCAGCACATGGCGCGCGGCGTTTGATCGGCGCGCGTGTTGGCGCGTCGCCCCCTGGACCATCGGTCGCGCCCGGCGATTCACCGAAGGTTTTCGGACGGTCGGGCCAGGGTGAACGCGCATCGTCGGGCCTGCGGCGGCCAGGGGGCCGGGCGCCGCGCAGGTTAACCCGGATTCGGATGCCGCGCGTACTCAAATCGGCACAAAGGGTGACGTACAACTTTTTTCGCGTCATTACCCGGCATTTTTCCCGCATGTGCCTGATACTGAAGAAGACCTCGGCGCTGCTTGAACCCCCGAGCAGGCAGCGCCGGGGTCCCTTGCTGTCCGGGGCGGACGACCAGCAGCCGACGAGCGCACGAGCGGCGGATGGCCGGAATCCAATCCCGACTTGGGAGCGACTTCCGCGAGACCCCGGCCTAGCCGACGACACGCCCCAAACTCCGGTGCCACAACCATCACGCGGCTCCACAGCCACGCCTGCACCGGCTTCGTGGCCGCGTCGTCGCAACTTCCGCAGCCTTGGCGGAGTCCGAAAGGCGCGCTGGTGAGGACCGGAATGTGGGCCGATACAGCCGTGTTGGTACCTGGCCCGGTACCGTTTGGGGCATGGCTCCGACCTCCACCCCCCAGACCCCTTTCGGCAGGGTTCTCACCGCGATGGTGACGCCGTTCGATGCCGAGGGCGCGCTCGACCTGGACGCCGCGCAGCGTCTGGCCGTGCATCTCGTCGACGCAGGCAACGACGGCCTGGTCCTGAACGGCACCACCGGCGAGTCGCCGACCACGACCGACGCCGAAAAAGCGCTGCTGGTACGGGCCGTCGTGGAGGCCGTGGGCGACCGCGCGTTCGTGGTCGCGGGAGCCGGGAGCAACGACACGGCGCACAGCGTCGAGCTGGCGCAGGCGGCCGCGAAGGCCGGAGCGCACGGGCTGCTGCTGGTGACGCCGTACTACAGCAAGCCGCCGCAGGAGGGGCTGTACCGCCACACGGTGCGCGTCGCGGACGCGACCGAGCTGCCGGTGATGCTGTACGACATCCCGGGACGCACCGCCGTCGCGCTGGAGACCGAGACGATCGTCCGCCTCGCGGAGCACCCGCGCATCGTGGCCAACAAGGACGCCAAGGCCGACCTCGGCGCGGCGTCGTGGGTCATGGCCCGCACCGACCTGGCGTACTACTCCGGCGACGACATGTTGAACCTGCCGCTGCTTTCGGTCGGGGCGGTCGGTTTCGTGAGCGTTGTGGGACATGTTGTGACGCCCGAGCTGCGAGCTCTGGTGGACGCGTACTCGGCCGGCGACGTCGCCAAGGCCCGCGAGATCCACCAGGGCCTGCTGCCGGTCTACACAGGGATCTTCCGCACCCAGGGTGTGATTTTGAGCAAGGCCGCCCTCGCGGCGCAGGGCCTCCTCACCGGCACGCTTCGGCTGCCCCTGATCGAGGCCTCCGACGAGCAGATCGCCCAGCTGAGGCAGGATCTCGCGGCGGGCGGGGTACAGCTGTAGAAAGTGCCCGGACGGGAGCACAACCTGTCCGGGTTTGAACGCATCAATTGCGCGGGCCGTCCGAAAGCGGGCGCCCGCGTGGCGAGGAGAGAACTTGAGTCATCCGCATCCGGAACTCGGAACGCCCCCGGAACTCCCCGAGGGCGGGCTGCGTGTCATCCCTCTCGGCGGTCTCGGCGAGATCGGCCGGAACATGACCGTCTTCGAGTACGCCGGGCGGCTGCTGATCGTCGACTGCGGGGTGCTCTTCCCCGAAGAGGAGCAGCCCGGTGTCGACCTGATCCTGCCGGACTTCACCGCCATCCGGGACCGGCTGGACGACATCGAGGCCATCGTGCTCACGCACGCGCACGAGGACCACATCGGCGCCGTGCCGTACCTGCTGCGCGAGAAGGCCGACATCCCGCTCATCGGGTCCAAGCTCACGCTCGCGCTCATCGAGGCGAAGCTGAACGAGCACCGGATCCGCCCGTACACGCTCGAGGTCTCCGAGGGCGACCGTGAGCGGCTCGGCCCGTTCGACTGCGAGTTCATCGCGGTCAACCACTCGATCCCCGATGCGCTGGCGTTGGCGATCCGTACGCCGGCCGGCATGGTCGTGCACACCGGCGACTTCAAGATGGACCAGCTGCCGCTGGACGGCCGCCTGACCGACCTTCCGGCCTTCGCCCGACTGGGTGAAGAGGGCATCGACCTGCTGCTCGCCGACTCGACGAACGCCGAGGTCCCCGGGTTCATCCCGCCGGAGCGCGACATCGCCGGCGTGCTGGACCGGGTGTTCGCGGACGCCGACCAGCGGATCATCGTGGCGAGTTTCGCGAGCCACGTGCACCGCATCCAGCAGGTGCTGGACACGGCGTACGCGTACGAGCGCAAGGTCGCCTTCGTCGGCCGCTCGATGGTCCGCAACATGGGCGTGGCCCGCGACCTCGGCTACCTGAAGGTGCCCGCGGGCCTCGTCGTCGACGTCAAGACGCTCGACGACCTGCGCCCGGACGAAGTCGTGCTGGTATGCACGGGTTCGCAAGGCGAGCCGATGGCCGCGCTGTCGCGCATGGCCAACCGCGACCACCAGCAGATCCGCATCGTGCAGGGCGACACGGTCGTGCTCGCGTCGTCGCTGATCCCGGGCAACGAGACCGCGGTCTTCCGGGTCATCAACGGGCTCACGCGCTGGGGTGCCAACGTCGTGCACAAGGGCAACGCCAAGGTGCATGTGTCGGGTCACGCGTCGGCGGGCGAACTGCTGTACTTCTTCAACATCGCCAAGCCCCGCAACTTCATGCCGGTGCATGGCGAGTGGCGCCACTTGCGGGCGGCCGCCGACCTGGCGCACAAGACCGGCGTACGCAAGGACCGCATCGTGATCGCCGAGGACGGCGTCGTGGTCGACCTGGTCGAGGGCGTCGCCCGCATCACGGGCAAGGTCCAGGCGGGGTACGTGTACGTCGACGGCCTGTCGGTCGGCGACGTCACCGAGTCCTCGCTCAAGGACCGCCGGATCCTCGGCGACGAGGGCTTCGTGTCGGTCTTCCTGGTCGTCGACTCGTCGACCGGCAAGGTCGTCGGCGGTCCGCAGATCACCGCGCGCGGGTCCGGCATCGACGACGCCAAGTTCGACGACGTGATCCCGCGTATCGAGGACGTCCTGACGAAGGCGGCGGCGGATGGTGTGGCCGAGCCGTACCAGTTGCAGCAGCAGGTGCGTCGCGTCGTCGGGAAGTGGGTCAGCGACACGTTCCGCCGCCGGCCGATGATCCTGCCGGTGGTCGTCGAGGTGTGAGACACCCCGAGGCAAGGGCCGCAGGGCCGTAGGCCCCGGTACGACCTTCAAGGGGGCCCGAGACGGTACGCCGTCACGGGCCCCCTTTGCGTTCGCTCCGCGCACCGGCACTGCGCCGGCTTGCAGCAGCCCTTAGGTCGGCCTCGCCCTCCAACCCGTCTCCTCCGTCGTCCAGTCCGCTCCCGCGCCTCCTCCAGCCCGTCTTCCCGTCGTCGCCCGCGTCCGACCAGGGCTCAATCCGGCGCTACTTTCGCCCCCGCCCAGCGTGATCTTGTAATCCCGGCTGGGGCTGCGGGCGTGTCGCCGACCGGTTGTGCGACCCCGACGTCCACCGGCCGTCAATGCCCGTCGAGACGACCGGCGCGCCATCGGGATTCCTGCGCGAACTACCCCACTAATCCCGGCAAATCCCCACTCGCCGGTGTGATGATCTGCCTTCTCTGCGTCCCCACGGGACCTCCGTAGCGTCAGCCGTGCCCCGGGAAACGTCCCGCGGCACGACGCTCAGGAGGAGCCATGCGTTCCATCTCCCGTATCGCCCACCGCAGCCGTACGCGCGCCGCGGTGATCATGCTGTCCGGCGCGGTGGCGGCGGGTGCCGGCATCGTCGCCCCGACCGCGGGCGCGTCCGCCCATGCCGCCGGGACGCAGGTCTCCGCGGCGCCGCGGTGCAACTTCGTCCCGCAGGACTTCCGTCCGGAACTGGGGGAGAGCTCCGAGGGTGAGGCGGTCGCCCAGGTGCAGTGCCTGATCACCACGCGGTCGGCCTACACGAAGAAGTTCGACGTGTCGGGGATCTACGGCCCGGAGACCACGCGCGCCGTGCTGTGGGTCCAGAAGTGCAACAAGGTCACCGAGACCGGGTACACCGATCCGGCCACCTGGAAGGTCCTCTACCGGGCGAAGAAGGGCTGCGGGAAGTCCGCCGTCACCAAGCCGCCGGCCAAGCCCGTCACCAAGCCGCCCGCCAAGCCCGTCACCAAGCCGCCCGCCAAGCCCGCCACCAAGCCACCGGCCAAGCCCACCAAGCCCGCCACAACCAAGCCGACCAAGCCGGCCAAGCCCACGAAGCCGGCCAAGCCCGCCGGCGCCACCAAGCCCAGTAAGCCGACCACGACCAAGCCGACCAAGCCGAGTACCCCGACCAAGCCGACGAAGCCGGCCAAGCCCGTGGCCTACGCCGCACCGTTCGACATCGGCGGCGGGGAACTGCCGTGGGACCAGCGCCCGGTGTGATGAGCGGAACGCAAGGGCCCACCTGTGGACGGCGCGCCGCGCCGCCGTCCACAGGTGCCCACACTGACGGCATGCCCGGCGATGTCGATCTCACGGACCTGTTCTCCAAACCCTTTACGGCCGCGCAAGCCGCAGAGCGTGGCTTCAGCCTGTCGGTGCTCAGGCGCTGGTTGCGCAACGGCGACATCCGGCGCGTCGTGCAAGGGGTGTACGTCGGCAGCCATCTGCCCGACACACCCACGCTCCGCGCCAAGGCGGTCGCCGCCTTTCTCCCCGGTGCCGTGATCTGTGGGCGAACCGCGGCCTGGATATGGGGGATCGGGGCCGCCGGCACGCACGACGACAAAGGCAAGCCCCTGCCGGCCGAGTTCGCCGTGCCGTCCGGGACCACGCTGCCTCGCCGCAACGGGTGTCTGGGGCGGATCAGGAACTTCGAGAAGGGAGACGTGACCACCGTCGCGGGGGTGCAAGTAACGACACCTCTGCGTACCGCCGCCGACGTCGCCCGCACGGAACCACTCCCGGAGGGCATTGCGATCCTGGACGCCTTCCTGCATCAACGCCAGGTGAGCAAACGCCAACTGGATTCCATGGCGGGGCGATTCGCCGGGTTCGCCGGGGTGCGGCGCCTGACCGAGGCCGTACGCCTGGCGGACGCGGGCAGCACGGGGCCGGAGGAGACCCGGCTTCGCCTGTCCCTTGCGGAGGCAGGGGTGCCGCCGGCCGAACCGGGCTGGCGGGTCATGTCCGCCTTCGGCCGTGTTCTGCACCGCTTCTCACTGGCCTGGCCGGATCTCCATCTCGCGGCAGACGTGGAGCCGCCGAGGAAACCGCCCGCACTCGCCGGAGCTCCGGACCCATCGACGACGTTCCACGGCCCATCTGCCGTGTCACGGGCGGACGTTGGTGAACGAGCGGCACCGTCCGCACCGGACGGCATCCCCGCCATCCGGGTCCGCAGCCGCAGTATCGGCGGCGTCACCTGGCGCGTCGTGGAGTGCGGCGCGGGAGAAGTCACCGCCAATCGAGACATCGTGGTCGCCCACGTGCGCCACGAATTGATGACCCGTTCCACCGCAGGCCCTGAGCCTGCCCGACAAGCGGCCTGAACGCGCCCTGGCGCCACCTGCCACCCAGGTGTCGCGACGGGGGAGCGCCTTCAGGCCAGGGCGCGCCCGACCAGCCCCCCTCGGGCGCGCCCGCCGGGCCGTCGAGACCGCACGCCGCGGGACGGCCTGGAGGTGGCCTGAACTCGGGTGGGCGGCGCCGCCGGCGTCGACTGCTCAGTTCTCGGCGACGCGGAGGACGACGATGGCCATGTCGTCGCGTGCGGGTTCGGCGGCGAAGGCTTCGACCGCCCGGTGGACGCGGGCGGCGACCGCGCCGGCGGTGAGACCGGTGCACCCCGCCAGCACTGTGGCGAGGCCGTCCTCGCCCATCATGCGGCTGCCTTCGCGGCGTTCGGTGACGCCGTCGGTGACGCACAGCAGTACGTCGCCCGGGTCGAGGTCGACGGTCTCCGAGACCAGATCCAGTTCGTCCAGTACACCGAGCAACGGCTGTGGTGTGGCCACCTGTTCGACGGTTCCGTCGGGACGTAGCCGGAGCGGAAGGGGGTGTCCTGCCGACACCAGGTTGAGGCGTACGCCGCCGCCGTCGCGGTGGGTGATGTGGCCATGGAGCAGCGTGAGGAAGCGGCTGCGCGGACCCTCGTCCAGGATCGCGGTGTTGAGGCGCTGCAGCACCGCGGGGACGGGCATGCCCTCGCGGGCCAGCAGGCGCAGGGCCTGGCGGGCGAGGCCGGTGACGGCCGCCGCCTCGGGGCCGGTGCCGCAGACATCGCCGATCGCGAAGCCCCACAGGTCGGGACCGATGGTGAACAAGTCGTAGAAGTCGCCGCCGACTTCGTTGCTCTCGCCGGACGCCTGGTAGACCACCTCGACGTCCAGGCCCGGCACCTGCGGCAGGTCGGGCGGCAGGAGGCTGCGCTGCAGGGCCTGGCTGGTGGCACTGCGCTCGGAGTACAGGCGGGCGTTGTCCATCGCGAGTGCGGCCCTGCGCGACAGGTCCTCGGCGAGCTCCAGGGTTTCGCGCCGGAAGCGTTCACCGGTCGCGTTGCCCAGGGTCAGCATGCCGATGCCGCGACCTCGGGCGACCAGCGGGAGGGACACCACCTCGCCGGTCACCAGGTCCTCGTGCTGCGCCGCGGCTTCCGGGCCCAGGCGCCGCAGCCCCGGCCACGCGCGGGCACCCGGCGTCGGGTGGGCGCGCGGCGGGTCGGCCTTGTCCAACAACTCGCGGAGGTCGTCGATGCGCATCTCGTCGGTGTGCCAGACACAGCTGAGGGTCGGGTCATGACCCTCGCCAATCGTGTGCACGGCACACCACGTCGCCAGCCGGGGGACGACGATCTGCGCGACCATCGCCAGCGTCATCTCCGGGTCGAGGGTGCCGGCGAGCAAGTCGGAGGCCTCGGCGAGGAACGACAGCGAGCCGCGGCGGACCCGTTCGAGTTCGGACAGCCGCGCGCTCTCCACGGACAGCGAGATGCGGTCGGCCGCACGTTGCAGGCGCGCCGCGGCGTCGTTGTCGAAGTGCGACGGCGATTCCGACGCGACGCCGAGCGTGCCGGTCAGTCGGCCCTCGACCTTGAGCGGAGCGGTGACGGCGGAGCGCATGACGGTGTCGGCGAGCAGCGGGACCGCATCGCGGACCGCCTCGGCGTCGTCGTGGACCGCGGGCATGCGTGCGGTGCCGAAGCGGCCGGTCGTGGTCTCCACCGGCACCCGGGCGAACCGCTGTTGCGCGGAGCCGAGGCCGGTGGTGGCGCGGACCTCCATCTCGCTCTCGTCGTCGGTGGCGATGAGCACGAACGCGGCGTCGCCGTCGAGGAGATCGCGGGCGCGCTCGATGGCACGCTGCAGGAGGTCGTCGAGTCCGGGGCGGTTCGCGCCGTCGAGGCCGTCCCATTCCGCGTCGGTGGGCGGCGGCACCGGTGTGCGTCCGGCGGCCGCCGCGGCGCGGTTCTCCAGCACCGCCCGGGCCCGGGCGGGGACGGCCAGCAGGACGAGCTGGGGGTTGTCCGACGCGTCGCGCAGGCGCACGTGCGAGGCGAAGACCCGTACGGGGCGTCCTTCGCCGTGCCGGATGTCGTACATGCCCTGCCAGCGGGACAGTTCGAGCATCGCCGCGAACGGGAGGTCGGCGTCCGAGTTGTCGGGGGTGTGCGGCCAGTCGACCAGTTCGGACAGCCGCATGCCCACCGCGTCCTGTGCCGAGCGGCCGAACAGGTCCGCGGCGTCCACGTTCCAGTGCGTCACGCGCTGGTGCGCGTCGGCGTGCACGACCGCGACGCGGACGGGTGTGTCCGCGCCGGGCAGCACATGCGTGGGCAGGGTCGGCCCGGCCAGGCTGGTGGCGGACCCGCCGTCGGGCAGGTCGAGGCGGAACCACACCTGCTTGACGGACTTGGTGTACTCCACGCCCCACGCCGAGGCGATCGACGCGGACAGGAAGAGGCCGCGGCCGCTTTCGTCGTCGGCGTCGAAGACGCCCACCGGAGCGGGCAGCTCCAGGGTCGGGTAGCGGTCGACGACCTCGATCTGCACGGCGGCGTCGTACCGCACGCAGGACACCTCGGTGGCCGTGCCGGCGTGCACGATGGCATTGGTCACAAGCTCGCTGACGAGCAGGACGGCGTCGTCCACGACCCCCGCCGCGTCCCACTCGGTCAGGGTCTGGCGGACGAAGGATCGCGCGGCGGCCACCGAACGGCCCTCAGGGGCGAACGTGGCGCTCACTCTCGCGGTGACGACCATGTCGGTTTCCGGATCCATGTGCATCCTGCGACGTCGGTGATTGCGGTGGCGCGACCTCGCTGCCCTTCCCGATCTGTCTCGTGGCGAACTGTCGCGATCAGGTGTTATGCCTGGTTCACGACAGTTCTGCGGACCTGTCTCGTTGTGCCACGGCTTGACTACCAGGCGCAACGTAGTCACGCGGCAGCTCCGCACATTACCGCGTCGTCGCGACACGGGCGCAGGTCCTTGACGAACATTGACCCCTGTGTACGGCCGTCGGACCTGGGGACTCGGCCCTGCGCCGCGTGGGATGGTGGAAGACTGCCGCTATCAGCGGCGACCGCCCCACCCGGGCCGAGGGACCGGGCGGGCGCCGGGGCCGGGTGGAGGAATCTCGAGATGGCGAACGCTTCCAGGCGGGACGGACGCGCCGCAGGCGCGGCGAAGGGTGTGGGCAAGGCTGCCGGCGGCAGCTCGGCCAAGGCACCGGGAAACTCGCGCAAGGGCGTGCCGCAGGACGAAGCTCCGGGCGCGGGCGGCGGTGTCGCGACCGCCCGTCGCGACGACGACCGTGAGTTGCGCCAGCTGCTCGACGCGCTGACCGCGGTACGCGACGGCAATTTCCGGCGCCGCCTGTCCGTGTCGAGCGACGGGCTCATGGGCGAGATCTCCGCGGTCTTCAACGACGTCGTGGACCGCAACCAGCACCTGGCCAACGAGCTGGCCCGGGTCCGCCGCGTGGTCGGCCGCGAGGGGAAGCTGAGCGAGCGGTTCGTGCCCGGCCCGGGGGAGGGCGCCTGGGCGACCAGCTTCGACGCCGCGAACGCCCTGGTCGACGACCTGGTCCGGCCGACCGTCGAGGTCGGCCGGGTGCTCGCCGCGGTCGCCGAGGGCGACCTGTCGCAGCGGATGGACCAGCGCATCGGCGACCAGCCGCTGCGCGGTGAGTTCAACCGCATGGGCCGTACGGTCAACGGCCTGGTGGACCAGTTGTCCGCGTTCACCAACGAGGTCACCCGGGTGGCGCGCGAGGTCGGCACCGAGGGCAAGCTCGGCGGCCAGGCGCAGGTGCGCGGCGTCTCCGGAAGCTGGAAGGACCTCACCGACTCGGTCAACACGATGGCCAGCCGACTGACCCTGCAGGTCCGTGACATCGCACTGGTCACCACCGCGGTGGCGAAGGGCGACCTGTCGCGCAAGGTGACCGTCGAGGTCGCCGGCGAGATGCTGGAGCTCAAGAACACCGTCAACACCATGGTCGACCAGCTCTCCGGCTTCGCCGACGAAGTGACCCGCATGGCCCGGGAGGTCGGTACCGAGGGGCGCCTCGGCGGCCAGGCCCGCGTCGAAGGGGTCTCCGGTACCTGGAAGGACCTGACGGACTCGGTCAACGTCATGGCGGGCAACCTGACCGCCCAGGTACGCGACATCGCGCAGGTGACCACAGCCGTCGCGTACGGCGACCTGACCCAGCGCATCACCGTGTCGGCGCGCGGTGAGATGGCCCAGCTCGCCGAGACCATCAACTCCATGACCGGGACCCTGCGGACCTTCGCGTCGGAGGTGACCCGCGTGGCCCGCGAGGTCGGCTTCGAGGGCCGACTCGGCGTCCAGGCCCAGGTGCCCGGCGTGGCCGGCACGTGGAAGGACCTGACCGACAACGTCAACACGGCGTTCTTCAACCTGACCGCCCAGGTACGCGACATCGCGCAGGTCACCACAGCCGTCGCGCAGGGTGATCTGTCGCAGAAGATCACGGTGGACGTCTCCGGCGAGATGCTGGAGCTGAAGAACACCGTGAACACGATGGTCGACCAACTGTCCGCGTTCGCGTCCGAAGTCACCCGCGTCGCCCGCGAGGTCGGCAGCGACGGCATCCTGGGCGGCCAGGCCCAGGTGCCCGGCGTCGCCGGAACGTGGAAGGACCTGACCGACTCCGTCAACTTCATGGCCGGCAACCTCACCGGCCAGGTCCGCAACATCGCCCAGGTGTCCACAGCCGTCGCCCGCGGCGACCTGTCGCAGAAGATCACGGTGGACGTCTCCGGCGAGATGCTGGAGCTGAAGAACACCGTCAACACGATGGTCGACCAACTGTCCGCGTTCGCCTCCGAAGTCACCCGCGTCGCGCGAGAAGTGGGCAGCGACGGCATTCTCGGCGGTCAGGCGCGCGTCGTGCCCGGGGTCGCCGGCGTCTGGCTCGACCTGACCGACTCGGTGAACTTCATGGCCGGCAACCTCACCGGCCAGGTCCGCAACATCGCCGACGTGACCACCGCGGTCGCGCGCGGCGACCTGTCCAAGAAGATCGACGTCGACGCGCGCGGCGAGATCCTCGAACTCAAGAACACCGTCAACACGATGGTCGACCAGCTGTCGGCCTTCGCGTCCGAGGTGACCCGTGTCGCCCGCGAGGTGGGCACCGAAGGCATCCTGGGCGGCCAGGCGCAGGTTCTCGGCCTCGGCGGCGTGTGGCGCGACCTGACGTACTCGGTGAACTTCATGGCGGGCAACCTCACGGGGCAGGTGCGCAGCATCGCGTCGGTGGCCACCGCCGTTGTGCAGGGTGACCTGTCGCAGAAGATCACGGTCGACGCGCGCGGCGAGATCCTGGAGCTCAAGACCACGATCAACACGATGGTCGACCAGCTGTCCGCGTTCGCCGGCGAGGTCACCCGTGTGGCCCGCGAGGTCGGCACCGAAGGCCGCCTCGGCGGGCAAGCCGACGTCAAGGGCGTCTCGGGTACGTGGAAGGACCTCACCGAGTCCGTCAACGTCATGGCGAGCAACCTGACGGGCCAGGTGCGCAGCATCGCCGAGGTCACCACCGCGGTCGCCCGAGGCGACCTCACCCAGAAGATCATGGTCGACGCGCGCGGCGAGATCCTGGAACTCAAGGACACCATCAACACGATGGTCGACCAGCTCTCCGCGTTCGCCGACGAAGTGACGCGGGTGGCGCGCGAGGTGGGTACGGAGGGCATCCTCGGCGGCCAGGCGCGCGTACGCGGGGTGTCGGGTACCTGGAAGGACCTGACGGACAACGTCAACTCGATGGGCAACAACCTGACCAGTCAGGTCCGCAACATCGCGCAGGTCGCCACCGCGGTCGCCGACGGCGACCTGTCGCAGAAGATCACCGTCGACGCCCGCGGCGAGGTCCTCGAACTGAAGAACACCATCAACACGATGGTCGACACCCTGCGCGCGTTCGCCGACGAAGTGACGCGGGTGGCGCGCGAGGTGGGTACGGAGGGCATCCTCGGCGGCCAGGCGCACGTGCCCGGGGTGGCGGGG
>NZ_JBEZFP010000034.1:0-75060 GCF_040649515.1 Streptodolium elevatio
TCCGCCGCCCCGGGGCGGCGGACCATGGAATGTGGGGGTTGGACCTGACAGGAGGTAGGTCATGGGACAGGCACGTGAGGCCATGGACCGACTCACCGAGGCGATGACGACGTCCCGGGACGCCCAGTCCATCGCGGAGTGCTTCGCGCCGGACGCGGTGGCCACCACCCCGGACGGGGAGTTCCGCGGCCGCGACGCGATCGCGGAGTACATGGCCGAGCTCACCGACGCGCTCCCGGACAGCGCCTTCGACCACGAGCACACCTACGAGGCGGGCGACACCGCGGTCGACGAGGGCTGGTTCCACGGGACCAACACCGGCCCTCTGCACATGCCGGACGGCAGCACGCTCCCGGCCACCGGCAAAGCGGTCCGCATCCACGGCTGCGACATCGCCACCGCCCGGGACGGCCGGATCGTCGACTACCGGCTGTACTTCGACCAGCTGGCCTTCCTCGAACAACTCGGACTCGCGCCCGCGCCGAGCTGACCGGCAGGGGAACCCGGCCTTATCGATCCGCCGAGTCAGGTACTCGACGCGAGGGCGGCGTAGGCCGCAAGCACGCCGGGCCACGCGCCCTGGTCGGCGAGTCCGTCGCGGGCCTGCTCCCAGCCGTCCCCGTGCCGCTCCAGCTGCGAGTGCACCAACACCACCGTCGTCTTGCCAGCGCCGTCGGCGGCGAAAGTGACATCGACGCGGCTCGCCTTGTTCTCGTCCGGTTCGGGCGCGAACGTCGGGGTGATCGCCCAGGACAGCGCCAGGTGGTTCGGCGCGTCGAACGCCAGCACCGTCCCCCAGGCGCACTCGGCGCCGTCGTCGGTGGTCTCGTACCACCGCCCGCCGGCCTTCGGCTCGATCACCAGGCCGGTACGCGCCCCGCCCTGGCCGAGCTTGTACGGGGCGGGCCACCAGGTGTGGCCCTGCTCGGTGAACACCGCGAACGCCCGTTCCACGTCCGCGTCGACGGAGATCTCGACGCGGACGTCCGCGCCGTGGATGTACTCGCTCATGACTGCTCGCCCTCCATCTGCGGCGCTTCGGCGGCCTTGGCGAAATCCGCGAGCGCCTGGGTCCAGAAACGTTGGAAGTACGCCCGCAGCACGTCCACGCCCTGCGGGTCGAGCCGGTAGATCCGCCGCGTCCCGGCCGCCTCGACGGCGACCAGGCCGGCGTTCACGAGGACTTTCAGGTGCTGCGAGACCGCGGGACGGCTGACCGGCAGCCCGGCCGCCAACTCGCCCACCGCCGACGGCCCCCGGCCCAGGCGCTCGAAGATCGCCCGCCGGGTCGGGTCGCCCAGCGCGTCCAACGCCGCTTCGTAAGTCCCCACGAACCGTAAGTCTGAACTTACCAAGAGGGATGTGTCAACGCCCCGAGACGCGGATGGTTCACGTCCGGGTCGACTCAGGCGGTGGACACGAGCCAGGCAAGGGCGGCGACCGACGCCGGCACCTCCGTGTTGGCGAGGCTGCGGCGCCGCAGACGGGAGAACAGATGCCTGCGCCAGAACGTCTGCGGGTGCAGCTCCCACGACACGGTCAGCCGCGAGGCACCGGATTCGGGAACGACGCGCCAGCGCCAGTCGGTGTCCGCGTACGGGATGGAGTGCAGAGGTGGGTACGGGGTGGTGTGAAGGCAAGACGACCTCAACGCCCAGGCAAGGGTCAACCATCCCCAGTCTCGACTGCCGTCGTTGAGCTGTGGCGGCTGCCGAGCGCACAGAGGAGTCCCGTTTGCGCTGACGACCGGCCGCGGGCTGTCCGCACGGCCTGCAGACGAAGAGAATCAAGGCGATTCAGGTTGGGCAGCACGCTGCGTCCGGGCTCATCAGGGCGCCGGTACGTGAGGTGCTGTGCCGCGACGAGGAGGGACGCGTCATCGAGCACTTCACACGCCCGATGGAGCCGCAGGTCCGTAAGGGGCTGGAGCTTGCACGGCTTCACCAGCGGATGAGGGGCGTCGACACAACGACGACGATCACCGAACTGCACGTCCGCCAAGCCACTTCACTGAACGGTCTGCACAATTTCCCGTCGCTCGAGGTCCTGATCCTCACCGGCTGCGACCCGGTGTCGCTCGCAGCCCTCCCTCGTATGGACCAGCTCATATCGCTGACCGTGCAGGACAGCGGCCTCCAGGATCTCGGCGGCATCGACCGGTTCCCCAACCTCCTGGTGCTGGACGTGCAAAGGAACCTCCTGCAGGATCTCGGCCCACTGTCGGACTGCAACGCCACGAACATCACAGTCATGGGAAACCCCTTGTCGAGGCAGTCTTACGAGCAAATCCTGCCGAAGTTGGCGGCACGCGGCGTCCGCGTGTATGCCGACGAGCCCAGGGAGTGGCACCTCACGTGCCGGATGCACGCTGCAGGCGTCCCGCTCAGCTGCTGGAAGTCCGGCAGCGAGCACTTCCTGTACGCCCCGGGGCTGGGCACCACCGCCGACCCGTGGCGAAATCGTGTCGCAATCCACGTCGACGAGTTGGAGGCCATCGTCAGCCGGAACCCCCACGAACTGACCACGCTGTTCGAGCGCTTCGCCCAGGACGACGCACGTCAGCAGAGCTGACGCCGAACCACGTGGCAACCACCACGGCCAGCCCTGCACGCGGACTCGTACCTGGATCTGCACATGAGCCCGTACGCCGACAGTCGGCATAGCTCGGATTTCCGTCGTCGGTCTGCGACCGGTATGCGAACACCCCGTGGGCCGGGTCGATCTCGCGCACCCGGGACCGGCTCGGCCACGACGGCCACCCGGCCGGCTTGACCGTCACCACCCACTCCGCCCCCGGCTCCAGCGCCGCCGGCGCCTCCACCACGCGCGTGACCGCGCGGTTCCACTCCGGCAGCCGCGCCACATCGGTCACCAGCGCGAACACCGCATCCGCGGGCGCGGGCACCGACGCGCTGAACGAACCGGTGAACCGCGCCGCGTTCGACGAGCTGTCCTGATGCGTCCGGGCCATGGCGACTCCTTCCGCCGCGCCCCCGCTCCCCTCCAGTCTCGCGCGCGCCGGACCCACCGCCACCACGGACGGACCCGGCGCCGGACATCCCGTGCCGACTGCGCGTCTACCGGCCGCGGCGCCGCAGCACCCGCACCACGCCAGGCGCGGCCGCAGCGAGCAGCGCGGCCACCGGCAGCACCACGTCCGCCCACGGGTCGCGGATCGGCTTGAACGCCGCGCCGCGGTCGGTGATCTCGATGAAGCCCAGCGGCCGGGAGTCCGCGCCCCCGCCTCCGCCGCCGCCCTCCCCGGCGTGCGAGGTGTGCAGGCCGCGTCCCGCACCGCCGCCGAACCCGAACGCGATCCGCGCCACCGGCACCACCGTCACCCCGGCGTGTTCGATCGGCTCGCCGAACACCGCGGCAACGGACGCGCGCGCGGTGATGCGGTCCACCAACCGCTCCAGCAGCGACGCCGCCGTCTGGGCGGAGTCGGGGTGCTCACCGGCAAGTTCGGGGTGCTCGGGCTCGCTCACCGGGGTGCTCCTTCGGTCGCGGGGCGGACGGCGGTGCCCAGGATGTGGCTCGCGGCCGGCAGCGGCACCCGGGTCTCGGGGAACGCGAACCGGTCCAGCTCGGCGACCTCGAACCCGGCGCGCCGGATCGCCGCCTCGCTGTCGCGGCCGGTGTGGCAGCCCCCGCACAGCAGCGGCCACACCGTCGCGTCCACCACCTTCTGCACCCGCCGCATCCGCGCGCTCCGCGCCTGCACGTGCTCGAAGAACCGCAGCTCACCACCCGGCCGCAGCACCCGGAACACCTCCGCCAGGGCCGCTTCCGGGTCCGGCACCGAGCACAGCACCAGGCACAGCACCGCCGCGTCGAACTCCCCGTCACCGAACGGCAGCCGCCCGGCCACTGCGTCGACCACCTCCACCGGGGCCGCCGCCGATGCCGCAGCCTTAGCCGCCTGCTCCCGCAGCCGCGGCTCCGGCTCCACCGCGACCAGCCGCGTCACCTCCGCCGGATACAACGCGAAGTTCGCCCCGTGACCGGCCCCGACCTCGACCACTGCCCCGGACAACCCCGCCAGCATCCGCCGCCGGTGCTCCCCGGCCCCGGCCCGCTCCAGCCCGGGCGCGGCCACCTTCGTGTAGAACCGCGCGAACACCGGCCTGCTCACACGCTCGGACCTTGCCATCGCGACCACCTCGCCACCCGCCCCTTCCCAGTCTCGGCATCATCGGTACGCTAATCGAGGAGGTGCAACACAGTGAAGTCACTTCACGAAAATGTCCCGGGGACAACCGATCCCGGCCGGTCGATGGACCGGCTCTTCGAACTCGCCGAAGTCCTCGGCGCGTTGATGGAGGAAGGCATCACCGGCCACGGCCTCACCCGCGCCCGGGCCGGGCTGCTGTGGGCGCTCATGCTCCACGACGGCCCCATGACCCAGCGCGCCCTCGCCGACGCCCTCGCAGTCACCCCGCGCAACGTCACCGGCCTCCTCGACGCCCTCCAAGCCGACGGCCACATCACCCGCGCCCCGCACCCCACCGACCGGCGGGCCACCCTCGTCCACCTCACCGACCAGGGCCGCGCCGCCGTCACCCACCTCCGCGACGGACGCGACCAGATGGCCGCCGCCCTCTTCGCCGACATCCCCGCCGACCACCTCGCCGGCTTCCACGCCACCATCGCCACCATCGTCACCCGCCTGCGCGGCACCGAACTCACCCCGCACGCCGATGCCGCAGCCCTGTGCCCGACACCACAGCAACCGCCGCAGAAGCGGTAGACCCCCTGGCGTAGCGCCCGCGACCTGCGGGGGCGCGGTCCCCTGATGCTGATCCCCGCACACTCGGGGACCGGTTGGTGTACCGGTTGGTCCTGCGCGTTCGATCTGCGCTTCCTAAGCCGTAGTTCGGAGAATCCGTTTCCCCGGCAGGGCGGCGTACCGTTCATGGTCCGGGATCGTCGGAGCTTCCCTCCGGTGACCTCCACAGCCGCGCCGACCACCCAAAAACCGGCGCTGGCTCCCGGCGCCGGCCCTGTCCGTGACCCCCCAAGCGCGGCGGGGCCGACGCACGTCCGGTTCTTGCTTCCGACGCGCCCCGATGACGGGGTGTTGGCGCCGCAGGCCTCGCGGTCCGCGGTGCCGAGCGCGGCCGCCCCTCGAAGCAGCTGCAGTTCGCCCTGGCCGGCGGCGAATTCACGTACGCCGAGTGCTGTCGCATGGCCCCGGCCAAGGCGCCCGTGCGATGGCCTGACAGGTGGGGCCACCGGTGGCAGGCGCGTGATGCGGGTCACACTCATGGACATGGGTGCGAGTCACACCGCTACTCCGAAGGTTGGGGCGATGTAACGCTCTTGCGCGTCCAAGGTCAGCAACGTGCTTGTCCCCGACAGCCCGAAGCGGAGTCGGAACCGCCGCGGTTGCAGCAGAAAGCCAGGGAACCCAACACGTTGGGATCAGCGACCCGGCGGCAGCAACTGGTGAGCGATCGATCCAGGCAGCAGCCGCGTACACGCATCCACGCTCGGCACCGCGGCCGCGGGTGCGGCCGGCTCGCTCCGCGCGCTGGGCCTCACCGGTGCCTGTGCTCGCCGGATCGGGGTGTCGCAGGCGTGTCCTCCTGAAATGAGACGATGTTCTGTCGGGGCCCAGGAGCCGCCGAGAACGCCGGGAGACGATATCGACAGTCCCATTCCCTGGAAGCTGATAGGCCAGCCGCAGTTTGACCGCATCGTCGAGGCGCTGCTGTACCGAAGGCACGCCAACGACGTTGAGGTGGTGGCGTACGACGGCCGCGGCGGCGACGGCGGCCGCGACGTCGTGGTGCACCATCGCAACGGTCACCGGACCGTGTACCAACTGAAGTACTACCCGGAAGGGTTCTCCAACGGTTTCAAGCCCCGGCGCCGCGCTATCCGGGCGTCGTTCAAGTCGGCGCTGGCCTACAACCCGCACACCTGGATCCTCGTCACCCCAGGCAACATCACGCCCGAGGAGGAGAAGCACGCCAAGGGCCTCAAGTCCGAGTTCCCGGCGGCCGCCCGCGTGCGGATCCCCACCCCGATAGGCCGTGCCGCCCTCGACGACCTGCTCAGCGACCTCCCGGACCTGCTCCACTTCTACACCTGCGATCAGGTGGTCGAGAAGGCCCGGATCCTGGGGCAGGAGAAGGCCATGCTCTTGGACGCGGGTGACCTTGCCGAGCGGGTTCAGGCGCTCGGCCGCGTAGCCGACGATCGAGACCCGCACTGGGCCATGAACTTCGAACGCCGTGGCACCACCACCGTGCAGACCATCGTCCCCAAGCATCCCGCGGCCGGCCGCGTCAGCCCCCTCGGGTTCCACGTCGACATCGCGGAGAGCCATCAGCAGCTGGCCGTGTCACTGGACCGCTCGTTGGGATTCGGCGTGATCGACACCCTGGCGTTGCCGCCGCAGGCCGTCCGGCGCTTGATAATCACCGGCCCGGCCTGGCTCGCGAAGGTCCACGAGCACGTCGCCGTGCGTCTGCTCCCCGCTGCCGGCCCCCTCAACGCACGCGCGGAACTGCGCTTCCCGGCGGACAGCCTGATCCGTGCGGCCGACGGCGTCCTCAACAGCGCCGCCCAGGGAGACCGCGGAAGGACGTTGCGCGGTCGATTCCACGACGGCGTGACCGTCACCTTCTTCGTCCCCGACGATCCCGAGGCGTCCGTCACCGTCGACACCACGTACGAGACCCACGGGCGACAGCCCGCCGCAGTGCTCGACAGCCTCGCTCTGTTGCGCACGCTGACCAGCACGACCCGCTTCGACTTGATGATCAACGGCGAACGGCTCGGCGTCTTCACCACCGAATCCTCCGCTCCCGACCGGGAGCGAGCCGCCGAACTCGATGCACTCGAACTCCTCGCCGAGGATCTCGACTGCGTGCAGCGCCACTGCCGGCAGCGGTTTGCTCTGCCGGACACCGTCTCCGCCCTGGACCGGATCCGCCTGCGCTGCGCCCGACTGCTCATCGACGGCCACAGCATCATCGACCCCGAACCGCGCATCCTGACCGCGACGCTGAACGGCAGCACCAGCCCCGTGTTGGAGGCACTGCTCGCCGGGGAGGCCAAGGCCTTCACCGCCACCAGCCCTGCCTGGGAACTCGACTTGTTCGGCCGGAAGTTCGACATCGGGCCGGTCACGCTCTACCACCCCGAGGTCCACGGCACCCTCGCCCCTGACCCCGATTCACGCGGCCCGCTCGCGGGCCGTACCCTCCGGCTGTCCCCGGCCCGCCGAAACCGCTTCATCCTGAACAAGCCCGACGCGACCAGCGGCACGGCACCACCGACGCCGGTGCCCCTGGGTCTGCCCGGATACCCCGGCGCCGCGTAGCCGCGCCACGGACGTCGGCGCAGCCCACTCTGATGTCCGGCTGATGACGTGTACGGGCGCCGGGTGGGGCGTCATCGTCCGAGCTTGGCGTCGAGCTTGTCGAGGTCGGCGAGCAGATCGACGAGCGCCAGTAAGGCGAGAGACGCCAGCCGGGACGGCAGCTCTCCATCGTGCGCCAGGTAGATCGCGCGGTCGGTGGCGTCCATCTTCGAGAACGAGTGGGCGGTGTTGCGGTCGAGCCGGAGGTAGTCGGCAACAGCCTGGTCCCAGTCCCGGCTTGGCCGCTGCGTGCCGGGCAGGCCGTCGAGGCCGTTCGCGGTCCAGTGCGGCCCGGAGGAGTAGAAGCCGTCGCGAACCCGGTCAAGGGCGTTGACCGCGTCGTCGCATACCGGGCGCAGGACGGCGACCGCGTTGGTCGGAACCTGGGCAGTGATCCGATCGAGAGCGTCGCGGGCCCGGCTCGGGCTGGTGTAGTAGCGGAAGTTGCGGATCCCGAGTCCTTCGAGGCAATCCAGCGCGTCGTACGCGGCACGCAGGCATGCCGTCTGATCGCGGCCATGATGCTGCAAGGCCTCGGCGACGTCGCGGAACAGCCGTTCCAGGCTCATGAGCATTTGGAACTGGCGATCCGGCGAGTAGGTGTGGGTTCCGGGCTCGGGGAATTGAGCCGGGTCGGTGACGATGGCGAGCAGCGTGTTCACGCGCTCCACCCACCAGGTGAGGAACGCGTCGTACTGGGCGGCGGTGTGCGTGGGGCGAGAGCTGGAGATGTTGTCGGTGAACCTGTCCGTGGTCGGGGCGACCAGGTCGGCGAGCTGGTTGCTCGGGAAGGTGCCCCCGGGGATCGCGGTGCCGAACGGCCAGACCACCAGGGCGTACGCGCGTGCGGACATGCTTGCCCAGACCCAGGGGGCGGTGATGTGCAGCGCGGGCTTGACGAAGGCCGGCCCGAAGAAGCCGCCCAGGGCCACGGCCCGCGCCGCGGGGAAGCCTGGTCCGGCGAGGGCTTGGGGGAGGTCGGTGACGGTGCGCGCCGTGGCCAGCATGCGCACGAAGGTGGTGCGGACGACCAGTTTGGGGGCTTGGTGGATGACATGCAGTCGGCGAAGCGCGCCTGGGCAGGCATCGAAGAAGCCGCGGATGGCGGCGGGCAGGTTCGCGGTGTCGGCCCCGAGGATGATGAGGTTGAACTCCGCGATGCGGGCCGCGACTCCGTCCTGTTGACCGAGGTGCGCGAACGTCTCGGTGTCGATGCCAGCGGTGGGGACCTGCACAGGGCTTTCGTGGCCGATCTTCGCTAGTTGGTCCAGGGTGGCGTCGTCGAGCGTGTCAAGGGACACCAGCGCCGGCGTCTCATCGGCGTATCGCTCGTAGGTGGCCAGAGACCACGTCGCGCCGTTCTCGGCGATGCGGAATCCCGCCAAGTCGGCCAAGCCACGGAGTCCTTTCCGGAGTTCCGGGGCGGGAGCGGGCAGCTTTACCCAGATCGGGGTGGTGGGGGCGGGCATACAGATTCCGGCTTTCGGCAGGCGGCGGGGAGACGATCCATGAGGCAGCGGGGTCGTCGGGTGGTGGCGGGGCCAGACGCTGGGCGAGGTCGGCCGCCAGCCCGTACCCGGGGTGCCGGTCGAGTTGGCCGCGGCGCCGGTTGTAGCGCTGGGTGGTGCGCGGGTCGCGGTGGCCGGCGTCCTGGACGTCCTGCAGAGCGTCGCCGCGCTCCAAACTGTCGGTAATGAAGCCGTAGCGCAGCACGTGGGGATGGATGGAGTCCTGGTGCGGGAGGCCGGCGCGCTTGGCGAGGCGGCGCAGGCACTTCCACACCTCCGCTTCGGTGAGTCGGTGGCCGTTGCGGGTGATGAACAGCGGGCCGGAGCGGCGGCCGTCGAGGTAGAGGTCGAGCGCGTACCAGGCGAGCGGCGGGATCGGCACCGGCTGGACGAGGCCGCCCTTGCGGGTGAGCGGCAGGGTGCGGTGCCCGCGGTCGTAGCCGAGCTCTTCGACGTCGCGGGCGAGGAGTTCGTCGCAGCGCGGCCCGATCAGGTAGAGCATCGTGGTGAGTGCGAACGCCCGCTGTGAGTACTGCTGGGCGGTGCTGATCAGCAGCGCAGTCTCCTCGGGCAGCAGGCCCTGCACGGAGGAGAGCGGTGCCACCGCGGGCCGCTCGGTGTGCGTGAACGGGTTGGCGGTGACGGCCTGGTGGCGGATCGCCCGGGCGTAGAAGGAGCTCGCGCCGGAGAGCATCGCCGCCTGTGCGGCCGGCTGGTACGGCGGGCCGACCGCCGCGTACTCGGGCGGCCGGCCGGAGTTGCCGCCGCCGCCGTCCCGCTTCAGCGACAGCGCGGTCTGGAGGTAGCGGGCGTACGCGTCGGCGAGCGCGAAGCCTGCGGTCAGCGGATGCGCGCCGCGGGTCCGGGCGTACGCCTCCCACACCGTGAAACTGCGGGCGTAGCCGCGCCGGGTCTGCACCGAGCGGAACCCGGCGATCCAGGCGCCGGCCAGGTCGGGCAACAGGTCGGCGTCGCCGTACACCGGCCGCCCGGCTGCGTCGACCAACGCCCGCAACCGGTCGCGCAGCGCGCGGGCCTCGGGAGGCCAGTCCTGGCGCGGGTCGACGCAGTCGGTGGAGAGCGCGCCGGCCGGTCGTGGCACGAGCGCGGTGCCCGGCGCAGCGTCGTCGGTCACGTGCGGTCTCCCCCCTCCGGCGGCGCCGGTGCGCGATTCGTTCCCCTTTATATCGGCGTCGTACGACCGCGCCCGCACGCGACGGTGCCCGGGGCGAAACCGCGTTGCGGTCTCGCCCCGGGCACCGAGGGTCGGAATCAGGTGAGGTGGTCGAGGAGCCAGCCGAAGCCGGCGCGGACCGCACCGGCGACGGCGCCGCCGACCACGGCGGTCTTCCAGGTGCGGCGACGTGCGGGGCGGCGGGTGCGCGCGGTGGGGGTGCGGCGGTTCATCGAGGCCTCCGAGGGTGGTGGTCGGTGGCTTCTTTGCTACGGGCCGCCGGACCTGCGGCGACCGCAAGTTGCGGGGACCTGAGCCGACTTGCTGCCCAGTCGCGGCGGCAAAGTACAGGTGGCGGGGTGTGCGGAGGCCTACGCTGAAATTTGGGACGGGCGACGCAAATTGCGCCGAGTTGAGGGGGCCGCGGCGGTGGAACTGGCGGAGGTGCGCTCGCCCGAGGACTTCACCGCGGCGCTGACCGCGCTGCTGGACCGCCGGCTCGCCGGCACCACCGCCGCGCAGCGCGAGAAGACCGGCGTTGCGCCGAACACCCTGGTGAACTGGCGCGCCGGCACCATCCCGCGCACCGAGCAGTTCGACCGCTTGTTGCGGGCCTTGTTCCAGCCCAGCGACGACCCGGTCCGGGATGCGGCCCACACCCGGATCCGCACCACATGGCACAACGCCCGGGACCGCGCCGAGACCACCCAGGCGAAACGCCGCCGCACCGCGCCGAGTCCGCCAGCGGCCGTGGACAGGCCTGGCATCCCGGTGGCGGCGGCGGACCCGTTCCTGCTGGGCGTGCATCCCGCGGTCGAGACCTCGGACGACCCCGGCCCGGCCCGGACCCTGCCGCTGTACGTGCCGCGGGCGCACGACCGATGGCTGCGCGAAGCGGTCGCCGCAGCGGCCGCCGGACCCGGCGAGCTGATCACGCTGGTCGGCGAGTCGTCGACGGGCAAGACCCGCGCGTGCTGGGAGGCGCTACGGCAACTCCCGGAGGGCTGGCGGGTGTGGCATCCGCTGGAACCGACCCCACACGAAGCACTGTTCGCCGGCGTCGACCGGGTCGGGCCCCGGACGGTGCTCTGGCTCAACGAAGCGCAGCGCTACCTCCTCGACCCCGGCCCCTACGGCGGCCGGCGCGCCGCGGCCGCGCTGCAGACGCTGCTCGCTCGCGCACGCGGCAGCGGCGGGCCCGTGGTGGTACTGGCCACGCTGTGGCGCGAGCACTGGAACACGCTCACCGGCCCCCCCGGAGCCGACGGCACGGACTGGTACGCCCAACAACGCGAGCTGCTGGCCGGGGCCAGCCTGCACACCACCATCCCGGACCGATTCACCCCCGACGACCTCGCCGCGCTCCGCGCCGCCGCGCGGGACGACAGCCAGCTGCGGCTCGCCTCCGAACACGCCGCCAACACCGGCGAAATCACCCAATTCCTCGCCGGCGCGCCCTGGCTTCTAAACCGCTATGACAACGCCGACGTCGGAGCGAAGGCATTGCTCCACGCAGCGATGGACTACCGCCGCTTGGGCCACTCGGAGATTCTGCCCCTCGACCTGCTCGCCGACGCTGCCCCCGGCTACCTCACCGACCGCGAATGGGACGAACTGCCCGACCATTGGCTGGAGGACGCCGTCACCTACTGCGCCCAGCGTCGCCACCGCGTCGCAGCCCCGCTCGGGCGCGTACGTCCCCGGCCTGGGCAGTCCGTGCAGGGCCCTGCTGTCGGATTCCGGCTCACGGACTTCCTCGACCAGCACGGTCGCCGTACCCGTCGGATACAGCGCTTGCATGTGACGTTCTGGGAAGCCGCCGCCCGCCACACCCGCGCTCACAGCGACCTGGTAGCCCTGATGACTGCCGCAGCCGCGCGTCTGCGTTTCCGACACGCCACCCTCCTGGCCTGGGCGGCGGCCGACGCCGGAGACGAGTCCGCGCTCCGTTGGTTGGCTGTGCGGGCGGATGAGGCGGGCGACGGCGCGGAGGCGGAGCGCCTGGCCCGGGCGGCGGCCGACGCCGGAGGTACGACCACGCTCCGTTGGTTGGCTGTGCGGGCGGATGAGGCGGGGAACGGCGCGGAGGGGGAGCGCCTGGCCCGGGCGGCGGCCGACGCCGGAGACCCGTCCGCGCTCGCGTGGTTGGCTGGGCGGCGGGACAGGGCGGGGAACGGCGCGGAGGGGGAGCGCCTGTTTCGGGCGGCGGCCGACGCCGGAGATACGACCGCGCTCGTGCGGTTGGCCGAGCGGCGGGAAAGCGCGGAGGCGGAGCGCCTGGCTCGGGCGGCGGCCGACGCCGGAGACCCGTCCGCGCTCGCCCAGTTGGCCCTGCGGCGGGATAAGGCGGCCGACGGCGCGGAGGGGGAACGCCTGGCCCGGGCGGCGGCCGACGCCGGCGACGCGTCCGCGCTCGCGTGGTTGGCTGCGCGGCGGGACAGGGCGGGGAACGGCACGGAGGCGGAGCGCCTGGCCCAGGTAGCCGCCGACGCCGGACATGAGGCCGCACTCATCGGGTTTGGGCTCTTTTCCAGCCTGCGGGGGCGGCGGTCCCAGGCGGAGCTGATCCAGCGGTACGGCCTCGAACCCGACGGCACCCCCTCCGCCCCTGGTGACCCGCGGCCCGCTCCCCCGGCGCCGGATCCGCGGACCGGCCCGCCGGCCTGATCCGGGCCGCGCCGATACCTCTTATACATGTCCCCGATTCACCGCGGCCGGGTCGGCGGGGCGGACGGCAGGGTAACTGGCATTATCCTGCCGTCTTTCACTTCGCCATAGGGTCTGTCGTTATGAAGCTTGAAGCCACAACCCCTGAGGCGTCACGATGGGAACCCGCACGACAGGTTCGCGGAGTGAAGGCGGTCGGTGTGCTGAGAGTGTTGACCGGGGCGCGACAGTACGTCGGACCCGAGGTGCCCGAGGAGGACCGGCCGCACGAGGACCCGTCCGTGCCGCGCCGCTTCGCCGGCTGGGACAGATCAATGAGCGACGCCGAGGCGTTCGACGGCATGCGGGCGTGGTGGCGGCTCGCGATGCGGGAGGCTGAACGCCAGGCGTACGTCGTCGGCGTCAGCAACGGCGACCGCGTCGTGCGCACCGTGGCCCGCGTCGACGGCTGGATCGTCAATCCGCGCACCGGGCGCAAGGCCTTCCGCGGGGAGCTGCTCGGCCCCGGCGACCCGGTCTTCGACGCCTACCACCTCCAGCCCGACCCGGTGTCCGGCCGCAACGCGGTCGGATACTTCACCGACGAGCGCTTCGAACCGGACCAGCCGTGCCGGTGCGGCTGCGGCGCGTGGTCGAAAGGGCCATACCGTCCGGGGCATGAAGCCGTAGGCGTACGGGACTTGGTCGTCCGCGCCGCCGGGCACCTGGACGCCGCAAGCCTGCCCTATGCCTCACAGGTGGCCGCCGTCGTCGACTGGTACGACTCCCTGCCCGAGGAAGTCTTGGCCTCCGCCCGCCGTGGTGCGGACCACCGCGAGCTCGCACCGGTGACGGCGTCCGCGCAGTTCCACACACCCGTTGCCGCCAAAACCCTGGTCGACCTCTTGGCGCGCGACAGCGGGACAGGCGGATCCGAGGTGCCCATCACCGACCCGGCGTGCGGCACCGCGGGGATGCTCGTGGCCGCCGGTGACGCCGACGACCGGCGCGTGGCGGACGACTTCGACGCGCGGGTGGGCACGCTCGTCGACCATGTGCGCCGAACGTTCAGCGACTACGTGCTGAGGCCGGTCGAGTCCGGCGCCACGCACGTGGAGATCGAGTTCCGCGTGGACCTCCACGCCAAGAACGGCGATCTGCGTGTCCTCAGCACTGCGGACGCGACAGCCACTCACCGGCTTCGCGTCTCCCTCGACCCGTTCGCCGCCCCGCGGCCGCCGGCCGCGCACGAGGAGGGTTCCGCTCATGCCGCGCCCTGACCGGGACCCCGCCCCGGATCCTGTCTCCCTGCCCCGCCCGGCGTTCGAACTGCGGGCCGGCGGGCTGCATATCACTCTGCAGCGGGTGCCGTACAAGCTCTTGTTGTGGGTCGTCCTGGTGGGCGGACCAACCCTGTACGTCTACCTCACCAGGTAGGGATCCCCCGGAGAGAAGCCGGGCCCTCATACTCCGCCGCGCCCCGACAGGGGGAGGGGGTACGGCCGTCCGCCCGCCCTCGGTCCAGACGCCGGTGTCAGGCGTCCGGGCTGAGGATGCGTCGTGTGACGCCGACCGGGTTCCAGTACACCGACCCGTACGCGCTGATCGGCGTCCTCGTCACCGGGCTGTCCCCGCACGCCGGGTAGGGCGTCCGTCGTACGGGTTCACTTCCGGATCTCGGGCGGACCTTTCGGCATGGTTTGTTTCCTTTTGATATGAATCAAAGTTCCTCAAACCGTCCGCCGGATTTCCGATCGGCCGCAGACCGATTCCGATGAAGGAGAAAGATTCCTTCATCAATCGGTTGCAGGTCATTTCGGCAACACGAATTGAGTCCTCCGAAGACCCGGATGTCTCCGATACTCGTATCGCCTACGATGGGGATGTGTAGAACCTCCGTACCGCGGTACGGCGCCTACCCGTCCGGACGTGTGCCGGACACGCGTGAAGCCCGCCCCAGGCCGCGAACCAGTGACGGGCTCCACTCTTGCGACACCGCAGGCCCTCACGTAGTTGCTGCTACGTGGGGGTCGCTGTCGTTCAGGCCCCGAACAGGATGCTGATCACCAGCACCACGTAGGGGGACCAGTCGCGCAGCAGCTGCGCGAGACGACGAACGATCCTCCTGCGGTCACGCCGCCAGTGGTGCTTCGGCAACGCGACCCCTCTCCTTTCCGTGTCGGCGAGGACGCCCGACGCGTGGGGCGTCCCGGGGCGACGACCCCGGCCGGGGGTCGTCGAACCGCCGGTACGGAGAAGAGAGTTTGTGCGTGAGACAGCCTAACGAGTCATCCCGGCCCTGCGCCCCGATGGCGGGGAGACGACGCGCCCCCAGCCGCCGCGGCTGTGGTCCCCGAAACGCGCTGACACACCTTTCGATGACCAAAGGGACACCAATGGGACACCTATGGGGTCGTTTGTGATCTGGGTCACACGACTTGGTGCGCGGCGCGGCGCGGCCCGGGCGCTCGGGTGCCGCGCGGGGCCGCCCTCGTGGCCATGGCCGCCAGGGGTGAAGGCGGTTCTCGTGATGTCCGGGGCTCGTCCGGTACCCGGCTGGGGCGATGTTCACGAGAACGGACGGCATCGCGGAACGCCGCGCGACATAGTGCGGAGGTGACCACTACATCAAACCGTCTGGCCCGGCCGGCGCGGCGCCGCCGCCACGCACGACTGATCGCCGCGCTGACCACGTTGATCGGAGCCTGCGCCGAGGCGGCCGACGCGGTGTACCGGCCCATCGCCGCCGCCGAGCCCGGCCAGGAGGCCGTCGAGGTGAGTGTCTGGCCGTGCGTCCAGGTCAGCCTTGCCGCCGCCGACCTGCTGGACCGGGCCCGTGCCGAGGACGACGCCCGGTGGCCGGACGCCGTGGCGTGGGAGCGGGCGCAGGCCCGGCGGATGTACGCGTCGCGGTGTGCGGTGGCGCAGGCTCAGGAGTTCGTCCAGGGTGACCCCGGCCGGGACGGTGTGCCGCTGCCGACGGTGGAGCAGGCCGCCGCCATGGACGTGGCGAGCGCCGGTTCCGATGTCGCCGCCCGCTGGCGGAGCGATCCGGGGGAAGCGGTCGCTCTGGTGCGCGAGTTGACGGCCGGCGGCGAACTCGCCGTGGAGGAGGTCCTCGACGAGGCGGTCGACGCCGCGGTGGTGACCGGTCTGCTGGCACTCCAGGAGGCGCGCACCGCACCGGACCCGAGCACGGCGGCGGAACTCTGCCTGAACGCCGTCCCGCACATCACGCTTGCGGTCTCCCTGGCCTCGGCCGACCTGGACTGACGAAGACCAGCCCTCGCGGGCTTTCTCTTCTCGGGCCTCTGGCTCGGTCTACACGTTCAGGTAGGAGATGGACAGCACGGTGACGGTCTTCGTGGCGGTGACCAGGAGGACGACGACCAGGTCCGGGGCGGACATCAGGCGCATCGCCACCTCGTCGCCTTCGTCGCCGATGCCGTACGGCCGGGTCGCGGCGAAGGGGTCGATGAGTGCGTCGACGAGCATCGCGGCGAGGCGTTGGCGGACGGGTTCCGGCAGCGACCGGTAGGTCTCGTGGACGCCGTGGTCCAGGTAGAGGCGGTAGTTCACCTGTCGGTCACGCCGCTCCGCGCCCCAGCCGCCGGGCCTGCTCGGCGTCGTGGCCCACGGTGTCGGTGGCGTCGGTCAGCTCGTCCGGGAGGGTGCCGTGCTCGCGCAGGTGGGCGGCGATCTCGGCGGCGCGCTGCTTCGCGGCCGCCAGGTCCGCGGCCACGCCCGCCCACGCTTCGGCGAGGCGAGGGGTCTCCACGACGGGGCGGAGCATCAGGTCGCGCTGGCACTGGGCGCGCAGTTCGGGGTCGTCGAGCCCGTGGACGATGGCGTCCCACGTGGCATCCGCACCGATCGACATGCCGCTCCTCCCTTGCGATTGCGTCATCGGTCAGCCTACGCCGCCGCGCCCCGGCTGGGGGAGGGAGTCCGGCTGGCAGCCTGCGGGGCCGGGACACACACGTCAGGCGCCATGGTTGAGGGCGCGGCGGTCGGCGTCGACCGGCCGGGCGCCGATCGCCGCGCGTCGACGTCGGCCTCGGGCTGCTCCATTGGGATGCACCTCCCACGGGTCGTCCGGCTGGTCGCGGGTGAACTGGGACCCGAAGACCTGCGGGAGCCCGAGCCGCATCCGCACCCGGTCCAACAGCCAGGCCAGGTCGCGGAACGCCGCTTCGCCGCGCGCGACGGCCGCCGCCAGCAGCGGCAGCGCGGTCAACTGCTCGTCCAGCGGGGCGTGCTGCACCAGCAGCCACGCGGCCGTCGCCCCGTCTTCGCCGACCATGCTGCGCCCGGGCCAGCCCCGCTCGGTGATCACCGCCATTATCCACGGGGTGTTGTCCACGTCCACGGCGGTCACCCGCGCCCATTCCTCGTCGCTCGGCGCAGGGCTGAGCGCTTCGCGGGCCTGCTGGTCCCGGTCGCGGCGCGCGAGCAGTTCCGTGCGCAGCGCCTCGTCCCGCGTGCCGCCGTCGACCGTCGGCTCCTGCGGTTGCGTCATGAGGCCTGGTGGATGGTGAAGCCGAGGGCGAGCAGGAAGCGTTGCGACTCGCGGGTGTGCTGCCGGTGCACCCCGGTGCAGGTGCGGGCGACCTGCTTGACCGGGTACATGTTCCCGTTGACCTCCACGAAGTACGTCCTGCCGCCCTCGGGGGCCAGTCCGCGTATGCGCGTGTGGACGTCCGCGTGGGTGAGGTCGTACTGCTGTCCCTGGAACTCGACCACGTCCGCCTCCTGCTCGGCCCTGCATCACGGGGATACAGGCAGTCTGGCCGACCCGGACGTCGGTCCGCGGCCGGACGGTCGCCCGAGTTGCGCGATACCGCGGATCTCCGCCGGGGACCGCCGCGGCCGGGGACAATCGAGCATGACCAACTCCCCTGCCGCGACCGATCTTCCGCTCGACCAGCTGACCGCCGCGCTGCGCGCAGGCGCGGCCGGCCACTTGCCCGGCGAGGCGGCCGTCGCCCTGCTCGTCGAGCACGATGTGTGGCCCCGGCGTGCCGACTTCCGCGCGTACATCGACTACACCGACGACGCGGACGTCACCGACACCCCGCTCGCGAAGGTCCGCTGGAGCGACGCGGTCGACGCCCGCTTGCCGGGTGCGTCCGGGGAGACGCTGATGCTGCGCATCGCGGCCAGCCTCGCCGTGGGGACCCCGGTCGCGTTGGCCGAGGTCAGCGCGCTCGGCTGGCACAGCACCGGCCTGGTGCTGCGCGCCCTCGCGCACACCAGCGGCCACCAGGCCGACATCGCGGTCACCGCCCCGAAGACCTTCGACCCGGACGCGCCGGGCGGCTGGACCACCGAGACTCTGCACAGCTTCTGAGCACCGACCCCAGGGGCGGGGCATCGGGTGTCCGCGGCCGTCGTTGTACCCCGGACGGCCCAACGCCCGCCAGACGTGGATGCCGGTGGGCGGTCGGGCCGCGCGGAGGCTTCTACTCGGGAATCACGTTTTCCGCCTGCTGTCCCTTCTGGCCCTGGGTCACGTCGTAGGCAGTCGACGTCCGCCCGCCGCCTGCGTGGGAGCGTGGTCGGCGGCGGTAGCCTGCCCGTTCGGGGGCTACCCGCACGAAGGGGAGCCGTTGGTGGACCACGGCAGCCTGGACGAACTCCTGGGTGAGCCCGGGGAGTACATCGGTGCGCGCCGCGTACGCCGTCCCCGCCCCGCCGCGGGCGTACTCGTCCTGGAGTGGTGGGACGGGGAAGCGTGGGTGAGTGCCGGCGAGTCCGCCGACAACGATGGCGTCCGCGCCTGGCTCTCAGGGACCCCGCGCGGCCCGCACCCGTGGCAGCCCGGCACCGGACGCAGGCGCCGCCCACCCGCACCACCGCCTCCTGGGCGTCACTGCGCGGAGCCCCCGTAGGGGTCCAGGTCGCGGTCCCCGCCGACGGTCATCGCGCGCGCGACCGCGGTGGCGGCGAACCGCGGGATGTCCTCGTCGGTCCCCCGGCGGAACATCTTCGCGACGTCGAGCGGCAGCGCGGCCGGGGTCCACTCCTCGGGGATCGGCCACATGCCCAGGACGGCGTCGCGGGCGGCGCGGTACGCGTCCGTCTCCACCATGTCCGGCTCCTCGGGCGTCGACCACGGGCGGCGGGCACCGACCAGCACGAGCACGTCGGCGGAGTACCAGCCGTCCGGGGCGTTGTCCGCGCCGGGCGTCGGATCGGTGGGCAGCACGGCGGCGTGGGCGTACGCCGGGTACACCTCCCCCGTCGCCTCCCGCCGCAGCCGCACGGCGCTGTTGGCGACGAGGGCCGCTAGGACTTCCTCCGAGGTGGTCACCTCGCCGGGCGGCGGGGTGTGGGTAGGGGTGCACGGCAGGCTGGTCGAGAAGAGGTAGCCGACCGCCGCCACGGTGTGCTGCCCGGTGTTCGCCTCGGCAAGGCGCCGCCGGGCCTGCATGTACGTCTCGCCCGTCGCCTGCCGGCGGGCCTTGATCTCGCGCTTGTTCGGGCCGGCCATCACACACGCACGCTTCCCGGCCGCGCTGCCCACGCTCGCGTCGGCCCGGTCGATGCGGGACGGTGGAACTGCCGCGCGGTGGCGTCACCTTGGTCGTGGGCCGGGGCGTGGGCACGAGTTCCGGCGCGAGACGGCGGGCGGCCGCGAGCCACCCCACCGCACACCCTACCGACCGCCGACGGCGCCGTCGGGCGGTTCCGCGGCGCGGCCCGGAACGCCGTCCCTGGCAGGTCCGGGCCGCACCGCCCCGGTGAATCCCCCGCGCCCGGTGGCCCCACAGTGTGCCGGGGACCAACGCGTTGGCGGAAGAGGGGACTTCACCTAGGTCGTGGTGCGGTCGCCCGACGTGGGGCGCCGCACTGCGGCCCCCGGATCACGCAAGTCACCCTCCGTGGGCCGCCCCACACCGCGCACCCCGCATCGGCGCCGCGCGTCGTTTCTCGCGAATCTGCTGCGAGCGCCACCCGGGCATCGCTATAGCCGAGTTATACAACTTGGTTATAGCGAGTGATGGAGGAGCCCCGTGCCTGTGACGCCCGCCGCCGAGGACGTCGAACTCCCCTACGGCTACGTGATGCCGGAGATCCCCGACGACGCGAGTGACGAGGACGTGGCCGCGATCCTGGACCGGTTCCCCGGGCAGCCGGGCGGAGGCATGAGCGACGAGCACGCCCGGGACCTGTTCGCACACCTGAACGCGCGCATCGCGGACGGCGAGGCGAGCAGCGCCTCGCCCTCGTTCACAACCTCTACACCCAGCTGGGGTGGCGGCAGACACGTATCGCGGAGGTTGCCGAGCTGAGCCAGCCGGGGGTGTCGAGGATCCTTAAGCGGCCGCCCGGCGCGGGTGAGGAGGAGCCGCTGGTGGTCGTGGGGAGGCTGCTCGGGCTGGCCGACCACCTGGCGGCCCGGCCGCGCCGGGGCAGGGCTCCGTACGAGGCCCGGGCGAGCAAGATGCTCGGCGGCACGTGGCCGATCACCCCGGCCAGCCTGCGCGAACTGCAGGGCATGGTGCGCCGTGATCTGGGGCGCCCCGGCACACCCCGCGTTTACCGTGAGGCGTTAGAGGAGGTCGAATCCCGGCTCGACGGCGCCGAGTTGCCCGCAGCAGTCTCCGCTCGGCTGGGCTCCTGGGGGCAGGTCGTCGTCGGCGAGAAGCGGCAGCGCGCCGAACTGGACCAGGCCCTCGACGCGTGACCGGCCGGCACCGGCGATCCGCTGAGCATCTCGTAGCGACCTGCGGCAACTCGACGCGAACTGAACGGTTTTGATCAGGCGCGGCGCCGTGCCTGCGCCGTCGGCCGTGCCTACCGTGGGTGTTCGGGAAGGCGTACGGCGCCACGGGATTCAGACCGTATGCCGCACGGTTGTGCGCCCGCGTGCCCCGCACTCCCCCTGCCGGCGCGCGGCCTTCCCGCACGGCGGCCCCGGACGTCATCCCCCGAGCGTCCGGGCCGCCGTAGCCGGGTCGGGCTCGGCGGTCGACCACACCGCCGGGCCCGACCCCCGGCGGATGCGAGCCGCAACCAAGGCGTGATCTCCCAGACGGGGCCCCGGGAAGGGGCTGCTCGTTGGGCACGGGCGTGGAGACCATGGAGCAGCACACGCAGGCACAGCACGCCGCAGGGCGCCACGCCGGGCATCGAGCGGCAGCGTTGGCGCACGCGGGCTATGCCACGGCCGTCGGCGAGGCGATCGCCCCGCTGGGCGAGCACGTGACCGTGATCGTCGACCACACCCCCGGCCGCGCGGTGACCGCCGAAGGCGGCACCGACGCCGGTCCCGCCGCGGAAGTGCCGTTGCTGGACATCGTGGTCGAGGTCCACGACGGCCCCGAACCCGCGTCCGGCAGCGAGCACCCGCCCGCGTGGCTGCGGCTGTCCTGCGACCAGGTCGACGGCTGGCGCTACCGGTTCCCGCACGACGTCGGCCGGTTCGCGCCCGAGCACGGACACCAGCTGATGGACGCGCGCGTGCCCGCCCCGCGCGACGTGGACGGATGGCTGGCCGTGGCGACCGCCTGCGACCGACGACAGCACGACGGCACCAGGGCGTGACCGCTACATCATGTGAACCTCTACGGAGAACCCCTCTGCGAGGGCAGAGTTCAGGTGCTCCGCATGGGCCCCCAGCCATTGGCTCGGGCCGGCGACCTGATCTGGGCCGCACAGTGATCCGAAAGAAATGCCCTGGCACCGTCATCGTCGACGGCCGGGGTCTGCAGAAAAGGGTTACGCATGTGATCTAGATTGGTTGGATAGAATAGGGGTCATGGTGACAACAACGGTGCTGGGCCCGGCTGAGCGCATCGCGGCGGACCTGGCCCTGGCCATCCATCAGCGGCTGATCCGGCCAGGTGAACGCCTGCCGTCTCAGAAGGACTTGATGGCTGCGTACGGGGTGGCGATGGGCACGGCGTCCTCGGCGTTGGCCAAGCTCGCCGCGGCCGGACTGTCCCACGGCGAACGCGGTCGCGGCACGTTCGCCCTCGACCCGCGCCGGTCCCGCTTCGGGCCCAACCCGGTACTAGACCTGTTTGCGGCCGCCGAGGTGTGCCGGTCCCTGGCCGCCACCACTTTCCGCCCCGACGACAGCCCGAGCGTGGAGGTCGGCGGCGACCCCCGATGGGGCGACCCGCACACTGACCCGGAGAAGGTGATGCCGCCGCGGCGCGTGGAGGTCTCCGCGCTGGTGGCGCTGGACCGCCACGTCCTGCGGTGGATGAGCGAGGCGTTCCTCGCCGCGGCCCGTCGCATGGTCGGCTCCGGATCCGATGACGCCGACGACCACCTGATCGCGGCGGCGCGGTCCGTCCTCGACCACGGCGGCCGCCGCCCCGAGCACCAGGTCGGCATCGCCGTCCACGGCGGCGCGGCCCCGCCGGACGAGGATGTGGCCGCACGGATCTGGCCGACCGGTTCCGCGGTCCGGCCGGTGGCGATGGCGACGGCGCACTGCCGCCCTTTTGACCGGGCCGTCGGGCACGCGCGTATCACACGGCCGCGGACGGAGCCGACGGCAACGGCAGGACCGCGACGAAGGGCTCGGGGTGGGCAGTGCGGCCGACGGGGCGTGGGCGGAGCTGAACCCGCGTCAGCGAATCTACCTGAGCGCTCTTTTCGACGCCGACCAGGCGGCCGAGGAGGTGAACCGCCGCGACAGCGCGCGGGGCGTGCGCACTCCCCCGGCGCGGGTGTGGCGGCGTATCGACTTCAACTCCCCGTATTCCCCAGTGGTGAGTCGGCTGCGGGGTGCCGGGGTGTATGACTCGGGTGCCGGGGCGACGTTGGCGGCGCTGCGCGCGCGGGGGTTGATCGAGACCGAGACCGTAGCGGGCCTGCTCGCCGACCCGGTCTACGTGTGGCTAACCCGGGCCGGGCGAGCCGCTGCCCGCGTCGGACACGCGATTCCCGCGCCGCCGCGCAAGCCGCGCTGGGCGGTGTCGCAGTGGCTGTGGCGGGAGATGACCAAGGTCGCCCGCGCCGGCGACGTCGGCCTGCCCGAGGAGGACCTGTTCGGCGACGCTCACCTGTACCTCTGCGCCGGCTGGGCGGGACGACGCGGCAACCGCCCCTACCTGCGCTCGGTGACCCGGCACGTGCCGGTCACCCTGCACGACCACTGGAGCAACCGGACGTGGTCCAGCTCCCGGGCGTACACCTGGTACCACTTCACCGACGAGGGCCGGGCCCACTACACCGACCACGCCGCCGCGTACCGGCAGCTGTATCCCGCCATCGACGCCCCCGAACTCGGCGACTCTGCAACCGGGTTGGATGACAGCACGTCTGTCGGCTCGAACGCCCCCGACGCGGCCGGCGAGGCCGGGGGGGCGGGTGCCCGACCGCCTGAGTGAACGGCACCCGCCCCAAGGACGGACCCAGGCCCTCCGCGACGCGCACAACGACGCCGCGAACCGGGAGCGCGCCGACGAGGAGCCGCCGGTGTTGTACCCGGTCGTGACCAGCGCGTGTGACCACGGATGTGACGGCCGCCCGCACCCCGGCCACGTCTGCGCGACCTGGTCGCCGTCCTGGCAGGCAAGCCTGGAGCAGGTTCCGCGAGTTCCCCGCGGCTGCTTGTTGTGTGGCGGTGTCCTTCTGGCCTGTGGCCTGGGTGTGACTCGTTCGGGTGAAGCGTCTAGGAAGCGCTGAAGAGGTTTCACGATTCCTGATTGCCTGAATGTGAATCCCGACGGATCGGGTCGCAGGGTGAGCTGGGGGCGTGCATGGGCTTGGCCGCGGTACGCGCCCTGCGTCCGGAGCTGCGGCCACCCGCGGCGACCCTCTCCACTCGGCCACGTTGTTCAACATGACCACGAGCACGGCCGTTCGTTATGCCGATGGAGTCCGGTCCCACGCGACGGACTGAGCGTCGATGTCGTCGAGAACCTTCGTGGCGAGTGTCAGGGAAGCCGCGCACTGTCGTTCCGCAGCGCCATACTCCATGACATGTCGACCGTTCCCGCTCCGGAGGTGTATGCCTGGTTTGAGGCGGACCGCCCCCCGCACCACTACACGTTGATGTTCACTCGTGGACTCGCACCTGCCGAGGTCCTCCGGCGTCTTGCCGCCCCCAAGTCCGTGACCGGGGCCAGGCCCGATGCTTTGCCGGACGACGCGGACCGGGTAGGCGTCTACGACCTGGGAGGGTGGGCCCTGGCCATGGAGGGGCACGGGTTCGAGGCGTTCGTCGACACGGCGGTCAAGCGCCTGTCGATCGGCACCGAGGTCGTCATGCTTACCTACAACGTGATGGGCCACTGCCGCTTCCGGCACGTCGTTGACGGCAAGACGTGGACAGACTTCGACGCGGTTGACCCTAGCGACCGTTTCGGACTCCACCCCGACCGCCTCGTCGACGATATGCGCCGTGCAGGCCTTGATCCGGATCACGACTTCGACAACGTCGACGACGACGAACCGCTGCACTGGCGCTCCCAGACGATGGCCTTGGCCGAGTCGATTACCGGAATCCGCCTCGCTCCGGGGATCTTCGACACCGCCCCCGCGCTTTCTGCGACCCTCCGCTTTGCCATCGGCGAATAGGTGCCGCGCAGTCGACTCCTTGTCGGCGTACACATGTGCGTCCCCAGCCAAGTGAACGCGGCCAGCGTTCGATGCGTGAGTTCCGGCGCTCTGGTCAGTCTGAGCGTGCACGGGTCGCCCACCACGCGTGGTGCTCGGCCAAGTCGTGTGCGACGGGGTCCCTCCAACGGGTAAGGGCTTCGATCAGCTTCGCGTAGAGGTCGCGAGCGGCGGCCGGGTCGCCAGCTTCGCCCACCCATCGGGCGGCCTCGATATAGGCGTCCACCGTGTTGCCGTGCCGCGGGCCGTGGACGCGGGCCATGTCCGGGAGGAGTTCCGCGTACAGGTCTCGGGCGGCGGCCGGGTCGCCGGCCATTCCCGTCCAGTAGGCGTGCTTGATGCGCCAGTAGAGCGCTGGCCCCCTCAGGGGCTCGAGGACGTCGGCGGGTGTGGCGCGTTCCTGCAGCAACCGGGCGTGCTGCTCGACCAGGATTGACAGCAGGTCGCGGGCGGTCGCGGGGTCTCCGGCCTCGCCGGTCCAGTGCGCGTGTTCGCCACGGGCACCGAGTACCTCGGGATCTTCGGGTCCACAAGCGCGTGCCGTGTCCGCAGACCACACGGCCGCCAGGTCACGGGCCCCCGCCGCATCACCGGCCGCCCCTGTCCACCAGGCCAGGCTGCCCCACGCTTCCAAGGTCTCGGGGGCGTCCGGCCCGTGGGAACGCGTCAACTCTTCGACGGAGGCACGGCTCCCCTCTCGATGCACCGCCGCGCGTTCCCGACGCGCAGCGTCATACCTCGCCCAGCCTGCCCCAGGTGCAGACGACCGGATGTCCACCAACGCGCCCAGCCCCATCTCGTCGTGTCGGTGACACCACGACGGCGCACCACCCCGCGTTGCGCAGTGTCTTCGGTCGGAACAGCGAACTCAACCGAAAATGCCGCCCCCGGGAACGCAGGTCGTACGTCGACACCCCTTGCAGACCCACGGCCGGACCGTCGTGCAACCCGCATGCCCCCCTCGCGTTCGTCAGACCGGGCGTGCAGAAGACCTGAACTCGCGGGAATCCCGCACCGGGTGGGAAACTTGCCGGGCCGCGCACGTGCCCCGGCACCGCGCGGCCTGGATCCGCGACCACTACGTGCAACCGCACACCCACCACCGGTTCGACGACGCGTGGTTCCTGGCCCTTCTGTACGCGATGCTCCTCGACGAGGACCCGCGGTGCACCCCGACCCCGAGCAACACCGAGCGCCTCACGCCCGCGTTGCAGCGCGTCGGGCTCGCTCCGGACGGCGTGCCGCGCCCGAAGCTGACGCCGTGGCAGGCGACCTGCTGGCCGAGGAAGAGTTTGCGCCGAACCTCCCGTTCCCCGAAGCGCTGACGGATTCGCTGGCTGCGGCACCCGTGATGTACGGCTAACGCGGCGAAGCCGCGGCGGTGACCCTACGCGTCAGCGCCGTCCCTTCACTCCACCGCGAGTTCTTGAACAACCACTGCCGGCTCCTCGAAGCACCCACGGGTCCCCGCACAGCACACGGCCCGCCGTGAATACGAGAGCCGACTCCGCGCCGGTTGACGCAGACCACCGGTAGGGCCCATGTGCTGCAATGCGGCATCGAGGACGCCGTCACTCGCGCACCCGAAGCCCGGCCCGACCACGGTCTGCTCCCCGAACTCGCAGTCAAACTGCTCGTCGCCACCGCACCCCAATGCCTCGACCCGCGCGACGTCACCAGGAGCGACAAGGCGCCCGACGCCCCGAAGGAACGCGGCTACGCCGAACACCACGACCGCACTCACCGGCACGGATCCTCACGACCACCGACACCGGCCGCGCACACGTGCCCGAACACCGCGGCGTCTACGCAGTTCCACCTCGACGTCCTCATTCCAGTCGGTGTGGATCTGGGGGCGGGGGAGCGCGGCGACGGACTGGAGGTCCGCGTGGCGCTCGGCGACGTTCACCGCCAGCGGCTGCTGCTCGTTGGGCGCTGCCTGCGGTCGAGCCTCAAGCATGAGGCTGATCTCCAGTCGGTGCTTGGCCTGGCGGCGGTGTCACTACTGATCCGGCGCTTCCCCGACGAAGCCCGCGACGATCCAGTCAACCGCAGCGCGCTGCAAAGCAGGACGGCCCTGAACGGCGTGCCGGTTCGGGGACCGGATCCCCGTGCCGATGCACCGGTGTCTCGTACCCATCGTGGAGGAACACATGAATCGTCGTATTGCCCGCGGTGTCGCCGCCACAGCCGCTGCCATCAGCCTCGGGGTCGGGTTCACTGGCGAAGTCCCCGCCGCGACCTCTGACATCCAAAGGACCTACGCGGGCCCCCACATGTGCGTCGGCGTCGTCTCGTCGGCCTTCGCCGGCCTGCGCAGTGGGGCGTTCTACAGCACGACGATCGGCTACGACAGCAGTGCCTGCTACGGCGGCGTCCTCAAGCCCACCGGCTGGCTGTCGGTCGAGCAGGTGGTCTTGGCCTACAACATGGCCACGAGGCAGTGGTTTGAATGCAGCCGTCTTGGACCACGCCGCAACGAAGCTCCAGCCGAGACGGTCCGGCTGCAGAACCGGCTGCACGGCACCAGGCTCTGCGGCACGAACCGCTGGTACGCGACGTTCACCGCCGCCTACGGATGGGACGGTGCCGCCTGGCGCGGTGCCTGGCTCGGCTCCGGCAACGAATGGGTGGCCGCGTAACGCCTTCTGTCGTCCTCCTCCAGAGTGACTGCGCTTTTGAGTCGCAACCGCTCCGGCTTGGCGCCTACCAAGGCGCAGAACGCGCCGAGAAGGCCGGGCAGAGCGCTCACCCCGCGCCCGCACCTGCATCGAGCAGGCCCCCAAGGTTCTTCGAGCACCGGGCGGCGGCCGCTGGCGCGGGCCGACAGTAGGGTCGCGGCAAGTCCAAAGACCACGGGGGTGCGTTGACGGTGTGGCGTCGGTACGCGGGCATGCTGGCCGCGGTGGCAATGATGGGAGTCGGCTGCGACAGCTCCGGAGGTGACACCGCCACCGGAAGTGCGGCGAGCAACCCCGCCGCCGCGAGCGCACCCGGCAAGGACGCGGACGCGGAGCAGGTGTTCATACCCGGCGGGATCGCGGTGGCGATGTGCAGCGACGGACGCTCGAGCGACTCCGTCGCCCAACTGGTGACCACATCCGTGGCAGCTGACACCGGACGTCCGGCCACGTTCCACCGCGTGGCCCTGCCCGGCGGGACCGTCGGCTTGGAGCACCTGTGCGGCGACCTACTCGGCTCGCGGTACTCACAACCGATGATGCGCGCACTGCTCAACCGCGAGCTGACCGCTATCGCCGGCACCGCCCCCGGACCCGGTAACCAAGGCGCGCAGGCCACCGCGTACGACCTGCGCACCGGCGCCTCGTACACCGCAGCCGACCCTGACGCGTTCGGGTCCGTCGCCCGCGACAGCCTCGTGCAGTTCCAGCCCGGCACCGACATCCTGTGGAGCCGCACCGCCGACGGCCGCATCACCTCCCGCGACGTCACCGCGCCGCCCGCCGCGCAGGTCGACCAGGGCGCCGCGCCTGCCCGCGCGTTCGTCCTGCATGGGAACACCGCGTGGCTGACGCCCGCTGTCAACGGCAGCCCCGTTCCCGCCGCCGTCAACCCGTCCGGCACCGCAGCGGTCGCCTCCGACACCTTCAGTGGGTCCGGCGTCTACCTGTGGCGCGCCGGCGAGGACTACCAGACCCGCAATCTCCGCATCGGCGGCATGTTCCGGGCTGTGCCCGGCAGCCAGACCGTCCCGGGAGACTGCCGGATCCGCTTCTGGCGCGACGACACTCGGTTCGTCTGCGAGAACCAGCACGGCATGCTCCAGGTGACCCTGGCCGCCAGCTACGACCGGGTCGACGCCGTGCAGCCCCTGCTCCCGCCGAACGAGGGCGGCAACACCGAGGCCACCTTGTCCGCGGACGGCACACGGATGGCGTTCCTGGCGTACCGTGCAGGCGACTGGGCGCTGTTCACCCTCGACCTGACACACCCAGGCGCCGTCCCGGTCAAACTCAGCGACATGCCCTCCTTCCTGGGCGCCACCCCGCACATCGTCGCCTGGGAGTAGGACCAAGAACCCGGGCGCGGCACAGTGCTGTTCACTGCGACTCGCAGGCGCAGCCGGTACGCCGGTCACGTGTGCAACGGCACCGATCCCAGTTCGGTGCGGACGCGTGTCGCAGCGTCGCGACGACGCGGTGGCGCGGCGATTCTCCGCCGAACGGCCCATGCTTCGTCCAGCCACGGAGCCCCTGATTCCTGCGTTCGCCGATACGTCACCCCTAGCCTGCCGCGCAGTAAATGTCAGGAAAATCCTGACGTGATCATGGGGGGCGGGCATACGGTTCGGTCATGGCTGCGAATCCCGAACCAGCGTCCAAGGCCCCTGTTCCATCGGCACCGACTGGCCACAGCGACCGGGCCTTGGCGCGGATCGCCCTGTCGGCCGACGCCGCCGCAGTGGCGCGCCAAGCCATTCAGTTCATCGATCCCGTGCAGGATCCGCCGTCCGACCTGCAGGCGACGCTGGTGGCCCGGTCCGCGAAACTGGTTGCCGCAGCGGAAGGAGTCCACCGCGCCGCAGTGGTGCACGAACGGGCACGGGGCACCGCCTGGTCGGAGATCGGCCGCCAGCTCGGCGTCGCCCGCCAGACCGCGCAAGAGCGCTTCGGTTCCGCCGTCGAGGACTGGACTCGCCGCTTGGCGCAGGACCGCTCCCCCAGGGTGCTTGACCGGGAACGCCACCGCGCAGTCCGCGTGCGCAAGGACTTCGACGCTGTCATCGACTGGCTGGACCGCGAGCTGAGCCGTATGGACCCACGAGCTGACGCCGAGCCGCTGGTGTTCGACGAATCCGCCCTCGCCGACCGGATCGACCAGGTGGCCGCGTGGCGCGACGAGGCGGCCGCCGAAAGGGCGGACGACCATCCCGAGCATGCAGCGGGGTACCGGGAAGACGCCGCGAACCGCCGGTTGTATGCCGCGGAGCTGCGTGCCTACGCCGCGCGCCGCGCGGTCTTGGAGGCGGCCCGTCCGGTGGTGCTGCTGCCCGAGGACGAGGACCTGGCCGCGCTGCTGCGCCTGGTCGACGAACCCCTGTTGTCGGGCTTGCGGCTCGTGGACCCGGACGACGCCGAGGAGTTCGGGCAGTGGAAGGTCCCGGACACCTTCGCGCTGGAGCAGGCGTACGACGCCTTCGGCCGGATCTGGGCCGCGCTCCCAGAACCGGTACGCCGCCCCGCCGACGCCAGCTCCGACTGGCTCGCCGCACCGGACGGAGCGCGCGCCCTCGTGCCGGTGCACGCGGTGCACATCGACCCAGACGACCTCGCGGTCCTGTGGCACGCCCTCGAGGAACTGCGCTCCGCACTGGCTGGCCGGCGCGACGACCAACTCCTCGACCTCCTCGGCCAAGTCGCCGACACCGGCGAAGAAGCCCGCACCCTGGGCCCGGTCGGGCTGGTCGACGCACTCGCCCGGCTGCTCGCGATCCTCGCCCACACCCCCGACCCCGGATTGGCCAACGCCCTGCGCAGGAGGGCCGCAGGCGACACGCTGGTCCTGGGCCAAGCGCAGTACGCCGCGTACCGGCGTCTCGCCGAGACCTGGACCCTGCTGCTGCGCAGCGGGACCGAAGGGATGTTCAAGTACTGAGCGGTCCGGTTCGACGAGGGGGCGCCCATGCCGTAGGTATGGCTCAGCGTGATGCTGCTGGTGAGCGCGGCCGCGAGGCTGATCTGGGCATCGCGGCAGGACGTCCTGGCCCAACGTGCCGCGAGCAGCGACGAGATCGTCATGATGCCCGAGGGGCCGTCGGCTGCACTGACAGTGGCCCGCATTAGGGTCCCCTGCATGACGATGCACCACGATCCTCTGGCAGTCCTGGCGAGCGACCCGACCGGCCGGTCCCTCGGACTCGACCTGCCTCCGGGAACAGTCGTCGACCGAACTTTCGAGGGGCCGCGTCCGCCGTTCCTCTGGCACACCGACGACGTCGTCGGCGCCGGCATCTGGACACGTTTGGAAGCCGCCGCACAGGCGACCGGGCTGCAACCGGTCGTGTTCTGGGGAGACTGGCGCAGCGAACTCGACCACAGCCATGCGTCCGCCCCCGGCGACCACGACCCCGACGACGTCCTGGGCAGGCTCTGGGATTCCTGCATGCCCGACGCTGACGATCCTGCCGACCTGGTCCGAGCGAACGACAAGACCATCGCCCCTTTCGGCGCCAATTGGCCGGGGCTGGCTCCCGCGTCGACCGCCGATGCGGACAGTGCCGCAGCCGAATTCGTCGACGACCTGGTCGGCAGCAAGTGGTTCGTCGAACCCCGAGGCGGTCTGGTCGACGCGCGGCGCAGCGCCGACATCCTGACCGCGATCGGCTGGACCGGCTCCCTCAACCACGACAACGACGTCGCCGTGTTCGCCGCAGTCCTGCGCTCCTGGGAAGAGCGCTTCGGAACTCGACTCGTCGCCGTGTCCTTCGACCAGCTTGAAGTGGCCGTCTCTGCACCGCCCCGGTCCGCCGACGAGGCGCTCGCCGTCGCCGCGGAGCACTACGCCTTCTGCCCGGACAACATCTGGCAAGGCACCCGCAGCACTCGAACCATTCGCCACTACGCGGACACCCTCGTGGGGGCACGACGCTGGTCATTCTGGTGGGACTGACCAGCCACCCATACCGCGACAGCGGTGCCCGACTTCAAATCTCGGGCTCTGGCTCACATCGTGACAGAGGGTTGACGGCGCAACGGGGTGGGGGTGATGGGTCACGCGCCGTTGTGTGTGCCCGCGCCCGGGTCATTGTCCTGACGCTCCATCAGCACGTCGTGGCCCCGTCCTTCCAGGCTCCGGCGCGGAGTCCGCGGGCCGCGCAGGCAAAGCCGCGACGGTCGCGGGCGTGGCGGGCAGACCGAGCAGGCCCGGCGGACCGGTCACCACGGCGCGGTGTCCCGCCACGGCGACCGGCACACTCGTCCCCCGGTCCTGCGGGGCCCACACACTGTTGAGCCCGCCGCTCCGGCATGATTGGCTTTCGTCCCTGCACGAAGGTGAGTCGTACATGGCCCAATTCAGCGCGATCGTCTGCTTGCCTCCCCAGGCGCGCTCGAATGTGGATGTGGCACTGGAGTCTGCGCTCGCGCCGTACCGCATCGCGGAGGGGCCTGAAGAGACATGGATGTTGGACGACTGGTGGATCCGCGAGAGCGACCACTCGGGGCTGCCGGTGCTCGCCGGTCACGATAGTGATCCCCGACTCGTACACCGGACGACCCGTTGGGACGGCAGCCCGCTCCCTCCACCGCTACCTGGCAGATGTGGGGGCGGCCCCCGCGAACTCATCGACTTCGCAACCCCACTGGCCGAAGCCGAGCGGAACGCCGAAGCATCCTGGAGCATCCTGGCCGAACTCGCGGCAGCCCACCCTCCCGCCGAGCCATTGAGCGCCTTCGAAGCCCGCAGCCTCGCCGACCCCGACGGCTATCCGTACGCGCGGTGCCTAGCTGACTATCAGGCTCAGCCGTTCGTCAGAGCCCATGCCGAGTTGCAGGGACGATTCGCGGTACCGTTCAGCCAGTCGGCCGACCCTTTCATTTGGGTCGAGGACCCGGTGCTGCAACTTGCTGGCGGCCAGGCCGCCTATCTCAGCAAGAGCACCGTTCACATCATCGTCACCGAGGCCCTCCTCACCCTGGACGGCCGCTGGCTTGACCAGGACGGCGGCTCCGGGTACGCGGAGGCACCGCCGCCTCCGGACCCTAAGCTGAGCTGGCGTGACCTCTACGCGATAGAAGCCACGGACTACCTTTTGGGCGTACCGGGCGACACCCTCCTGATCTCCATTGGCTGCCACTGCTGACGCGGGCTCGTGGTACTCCTCGGCGCAGAGGTGGAGCGCCGTCTGGAGAGACGATCCCGCCCGTCGCCGGAGCGGGCTCGGGCATCGAAACAGTGAACCCGCCAGCGGCGGTCACGGGCGAATCCTCGAATGTTCAGCGATGCATACGAAGAACTCGTCGATCGGGCTGAGTAGTTCACCGACAGCATCGTGGTGGTCGTCCTGATCCGACCAGGGTCCTGCAAGACGGCCATCAGGAAGGGCAAGATGCTCGACCAACACCCGCAACACGAGTTCCGTCTGTGCCTTCTGCGGTGTTCGCGAACCTGGGGCCGGCCGCGGAGCTTGCGCGGAGCACGCTGTCCCGCCAACAGGCCCTGGTCCGGGACCCGTTGGAGCCCGCTGCCACCCGGGACTGCCCGCACTGCCGCCAGCCGATCACCATCGTCGCGCTGCTGGCAAGCCCTGAGGCCGCCCGCCCCAGCACTGTCGGCGGAGTCCCCGACATCGCCCCCCATCCGCCGCGTCACCTGAACCGCGGACGGCCCGCCGACCGGTCGGTCGGCGGGCCGATGGCAGGGATCTCAGCACGCCCGACTCACCCGGGGTTCGGTGCCACCGCGATCCTGGTGCGCGGCCCCGGTGAAACCCTGTCGGGCAGGCGCGATATAGATCGTTCGCATGACAGAGCAGACACCACACCCGACCCCTGCCGCCGTCCGCGACCTGGCCGCAGCCTTTCGGGAGGCTTGGCGCGAACCTCTGCTGGGCTGGCCCGCGGTCTTGGCATGGGAGACGAAGCACGCGGTGGTGTTGCCAGACCCCTACCGAACCTTCGTCGCGACCGTTGCGAACGGCTTGTCACTCGGTCCGCCCGAGTACGGACTGCTTGCGCTGGGCTGGCTTCCTCACGCAGTCCTAGCGGAGGTAGAGCCTTGCTTGTCGCAGGGTGCTGGCGCACGGGCTTCCCCCCTGGTCACGCCCACTCTCGCGGTTTCGGACATGAAACCAAGCAGAATGGGTCGACCACATTTAGAAACGTCTCTACGGAGCCATCGACGACGCCGTACTTGTAGACATTGTCGATCCACAGTATCCCCGCGCCCACGCCGTTGAGAGTGTTGAGTCTGCCGGGCCCCCTTAGGACGGGCCCCGAGGCCGCCCCGCCGCCCTTTGTGGGAGGTTTCGCGCGCGGATTCTCCGGACCATTGAACTGGGAGGCCCAGCTTCCGCTGTCGAATGATCCGTCAGGCACGATGATGCGAACGCGCGGGTCTCCACCCAGGTGCGCATGCAACTCTCGGGCTTGGTTGAGATCCGCCGACACGAATACGACAGCGTGCGCCTGATGTTTTGAGTTCTCAGGAAGCTTGCCGGTTACCGTTTGAGCCGAGTGTGTGACCGATGTGCCAGGCTTCGTGGTCGTTGCGTCCATCGACAAGACGTTTACAATTTTCCCATTTCGCCATTCCACCAGTATGAAGTCCGACGTGGTCCCTGTTATTACGCGGTTCCCGTTCGCATCTCGGACGTAGCCCTTGGGCACGAGTGGCTTGGCGTCTTCCTGATAGAAGAGCTGATAGCCATTTCCTGCATTCAGGGACCTTCCTGAATTTTTTAGTTCCTCTTGCAGGTAGGCGAAGGCCGCACGGGAATGATCATTGTCGCCATCCGTGGCGATTTTGTGGGGAACGCCGTTGCCGTCGTAGATCACGCTCTTGGGCCCCGCTGGCGTATCTACGGTGCCGGGCGTATTGCGCATGCCCATGCTGATCTGCTTGTTGTTGCTCTGATCGATTGCCCTGGATGCAACTTCGTTGATTGAATCAACGATGGAATCGAACCACGACCGGCCGGTGGGATCACTTAGCGACACCGGATTGTTGTTGGCATATCCGTAGCCCTGCATTTGCAGTGGATCGGTGATGTCGATAATCGGGTCGACGCTAATGAAGCGCCCCAGGCCGGGATCATATTCACGGGCGCCCAGGTGCGTCAGGCCAGTGCTAGTGTCCGTTTTCCCGCCCACGAATCCGCGAGTCCCCGGCCATACATTCGGGACTTGGCCGCGCTGCTGCCCGAAAGGCATGGACTTCCGGCGTAGTACGGGCATTCCAGCGGAGGCGCCGACGGCGGTCGTCGCGGTCCCGTGATGATCGGTGATAAGGAAGGTAAGCGTCCCTTGCGGTCCGCTGGTACGGACGGCGGTCGGCGCCCCAGGGTGGCCGTAGTAGCGCTCTGCCGTTATCGTCCCATCACTCCAGGCGATTACTTCAGTGTGTCCCAGAGAAAGCGTGCTGACGGTTCCAGCAGAGCTCGCGGTTCGGCCGATTAGGCGGTTTCCATCCGCGTCGTATATGTACTCGGTGTTGTCCGAATCTTCACTGACACGCTCCAGGCGGCCTTCGGTGTCCCACAGGAGCTGCTGTTCACGCCCGTTTATGGTGCGACTACGTGTGTTGCCGGCGGCATCGTACGTGTAGCTTCCGGTGCTCGGCGTCTGCCCACTGGAGGCCACCGAACTCACCTGGTGTTTGTTCCCGCTCGGTGCTGGCGGATAGGTGTAAGTGCGCAGTGAGTCCGCAGCCGTGTCGCCGTTCGGTGCGTGACTCTTCTCGGTGAGACGATTGCCCAACGCATCGAAGGTGTACGAGGTCCAATACGCGTCCGGGCCGCCGACGCTCCCGCTGGGCCCGGTCGTCGGGCCGGTTGAGCACTGGTTCGTCGAGGTCCACGCCTCGGTCATGCGACGCAGTGTGTCGAAGGCAAAGCACTGGAAGTCTTCGACGATTCCCCCGTTAGGACCGGGAGTTCGCTCGTTGATCGAGGTGAGGTTGTCTGCTTTGTCGTACCGATATCGTGTTTCTCCGACGAGGTACGGCCCGGCTTCCCGATGCGTTGTCGAGCTCAGGATTTGGCCGGTGTGCTCGTCGTAGGTGGCGGTCGTCCACAGCCGCGTCGGGGCGGCACCCGACTGGGTTCGCAGTACCTCTCCATAGGGACTGTAGATGACGTCTGACGTGTACCACGAGTGCCCAGAGGTGGAGATCGGAAGGCCGTCCGAGCTGTAGCGGGTGACGACGCGCTCTGTCGGGAGACCGCCAGCGCTCGGCAGCGAAACCTCGGCGACCTTCCCGGTCAGGGTGTAAGTCTGAGTGGTGGTGTACGTCCCCTTGAGAGCGCCCGCGCTGTCGGGGATCGTCACAGCGGTGCCAAGCGGTCGGTACTCGCGGTCGTAACCGGTGACTGCGTTGACGTATTGGTCGGCGCCGTCATAGCGCACGGACTTCGCCAGTTGGCCGATCCCGCCAGGGGCCGTGTCATAGAACCATTCGGCGAGTTTGGGACCGTACCGGTCGCTCGCGCGCAACGTGGTCTTACGCCCAACGGCGTCGTAAGTGGTGGCTAGCGTGTTGCCTCGAGCGTCGGTTGAACCAATCAGACGTCCGCCGTTGTCGTAAGAGAACGTCGTGATGCCCTTATCCGGGTCCTCGGACTCGACCATGAGTCCTCGGGCATCGAACTTCCACTTCCAAATATTGCCTGCAGGGTCGGTCGCTCTGATGCGATCGCCCCGAATGTCGTATGCGTAGGTGGTGCTGGAGTATGTCGTCCGGGCGGCGTTCGTGAATTGATCGATGCGTGTGGTCCGGCCGTGAACGTCCGTCCAAGTCCGCGAAGCCGTTCCTCCGGGCGGCGGGATCACCGTCGTCTGATCTCCGCCGTAACGCTTTTCTGTGACCCGGCTGGGCGACTGCGCTCCTCCGTACCAAAGCTCGGCTCTTGTCACCCGGCCGAGGCCGTCGTACGTCGACTCGATCCACGTCCGGATCTCTGTGCTGCTTATGGGGATATACAGGGCGGTGCCCGGCTCGCCTGCGGCCAGGTACGCGGTGTTGTTTCTCCGCACACCCCCGCTGCCGTTGTAGAGGTTGTCAGTGATCAGCCGTCCTGGGCCGACTGCCTCCGTCTGGGTCTGTCGGGGTCGTAGCAGTCCGTCGTACAGCGTCGTGGTGACCCCGTAGGTTCCGTCGTCACGCAGTGTCTCAGTCTTAACAGACGTAGCGCGGTCGGCGGAAACCACGTACGTGTGACGCACGTTCGCTGCGGCACCGGCCTGGTGTTGAGAGGCCTTCCATACAGCGGTTTGTCGTCCAAGAGGATCATAGGCCGTTCTTACGATCAGGCCGTTGGCATCAGCAGTCGATACGACCTGCCCGCGCCCGGGCTCCATCGTTGAACTGGACTCATGAAGGAGCGGGTTGGTGACTGTCACCAGAGTTGCGCTGCTACTGTCCGCCGGGGTGTAGGTGGTCTTGGTGACACCGCCGCTGGCGTCGGTCAGGCGTTTGATGCGTCCGTAGATGTCGTATTCCGTGGCGGCGGTTTGAACGTGCGTGCTGCCGGCGCCGTCGATCATTCTGGTCGATGACACCTGTCCCTTCAGCGGCGATGCACGCAGGTCGTCGTGCCCGTCGTAGAAGGTCTGTACGTCGCTCACCACGCGTTCGGGGCCTGCCGTGGCAGCGTCCGCGCACGAACCTGTTGTTGTTCGGACCTGCGCAACCGCGCCGATGATGTTGGCGCTGGTGCTGTTCACATACGTGCTGACAGTGCACTGTTCGTCGCCCGCGAAGTCGGGGTTGTTGGGATTCGCGGGGTCTATGAGGCCGCGGTCTTCGACTTGGTGAGGTCGACCGGATGCTGAGTCGAAGCTGAGCGTCACAGACTCGGTCGTGCGTGTTGGACCACCGGGAACAATGCGCTGTTGCAGTGGGTCGCTGATCGACTCAGTTTTTCGGATGGATGCCAAACCGAGCCGATAGGCCGTGAGTGCCGGTAGGTCGATTCGGGCGCGGCTGACCGTTTCCTGAGCGCGGGGAATGGAGACCTCACGCACGGCAACCACAGGTGCGGCCGCGTTCTCCAAGTAGGTGATGACCTCAACCGCCGTGCCCTGGTACGGCAGTAGGTCGTCGGCGACGAAGGCCCCTGTGGAATCGTTTACCTGGACGGACCGAGTTGCATTGTTCCCAGAAGGGTCCTTGGGCAGCGGGTCGCCGTGCATGCCTCGGAAATAGCGAGTCTCTTTGCGTCCTGCCGCGGTGCGCAGATTGCTATCGGTTTCTCCGGTGATGGTTCGTACGTGGGCGTAGCCGCGCCATTCGCTCCATGTGCGGTGCCCAGGCTTGGCGAACTCGCTGTCGTCCTTGGCCCATGCCGCTCCGCCCAAGTACTCGTAGCGGGTGAGCACGCGAGGGGCCCCCGTGACGAAGTCTTCCTCAGAGACTTGGGTGACGACGTACTTGTTGAACCACTCGATCTTGGTCGGATCATCTTGGCCGTCCGGTGCCCAATAGACGGGAAAGCAGCGCGTGGTGTTGTTCTCCGGGGCGGGTTTGGTGACACCAGGGACGCAGGCAGAGTCAGGCTCGGAGTAGGTGACGACGATGCCGCCGCCGGTCTCAGTGAAGATCTTCGCGACGCGCAGCCGGAGGAACGGCGGACGGTTGTCTTCCGGTCCGGTCTGACGGTTGGGCATCGCGGCCGCGTTCGCGTGGAAGGTGACCGGGGGCAGCGATGCGAGGGCACCGTCGGGTGCGTGCCCGGTGCGCTGAAGCGAGTCGAGCCATGCCGGCGGGTTGGTGTCGTACTGGGCGTCGAGGAAGTTGTGCTTGAGCTCGAACGAGTCAACAGGGCGGTAGGTGTTCGCACCGGGGGCGGTGGCGACCTGAGTGGTGATGGTGGTCAGCCACTTGCGCGTCCAGAACGTCGGCCCGCTGACCATGCACTTGCCGGTCTCCTTGCACATGGAGTCGACCGGGACGTCAGGCCAGTGCAGGCCGTCTTCGCTGTGCTTGGTGAACTTGGCATCCGAGCAGTCGAACTCTGGTGTGCGCAGGCAGCGTTCGTCGACCGTGAAGGAGACCTTCGCGGCGGCGGGCTTGGTGTACACCGCGTCGTTACGCAGGCCGTACTCGATGCGGTCTAGCCAACCGCCGCGCACGTACGGCTTGGGCTGGTCGGTCTTGCCGGCCTTGGCGTACCAGTTCTTCTCCTGCTTCCAGTACATGGCCATGGCATTGCCGCGGGTGTCCTCGACGTAGTCGAGGTTCCAGCGCCACGCCTGGTCACACGCTGAGTTCTCGTAGATCGCCTGGTGACAGGGCTCGTCGGCTTGATTGCCGAACACAGGGACTGTCCAGGCGGATTCCGTGGTCGGGTTCCCAGGCACCCAGCCAGGCAGCCGATTGAGACCGAAGTGGTATCTGGTGCCGTCCGGGGTGGTGACGAGCCAGTACTCGTTGTTGTCGTCCCCGTTGGTTGTATCGAACTTCTGCTCGACGCGGGTGCCATCGTCACGCTGCGGCTTCCAGACACCGGAGGCGTCGTCCTTGACCAGGGGCACGGTAGATCCGTTGAGTGACATGACGGCGTTCTCGCTGCCCCAGCAAAGGTCACCCGTCTTCTTGGTGGTGTTACTTCCTGTTTTGTCGTCCACGCAACTGCGGTAAGTGCGCTCTATGAAGCCGGGATGATAGTCCCAGCCGTCGCCCACCCAAGATGCCTGGTTGTTGGTCGTCGATGTGCGTCCGTCCACCGACTGCGACGAGTAGCTCAGAGACACCGAGGGTTTAAGGCCAGCAGTCGGCGGTGTGGTGATCGGGTACGACCAGGCGAACCCGCCGGACGAGCCGCCAGCGGTCCACTTACCGGACGGCTGCAGCGAGGTGGCCTTGTAGTTGCCGGCTTCGCCGGATTCACCACCCACAGCAGCCAAGACCATGGCACCCCCCGTTGAGGCCGTGGCCGAGGTGACTGCTTCGCTATCTGCCTGAGCAGTCGCCACTGGCGAATCGGGTGCTGCTACAGAGGCGGTGACCTCGTTGGTGGTGCCGTTGTTGGCAGAGGGGACCTCCACCGCTTCCGAACAACCCGCCACCTCGGGTGTTGTCAGAAAGCACTCGGGAAGCCGCACGAAGCGCAAGCGGGATCCCCAGCCAGCGCCGTAGAGCTGTTCGAAAGTTTCGTACTTGAGCTTGAGATCGACGGGCGTCGCGTCGGGCGACGGCTCCAGCTTCATGATGACGCCGTCGATGCCAGCGGCCTCGGTCTCCGCGCGAGTGGGCACGGTGACGGTCCATGTCCCGGATGCCGTTGTGGTCTCCGCCGTCGTGGTGACACTCGCCTGGACTCCGGACGGCGTTGCCGTCTGGGCTGGGCCGACCCACAGGGGCAGCGAAGCGACCTGCTGCATGTCGGTCGACGACGTCTCCACGGTGGTCGCCGAGTTCGGAGCTACACCCTGTGTGCCGCCTGCGTTGAGGACGATATGGTCCGTTCCGCCATCGATTGGGGTGATACGCGTGGGAGCGTATTCCTCTTGAGTCCCGGGAGCGACCGGCATCTGGAAGGTGGCCGTACTGTCAGCCCCCGGAACGGTTATGTCCTTTTGCAGTTCGGGTAGCTCGACTTCGGTGCGGGCCGGGTTGCTCCGGCCTGCGAACGCCTCAGCGGGAACAAGCGTCACCGTGAGCAACGCCGCGGTCGAGACCGCGATCAGTCGCAGTGGACGCCTGACTTCACGCACGCCGCCGTCGGCGAAACGGCGAAATCCGCGCCAGCGCACCGCAAACCCAAGACCGAACACGTGGAATAGCCCCCAAAGACCCCGGGCACAGCGAATGCCCCCCAGCCCACACGAGTGGCGCTGATCTTGGCCGATAAGTCGATTCCCTGGCAATGATCAGATTGAGATCTTGGTGGACCGCACGCGAGATCCAGCCGTTCCGGTTGCCCGAATTATTCTATATTTTCTTTTTGTTCGTCGTAAATCGGGCGCAGATTGATCGAAACTTGGCTGGAACAAGCGCTCCTTGGCGAGTTCTACGCCACGGACAGACCTTGATCGGCACGCTGTGGAGGCGATAGGACTCACCGCGAGACTTGCGGCGGGTTTGTTGACTTGATGCCTTGGTGCTCTGGTCCTGAGTTCGTTGCGCCCTGTTGCATTCGTTCTTCCTTTGTGGCTCCGGGTGCAGGTGGCGTGCCGTCTCCCGCGAAAGCGGCGCCAGGCGGGGTGGGCAGGTCCGCAGTTGACCTTGGGTGGGGATTTTCACGTTGACATCACGGATGCGCCGGTGATGTCCCTTGACGAAGGGGGCGGGGGCTTTGTCGTTGTCGGCCAAGCGTTTTCTGTGGCCTGGCAGTTGGCCGGGTAAGCGGGCTGGGGCGGTTGTCGCCGCAGTCGTCGCGTCTGCGCTGGGGGTCGGCACGCTGACCGTACTGGTCGACGACGAAGGCAACAGCGACGGTGCATCGGTTGCCGGCCCTGCGCCGATCGACGAGAACGAGGCCCAGCGCCGTGCCCGAGTGACGGGGCAACCCGTGCGCGTGGAGACGTCGTTGACGGCGACGAGCACGACGATGGCGAACCCGGACGGGTCGTTCACCTGGACGCAGCACGTGCTGCCTATCCGGGTGAAGGCCGGAACCAGGTGGACGGACGTCGACACGACGCTGACAGCGGTGCCAGGCGGGTTCGCCACACGGTCGACGACGACGAAACTCGTCTTCGGCGCCGGTGGTTCGGCCGCGTCGGTTCCGGTCGGCGCGGCAGCCCGGAACGCGCCGCCGCGCCTGTCGGCTGCGGACCCGTCAGCTGCGCCGACACCGGCCAGTTCTGTTCCGCCGCCAGCCGAACCAGACACGATGCCGTCACTGCCCGAGACAGGCGAGAGCGCCCATGTCCCGGTGGTGACGGCGTCGCCGACCGCGTCTGTTCCGACACAGCCCACATCCCCTGCCGCAACCGCGTCGTCGGACGATGCCGCGACCGCAGAACTCGCCGCTGGGAATGATGCTTTGCCGCCAGGCGCGTTGCTTCGGATGACGTCGCCGGAAGGCAAGTCGTTCACGCTGATGTGGCCGAACGGGGCGCTGCCGACCGCGGAGGTGGCCGGGGACCGGGCTCTATACCCGGAGGTCTTTCCCGGGGTGGACCTGGTGCTGACGGCGCGGGACGGCGGGTTCTCCCAGGTGCTTGTGGTCAAGGACCGCCAAGCCGCGGGCAGCCCGCAGGTCGCACAGCTGGGTTACCAACTGTCCTCCGCGGAGCTGTGGTTCACCCACGATGCCGAGTCCGGTGTTGTGCGTGCGGTCGACGCGGCCGGTGGGGTGGTGGCGGCGTCGCCGACGCCGTTTATGTGGGACTCCTCCGGCCACACCCCGACCAGCCGCTGGGCCGAACGCGAAGCCGCGCTCTCCCAGCCCCCCGCAACACCGACCACGCCGGCCGACTCCGCCTCTGCTCCCTCCGGGCCGTCCGACACCTCCCCTACACCCGTACCATCGTCGTCCGGACCTGCGATGCCGCCGGTGTCCGGGACGCTGGCGCTACCAGGGCTGGGTGGCCCGGAGCCAGGCACGCGTGAGGCCGTGGTGGCCTCGCGGTTGGACGGGAACGTGCTACGCCTGACGCCGGACCAAGGGCTGCTGACCTCATCCGAGACGGTGTTCCCGGTGTTCGTGGACCCGTCGTTCTGGTCGAAGCAGGCCGGGTGGACCCTGGCGTACAAGAAGTTCCCCAACTCCTCCTTCTGGATGGGCGCGAACTTCAACGGCGGCACCACCACCGCCCGGATCGGGCACGAGAACGACACCAGCGGCACCGCGCAGTCGTTCTTCCGGATGTCGTTCGACCCGAACCTGCTGGCCGGGGCGGTGTTCAGCTCGTCGACGTTCCGGATCCTGGAGACCCACGCGTGGTCGTGCCAGGCCCGCGCGGTGGACCTGCACCACACCGGCCCGATCAACGAGGGCACCACCTGGACGAACAAGCCCGCCCCGGGCATCCTCCAGCAGTCGGTGAACGCCGCGAAGGGCTACAACGCGAACTGCCCCGGCGACTACCTGGCGTTCAACACCCTCAACGCCGCGACCATGGCCCGCGACAGCGGGTGGGGCGACGTGACGCTCGTGCTGAAGGCGCAGAACGAGAACGACACGTTCGCGTGGAAGAAGTTCGCGGTCAATCCGAGCATGGAGATCGTCTACAACCGTCCGCCGTGGCACTCCGGCGCCATCGGCACCTCCCCGGGAGGGGCGTGCCGCACCGACGCAGGCAACGTGATCGCCGACAACGACGTGCGCATCTACGCCCACAACGCGGACCCGGACGGCAACCTGGACGGGGTGTTCATGCGGATCTGGGACGAGACCACCGGCGTACGCATCTTCGACGACTGGGCCCCGCTGGCAGGCAACGGCTGGATCAACTACGACATCCTCCACACCCGGTTGAGGGACGGGTCGACGTACGCCTACACGTTCGATCCGCACGACAGCTCCGGGCTGTTCGCCGGCCCCACCGGGTTCCCCGGCGCGATCAACAACCCGTGCCGGTTCAAGGTCGACAAGTCCGCCCCCAACGCTCCGTCGGTGACCTCGCCGCAGTACAAGGCGGGCTCGGATGCGGCGTGGCCCGAGGGCGCGGAGTACGGCACCCTCGGCGAGTTCACGTTCGGTGCGAACGGCACCGCAGACACCCTCGAGTACGCCTACAGCTTCGACACGAACAACTTCCAGAACCGGGTCAAGGCCCCCGCACCCGGCAAGGCCTCCACCATCCGCGCGACTCCCGCGCACGCCGGGCCCGCGCAGTTGTACGTGAAGGCGATCGACAAGGTCGGCAACTGGTCCGGGCAGACGGTCTACAGCTTCTTCGTGGAGCCGCGCGACCAGGTCGACGGGCCGATGGACTTCACCGGCGACCAGAAGCCGGACCTCGCCCTGGTCAACGCGGGAGGCGACCTGCAGGTGTTCCCGTCGTTCTCCGGTGGGAAGCTCAACAAGCCGATCAACGGCACCCGCACCGACGACGGCGCGGGCAACGTGCACAACCAGGTCCCTGCCGGGTACTTCACCAACGCCCTGACCACCTACCACGGCGACTGGTGGGGCGCGGACGGGTTCCAGGACCTCATCGCGCGGATGCCCGACGGGAAACTGTGGGTCTACCCCGGCAACGGCCGCGGCGCCGTCGACACCGCCGCCCGCATCGAACTGCTCCTCCCCCCAGGGTCACCGGCGCCGTCCGCGCTCACGCAGATCCTCGCGCTCGGCGACGCCACCGGCGACGGCCTGCCCGACATGCTCGCCGTCGTCGGGGCGGACCTGTGGGCCTTCAACGGGTACACCGGCGCCACCATGCTCTCCGCAGCAAAGATCGGTACCGGCGGATGGGCCGACTACACCATCCACACCGCGGGCGACATCAGCGGCGACGGCGCCTACGACCTGATCATGCGCCACAAGACCGAGGGCAAGCTCTACCTGCGCCTCGGCGCCAAACAGGGCGGCGGCACCAACCTCGCTGCGCTCGGCGGCGGCGACAAGACCGTCTACGGCACCAGTGGATGGAAGCTCACCGAGTTCCCCCACCTGCAAGCGACCCCGGACGTCACCGGCGACAACATCCCCGACCTGTGGGCCTCCGACACCGCCGGCACCCGCTACCTCTACGCCGGCGGCCGCACCGCCCACGGCCCACGCAGCGACATGGGCGGCGACAACCTCAACTTCTGCCAGACGTTCCCCGGCGCTACCGGTGGCACCAAGAACCTGTGCGGCCCGGTCCTGGCCAAGTACCTCGACCTCGGCGGACCCTCCGGCGCGTACAAGCCGGTCACCGACACCCTCACCGCACCCGACGGCGCCGGCAAGTACACCTACTTCCGCACCGCAGGCGCCACCGAGGACAACGCCGTCATCTACTGGCACCCCAACACCGGCGCCGCCCTCGTCCAGGGCACCCTCCTGAAGAAATGGGCCTCGCTGAACTGGGAGAGGGGACTGCTCGGCTACCCCGTCGCCGACGAGTACGCCGACGGCACCGCCGGCTGGTACTCCCTGTTCCAAAAGGGCGGAATCTACGCCGAACGCGGCAAGAGCGCCTACTACGTCCTCAACGACATCCACCTGAAGTACATCGAACGCGGCCACGTCGCCACCCTCGGCTACCCGGTCAACGACGAGACCGGCGCCCCCGACGGCATCGGCTGGTTCAACCACTTCAGCAAGGGCGGCGTGTCCGTCTACTGGAGCCCGAACACCGGAGCCCACTCCATCGGCGGCGCCATCCGCACCCGCTGGGCCGAACTCGGCTGGGAGACCAACCTCGGCTACCCCACCATCGACGACACCAAAACCCCGGACGGAGTCGGCTACTTCAACCACTTCAGCACCTACTCCAGCATCTACTGGCACCCCAGCACCGGAGCCTGGGCCGTCGTCGGCGCCATCCGCACCCACTGGGCGTCCATCGGCTGGGAACGCAGCTGGCTCGGCTACCCCACCAGCAACGAATTCGACGTCGCCGGCGGCAAACGCAGCAACTTCCAGAACGGCTACCTCATCTGGACCGCCGCCACCGGAGCCGTCACCGCCCACCCCAACTGACCGACCACACCACGCGGGCGCCTGAGGAATGCTCGGGCACCCGCGTGGTCAGGTCTACGTCGTTCTGCCCGGCCCCGCTTACGTCATGGCCTGACCGGTCGGCTCGACATTGGCCCCCTGAGGTTCGGGAGCCAGCGGACCGCCGGTGCGCGTTCAGCCACACACCGCCGGTCGGTGCTTTCGCCGGCGCCGGGCGCCATCCATCAGCGACAAGCGGCGAGGATCAGACCGAGGTCGTCGTCCGGCAAGCACACCTCCCCGCAGTCCGGGTCGTCCGCGACAACCCGGATCGCCGGTTCCGCGGACGCGACCAGCGCCGCCGCGTCACGGCGGCGGTGCCAAGCGCGAGGCTGCCGCGGCGGCCTGGTCCGCACCGGCGGCGGCTGCGCGTGGTCCTGCCACGCGGCCGCGGTGACCGGATCGGCGATCGCCCCGTAGTACAGCGCCAACAGCCGTGCCGCGTGCGGGTCCTCGGCACCGGCGGCGTAGCGCCACCAGAACGCGGCGGCGTCCGCGCGGCCCGTCAGGTAGAGCAGGCACGCAAACACCACCGCCCCGGTCGGGCGGTAGTCGTGCGGGAACGCCGACACCTGCGCGGCCGCGTCGCGGTGCCGCACCGCGGTCACGCAGCACGCCTCCAGCAGGAGTTCCGCGCGCCGGTGCGCCGCCGGCGGCTCCGACTCCGACATGACGCTCTACGGGGTCGCCGGCGCAGCGGTACTGGCCGCCGGGGCAGGCACGCTGCTGCTCGCCAAGCGCCGGCGCGCCGACCACTAGCGGACCGCTCGACCGCACCGCGGCGTCGCACACCCACCGGACCCGTCCGGTCACGCTCCTCGGGTTCGGCCGGGCAGGCGGGCGGCGGTAAGTCTGCGGACGGCGTTGTGGGCCTGCCTGTGGCCTCTGCAGCGCGATAGCCCTCGGCCCCGGATGGTCACATCCGGGGCCGAGGCATTCGCTGCCGGAGCGACGGGGAGCCTAAGCGGGGCGACCTACTGCGGCGACCAGGTCACGAACGCCGACGGCATGAGGGTGGCGTTGATGGAGTTCGGTGACGATGGCTCGGATTGAGGGGCGGTCGCGTACTTCGCCGGGGGCCTCGCGGAGGGCGGCCCGCAGCGCGGTGGCGGTCTCTTCGGGGCGGCCCCGTTGGTGCCAGGCGCGGGCAAGGTCGGTGTGGAGCCGGCCGCGCCGCTCGGCGGTGGGGAACTGCCCGGGATGCAGTCCGCGCCCGATGGCGAGCGCGGTGCCGGCGTCGCCGAGGCTCCAGTGGACGCCGACCGCGTAGAGCTGCACGGAGGCATGGTTGACGGTGCCGCTGCGGGCGCGGGTGTCTGCGGCGTCGGGGACGCGCCGTACGGCGTGCTCGGCGTCGCGCAGGAGTTCGTGTGCGGTGGCGCGGTCGCCGTTGGTTGCCGCGGTGTACGCGCAGGTGCACAGCATCTGCGCGTACGCCTCTGCTTCGGCGGGGCGGGTCAGGCCGGTGGCCTCGATCCGGGAGGCGGCCTGCAGGGTCAGGCGTTGCGCGGCGGCTTTCTCGCCTTGGTGGCGCAGGAGGATGGCGAGTTGGCGGGCGGCGGAGGCGGCGGCGAGGGGTGAGCCGGACAGGTCCGCGTACACGGTCGCGCGGTCGGCGGCGCTGCGTGAGGCCGGGTGCCGTCCGATCTTGGTGAGGACTTCGGTGGTGAGGTCGTAGCAGGCGGCCAGTCGGCCGTAGTCCTCGGGCCGGGCGTCGCGGGCGGCGGCGTGTGCGGCGGCGAGCAGGTCGGGCACGTTCGCGACGAGCCGGGCGTGGTCGCCGGCGTCGAAGAGGGCCCGGGCGCGGGCGAGGCGGGCGGTGACGTCCTGGGCGGTGGCCAGCCCGGCAGGGTCGGGGATCGCGGCGAGAGCGTCGTCGACCTTCAGGAACGCCGCGGCGGGCACCGCCAGGGACGCGGTCAGCAGTTGACGACGGCGCATCGGATCCTCCTCCGCTCGCCCTGCGGCGGCCTTTGCCACCTTAGCGGGTAGTGGGTCCGCTACCCCCAGTGCTGTGGCGAGGACATGCCGGGGCATGCCGACAGCTTGGGCGGCGCGGCGCAGCATGGCGATCTCGCCGCCCGCGCGCCTGCGTTCCATCCGGGACAGGGCGGAGGCGGAGAACCCGAGGACGTCGCCGAGGTCTTTGAGGTGCCATCCGCGGGCTTCGCGACCGAGGCGGATCAGACCGCCGATGTCGCCGTGCTCGGCGAGGCCGCGTGCCTGTGCGCTGCTCCACATCGGATCCGGTGCGGTCATCACTACCCCTCTCGGGGGCGCACGGGTGTCCCGCCCACCGTAGCCACGCGATCACGGTGTGTCGAGGTCGTTTGCACAGTACGCAACGGCGTTGCAGGGCCTGCACGTTGGCGCCGCGCACGGGGCGGGGGGCGCTGTGCTGGGGGCCCGGGGCCCGGTGCGGGCCCGTCGTCGAGGAGGGCGTTCGATGATCCGATCTGCTACCGCCGCGCAGGGTGCGGGAGTCGCCCCCGGTGCCGCGGTGCTCACCCCTGACAACCGCGACCAGGTGCTCGACCTGCTGACGGGCGCGTTGCGCACCGGTGTGGACGTGAAGGTCCGCGAGGACATCTACGACGCCCCGCGGGTGACGCCCGAGGAGCTGCGCGACTTGATCGTGGACGACCTCCCCGAGGGCTCCGTCGACGCCGCGGCGGTGGTGGACGAGGTACGGCGACGAATCCTGCCGTACTGCAAGAACGAGGCGTCGCCGAGGTTCGCGGGGTTCGCCGACACCGGCGCGGACGTGGCGGCGCTGGCCGGCGCGGTGCTGGCGGTGTTCGCGCAGCAGAACCTGATCAATCAGTCCTTCGACTCGCCGTCTGCGACGTTCGTCGACGTCGCGGTGCTGCGGTGGTTGCGCGACCTGGTCGGCTACGCCAATCCGCCGGTGGGCAAGGTCGCCGACGTGTGGGACGTCGGCGGTGTCGTCACGCAGGGCGGTACCGGCAGCAACGCGGTGGCGATGATGCTGGCCCGCGAGCACGCGGGCCCGGGCACGATGCGCGACGGCGTGCGCGACCCCGGCCGGTTCAAGCTGGTCGTCCCCGCCGGGATCGGCCACTACAGCGTCAAGGGCGCGCTGGCGTGGATCGGCTGTGGCGAGTCGCTCCTCGAAGTCCCGGTGTCGGGCTACCGCTACGACCTGGAGGCGCTGCGGCGGGCGCTGCGCGCGCACCGCGGCGAGGTGATGGGCGTGGTCGCCTACGCCGGGGACAGCCGCACGCAGACCGTCGACGACCTGGCGGCCGTGCACGACGTGGTCCGCGGGCAGGACCCCGGGATCTGGCTGCACGCGGATGCGTGCTGGGGCCTGCTGTGCGCGTTCACCGACCGGCTCCGGCACAAGATCGACGGGATCGAGCTGTACGACTCGATCACGGTGGACGCGCACAAGGTCATGGAAGTCCCCTACACCCTGTCCGCGTTGCTGGTGCGCGACCCGGGCGTGCTGCGCACCATCACCACCTACTCGGACCTGATCATGCGCGAGACGTTCGCGTTCGGGCAGGTCACCCCGTTCACCGGGTCGCGGGCGTGGGAGTCGCTGAAGCTGTGGGCGATGATGCGCGCCCGCGGCCGCGCCGGGCTGGCGGCGATGGCCGAGCACCGCCTCGACACGGTCGCGGCGTTCTCCGCGCTCGTCGACACGCACCCGCGCCTGGCCCGGCTGCACGACCCGGACCTGACCGCGGTGGTGTTCGCCTATCTGCCGTCCGGCCACGATCCGGCGCGGCCGGACGTGGAGCGGCTCAACCGCGTCAACCGGGCGATCCACGACCAGGTGCTGCGCGAGGGCCGGTGGCACCTGCACCAGTTCTCGCTGGCCGACGGGGGGCGGGTGGCGCCCGGCGCGGAGGTGTGGCCGCTGCGGTTCCTGGGCGGCAACGCCCGCACCACCGCCGACCACCTCGCCGAACTGGTCGGCGAGGTCGCCCGCCTGGGCCGCCTCCACGACACGCCCTGACCGTTCCCCGCCTTCGCCCCCTGTCTCGCGAGGAGGAACCACCCATGCCCCAGATCACCGACGACCTCGCTGCGGTCTACCGCGACGTGGCCCTGCACGACCGGGTCCTGCCCGTCCACCGCTACCGCGTGCCCGGCACCGCCGAGCCGGTCACCGATGTCGAGCTGGTGGCCCGCACCCTGGCCGACCTCAACCCGGACAGCCGGCGCCTCGATGTGCTGGACCTGGGATGTGGGGCGGGGCGCGTCACCTACGCGCTCGCGCCGCACGCCCACGCGGTGACCGGCGTCGACCCGAGTCCGGAAATGATCACGGCGTTCTCGCGGGCGTTCCCCGACGCGCGGACGCTGACCACCGACGCCGCATCCGCCGTCAGGCAACTGCGGTCCGAAGCGGCACGGTTCGACGTCATCGGCGCCTTCTGGTCGCTGAACTACCCCCTCGGCAGCTTCTACGAGCGCACCACCCCCGACGGCGTGGAAACTGTCGCCGACCTGCCCGCCGCCGACCGCGCGGCCCGCCGCTTCGTCGACGACCTGGTCGACCTCCTTGCCCCCGGTGGCCACCTCCTGGTGCTGTACTTCGACTCCGAATCGCCCGAGCAGCGCCTCGTCACGCGGATGTGGGAACGCCTCGCCGCGTTCCCCGGCACCGGCCGCGCCCACACCCGCGCGGTCCTGACCGACCGACTGCACGCCGCCGAGGAAGCCGGCCGCGGCCGGCTGACCGCGCTGCGTCTGCCCGGAACGGTGCGCGCGGCCGACGCCGAGGCGGCGCGCGCGTGGATGACTGACTATCACCTGGCCGGGCACCCGCAGCTCCGGGACGACCGGAAAGTCGGCGACGCGGTCGACGCGTTCGTCGCCCAGCACACCGTGGCGCCGTCGGGCGAGGTGGTCATCCCCAGCGGCGTGCACCTGCTCCACTTCCGTGCGACCGACACCGGCGACCCGCGATGACGGCCGCGCCGACCACCCGCGTCCACGAGTACGGCGTGCCGACGGGCGCGCTGCGGTGCGCTGTGGCCTTGGCCGCCGCCCACACCAGGCTCGGCGGGTACGCCCTCGCCTACGGCTCCCACGCCCACGGCGGCGGCCGCGCCGCCTCGGACCTGGATCTGCTGTTCGTCCATGACCAACCGCCCGCCACAGCGTGCGCCCAGCTCGTCGACGCGGTGATCGAGCTGCACCGGCGCGAGGGCCTGGACCTCGACACCGAAGTGCGGCACGACGTCAAACTCTGCGGCACGTTCGACGACATCGACCACGCCACCGCCCTCGTCGGCTTCGGCGCCCCGCACCTGGCGGTGACCCCGGTCAGCGACGATCCGGAGGTGCTCAACGCGCAGCCATTCCGGCTGCGGCTGTTCCTGTCGGCGCTCTCAGGCCCGCACCTGTTCCTCGCCGGCGACCTGACCGCCTACCGTCGGCACACCGCGGCCGCCGACCGCGCCACCGCGCAGCTCGCGCTCGCCCTGCTCGGCACCACACCGGACTTCACCGCGGCCGACGCCGCGGCGTGCCTGCTCGTCGGTCCGGACGGGTCACGCGGCAAGGACTGGCTCGGCTGGGAGCCAGGACCCGCCCTGTACGCAACGCTGCACCGCGGCCTGGCAGCCCTCGCACGGTCCGGGGCGCTCAACGCGCCCGACGCCGGCGGCTACTACCGCCGCGCCGGCGCAGTCACCCGAGACGCTGCTCCCACGCCCAGCGAAGCTGTGCCAGGTCCGCGCTGAACTCGTCGCCGCTGCGCGGCGGGGCGTCCAGCCACTCGCCGGGCATCGGTCCCCCCGGCGCCGGGTCCTCCTGGTGCCGGGGGATGACGTGCGTGTGCAGGTGCGGCAGCGCGTTGCCGAGCGTCTCGTAGTTGACCTTCCAGACGTCGAAAGCGTCCTCGACGATCCGGCCGACCTCGGTCACCTCGGTCCAGTACCCGGCGACCTCGACCGGCTTCAGTTCGGTCGGCTCGGCGACGTGGCGGCCGTTCCAGATCGCCATCACATATCCGCGGACCCGACTCCGCTTGGCGTACGCGTCCACGTACTTGCCCCGCCCGACCAGCACGGCGACCCCGATGTCCTCCGCACCGTCGTTCCCGCACATCGCGCAGCCGCGGCCGGCGCGTCGCTCAGCCCAGTCACTCGGCCAAGCAACACCGGCGGTCAGCGACGCGACACTCATTCCGACTCCCGAAACGCAAGTGCGCCCGCTGCTGCAGGCGCCGGACGTCCAGCGTAGAACTACCGCCCTGTTCGTCGCCTCCAGATTCACCGCAGTGACTGCGAATCGGGGCAGCGTGACGCACCGGGTGGGCTCAGCTCTCGGCGGCAGGCTCGGCGCCGGGGCTGCCGGAGGCGATGATCGCGACGGCCGTCATTTCGAGCACGTTGCGGTCATCGACGGACGTGACATGCTCGCCGAGGAACTGTGAAGTTGCGCAACGTCGGCATCGCACGCCGGGCCGGTCCGGTGACCCTCCTCGGGTTCGGCCTGGCAGGCGGGGTGCGGTATGTCTGCGGACGGCGTCGCGGCCCTGCCCTGTGGCCTCTCTACAGCGTGGTGCGGTGGTGCCGGGCGCAGGTCACCAGGATGGCGGCAGTGAGGCGGGGGTCGGTGGTGCCGAGGTCCAGGGTGGACAGCGGCGTCTCGTCGCGTTCGAAGGGGCCTTCGCCGTCGGCGGGGTCGCGGCGGTAGTGCAGCGTCGCGGTGGTCTTGGTGACGGGGGCGTGGCCGCCCACCACGAGGCCGGCGAACGCGTCGTACGCGCCGCGCGGGTCGTCCTCCCACTGCAGGGCGGGCATGATGTCGGCGGTGCGGTAGCAGACCAGCCCGGGGACCGCGCCGGCTTCTTCGGCCAGGGCGGTGGCGAACGCTTTGTGCCACCGCTGCTGGTCGTGGCGTTCGCTGTCGCTGACAGCCATGGCGGGTCCTTAGGAATGTGAGGCGGTCCGGGAGGACCGGATGTGGCTGATGGTGTGGTTGCCCTGGGGGCTCACCGAGAATGGTCGCTCGGTCGTCCGGGCGTCGGCATGGAGCCTAGGGGGCGGGTCAGACAGGAGCTGTCTCGCGCCGCATGTCAGGCACCGATGACGAGGTGGGAGACGTCGGTATAGGTCCCCAATTGGAGTCGAGCGGCCGCTCCTGGACGCGATCTCGGGAATCGGCGGCGGGGCGTATCGGGAACGTCGGCTGGGCCGGGCGCGGGGCACCGGCGGCGGTGCGGGGGTGATGCAGTCCCGGTGCAGGGCGGCCGCGCGGGCGTCGACGTCCGCAAGTCGTGTGGGGTTCGGCACCGGGAGTCGGCGCCGGAGACCACCGCGGCGACGGCGACCAACACGGCGGCCGCGTACTGGGCCGCGAGCAGACGCAAGGCCTCGTCGAGGCGGGCGAGTTCGACGGCGGTCGTCTCCGCTCCCTCCCGGGCGTGGCGGGCGGCCAGGGCGGCGAACACTTCGGCGGCCGCGTCGACGGCGGGGTGGCCCCCGGCGGCGACGATCGAGTACGGCCAGCCGGGCACCGTCTGATGCTTACCCTCGCCGCGCCCGAACGTGTGGCAAAACGACCGGCCTTCGCTGGTGTCGGCGTCCGGCCGCAGCCACGGGCTGACGTCGACTGCCAGAACGATCCGGCCGTCCGCGGCCTGGGGCAGCGGCAGCCGCGCCAGCGCGTTCCGCAGGCGCCCGACGTTGATTCGACCGTGGTTCACGGCGTCGTACAGCGCTCCGTGTCCGCGCCGGTGCTCGGGTGCAAGGGACAGTCCGACCAGCGTCCTGACCGGACCGTCCGCGCAGAGCACCGCCTCCGCCAGCTCGAACAGCGCGTTCGCTCTGCGGGTGAAGCACGCGTGCAGTTCGGACCGGAACGCGGACAGGCCGGCCAGCGTCATCCTGATGTCCTTCGGGGCGGGCAGCGGGAACGCCAGCAGGATCCAGGACGTCGACTGCAGTCGTTCCCACCTGCGGAAGAGATCAGGTGAGGCCGGCCCGAAGGTGTACCGTGCCGCGCGGCTCAGTCTCACGCGCGAAAGGTCCCCTGGTGGGCATCGACTACTACTGGCGTCAGGTCCCCGGCGATTGGGTCGACTCGAAGTCGCCACGGCAACTGTGGGACGTGCTCCGACAGCGCGAGGCGGACGCTCCGGTGCCTCCGGCCATCAGCGTGCAGAACAGCTGCTCGCTGATGCACTACACGCTGACCACGGCCGCGCCCAGCAATCCCGCCGCCGAGCTGCCGCTGTTCGGCGGCACGCTGCTACGGGAAGGCGAGGAGCACCCCGAGTACGGCTTCGTCGGCGTCGAACTGTTCGCCCTGGTCCCCGACGAGGTCCGCACCGCAGCCGACTTCCTCGGCCAGGCACCGCTGGACCGGTGGGTCCTGGACCGCCAACCTCTCCTCCGCGAGCGTGTGCGGGAGCTCCTGTTCTCCGCCGAGTTCAACGAGGACTGGGCCGAGTACCTGGTGGACAGCCTCCTCGAACTGCGCGACTACTTCCAGGAAGCCGCACAAGCCGGCAACGCGGTGATCTCGTACCAAGACGCCTGAACCCGGTCGCTCGCCATCACGAGGTTGAACGGCAAGCTAACGCCTCGTAACCCCTACCAGATGCCCGGCCAGCCCACACGGCGCCGACCACCGACGGCGACTTCGCTCAGCGGCGTCTCACCGCTCCCCCGCGTCGTCGCCGAGGATCCGGTCGAGGACGCGGCGCACGTGGTCGGTGGTCTCCGGGTCCTGCGCGCGGCGCCGGGCGTCGCTGAGGGGGCGCAGCGCGGGCGCGGAACCGTCGTGGGCGGCGATGCGCGCGGCATCGTCCGCGCCGGTGGCGTCCGGCGGTGGTTCGGGGTCCGCGTCCGGTTCGCCGGCCGCGATGCGGCGGATTTCGTCGTACGACAGGTCCACGGGGGCTAGGGCGGCGAGTTCGTCGGGTGTCGTGCCGCGGTCGGCGGCCGGGACGGCCAGTTCGGCCAGGTGGGCGGCCTTGTCCTCGATGAGCCTGCGCGCGTACGCCTCCATCGGGTCGTCGCGGTGCGGGTCGGTCATCGTATCCCCCCAAGAAGTCCGTGTCGGGCGGTGGGCGTCGAGCGGCGTTCAGGTCTTGCGGGCGACGAGCGCGGAGCCGACGCCGAGCCAGCGCACCATGTCGTGGCCGGGCCGCGGGGCGGTTCCGTCCATTCTGCATGCGGCGCGCAGCAGGCGGCGCAGGCCGTCGCGGTGCTCGACGGGGCGCGTTCGCCGGCGTCGACGTCGGTAATGGGGCCCTACGTTTTCCTCGGGCTTCGGATCACTCGTAGGGTTCTGTCACCCAGGGGTGCCGGGTGCCGCTCTTGAGGCTGAAAAAAACTTTTTGAAAACCGCTGTGGCGGATATTTCGGACGCTGTTGGTGATATTTGGTGGGATCGCTGGCTTTCGCCACGGTGACGCGGCGCCCGATGGCTGTTTCGCTTGAACGGGGACGTCGCGGAACAGGGTTCGCCAACTCTGCGAGCAGCTCTTCGGAATCGCGGCACACTGACAGCGAAGATTACCAACAGCATCCCTTGACTGCCCCTCCTCAACATCCCTGGGCGATCATGCGCTGCCGGTACGCCTGCCCGTTGGGGGCCTGCGAAGGCCGACATTGCACACGAGAACAACCTCGGCAAGTACACTTCACGCGAGAAAGATGCCACGAAAACCCGGGGGAAACTTGACATTTGAGGCCATTTCAGTACCCATAGGAAAGCGAATCCCCCATCTAGTTGTCTGCGTAGTTGGCATCGGTAGCCTCGTAGTCTCCCGAGTCGTCAACGAAATGGGGACGGGTGAAGATTCGCGTAAGGATTGCTGCGACCTCTGCCGCATGTGCTTTGATTCTATTGACTTCCAGTCATGCAACGGCCGCGCCGGAGCCCAGCGCTCCGCCTGGAAAACTGACTCCGATGTCTAAGTCGTATTCCAGCGAGGAGAACGCGAAATCGAGGGATTTCTGGACCCCAGAGCGGATGGCCGAAGGAATCCGTAACGGTTCGTCGGCTCCTGCGAAACAAGAGGCTGGCCCGAAACCGCAAACCGCTGCCAAGCGATCGATACCGACATCCCAGCCGCCCCAGAGGCCATCTATTGCGCTCCAGAGCACAGTTGGCCCGATGTACACGCGAACCTCTACGGTCGGTCGGCTGTGGTACATAGATCCGATTGACTCCTCACTGCACTCATGCACCGGTTCCGTTGTTACCAACGGCAACAGATCGACCGTTCTCACCGCCGTCCACGGCGTCCATGGCGGCGAGGGCGAGGGCTGGTTTTCCGAAATCCTTTTCGTCCCCGGATACTCTGCAAGTGGCGCCACCAAGGCAGAAAGGGAGCCGTACGGCCGCTGGTGGCCATACAGTGCAATGCTCGCCGGAAACTGGGCAGATTCCAGCCCCGAGTACTTCGACTACGCATTCATCACGGTCTGGAACCTGGACGAGACAAACACGTCGAGGATCCAAGACTTGGTGGGGTCTCAGGGCTGGATATTCAATTCCCCCGAAATACGCGAGGTTGAAATCCAAGGATACCCAATCGGCGGCAATAGTCAGACAAACGGTGGGGAAATGGAGATGTATACGGCATACGCCTTCCCCGGCGGAAACTGGATGAGCCAAGCGCCGGACGTGTTCGAGAGCGATGGCGGCGATAGCGGCAGTGCGTGGCTAATGAGTTTCGACTACACAACCTACTTGGGCTGGGCAACGTCGGTAACGGCGAAAGGGGCATCAAATGACACGGTTCGAGGCCCGTACTTCGATGACGACTTCGCCACGCTCATAGACTGGGCCAACATCCCATATCCCGAATAGATAGGACTTCCTTGGGGCCTGCCTTTCTGTTTAGAGCAGGCCTCAAGGGGCGGACTCGAAAGGACGCGCATGAGTTTGCGACGAACTATTACTATTATCGGCTCAGCAGCGGCAGCCGTAGCTATCGCGTCCGTTTCATTCGTGGCGCTCGGCGAAGCGTCCGAAGGCCAGAAGTCGCATTCACCAGAAAATGGCTCTACGTCGCCCGAAAAGGAGCCGCTCATTGGCCCTGTATCCACGACGTTCCCGCGGGAAACCCCACATACTGGACGCCCGAGAGGATGGCTAGCGTCGAGCCCGACCCGTATTTCCGGTAGAGCGTCGAGTACAGCTCATGTTCTCTGCCGCGTCGCGCAGCACCTCGCGCTCGAAGTCGCCGACGTGATCGCAGTCATCCCGTGTACAGCCCTCTTCGATCGTCGCAATCAACGAAGCGGTACTTCACGCGTTCGATGACCCATCAGTGGCGGCCGAGCCGTTGGGAGTGTCGACGCCTTTACGGTCGATCCGCACACCGATCCGCCGGCCGCGCAACCACTTCCGCAGCGGCGGGTTGCCACACGCCTTGTCCGCGTGCAGTTTGCCCGGCTTTCATGGTCGGCCGCCGTGCGGGTCGAGCTTGGCCACGAGCGCTTCGACCAGAGGCCTCAGGCCGTTGCTGTCATGGCAGTTGCCCGCGGAGATGCCGACGACGAGGGCAGCCCGGCTCGGTCGGACAGGACGTGCAGCTTGGAGCCGGGCTTGCCCCGGTCACGGGATGCATGATCGCGAGTCGAGGCCAGGTCCGCTTCAAGCGTCGACGATCAGGAACCTGTATGTCGGTCGAGAGCGACCATCCGGAATTTCCCTATGAGGAGCCGCCACACGGGATCACATACCGGCAGAGGCCCTGGGACGGCGTCCTGGTCATGGTGGACGGACTGCCCTTCAACGCCGGGGACACCATCACGTTCGACGTCACAGTCTGCAGCGATGCCGACGGGCAGGTCGTGGCCGCGACCGCCCAGGGGGTCGTGAGGCTCATGGCCCGCACCACCACAGTCAGCTACACCATCCCCTGGAACGGTGTCCTGGACGCCGTCGCCGAGGGGTCCATCGTGGCGTCCTACACCCACACCCCTGCCGGCGGCGGCGAACCCGCGACGTCGGAGTCCGCGATCGTCGGGTACTCGCGTCGGCAGTCCGGCGGCTGCCCATCGGCCGCGAGGTGACCTCTTCACCGTCACGAAATAAGGGCCACAAGCCATCCAATGTTTTCAAAGGTCCTCATCATCGGCGAGGACGGGCCGCAGGGGGTAGGCCCAGGTCTCGACGCGGCCGCGGTGGCGGGTGCGTTGGTGCCGGGGCACCACCAGACAACCGCGCCCGAGCGCCCCGGACCAGGACGGCCCCTGGGGAGTATCGGAACGGAAATTAGCGGTACGCCGACGGCCGTCCCGTGATGTTCGCGGTATGCGGGTTCTAGCTGCGGATCTCCGCGTTCGGGTGCGGCTGGGTCTGGAGTCGGTCGCGGAGGTCGATCTCCTCAGGAGTGAGCGGGTCCCCGGGCTGGTGGATGCGTGCAGGCTTGGGCCGCATCGGCAGGTCGTCGTCCACTGCGGCGGCTTCGGCTTCCGCGAGTGCCCGGTACAGCGAGGCAACCGACGGGTGCTTGCCCGCGTTCTTCCCGGTCTTGATGGTCAGCTTCTTCGCGATGTCGGGGACGGGGACGCCCTTGTCCTTCAGGGCGACGGCGAAGGTGAGCATGTCATCGTCGATGACCTTCGGCCGGCCGCCGTGATTGCCCTTGGAGGCGGCGATGACCTGGCCTTCGAGGGTCTTCTCCCGGATGTAGTTGCGTTCGATCTGCCCGGCGACCGCGAGCACGGCGAAGAACATGGCGCCCATGCCGTTCGGGTCGTAGACGCCGGTGAGCGGGCCGGTGAGGAGTTCGAGCTGGATGCCGCCGGCCTGGAGCTCGGCGGACAGCGTCATCAGCTCGGCCGCGTTCCTGGCCAGCCGCTTGAGCTCGTGCACCGTGAGGATGACGGGCGTCTCCGGCGCGGCCTCCTTGAACTGGTGGGCCAGCGCCAGAGCCTTCTCCAATTCGGGCCGGATCTTGACGCGGGTGCTGATCTGCTCGGAGAAGACCTTGTGGCATTCCGCCCGGCGGAGGGCTTCGAGCTGGCCGGCGAGTTCCTGCCGGGCGGTGGAGGTGCGGGCGTATCCGATGCGCACCGGCCGTTCGACGCGCGGTGCCGGTACCGCGGCGAGCTTCGGGCGCTGCTTCCAGGCCCGGCCGGGGCCGCGGTCGGCGGGGACTGGCACGTGGAGTTCCTCGCGCAGTGCGGGGACGAGGACGAAGCGGGGGGTGTGGTACTTCGCGGCGGTCTTGCCGCCCCGGGTGCGGCAGGCGCTGCCAGCGGGCGCCTCGCAGTTGGGGCAGTCGTGGCGTTCCACCGCGAGTGCGGCCTGATCGGGCGTCAGATCCATGGCGGCAGTCTCGCAGAACCCCTTCGCACAACGTGCGGGTTTTGAGGGGAGTTTTGCGAGCGACGACCTGCGGTAACGCGGGCGCCTGCGGGGCTCTCGCAGAACTCTCGCATCCGGTCATTTATGAGAGTGGAGGCAGACTGCGATCACGGGGGCAGCCGGCCCCCACCCATCGTTGCCTTCAGACGCTGAAGCGTTCGACGAGCATCTTCATGGTCTCGAATGCGGGCTTGGGGGAGTAGTCATCGGTGGTGAGGCCGAACTGATGGAACAGCCCCGTTTGGGCGCTGTCGGCATCGCGCAGCGCAAAATGCGTGTATCCGCTCAAGTGGAGTTGCTTCGATTGGGCGGCGATCACCTTCACCACGGTCTCGACGACGTCAGCCTGTCGGTGCGGGCGGCGTTCGGGCCCGGTGGGCCAGCCGTGCTCGGTGATGTGCAGCGGTAGGTGCCCCAGTCCGGAGGGTGCGAGCACCAAGTCACGGTGATGACGAAGCAGTCCCTCGACTACGTGCGGGAGGTCGGATGCGTCGACGGGCTGGAAGACGTCGGGAAAGAAGTCCAGGCCCACGTAGTCCAGATCGGCGGTGAAGCTTGCTCCCCCGAGGTTGGTCAGATCGGTGACGAAGGAGGTTGCCAGCCCAAACAGAGGAGTCGTGTTGAATCCGACCCGCAGGCCTGTGTACCCGAGTTCACGTGCTCGCGTTTTGACGGCGGAAACCCCGCGGACGATCGCCTCGTGCACCGCCGGGTAGTAGCCGTCCAGCGTCGGGTTCGACGTGACGTTAGGCTCTTCGGTCACTTGCAATGTGCTCGTGACCGCGCCGTACTGCTCGACCAGCTCGCGCAGGAAGTCGCAGTAGCCGTCGACGTCTCCGGCTGCGGACTGGTACTGCGCCACCAGGTCCAAGCGGCGCCCCCGGACGGCGTATTGGGCTGCGGCGGCCGGCGTCGCGGTCGCGTGGGGCTCGCCGAGGCGTGTGGTGTCGTCGAAGCCGATGTAGGCGCGTACCAGAAAGGGGCGGCCTGGTTGCCCTTGGAGGCTGTCGAGTGCATTCGACACGAGGGCCGGGTCATCGGGCGGGCCGCCGGCCAGGCCCCCGGTGTCATCACCGGTGACCCCGCCCGGGTAGATCCCGAAGAGCATGTTGTGCGCTGTCAGGGTCACGCGTTCGATTCCTTTCGGTTCGGCGTTCCCGGGGGTGTTGGGGTTGTCGCCGCATCGGTCGGCCACGTCAGTGAGCCGGTGTGCAGGTCGTCGATGACCGCATCGATCCACGCCATCTCGGCGTGAGCGAGGCACAACGCGTATTCGGCCTCGATGACGTGCAGGCGCGGTACGCCAGCCGCCAGGGCCTCCGCGAAGCGTTCTTCATCGGCGGCCGTGCGTTGCCGCAGGCGTCGGGCACGCTCGGCCAGGGCCTCCACCGCGCCGCTCACCCCGAGGGCGCCGAGATAGGTGACTGCGCCCAGGAACTGCGAGAACTCGCGCTCGGGGTTGCGGATCTGGGAGTCCAGGCGTCGTACGAGTTCGTCACGGCCCGCGTGTGTGAGGGCGTAGACGGTCCTCTCAGGACGGTTTCCCAGGCGCTGCTGGCCTTGCGAGGCAAGCCATCCCGCTTCGGTCAGGGCGGCAACGGTGTTGTAGAGCGTGCCCCGCGTGATCGCGGCCGCATGGTTGTCGCTGCGTTTTCGCAGTTCGGCAAGCATCTGGTGCGGGTGCGAGGGCTGTTCGAGCAGCAGACCCAGCACTGCCAGAACGATCGGGTTGTCGAGAGCGCGACGTGGCATAGTCGAACTCTATCAGTCCAAATAAACTATTCTTGGAATGGCCGCTGAGTATGTGATCTTCCGCATCGAGAACCAGCTCGACCGCTGATCACGGAGCGCCACCAGTGCTGCGGGCTATGCGTTCTCGCCCCCGTCGGTCTCGTCGTCGCTGTTCGGGTCGCGCAACGAGCGCAGGCCCGGCGCCGGCGGCCGGGTGAAGGCGTACCGGCCCAGGAAGTTGATGTGGTCGTACTGGAGCGGGGACAGGCGGGTGAGCAGGTCGTCGGTGACGGGGAAGCCGTCGGCGGCGAGCTGTTTGACGGCGGTGTCGATGTAGTGGCTGTTGAACAGCACGACGGCGTTCAGGGCCAGGCCGAGGGCTCCGAGCTGGTCTTCCATGCCCTCGCGGTAGTGCTGGCGCAGTTCGCCGCGCTGGCCGAAGAAGATGCGGCGGGCGAGGCGGTGGCGGGCCTCGGTGACGTTGAGCTGCGCGCCGATCATGCGCCGGTATCCCTCGTCCGAGACGAACTGGAGCAGGTGCAGGGTCTTGAAGATCCGCCCGTAGTGGGCGAACGCGTCCCCGAGCCCGGTTGGCTTGCCGTCCCGGGAGAGCATGCGGATCAGGTCGTGGCCGCGAACCTCGCCCAGGGTCAAGGAGCCCGCCACGCGGAGCATGTCGCCCCAGTGGGCGCGTATCCGGTCCAGGCGGATCGTGTGGTTCGAGACCGGCTGGAACGGCCCGTAGTCGGCCGCGGTGTTCGTCCGCCACAGCCGCGCGTCGGAGATGTCGGCGATCCTCGGGGCGAACTGGTAGCCGCAGATCGCGAACAGGCCGAAGACGATGTCGGAATACGACGCCGTGTCGGTGATGACCGTCTCCGGTTTCGGGCCGCCGTCGCGGGCGTGGATCGCATCGAGGATGAACAGCGAGTCGCGCAGCGTGCCCGGCACGACCACCCCGCCCAGCCCCATGACCTGGTCGTTGACGACGTTCAGCCAGGTCGCGCCCTTGTGCCGCAGCCCGAAGTACCGCGGGTTCGAACCCGCGTACAGCGTCTGCACGGGGACGGTGAAGCGGACACCGTCGGCGGAGGCGATCAGGCCGCCGCCCCACGCGCGTACGACGTCGATCTTCGCCTGGGCCTCGATGAACAGGCCGTTCGCTGCCGAGATGTTCTCCGCCCGGAAGTAGCCCTGATCGACCTGGACCAGGCGGCTCCGGGTCAGTGCCGCGACGTCCGGTTTGACGACCGGGGTCATCCCGACGTTGCACGCCTCGCTCAGCAGCACCGCGCACAGACTCGTGGTGAAGCCCTCCATGCCGGAGTCCGCGCCGGAGATGTGCGTGAACGCGTCCGCCATGCCGGTCAGTTCAGCGACCTCCAGCAGCAGTTCGGGGAAGTCGACCTTCGGCAGCATCCCGCCCACCAGCCGGCGGAACGCCGGCATGAGCGCGGGTTCCTCGGCCTTGCCGAGCCTGGCCAGCCTCAGCTTCCCGTCCACGACCTGAAGCGCGCTGTTGCCCGGCGGCGACCTGGACGTACGCGGCGTGCAGGGCCGAGGCGAGCTCAGCCAAGTGCCCGGCCGGCTCGCTCTCCAACCCGAGAGCAGTGAGCACGGTCGGCTCGGCGGCCACCCACCTCCCCCCGGTCAGGAGCTTGGCGCGGGGGTCACCCCAGCGGTCGCCGCCCGTGGCGAAGACGTCCCGGCGACGCAGCGCGCGGTGCAGATGTTCCAGGACGCAGAACGACTGACCCCGGCCTCGCCGACGACGAGATCGACCTCGCTCGCCAGCTGCTCGCCGGCCTCGATCTGCGCGCCACCGGATTCACCCTCGAAATCGCCGAACTCGCCCGCGACGCCGGACGCGTCCCCGCGGGCGACTTCGACGCCCGGGTCGAGGTGGTGCGTACGCGGATGCGGGTCGCCGGACTGGTCGCGACCCAGGAGCCGACGCTCGAACTGGTGGTCTGCTTCCAACAGGCCGTGGTGGGTGCGTACCGCCACGCCGCCGACACCATCGACCGACTCCGCACGCGCACCAGCGACGGCGACTACGCCTACTACGTCGACCTGACGTACTTCATGGTCGACCGCGCCCTCGACCACCACACCCGTACCCAGTGGGTCGACGGCGAGCCGGTCACACGGCAACGCTGGCACGACCTCGTTGCGACCCGGCGGAACCCCGGCGCCTGAATCCGAGGCGCGACGCGCGCCAGCAGCGCGGACTTGCGTTTCGGTCGGACCCGTTGTCGTCTTGGGATGGACGGGCCTCCTGCCTTGCCGGATCGAGAGTCTGCCCGGCAGGAGGCCCGTCATCGCTCAGCCCTTGCCCAGGTCGGCGGGCTTCTGCCGGGTGATCTTGTGCATCTCGCGGCGGCAGCGGTCGCTGCAGGTGATGCGGGTTCGTCCCCTGCCGCGTTGGACCTGGAATCCCAGGCACCAGCGGCAGAACCAGTCTTCGAGCTGCAGACGGGCAATGTGTGCGTGGAAGTCGCCGCGGTCGCCGATGCAGTAGACCCCGGCGAGTTCCTGTACCGCCTCGTCCCTGCGAAGCGCGTCCAGTCCGTCCTGGATCCGTTGCTGCGCTTCGCCGGGAGTGATGTTCAGAGAGCGCGCGATGCTGGCGATGGACATCTCCATGCCGATGACCGCGAAGACCAGGGCGCGTTGACTGGTCTCCAACCGCGCCAGGCCGACCAAGAGCTGCTCGGCGGCCACTTTGCCGATCACCGCGTTGCTGGTGAGGTCATGCACTGCCTGCTCCTTGGTCCGGTGCGGGTGCGGGAGTGGACGGGGCGGTGGGAGCGGCCGGGTCTGCTGGAAGGGGACCCCAGCGGTGCGGCATGAACTTGGTGAATGGTGCGATCCAGGTGCCCAGGACCTTCAACACCGCAGGGACATCCTCGGCGGACGCCTTGTTGAGGGCGTGTGTCCCCAGAGCTTTGATCACGGATGCCGCGACCCATGCCAGGAGGATTCCGCCGAGCACGACCGCGATGACAATTATTGCGGTCGTGCCGAGGACGGGTGGCTCTGACGGCGGGGCCGGGGCCGCCGGGCCGGTGGTGGCCGCGACGTAGGGCAGTCTCACTGTGCCTCCAAGGAACGACGAAGGCCCCGGGCGGGTGCCCGGGGCCTTCGGGGGTGAGTAGGGTTCGTAACGCGAAAAAGCCCCGCCGGGGTATCCCGTTCGGGGCTTGAAATCGCATGCGCGCATGGTTGACCGCGCGACACAGAGTTTACAGCATGATCACGGAGCGACAAAACTGCAGGTCAGACGCGATACAAAGGGCAAGATCCCACTCCGCGCCGTTCTGTCGCGTCCGTAGGTGAGTTGCTACGGACTGTAGCGAAGCGTTTCATAGCGTTTCCGTCGTCACAGTCCGTCGTCACAGCCTCTGCCTTGACCAAGCCCCGGGCGATGAGGCTGTTCATCACCAAGGTCCACGGCCTGGCCGTCCTCGAGCAGGCTCGCGCCCAGACATCGGTCCGAAGGCACGTTCGACTATCTCGCCCCCGCTCCGCCACCAACCACTGGTCAACACAAGTCGCGGGCGTCAGCTGTCAGTAGGGGTGATCGGGTCAATGCCAGTGCCGACGTACAGCTGCGGTTCAAAGCTGATCAGCGGCCTGCCTACAGGGTGGTCCAGGGTGGGGCGGGCCAGGTGCACCGCCTGGGTGACCCGCCAGTCGGTGCCCGCCCGAAGCAGATCCCCGGCGGCCAGCGCCGCGGGCAGGTCCAGTGGTTCGATCTCGACGCCGGGCAGCGAGGCGACGTGCTCGGCGAGGTACGTGCGCTCGCCACCGGCGACCGTCAGCGACAGTGCCGGGACCTGGAGGACGCCGCGGCCGCCGGCTGCGGCGACGACGAAGCCCGACAGCTGGCGGTGGCCTTTCCCGAGTGCGAGGAGCGCGGTGTGGTCCAGCAGTACCGGGGTCACGCGGCCCCCGCCGTAGGGGCCGGGCCCGTGAGCTGGTCCCATAGCCGCTGTCCGGCGGTCTCGTCCGCGGGCGTGACCTCGATCCCGAACCGCTCGCGCAGTTCTGTCCGCGCCACGTCGGCACGGGCCCGCAGTTCGGCCTTCGTCGGCGCGGACGCCGCCAACGACTCCACCAGACCGCGGATCGTCGTCCCGCGTTCCTGCGCCAGCTCCGCCAGCCGCTCCCGCGTCGCCTTGGCCACCTTGATGCTCGTGTCCTCGTCCATACCCGAACTCTACCGCCGGTAGAGCCCGTGGAGGCCCAGTCACGGTGGGCCGGTCGGTGGCGGCGCCGGCGGATCGGCGGGCGGCGGAGGGTTGAGCGCCTTCGTCATCTCGATGACGTGCTGCGCCCGAGTCTGCGGGTCGGTGGCGGCCGCATCGAGCATGCGGACGAGGCGGGCCCGTTCGTAGTGCTGACGGGCTGCTTCGCGCTGGGCCAACAGGCACTGCCGCTGCTCCTCCAGTGATCGCAGCCACCCTTCATAGAAGGGCTGCGCGGCTTTGGCCAAGCCGATGACCACGAGCGAAGCCGTGGCCCAGCACGGCATACCCGACAGGGCGCTTACCGCAGCGCCGACGCCGGCACCGGTGGGCAGAGCCGAGGGCAGGTTCATGAGGGGCGCCTTTCGGGCATGCGGCGGCCACACCGCCGACGGACCTGCCGGTCGACCGGCAGAAACGGACAGGGCGGTGCGGCCAAGGCGCAAGGCCGAGGCGCGGTACTACAGCAGCGGGAACGTCCGGCGGCCTACGTAGCGGCCGATCGTCGGGGCAGACGCGGGGCGGGTCATCGGCCGGGCGCGGCTGCCGCGGGTGCCCCGAGAAGCGACGAAAGCCCGAACCGTCGGTTCGGGCTCAGCCCTACGCCACCGCCTCAAGGAGATGCGCAAGGAGACCGCCGCCTTGAGGGATGACCTGGAGCGAGCGCTGGGTCTGCTGCGCGAACGCGGCCACCCACCGACCCTCCCCTGAGCACGGGCCTCGGACCGCTCATGCGCACTCACCCGCGTCCCGGTGCTTGCTCGTCTCAAAACCGCGTGCCCGGGTCAGACCGCTGCATTGTGTCAGCGGAGGTCGGCGACGGCGTCACGCAGATGAGTCCTGAGGAACGCCAAGAACTCCGCGAGGTCACTGAAGGCGGCTCTAATGTCGGCTTCGTCCACGTCGAGGACGGGCCAGGGGCCCGATGCGCCGCTCATCATGTACACACGCCCGTCCGTCGTCATCGCGATTAGGTCGCCACCGCCGTTCGTGCCGAACACGACGATGTCGCCCTCCACCGCCCGAGCCGCCTTGGTGGGGTGCACAGTGCCGGCGCCCGCGAGCACGGATTCGACGGACTCGACGAAAAAACCGTAGTGCACGTCCGGGAGGCCGACCTCGCCCACGACGCTGTAGAAGTCCGCAAGCGATACGGGCAGGAGGGCTCCGCCGCACACCGTGGACGGGCGGGCCTGGCGGTCAGCAAGTCTCACGTAGTTGTCACCAGGCTCGAACCCGTGCGTCGCCTCGAAGCCACGCGTGAACTCCGCAGCAAGCTGCGCCATCTCCGCGGCCCATCCGATCATTTGCATTGCTCCCAGTACTGCCCGTGCGGACGCGGTCTCGTTCGCGCCGTTTGCAGGGCCGTAACACTAACGGCCTAACGGACAGCGGCAAGACGGCGCAACCGGTGCCGCCCTGACCTGGGCAGTCAGAGCTGGTCGGCGGGGAAATACGCAAGACGCCCCATGCAGTGCGCGGCACGATACGGGGATGGACCACCGCCTCTATGTCGATCTCGATCATGTTGAAGCCCTCGAACACGACTGGCTCTACGTCGTGCTCGAAGCCCCAACCGGTGTGGTCTACGAGATCCAGCACGCGGGACTGGCCTGCCTCCATGCACAGATCGAGGGACACCTGATCCCGACGGAATCGACGCTGGGTTACCCCGCGCTCATCGACCTGTTCGTCACTCGCCTGCAAGGGACATGGGCTTCGATGGACCGCTTGCCCGAACACCTCGACGCCCTGCGCGCCGCCGTGGCGCACATCGCCATCCCCGTGGGGACATCGCCGGGGGACTTCTCCCAGATGCTCAGTCCCATCGCTGTCGACGAGACGAGACTCGCCGAAGCTACCGAGGCGCACATCCCAGTGACCACGGAATTCGGTCCCGGCATCCTGGTCTGGTCAAACTCGGACTGAGCGCCAGCGACATCCTGGCCACCTACCAGCCCGCATCCGGTGCCTGATATCACAGCGGCGGGCCGATGCCGACCTCAGAGCGGGCCCTGGCACGCTCCGGCACTCCTACAAGCCATGCCCTTTCTGGACATGTCTACCTACTAGAACCAAAGCTCAGGAGGCCATCTGACCTTCTTCACTCCAGATAACCTTGTCCGCGTCGACCCAGTGCTTGAACTTCGTGCGGACGTAACCGTCGCGGCTCTCCTGGGCGAGCGGTAGCTCGCGCACCGCCTCGTGCAGCCGAAAGCTGAACTGCTCCCCCACCGCATGGCGTTCCCCGGCCGGGGTGGCCGTCACCGCCGAAGCGGGCACGGTCGCCAACACCACGGCGGCCGCCGTCGCGGCGCACCTGTACACGAAAGCCATCGACATCCCCGAGCCCCGACCCATCCGCGTCCACCAGACCCTACGATCCGGTTGGTTCCGGTAGTCGTACCTCGCCTACATACGGCAAGTCCACGGCCTTACACGGTCGTTCACCCGATCAGAGCAGCCCCTTGGGCGGCGCTCCGTCGCAAGAATGACGGACGAATCCGCGGCTTCGAGGTAACACCGAGGGCACTATGCGGCTCTCATGGACACGAGGGTGCGGCGGTGGGTGCCGTGCCCGAGGCCGGTGCACCGGAGAGGGAGTCGCGATGGATGCGTTCGGGGGCGCGGTGTTGGCTGCGCGGGTCTACGGAGTGTACGCCTGGCTGCGGCGGCGCCGCGCGGACAGGCGCGCCGTGAGGATCGAGGCGGCCGGCCGTGCCGGGTACGTCGGCGACGCCGTGCGCGCCGCCGAAGGCGGCGGCCGGCTCTGGGTCGAGGAACGATTCGCCGACGGGCACCGGGTCCGCCTGGTCGTGCAGACGGCCGATACGGGGCGGGCGAGGTGACCCCCGACGACGCGGAGAAGGCGCCGTCCCTCCCATCTCCGGGATCCGGCGTCCCCGGCACGATGGCCCGAACCGAGACCGACCGCAGCCATGGCCTGCTCCCACCGAACACCGAGTCCGACCCAGGCAGCCGCGGCGACGCCGACGAACGGCAGTACAGGGACGCGCAGTTCAGCGCGTTCTACCGTGCCCACGTCAGTGCTCGTCTTTGAACTGGAACCGGTGGTCCTAGGCTGATTGGGTGAGCGTCGGCAAGGTCGTACGCCTGTCGCAGCGGAGGCCGGAGAGGCTGTGCCCGTTCTGCGGCGCCTTGGTTCGGCCGGAGTCGCGGCCGGAGAAGGTGTACTGCTCGTCGAAGTGCCGGTCGGCGCAATGGCGGCTGGTGCGGCGGAGCCGGGCGAAGGTCGCCGCGCTGGTCAGGGGTATCGAGTCGCGGGTCCGGTGCCCGGAGTGCGGGGCGGTGTGGACGGCCGGGGTGGAGCGGGCGAAGCGGGCGGTCTATTGCTCTGACCGGTGCCGGGTACGTGCCTGTCGCCGTCGGAAAGCTCGCGGTTGAGGGGCGCGCGGTCGCAGTCCGCCCGTTGTCGGTGTTGTCACGATTCGGTGAACAGGGCGACCGCTGCCTGCGGCTGTGCCCGGATTTACCGAATAGTGCCGTTCGCTTGAGCGTTGCAGTAACGGTGATGCGATCGCCTGCGGGGCGGCGGTGAGAACGCGCGGGTGGCGCGCGGTAGTTCGCCTCCTGCGCCTGGCCGCTGCTCCTGCCGACCGGCGCGCGCGTCGCTTGACACTGGGCTCGCGCCGGCCGGGTCCCCATCGGCCGCTTTGGTCGTCCCCGGCGCGCGCCGGAGGCGGTGGTCACCGTGTCGGAGATGGTGGGACACGTCAGCAAGGAGCGTTTCGAGGAACTCTTGCAGCGCGGTCGCGAGCTGGTCGACCGCGTAGCGCGGTCCCAGCTGGAGCTGGGCGACATGGCGTTGGAGATCGAGCCGATGGGGCCCTGGGGCGGCGGGCACGCGGCAGCCGACGAGCAGGTCTACACGGTCGAGTCCGCGATCGGGATGTTCGCGGAGGGGCTCGGGCTGGCGACCAGCACGGTGCTGGGGTACCGGTGGACGGCGTCGCGGTGGCCGGCCGAGCAGCGGCGCCCCGGGGTGTCGTACTCGGTGCTCGCGGCCCTGGCGTCGATCGCGGACCCGGACGAGCGGTTCGCGACCGTCGCGGACGAGCCGCTGAACGAGCGGACCGGCCGACGCGGCTGGTGGTTGGACGAGGCGAACCGGGTCGTGGGGCGTCGCGTGAAGCACCCGGCGTCGCGGCAGGAGCGCGTGGAGAAGATCCGCGACCTGGCACGGGACGACGTGGTCGCCGCCCGTGCGACCGCTGACCTGTTGCGTCGGCCCGAGGTCGCCACGGCAGCCCTCAACGACTCGGCGGCGAAGCGGATGGTCAACACCGTGCAGTTCGAGGACAGCAAAGTTGCCGCCGAGGTCGCCGCCGACCTGCTCCGGCGGCCCGAGGTCGCCGCCGAGGCGCTGAGTGACACCGGCGCCAAGCAGGTCGTCAACAAGGTGCAGTTCGAGGACCCCGGCGCGGCCGCGGAGACCGCGGCCGAACTGCTGCGCAGGCCCGCTGTCGCACGGCGGGCGATGAGTGACCCGGGCGCACGCAACGCGGTCAACACGGCCCAGTTCGACAACTCCCGGCAGTTCGGAGAAGGGCTGCGCGAGCGGTTCCCGGCGCTGGACCGGGTCGAGCGGACCGGGCAGTTCATCGACTTGGTCGGCGTCTGCGTTGGGTTCGTCACCAACGCTGGGCGGGTCATCCCGTCGCTGCGCGGACACGAGTTCACCGACGACGAGCGCCGCGTGATCGAGTCGAACATCGCCCGGATCCGCGCCACGGCCGACTGGCTGGAGTCCGTCCTGGAAACCGGCGCGGTCGACCTGGACGCCGCGCTCGCACGCATCCTGCAGGGCGAGTAGGCCATGGTGCGCCCCGCGTTGCCGCCGAACGTGAGCGGGCAACGCGTAAGGGTCGCGCTGCTGGAGGCGCGCCCGGCGGGCCTGCACATGCCCCATCTGGTCATGGCCACCGAACTGTCCCGCAGCCAGGTACGCCGCGGCATCGTCTATCTGCGCGACACCGCCGCCGAACTCGGTCTCACCCCGCTGATCTGGGACCGCATGAACGGCTACCGATTCAGCTCCGACCCCGAGGACTGGGTGGCCTACGAACTGCGGTCCTTCCGCAAGGAGATGACCGCGATCCGGCGGATCGTCACCGGCTGCGTGATCCCGCACTCGCTGCTGCGGCCCGACGACGAGGACGTCAAGCTCATGCTCGGCCAGCTGACCGGGGTCGAGTCGGGCTTCGAATACCTCATCAGGCAACTGGAGCGCACCCGCAAGACCGCCTGAGGCTTCCCCGCAAGGAAGGAGCAAAGGGGGTGTGGCCCGCTGCTGCGGGCCACACCCCTGGTGCTGCCATGCCCACACGACCGAGCCCCGAAGAACCGCAGCGGATGCGCCGACGGTGCTATCCGTCCGACACGTCCAACGCCGAATGGGCGTTGCTCGAACCGCTGCTGCCGATTCCGGCCTGCCGGACACCGACAGGCGGCAGACCGGAGAAGCACCACCGCCGCGACATCGTGGACGCGATCCGGTACGTCGTGGACAACGACATCAAATGGCGCGCGCTCCCAGCCGACTACCCGCCGTTCCCCACCGTGTTCGGATTCTTCCGCCGCTGGGCCCTGACCGGGGTGGTCACCCGAATCCGCGACCAGCTCCGGCGCCGGATCCGGATGCGTGCGGGCAAGAGCCCCCGCCCGGTCTCGGTCATCCTCGACTCCCAGTCGGTCAAAGCAGCCGAGACCGTACGCCGGGCAACGCGCGGCTACGACCCGGGCAAGAAGATCAACGGCCGGAAGCGACACCTGGCCGTGGACAACCGGGGATTGCTGGTGTCCGTTCTGGTCACCGGCGCGGACGTCCGCGACGCCGACGCCGCCCGCGATGTCCTCTGGCGCCTGCGCCTGACCAACCCGAGCGTCGTGATTGCCTGGGCTGACTCCGCATACGCCGGCCAGCTCGCCGACTGGGCCACGAAGCTCGGCATCACGCTCAAGACCGTCCCGCGGCCGAAGAACCAGAAAGGATTCGTCGTCTTGCCCAAGCGCTGGGTGGTCGAAAGGACCAACGCCTGGACGCTGCGAGCCCGCCGGAACGTAAGGGACTACGAGACTCTGCCCACGCACGCCGAGGCCCACGTCAACTGGGGAGCGATTGCGGTGATGACCAAACGCCTTACCCGCAAGGGCGCGACGGTGACACGCACCGCCGAGTCCTGGCGCAAGCGCGAACAGCGCGCGGCTTAAACAGCGGGTTCGGCCCAACGCCGCCCCCAGCGGGCATGACCGGACCAAGTGCGTCCGCAGGAACTTGCCCCCAGAGCCCGGAAGGTTCACGTAAGGCAGCAGGGAACGCCGGACCGTCTGTCACCAGGCTAACCCGTCCAGGATCACGAACGAGGCGGGATTCCCAACGCCGTGAGAAGCCCCAGGAAGCGGTCCTCCGCGCATCCATGGTCGCCGCGCATCACCTCAAGGACCTGCTCGCTGTCACCGCTGAATCCAGCAGCGTCGGCCCACGCGGACAATTCATCGGCGTGAGCCGGAAGCCTGGCATCGATCCATTCGAACCACACGCGCTCCCCAGCCCCCGCTTCCGGCCCGCCGGGAAGCGGGGTGCCCTGCGCGGCGTAGCCAGCAGCGGAGCGGGCTTCGATCCACCCCTCGGATACGCCTGACAACGTACCAAATGCCGTGAGATAGGCCGTGTCGCTGTCGAACACGACGGCCAGCAGCGTCGGCGACCCAGTCTCCAGAGCAAGCGCCTGCAAGAACTCCTCGGGTTCGTCAGGCACGTCCCGCCAGACATTGACCACCTGCCACCCTTGGCCAGCGACGTGCCAGATCTCCCAACGCAGCGGCGTCTCCTCAGGCCACTCCGGCTCGTCTTGCCGCAACGCCTCAAGCTCCAGAACGTCGCCATCACAACGGACGACGACCAACCCACCCCAGAAACCCATCCTCGCCCCCTCCCTTTCACGCGGGCTGGACGCTACTCGCAGTGCCCGACATGCCAGCAGGGAAGGTCGTCGCAGTTAAAGAACGAGCTCTGACCGCCGCACAGCGCGAACGCCTCGCCGAGCTCGGCATCAAGCCCCTCGCAGCCCCCAAGGCCCCGAAGGCTCCGAAAGCCGCCCAGAAAGCCGCTGGAGGCCCTTCCAGCGCCTTCGAGAAGGGTCTGGCGGCCCTGCGGCAATACCGGGACCGGACCGGGTCTGTGACCGTCCCCAGGAACCACGTGGAGGCTCTGGAAGCGGCCTCCGGAGATGGCGGCGAGCCGATGGAGGTGAAGCTCGGGGTGTGGCTCTCCAACACCAAGAGCCGCCGCGCCAAGCTCACCGACGACCAGCTCGACAGGCTCGCCGAGGAAGGACTCGACTGGCGGTAGGCGAGCATCCGGCCGGAAGGGGCGCAGCAGCCTTGGCCGTTGCGCCCCTTCGGCGTTCCTGCGCCCAGGCGAGGCTGCTCTGGCCAACGCCGCCGTCCGCGCCACTCCCACGGTGCGTAATGGCTTGCTAGGCCTTCAACGATGCCGGGGGTCGCGGGGTGTGATCCTGTCTCGGTGGAGCATCGGGCGTAGGCGGACTTGTTCGGCGGTGGCGCGACGAGTCTGTTCGGGTGTCGCACCCCCGACGTTCATAAGGGCGCCTACATCGGGGAGTTCGGCTTCCAGTAGGAATCGGCCGTCGGGGTGGCAGTAGGCGAAGAAGTAGGTCTGTTCGAGGAGCATCGCGTTGAGTTCGGCTGCGGCTGCCAGGCTGTCGTCTTGGGCGAGCTGCACCAGTGGCGGCGCTGTACTCCCAGGTGGTCCGTACACGACCGCCGTGCGTGGCCCGACCGGCATCACAATCTCCTCGGCCAGTGCAATGCCTCCGCGCTTGTTCTGGACTTGGATCAGCTCCCGACGGGGGCGTGGAATCCGCTGCCCCCGGCGGCGACGGCTGCGGATCCGTCGCCGTGGGGGGAGGAGGGGTGCCGGGTAGTCCTCGGACTGATTGAGGACAACGGGTTCGTCTCCAGACACCAGTGCCCCGGCAGTCAGTTCCATGATGGTGAGCGGTCTTGCCAGCAGGTAGGGCTGGAAGTCGAGTGCAAGGTTGCCCATTTGACGGATGTGGTCCTCAGGGGCGGAGACGAACTCCGCATTGCGCAAGTCAGCACGCCGCAGGTGCTGGGCTGGGGTCGCCTTCCTGCCCAACGGCGGCGTGGGTGTGCCGACGATCCGGAAGTACATGTCGGACAGCAGTTCCAACCGACGGCGGTGGGCTTGTCCGCGCACCATTTGAAATCCGACGAGCAGGCCGCTTGAGCGGCACGCCGATTTGCGGCATTCAGGGCGTCGACGGGGCCGATCAGTTCCCGCAGCGCGTGCGCGCCTCGCTCCTCCACTCGGCTCAGCAACTGTTCCATGCGGCCGTCGAGATAGCCGTCGACGTGGATGAATGTGTAGAAGTCCTTCACCGCCAAATCGGCGGGCATACGCAGCCCAGGCCGGGCGGTGCGGCGGTCCCGGACCCACACGCGGCCGCGCGAGTCTGCGAAGGGCTCGATCAGCAAGCGGGGGACGGTGTGGTGGCGGGCCCCGACCCCCACGGACGGATCCCACTCAGCAGCCTCCCAGATATCCACCACCTCAATGGCCCAGCCCCCACCGACGATGTCGCCGAAGTTTCGCCCGTGGCGGTGGGTTGGGGTGCAGGATCGTTCCGGGGTGTGGTCGCCGCTCCAGCAGGTGCGCCCCGGTCGTGGGGTCTACCGCAGCCCCGGGAATCCTGATCGCCAATGCCCGCGCGGGGGGATGCGGCCCAGCACGTCGGCGATCGTCCGGTACGACGCCCCGTTCATCGCCTTGCTTGGATCGCCGTCCCGCTCCGCTTCGGCGGCCAATCGGTCGGCCTGCTCGTTGGCGTAGTCGTGCGCCTGGAGAATCCGCTCCAGGAGTTCGTCGGCATCCATTTCGGCCTCCGCAGGATCACCCCTCCTGATCCAGCTTCCGCCGCCGACGCGGGTGGCGCACCTTCGATGCCGCGGGAGAAATCACATGATCCGTTCGTCTCTGTGTGTGAGGCACTCTCCTGCCTGCCGGGCAGGGCCTCCTCCGGAGAAGGCCTCCGGGGGTCCACCGGATGAAGGGGGCTCGTCTGATGAGCCTCGTAAGCAACCAGATGGCCGGGGCCCGCTACGCGGGTGCGGAGGCGGGGCAGTGAAGAACGAGAGCGAGTTCCTCACCATCTGCCGCGAGCTGCACCCCGAGACGGTCAAGATCGCCTTGTACTACACCCGCGATCTCGACCGTGCGCAGCAGGTCGCCAGCGACGTGTGGGTCAAGTTCTCCAAGGTCTACGACGACCCGCGCACTCGCAATGCGATCAACACCAACCCCGGTTACCGCCGCACTGCGGTGCGCAACGCGTTCTTCGACGCGTACCGGGCTGAGAAGCGTTGGGCCGAACGGGAGGTGTGCTGGGACCCGGACAAGATCGCCGAGTTGCAGTTGTCCGACCCCGAGTGGCTCGAGAACCAGGTCCGCAACGGCCTGGACGCGCAGCTCGGTCACGCTCTCGCGAAGCTCGGCGAGGAGGAGTTTCAGATCATCATCCTCCGCTACTACGAGGACATGAAGCCGCGCGAGATCGCGGAGGAGATGTCCATTCCCGCCGCGCGTGTGCACCGCGTCCACTACGCGGCGCTCAGGAAGCTCAGGACCTACTTGGAGGAAAGCAACGAGGTGGCATGACGTGAACATCGAACAGCGTCTCCAGCGGGACGCCGAAAACCTCGATCGGTTGATGGCGGACCACGACCCCGACGAGTTCATGCGGAACCTGCGCACCAGGCTCGGGGTCCCCTCGTCGGACAAGCACGAGAACTGCGGGGACGCCCCGTCGGCCGGCCGCCTCACGGCGGCCGGCCCGGCCGGGAGCCCTCCAGTCGCCAAAGCCATCGCAATGCAGAGCACGAGCATGGCGCTGGCCATCGTTCGGGGAATCGCCGCAAACCGAAACGCGGCGAACGGGAAGTAGCACAACAGCAATGAGGTCGTCATGGGCAAGGAACGGCACCCGCAGCGGGAATATGCGAGAGCCGGAGAGAACGGTGGATCTCTTCCTTTTCAACGACGCACCTTGCGTGGACCAGTCCGGCAGCAGGTTCGCGCAGATCGACCCATGGTGAGTCCATCTCACCCAGCTCCTAGAAACAGCAACGGACACACGTCCTAGGAAAGAAAAGAAGGGAGACGAGCGCCTTGGTACAGGAAGCACCACAGCCTCCAGTCCTGGGGGTTGTACTAGCCCTCGTCGCGATGCTCAACGTGTGCATCGTGACGCTCATGACCGTGACTACCCACAACCTCACGGTCCGGAGCACGCTCATCAGCCACCGTCCCCTCCGCAAGGAGGGTGGGCACCTCAGGACTGCAGCCTGGTGCTGACCACCGTCCTGCAAGTGCACCCAATTAGTGCTCAGGCACTGTGAGGAGTAACAACAAGATGTAAAAAGAGGGGCTCGGCACACAAAGAGGAGTGCCGGGCCCCTTTACATCCAGAAGGAGATTCCATCAACCGGAAACGTCAAGGGAGGTAAGCAACACTCGTTCAAACACAGAAGCTCGGTAAAACATGCGAAGTATTGCACGGCTGATCAAGAAGGCCGTTAAAGCATTCCATACGAAAGCAACCTCCCAGAGTGCCAAAGCAAAAGGCCGCAGATTCGCCTACGACGTTCTCGTCGAAGTCCTCGGCGGACTCCTCGTCGTGGTAATCGTCTTGATCCTGCTCTGAGAATTATGCAAAGGCAGCTTCCGACGATGTCGAACTAGTCGACGGACGCGGTGTACGAGGAGAGCCCCGCCGATCCGAAATCGGCGGGGCTCTCGCACGTAGAGCGTCGCACCACACCTCGCGACGGCTCACGTGGCGCGCCAACGCGTGAAACCTCCGTCCGACTGGACTCCGAGTGAGGCCGATCAAAAGCACCGGCGCCTGCGCGCAGGCTCTATCTCTACCTGGTTGAGGACAAGTCACTAGGGGTACAGATCCTGTGTGAGTAAACGACTGCGTAAGACCCAGACCATGCTGGCCGTGCTTCAGGCTTTGACCGCCTTGGGGGCGGAGAAGGCGCATGGCCACGCGATCATCAAGTGGACCGGTCTGCAGAGCGGGACGGTGTATCCGCTGCTGGCCAGGCTGGAGAAGGCGGGGATGGCCGACAGCGCG
>NZ_JBEZFP010000035.1:0-71009 GCF_040649515.1 Streptodolium elevatio
ACCCCCACCAAAAACAATATCGTTATCCGGGTGCGGGTTTCTCTGGTGTCCCCCCTACAGACCCCCCCCCCCCCGGGGGGCGCCCCGGGGCCCGCCCCCCCACCGCTGCGATCCTCAGGGGACGCACGTATCGGGTCTCGTCGGGTTGTCGAAGGGGTGTTGTCTCAGGGTCAGCGCTCGTCTTCGGCCACGGTGGCCCGAGGCGCCGTCAAGCGGTCGGTCTCATCCTGTATTTCGACGGCGACCTTGCGCAGCTCGGGCTCGAACTTGCGTGCGTGGTGAGCACAGAACAGCAGCTCTCCGCCGCTGGCCAGAACCACCCGGAGGTATGCCTGTGCGCCGCACCGGTCACAACGGTCGGCGGCCGTCAACGGACTGGCGGGAGTCAGAACCGAATTCACGTCGCCTCTTCTCTACTCGACGAGGACTGCATCGATGTTCACAACATCAAACCAGCCTCGAACGTTCCCGGGGGTGATCGTGTCATGTTCGACCCCGGTTGGGCACACCCCATTTTCCCTTAGTTCGTACGAGCGTCCTTCCCGGATGTCTGTGTCGTCTGTCTCTGTGCATAAGGACGTGCCCCGGCGCGCGGTGGTTCATGCCATCACTCGATCGCGCGATCGAATGAATGTTCGAGCATCGGGTAGGCTCTAGCGGCGAGCCGCCGCCGAGCGGTCACCGCGCCCCGGTAGCCTGTGCTCCGGCGCCGCGCAGGTGATCACCGGGGGACAAGGCCCGATGGCCGCAGTTGAACCCCGGTCGCACCCCGGTGCCGCCGACAACTGCACCGGAACACCCGACGCACCCAACGACTCAGGGGAGTTGCACCGCGTGACCGCCCAGACGACTGCGCAGTCGACCGCGCTGCTGGCGGGCGAGCCCGACCACTCGAACTACACGGCACGCCACCTCCTGGTCCTCGAGGGACTGGACGCGGTACGCAAACGGCCCGGCATGTACATCGGCTCCACCGACAGCCGCGGCCTCATGCATTGCCTGTGGGAGATCATCGACAACTCGGTCGACGAGGCGCTCGCCGGCTACGGCACCCGCATTGACGTGGTACTTCACCACGACGGATCGGTCGAGGTACGCGACGGCGGGCGGGGTATCCCGGTCGACGTCGAGCCCAAGACGGGCATGTCCGGCGTCGAGGTCGTGATGACCAAACTGCACGCCGGCGGCAAGTTCGGCGGCGGTTCGTACGCCGCCTCCGGCGGCCTCCACGGCGTCGGCGCCTCGGTCGTCAACGCCCTGTCCGCCCGCCTCGACGTCGAGGTGGACCGCAGCGGGGCAACACACAGCGTGAGCTTCCGGCGGGGTACGCCGGGCCAGTTCACCGGCGAAGGGCCCGACGCCAAGTTCACCGTGGGCGCCGGTCTGCGCAAGGTCGGAAAGGTCCCGCGCACCCGCAGCGGCACGCGGGTCCGTTACTGGGCCGACCGGCAGATCTTCCTCAAGGAAGCCCGGCTGGACCTCGAACTGCTGCACAATCGCGCGCGACAGACCGCATTTCTGGTCCCCGGACTGACCCTCGTTGTTCGCGATGAGCGAAATTCCGATGCGGTCGACGAGCAGACGTTCCACTACTCGGGCGGCATCAGCGAGTTCTGCGAATTTCTCGCGCCGGACCGGCCGATTTGCGACGTTATCCGCATCAGCGGCGAGGGCACCTTCAAGGAGACCGTGCCCGTCCTGGACGACCAGGGCCACATGGTGCCCACCGAGGTCCAGCGCGAACTGGGCGTCGACGTGGCACTGCGCTGGGGCACCGGCTACGACACCACGGTGCGGTCGTTCGTCAACATCATCGCGACGCCCAAGGGCGGCACCCACGTCGCCGGGTTCGAGCAGGCCCTGCGCAAGACCGTCAACGACGCGCTGCGCGGCGCCAAGCTGCTGCGGGTGTCCGAGGACGACATCACCAAGGACGACGCCCTGGAGGGGCTCACGGCGGTCGTCACGGTGCGGCTCGCGGAGCCGCAGTTCGAGGGCCAGACCAAGGAGGTGCTGGGCACCTCGGCGGCCACGCGCATCGTGACCAACGTGGTCTCGCGCGAGCTCAAGGCGTTCCTGACCACGAGCAACCGGGCCCACAAGGCGCAGGCCCGCGCGGTGCTGGAGAAGGCCGTCTCCGCCGCGCGCACCCGGATCGCGGCACGTCAGCACAAGGACGCGCAGCGCCGCAAGACCGCGCTGGAGACGTCGGCCCTGCCGGCCAAGCTGGCCGACTGCCGCAGCGACGACGTGGACCGCAGCGAGCTGTTCATCGTCGAGGGCGACTCGGCGCTGGGCACCGCGAAGCTCGCGCGCGACTCGGAGTACCAGGCGCTCCTGCCGATCCGCGGCAAAATCCTGAACGTCCAGAAGGCATCCGTCTCGGACATGCTCAAGAACACCGAGTGCGCGGCGATCATCCAGGTCATAGGGGCGGGTTCGGGCCGGACGTTCGACATCGACCAGGCCCGCTACGGCAAGATCATCTTCATGGCGGACGCCGACGTCGACGGCTCGCACATCCGCACGCTGCTGCTCACGCTGTTCCAGCGGTACATGCGTCCGATGATCGAGGCGGGCCGCGTGTTCGCCGCGGTCCCGCCGCTGCACCGCATCGAGCTCTCCAATCCCAAGAAGGGCCAGGAGAAGTACCACTACACGTACTCCGACAACGAGATGAAGCAGACCCTGCTGGAGTTCCAGCGCAAGGGAGTCCGCTTCAAGGAGCCCGTGCAGCGGTACAAGGGCCTCGGCGAGATGGACGCCGACCAGCTCGCGGAGACCACGATGGACCCGCGGCGGCGCACTCTGCGGCGCATCAACCTCGCCGACCTCGAGGCCGCCGAGCGCGTCTTCGACCTGCTGATGGGCAACGAGGTGGCGCCCCGCAAGGAGTTCATCACCAACTCGGCGGCGCTGCTCGACCGTTCGCGCATCGACACCTGAGCGTCCCGGACCGGTCGCCGAAGGGCGGCGGGGGCGCGCAACGCACCGGCAACGGTCGGCGAAACGATCGGAATCGGACGTCCGAAACAGGGCCCGGAACCACGTGGTTCCGGGCCCTTTGGCACGCTCTGGCCGGGAACCGGCAAATCTCGCCACGCATTTCATCCGATCGTGTGAATCGGATGCAGGGCGCGCTCCGGCCGGGCGCCGACTGTCCATGCTGAAGTCCGGCCCTCCCCGACGACTCCCGAGTGTGCGACGCGCACGACCCGGCGGGGGAGGCCACCGGACGAGGAGAGTTTTCGTGACCACCAGTTCGTACCGCGACTCCGAGTACGGGCGGGCACAGGACCGGGGCCCCGTCCCGGTCGCGCGCACGGGGCGCCACGCACGAACCCCCGACACGCGGGAGGACGTCTACCTTCAGGTGCAGGCGAGCCCCGAGTTCCAGGAGATCCGCCGCCGCTACCGCGACTTCGTCTTCCCCATGTCGGCGCTGTTCCTGGCCTGGTACCTGGCGTACGTCCTCGCCTCCACCATGGCCCGCGACCTGATGGCGCGCCGCCTGGTCGGCGAGTTCAACGTCGCTCTCGCGTTCGGGCTCGCCCAGTTCGCGTCCACCTTCTTGATCACGTGGCTGTACGCACGCAACGCCGTGCGCAAGCGCGACCGCGCCGCGCTGAACCTGCGCTGGGACACCCAGGAGCGCTTCCGGTGATCGCCGCGAGCGACCTGGCCTCGGCGGCCGGGGACGACCACCGCATGCTCACCGTCGGCCTGTTCCTCGGGTTCGTCGCCATCACGCTCGGCATCACGATCTGGGCGAGCCGGCACAGCCGTACGGCCAACGACTTCTACGCGGGCGGGCGCGAGTTCTCCGGCGCGCAGAACGGCCTCGCCATCGCGGGCGACTACATGTCGGCGGCGTCGTTCCTGGGCATCGCCGGCCTCATCTCGCTGGTGGGCTACGACGGGTTCCTGTACTCGATCGGCTTCCTGGTCGCCTGGCTGGTCGTCCTGATGCTGGTGGCCGAACTCGTCCGCAACTGCGGCCGCTACACGATGGCCGACGTCCTCGCCTTCCGTATGAGCCAGCGCCCGGTGCGCACCGCCGCGGGCGCGTCCTCGATCGTCGTCTCGATCTTCTACCTGCTCGCCCAGATGGTCGGCGCGGGCTCGCTGGTCGCGCTGCTCCTCGGCGACGCGAACGGCTCGGCGCAGACGCTCACCATCATCGCCGTCGGCGGCCTGATGATCGTGTACGTGACGTTCGGCGGCATGAAGGGCACGACCTGGATCCAGATAGTCAAGGCCGCGCTGCTCATGGCCGGCGCGGTGACCCTGACGGTGCTGGTGCTGCTGCGCTTCGACGGAAACGTCAATGCGATGCTGCACACCGCGGCCCAGACCAGCGGGCACGGCGAGGCGTTCCTGCAGCCGGGGCTCCAGTACGGGAGCTCGCTGACCAGCCGCATCGACTTCATCAGCCTCGCGCTCGCACTCGTGCTGGGGACCGCGGGGCTGCCGCACATCCTGGTGCGGTTCTACACCGTGCCCACCGCGCGGGCCGCGCGCCGGTCGGTCATGTGGGCGATCGGCCTGATCGGCGCGTTCTACCTCATGACGATCGTGCTGGGCTTCGGCGCCGCCGCGATCCTCGGCTCCGACGCCATCAGGTCGTCCAACGCCGCGGGCAACACCGCGCTGCCGCTGCTGGCCGAGGAACTGGGCGGGGGCGGCGACTCGATCGGCGGCGTCGTGCTGCTGGCGGTGATCGCGGCGGTGGCGTTCGCGACGATCCTCGCGGTCGTCGCGGGGCTGACGCTGGCGTCCTCGTCGTCCGCCGCGCACGACCTCTACGCCGCGGTCATCCACAAGGGCCGGGCGAGCGAGAAGGAGGAACTGGCGGCGGCACGGCTTTCCGCGATCGTGATCGGCGCGGTCGCCATCGCGCTGAGCCTGACCGCGCAGAAGCTCAACGTCGCCTTCCTGGTCGCACTGGCGTTCGCCGTCGCGGCCTCGGCGAACCTGCCGACGATCCTGTTCACGCTGTTCTGGCGCCGCTTCAACACCCGCGGCACGGTGTGGGCGATCTACGGCGGACTCGTCTCGTCGGTGGTCCTGGTGATCTTCTCGCCGGTCGTGTCCGGCGGCCCCAACCCGCTCGTGACGGGCGTCGACTTCCACTGGTTCCCGCTGGCCAACCCGGGCATCGTCTCGATCCCGATCGGCTTCCTGGCGGGCTGGATCGGCACGTTGCGCTCCAAGGAGGAGCCCGACGACTCGAAGTTCGCGGAGATGGAGGTCCGTTCCCTGACCGGCGCCGGCGCGTACTGACGAGGCGCAAGGTCACGCGGCGCGCGGCAAAGCGGCACGTGGCAAGGCAGCAGGGGCATCGCAGTGCGCGGCGCTCGGTACGCGCGACGCTAGTGCGCCGGCATCACCAGGCGCGGGCGCATGCTCAGCGGGTTGAGCAGCCCCTTGCCGCAGCTCTCCGGCCGCTCAGGCTCCTCGGCATGGGCCGTCACCTCGACGGTCCACGTCCGGCCGTCCACGTGGTCCACGCGTACGGTCCACACGCCGTCGGCGTGCTCCTCCGGCTCGGCGACGGCCAGGACGTCGGCGGTGTGCTCGACCGCCTCCTCGCGCACCGCGAGCTCCGCCGCCTGGGCGGGCCGCGACCACGTCGAGCGGCCCCGGCAGCCCGCCACGAGCATCATGCCGGTACGCGCGGCGTCGAGGGCCGCGACGGCCCCGTCCGCGTCGAGGCGGCCGTACACGTACCCGTCCGGCAGCACGACGGCGGTCGGGGCGAAGCGGTGGCCGCCCAGGTGGGTGGCCTCCCAGACCGAGCCCGGCACACGCCCGGCCAACGCGTCGGCGAGCGGGCGCCCGGCCGTCGCGCAGCAGCGGTCGCGCTTGCCGTTGGTGCACACCAGGACCAGGGGCTCGTCGGACGGGACGCCGATCTCCGGTTCCGCGGCACCCGCAAGCGCCGCGAAGTCCAGCGCGAGAAGGTCCTCGACGGAGTCGACGGAGAGCCTGCGCATCCAGGTGTTGCCGGGCTCGGTCCAGGCCAGGAACACGGTGCGGGACGCGCCCGGCAGGTCCGCGGTACGGCCCGGCGTCCGGATCAGCGTGGCCCGGAACCCCGCCGCGGCGGCCCGGCGCTCGACGGTGCCGCCGATCTCCGGGTCGATGCCCCGGCTGCCGGTCAGGGCCTTGGCCGCCCAGGGACCGGGGTGCTCGATCAGGAGCCAGCCGCGCGCGGTCGGCGCCGTCCCGGCCATCGGCTCGGCGTACGTGCTGGACAGAACAGAGCAGGTCTCCACGGATGTGTACCGTACATGGTCAACTTTTCGGACGGAGCGGCCGCCGGGCGGGTATCCGGTCGGTTGCCGGTGGCATTTCCGGATCTTTACGGATCAACCGCTCCGCCCGGGCCGGAATGATCGCGGCGGGCTACGGTTGGGAGCAGTAACCGAGACCGGGGGAGCGCACCGGCATGGCAGACCAGACGTCCGGGACACCGGCCTTCGCCCTCGACGACGCGGTGGCGATCGCCCGCCGGGCGCACGAGGGCCAACTCGACAAGGGCGGCAAGCCGTACATCGCCCACCCGCTGCGCGTCATGCGCGCCGTCGAGGCCGAGGGCGAGTGGCACCAGATGGCCGCCGTCCTGCACGACGTCATCGAGGACACCGACGTCACCGCCGCTGACCTGCACGGGGCCGGCTGTCCGAACCCTGTCGTGGCGGCCGTGATCGCGTTGTCCAAACTGCCGGGCGAACCGCTTGAGGCCGGCATGGCCCGGGCCGCGGCCGATCCGATCGCCCTCGTCGTCAAACGTGCCGACATCGCCGACAACTGCTCCGAAGCACGCCTCGGCCAGCTCGACGAAGTCACCCAGACCCGCCTGCGTGCCAAGTACGCCCTCTCGGTGGCCCTCCTGGAGCAGTACGCCCCGCACTGAGCGCGTCGACAACCCCAAGAGCACCACGCCCCCGCAGCAGCCGGCCGCAACGGTTCGGGGGTGGCTGACGTCTCGTCAGCCACCCCCGCTTGTCGCGCGTACGTCCGTCAGGGCGTCGGCGGTCCCGCCACCACCGCCACCGGCTTGGCCAGCGGGGACCCGGAGCCGTCCCGGCGGCGGTCCACTTCCGGGAGGTCGACGGGGGTGCCGTTGGCGTTCGCCGCGCGGAGGGGGGTAGGGCCTGCCCAGGCCAGGGCCAGCGCGGTCTCGCCCTTGAGGAAGCGTTGGCAGCGCACCCCGCCGGTGGCGCGTCCCTTGCGCGGGTACTCGTTGAACGGGGTGACCTTGGCGGTGCCGTGCTCGGCGCCGAACAACGCGTCGCCGCTGTACGCCGCGACCGTGACCACGAGGGCGTCCGCTCCCGGGTCGACCGCGGTGAACGAGATGACCGAGTGGCCTTCGGCCAGCTTGATGCCGGCCATGCCGCCCGCCGGGCGGCCCTGGGGGCGTACCAGCGAGGCGGGGAAGCGCAGCAGCTGGGCGTCGTCGGTGATGAAGACGAGGTCCTCGTCGCCGGTGCGCAGCTCGACGGCGCCCACGATACGGTCGCCGTCCTTGAGCGCGATGACCTCCAACTCGTCCTTGTTCGAGGGGTAGTCGGGGGTGACGCGCTTGACGACGCCCTGGGCCGTGCCCAGGGCCAGGCCCGGGGAGTCGGTCGCGAGGGAGGTCAGGCACACCACCTTCTCGTCGCCCTCGAGGGTGACGAACTCGCTGATCGGCGCGCCGCCCGAGAGGTTCGGGGCGACGCTGCTCGGCGGCAGCGAGGGCAGGTCGACGACGTTGACGCGCAGCAGGCGGCCGGTGTCCGTGACGACGCCGATCTCGGCGCGCACGGTCGCGGCGATGCCGGAGACCACCACGTCGTGCTTGTGCCGCGCGCCCTCGGTGGCCAGCGGGTCGGCCCCGGGGGTACGCGCGAGCAGTCCGGTCGACGACAGCAGCACGTGGCAGGGGTCGTCCGTCACCTCGAGCGGCACCGCCGCGGTCGGCGAACCCGCCGACTCCAGGAGCACGGTGCGCCGCGGCGTCCCGTACTTCTTGGCCACCGCGGCCAGTTCGTCCGAGACGATCTTGCGGAGCCGCTGGTCCGAGTTGAGGATCTCGGTCAGCTCGTCGATCTCCGCCTGGAGCCTGTCGCGTTCGGCCTCCAGTTCGATGCGGTCGAAGCGGGTCAGGCGGCGCAGCGGCGTGTCGAGGATGTAGGTCGCCTGGATGTCGGAGAGCGAGAACGTCTCCATCAGGCGTTCCTTGGCCTGCGCGGCGTTGTCGCTGGCCCGGATCAGCTCGATGACACGGTCGATGTCGATGAGCGCGACGAGCAGGCCCTCGACCAGGTGCAGGCGCTCCTGGCGCTTGCGGCGCCGGAACTCGCTGCGCCGGCGTACCACCTCGAAGCGGTGGTCGAGGTAGACCTCGAGGAGTTCGCGCAGGCCGAGGGTGAGCGGCTGCCCGTCGACGAGCGCGACGTTGTTGATGCCGAAGGTCTCTTCCATCGGCGTCAGCTTGTAGAGCTGTTCGAGGATCGCCTCGGGGTTGAAGCCGTTCTTGACCTCGATGACCAGGCGCAGCCCGTGCGCTCGGTCGGTGAGGTCCTTGAGGTCCGCGATGCCCTGCAGCTTCTTGGACTGCACGAGCTCCTTGACCTTGGCGATCACCTTCTCCGGGCCGACGTTGTACGGCAGTTCGGTGACGACGATGCCCTTGCGGCGCGGCGTGACGTTCTCGACCGTCGCGGTGGCGCGGATCTTGAACGTGCCGCGGCCCGTCTCGTATGCGTCGCGTACGCCGCCGAGCCCGACGATGCGGCCGCCGGTGGGCAGGTCCGGGCCGGGGATGTGCTTCATGAGGTCGTCGAGGGTGGCGTGCGGCCGGCGGATCAGCTCGCGCGCGGCGGCGATGACCTCGGTGAGGTTGTGCGGCGGCATGTTGGTCGCCATGCCGACCGCGATGCCGGAGGTGCCGTTGACCAGGAGGTTCGGGAACGACGCGGGCAGGACCTGCGGTTCGCGCTCCTGGCCGTCGTAGTTGGGGCCGAAGTCGACGGTGTCCTCGTCGATCGACTCCACCATGAGCATGGCGGCGGGGGACAGGCGGCACTCGGTGTACCGCATGGCGGCGGGCGGGTCGTCGTTGCCGAGGGAGCCGAAGTTCCCGTGGCCGTCGACCATCGGGAGCCGCATCGAGAACGGCTGGGCCATGCGGACCAGCGCGTCGTAGATGGCGCTGTCGCCGTGCGGGTGCAGGCGTCCCATGACTTCGCCCACGACGCGCGCGCACTTCACGAAGCCGCGGTCGGGGCGCAGGCCCATCTCGTTGGCCTGGTAGAGGATGCGCCGGTGGACCGGCTTGAGTCCGTCGCGTGCGTCGGGCAGAGCGCGCGAGTAGATGACCGAGTACGCGTACTCCAGGAACGAGCCCTGCATCTCGTCGACGACATCGATGTCGAGGATGCGTTCCTCGAAGTCGTCGGGCTGGTCCTGGCCAGGCGTCTTCGTGCTGCGGCGGGCCATACTGCGGCGGGCTCCTTAGGCTTGGGGCGGACGCGCCCCATTGTGTCCCCCCGGTAGGACATGCGAGTGCAGCGACCCGACGCCGGGCGGGGGATCGTCCGGGTTTGCGGGCGTTCTTCGCGCCGGGTGAGGTATGAGGGCCACGCTAACGGGGAATGGGCCGGTGTTCGCCGCACTTACGCGAGGCACGGAGGGCTGCCATGGACGACCCGCAGATCCTGGACCGCATCCGCTCGATGGTCGACACCGAGCACGCGCTGCGCGACCAGCTGGCGCAGGGGAAGATCACGGCCGAGGAGGAGCAGCAACTGCTGCACGCCATCGAGGTCGAGCTCGACCAGTGCTGGGATTTGCTGCGGCAGCGCCGGGCGCGCCGCGACGCACGCGAGGACCCGGCGGCCGCCGCGGTGCGCCCCGCCCGCGAGGTCGAGGGCTACCAGCAGTAGGCGGTCGCGGGACAGTCGCGCGGTTTGTTCCCGGCTTCGCCCGCCGCGAACGCCGGCTTCGCCGCCCCGGGTCGGGTGCTTTCCGTCAGTAAGGTTGCATGCAGGCCGCCGATGCGGCCGCTCGTGGTGTGGGGCCGCGAGGCGCCGGCGGAGAGGACTGATGGGGCATGGCTGGTCTGGCCGAGACGTTCACGGCGACCGAGCACCGGCTCGCCAACGGGTTGCGGGTCGTGTTGTCCGAGGACCACATCGACCCGGTGGCCGCCGTGTGCCTGTGGTACGACGTGGGTTCGCGGCACGAACAGCCCGGCCGCACCGGGTTGGCGCACCTGTTCGAGCACCTGATGTTCCAGGGTTCGGCCAACGTGCACGGCAACCAGCACTTCGAGTTCGTGCAGTCGGCGGGCGGCTCGCTCAACGGCACCACGAGCTTCGAGCGCACCAACTACTTCGAGACCATGCCGGCCCACCAGGTCGAGCTCGCGCTGTGGCTGGAGGCGGACCGCATGGGCGGCCTGCTGGAGGCGCTGACGCAGGAAAGCCTCGACAACCAGCGCGACGTGGTGAAGAACGAGCGCCGCCAGCGCTACGACAACGTGCCGTACGGCACCGCGTGGGAGCGCCTGGTGGCGATGGCGTTCCCGGCCGGGCACCCGTACCACCACATGCCGATCGGTTCGATGGCCGACCTCGACGCGACGACGCTCGAGGACTGCCGGGAGTTCTTCCGCACCTACTACGCGCCCAACAACGCGGTGCTCGCGGTGGTCGGCGACATCGACCCCGAGCAGACGCTCGCCTGGGTCGAGAAGTACTTCGGCACGATCCCCGCGCACGACGGCAAGCCGGTCCCGGCCGACGGCACGCTGCCGCCGGTGATCGGCAGCGAGGTCCGCGAGACGGTGTACGAGGACGTGCCGTCGCGTTCGCTGATGGCCGCGTACCGGCTGCCCGTCGACGGCGCCCGCGAGGCCGACGCCGCCGACCTGGCGCTGACCGTGCTGGGCGAGGGCGAGAGCTCGCGGCTCAACACGCGCCTGGTGCGCCGCGACGAACTGGCAGTGTACGCCGGGTTCGGCATCATGCGGCTCGTCGGCGCGCCGTCGGTCGCGCTGCTGGACGTGAAGGCGTCCGGTGACGCGGAGGTCGAGGCGGTGGACGCCGCGGTCAACGAGGAGTTGGCGCGCTTCGCCGCCGAGGGCCCGACGCCGGCCGAACTGGAGCGGGCGCAGGCGCAGATCGAGCGCGGCTGGCTCGACCGAATGGCGACCGTCGGCGGCCGCGCCGACGAACTGTGCCGGTACGCCACGCTGTTCGGCGACGCGTCGCTTGCGTTCAGCGCATTGGACCGGGTCCTGGACATCACCGGCGAGGAGGTCCGCGCGGTCGCCGCCGAGCGCCTCCTGCCGGAGAACCGCGCGGTGCTGGTCTACGAGCTGCCTGCCGAGGACTCCGACGACGGCAGCGACACCACCGACACCGACGACGCCGAGGGGCAGGCCGCCTGATGACCCAGACCACGATGGTGTTCCACCCCCGCCCCGGCGCCGGTCCGGAGAAGTCCTGGACCTTCCCCGCGCCCGACCGCACGCGCCTGGCCAACGGGCTGTCGGTACTGCGCGTGCACCGCCCCGGGCAGCGTGTCGTCGCCGTCGAGCTGCTGCTCGACGCCCCGCTCGACGCGGAGCCGGAGGGCATCGACGGCGTCGCGACGATCATGGCCCGCGCGCTGAGCGAGGGCACCGACACGATGGACGCCGAGACGTTCGCCGCCGAGTTGGAGCGCTGCGGCGCCACGATGGACGCCGGCGCGGACCATGCGGGCGTGCAGGTCGCGCTGGACGTCCCGGCGTCCCGCCTGGAGCGCGCGCTCGGCCTGATGGCCGACGCGGTGCGCGCGCCCGCGTTCCCGGCCGACGAGGTCGACCGGCTGGTGCGCCAACGCCTCGACGAGATCGTGCACGAACTGGCCAGCCCCGCCCGCCGGGCCGCGATCGCGCTGTACGGCGAGTTGTTCGACGCGGCCGCGCGTATCTCGCGGCCGCGAGCCGGCACCGCCGAGAGCGTCGCGCGGGTCGACCGTGCGGCGGTCGCGGACTTCTTCGCCGCTCACGTGCGCCCCGCCACGGCGACCGTCGTCGTGGTCGGCGACCTGGACGGCGTCGACCTCGACGGCATCCTCGACCGCACGCTCGGCCGGTGGACCGGCAGCGACGCCCCGCCGACCGAGGTCGCGGCCGCACGGACCGACGACGCGGCGCGCGTGGTGATCGTGCACCGCGCCGGCAGCGTGCAGACCCAGGTGCTCGCCGGGCGTCTCGGCCCGGACCGGCACGACGCGGTGTGGCCGTCGCTCAGCATCGGGACGTACTGCCTAGGCGGCACGCTGACGTCGCGGCTGGACCGGGTGCTGCGCGAGGAGAAGGGCTACACGTACGGCATCCGCGCGCTCAACCAGTCGCTGCGCTCCGGCGCGCTGCTGGCGATCACCGGCTCGGTCGAGACGGATGTGACCGGGCCCGCGCTGGCCGACATGGTGGCGGTGCTCAAGACGCTGGCCGCCGAGGGGCTGACCGACGACGAGCGCGACGCCGCGGTGCAGAACCTCGTCGGCGTCGCCCCGCTCAAGTACCAGACGTCCCGCTCGGTCGCCGACTCGCTCGCCGACGTCGTCGCGCAGCGGCTCCCGGACGACTACCTGCCGGGGCTGTACGCGCGGCTCGGTGCGGTCGCGACCGCGGACGCCTCGGACGCCGCGGTGGCCGGCTTCGACCCGGAGCGCCTGGTGATCGTGCTGGTCGGCGACGCGTCGCAGATCCGTGAGCCGGTCGAGGCACTCGGCCTCGGGCCGGTCACCGTGATCGAGTAGGCACGGCCCGCTCGACCACTCCGGACAAACTCCTGGCAAAGTAGTCCCCAAGGATGACTTGGGTGCGCCTCCGCCGTCGCCCGTACGGCGGAGGCGCTCTGCTACCCGGGCATGAACGTCAACCCCGGCTTGTACGCCGCCCTTTCCAGCCGCATACGGTGAGGTCCATGACGCAGGAGACGACAACCGACGACGTGGCCGGCCGCGTGCTCGACGACAGGCGCGGACTGTCCGCCGCCGATGTCGCCGAACGCGTCGCGCGCGGTGCGGTGAACGACGTACCCGTACGCTCCAGCCGGTCGACCGGCGAGATCGTCCGCTCCAACGTCTTCACCCGGTTCAACGCGATCATCGGCGTGCTCTTCGTCATCATCCTGGTCGTCGGACCGATCCAGGACGGCCTGTTCGGCTTCGTCATCATCGCCAACACCGGCATCGGCATCATCCAGGAGATGCGCGCCAAGCGGACCCTGGACCGGCTGGCGGTGATCGGCGAGGCCAAGCCGAGGGTGCGCCGCGACGGCGTGGCGGTCGGCGTCTCCTCGCACGAGATTGTCCTCGACGACGTCATCGAACTGGGGTCCGGCGACAAAGCGGTGGTCGACGGCATCGTCACCGAGGCGGCGGGCCTGGAGATCGACGAGTCGCTGCTCACCGGCGAGGCCGACCCGGTGCTCAAGCAGCCCGGCGACCCGGTCATGTCCGGGTCGTTCGTGGTGGCCGGGTCCGGTGCGTTCCGGGCCACCCGGGTCGGCAAGGACGCGTACGCCGCCCAGCTCATGGAGGAGGCGTCGCGCTTCACGCTCGTCGCGTCCGAACTGCGCGGCGGCATCAGCACGATCCTCAAGTACGTCACCTGGGTCCTGATCCCGGCCGCGATCGCGCTGGTCATCAGCCAGTACCGGATCAACGACGACGACGTTCCCGAGGCGATCCGCCGCATGGTCGCGGGCGTGGTGCCGATGGTCCCCGAGGGTCTGGTGCTGCTGACCTCGCTGGCCTTCGCGGTCGGCGTCATCCGCCTCGGCCGCCGCCAGTGCCTCGTGCAGGAGCTGCCCGCGATCGAGGGCCTGGCCCGCGTCGACGTCGTGTGCCTGGACAAGACCGGCACACTGACCGAGGGCGGCATGAACGTCACCGAGGTCCGCGCGCTGGACCCGTCGCTGCCGGTGCGCGAGGCGCTCGGCGCGCTGGGCACCACCGACCCGCGCCCCAACGCGAGCCTCCAGGCGATCATCGAGGAGTGCGACGCGCCCTCGACGTGGACCGAGGACGCCACGATCCCGTTCTCCTCGGCCCGCAAGTACTCCGGTGCGACGTTCGTGGTCGACGGCGCGCGTCAGTCGTGGCTGCTGGGCGCGCCCGAGGTGCTGGCCCGACCCGGCGACCCGATCCTCGCCGAGGCGGAGGACCTGGGCTCGCACGGACTGCGCGTCCTGCTGCTGGTCCGCACCGACGAGCCGGTCGAGGACCTGACCGCGCCCTACAACCCGCTGCACGGGCACCCCGCGGCGCTGGTCGTGCTGGAGCAGCGGCTGCGCCACGACGCGGCCGACACCCTCGCGTACTTCGCCGCCCAGGGGGTGGCCACCAAGGTCATCTCCGGCGACAACGCCGTCTCGGTGGGCGCGGTCGCGGCCAAGCTCGGCATCCCCGGTGCCGAGCACCCGGTGGACGCGCGCACGCTGCCCGAGGACCGCGACGCGATGGCCGACATCCTGGAGAAGAACACCGTCTTCGGCCGCGTGACCCCGCAGCAGAAGCGCGACATGGTCGGCGCGCTCCAGTCGCGCGGCCACACCGTGGCGATGACCGGCGACGGCGTCAACGACGTGCTGGCTCTCAAGGACGCCGACATCGGCGTCGCGATGGGCTCCGGCAGCGAGGCAGCGCGTGGTGTCGCGCAGATCGTGCTGCTCAACAACAGCTTCTCGGCGCTGCCGTCGGTGGTGGGGGAGGGCCGCCGCGTCATCGGCAACATCGAGCGCGTCTCGAACCTGTTCCTGACCAAGACGTCGTACGCGGTGCTGCTGGCGATCCTCGTCGTGATCGTCAACGTGCCGTACCCGTTCCTGCCGCGCCACCTCACGCTGCTGGCCTGGTTCACGATCGGCACGCCCGCGTTCTTCCTGGCCCTGGCCCCCAACAAGGAGCGGGCGAGGCCGGGCTTCGTGAACCGGGTGCTGCGCACGGCGGGGCCGGCCGGGTTCATCGCCGGTACGGCGTGCTTCACGTCGTACCTCATCGCCCGCGACTACTACGGCGGTACCGAGGCCACTCGCAGCGCCGAGACGTCGATCGCGACCCTCACGCTGTTCCTGGTCGCCCTGTGGGTCCTTGCGATCATCGCCCGGCCCTACACCCTGTGGCGCATCGCGCTCGTCCTGACCATGGCCCTGGGCTTCGCCCTGGTGATCAGCGTCCCGGCCTTCCAGAAGTTCTTCGACCTCAAGCTGGTCGGCACCGAGATGCCCTGGACCGCCGTCGGCATCGCCGTGGTCGCGGCCCTGCTCATCGAGATCGTCTGGCGCTGGATCGGCAAGCGCTGGCCCGCCGTGGAGGACGCGGCCGCCCCCAAGGCGACGGCCGGTCTCCCCGCGGCATAAGCGGTCCCTCGCGGCGCTCGCCTAGGCGCTGATCAGGCGGACGACGGCACCGCTCAGGTTGAGCGCCAGGGTGGCGAAGGACATCACGGTCGCCGGGATCCGTAATCTGCCGGCCGGGTCGGTCGTCGGCTGGCGGCTCCCGCCGCCGAGGACGATCCGCGTCTCGGCGCGCACGTTGTGTCGGCGCACGCTGAGCCAGGCGGCCGGTCCGCCGGCCGCCGCGCACAGGCACGACGCGCCGAGCGACACGGGTGCCGGGAGCAGGCCGTCGGACAAGACGGTCGCGGCGATCGACACGATCATGGCGGCGAAGGCCGCGAGGACGGTGACGTTCACCTGCTGGAAGGTCGTCAGCGGTTGGCGGATGCCTTCGCGGACCTGGTGCGCGCGCAGTACGTCGGCGGCGTTGTCGCGGATTCCGCGGCGCCTGGACGCGTCCGCGCAGCGCACCGACACCGTGGCGCCGGACAACCGGTCGAGGGCGACGACGAGCCGGGTGTCCGCCGTGGTCAGCGTGATGGTCAGGTTGTCCAGCGTGTCGGGGTCGCCCAGCCTGCGGCCGAGTTCGGTGCGGAGGGCGCGCAGGCTCCGTGCGGTGACCTCCTCGCCGTTGCGGCGAGTGCCGAGGCACACCGATGCGCCGTGGCCGACGAAGTGCCGGAACTGGTCGAGGACGCGCGGCAATTGGCCCGGCTCGAACTTGCAGCCGAAGTACGCACTCGTCGTCGTGGTGGTGGACGGGGCGCCGGTCGGCGCGTCCGCAGATGTTGTCATTGCTCGATTCCGTCGGAGGCTCCGGAGGCCGGAGGCGTGGGTCAGGAGGCGGTCGTGTCGCGCGAGTCGCGTACGACACGGCGCGCGGCGTCCTCGGCGAGGCGCGCGGCCGCCCACCGGTTCGTGAATTCGTCGATGTCCCCGCCGAGGGCCGCCACGACCAGCTCGGTCTGCGGGAGGCGGGGAAGCCGTGGCCCGCGCAGGACGCGCAGCACGGTCTCGGTGCTCATGCCGCCCGCGGCCCGCCGGGCGACGATCGCCGCCGGGGGTTCCCCGGCCGCGGCGTGCAGTTCGGCCATGGCGCCGAAGAACCGCTCCACCGGGCCGGACCCGCGGCTGCGGGACCTGTCGCCCGGGAGGCCGGATCGCGCGCGTTTCGGCTTGTTCCATTCGGCGCGGGCGCGCAGCCACGTCTGGTGCAGCAGCCACGGATCGGCGCCGCAGGACAGGGCAAGTTGCCGCGTGACGGGCCACGAGGGGACGCCGCGCCCGGCGAGCACCCGCTTGAGGTACGAGTGCGAGATCTCGGATCGGGCGGCGAGTTCCCGGGGCGCGGTCCCGGACGACGTGACCATGTCCGCCAAGAGGCGGGCGAACGCACGGACGACGGGCGGGCCGGGCCAGGTCGCATCCTGGGCCGCGGCCGCCTCCTGGAGGTCGCGGACGGTCCCCAGCCGCCGTTCGGCGCCCGCATAGCGCTTGCGGGCCACGGCGGGAGTCAGCGAGAGCGAGTTGGCGACCACGGTCCAGGGCAGGCCCTCGCGTCGGGCGCGGACGACGCAGGCCTCCACCAGGCGCTCCACATGCGCCGTGAGCTCGGCCGCTTCGCGCAGCAGCGCCGGATCCGGGCCCGTCGCGTGGCGGAGCCGGAACCGGAGGTGCGCGACCATGCGGAATGTCTGCGGCCCGAACCACCTGGTGAACTCGTCCGCGGGGGGCTGCCCCGGGTCGCTTTGCGCGGACCTCGACTTCCGGTACGCCGCGCTCCGGCACGCGCCGCCGCAATACCGCCGCGGGCGCCCGCGCGAAACGGCGCGACCTCGGATTTCCGTGCCGCAATGGCAACACGTTGCAATTTCTGCCGGTGTTTCGACGGTCACCGGGCGCCTCGCGGAGGGCGGCTCCCCGGAATATCGTGTCGCGGCATGGTCGTATTCGAATTTCGTGACAATGCCACGCGCGTCGCGTCCCGCCCGGCGCAGGAATATGTCGACAGGCCACGGGCCCCGCGCGTTGCCGCCACGACTGTGCAGGACACGGTCCCATTCGTGGCGGCGCGTGGGCCACGTGCTTCGGAGCGCGGGGCTGACGCGATGTCGACAACGCCGGCTACGGGCACGCGGGGAGCCCGCGCCCGACGGCGTTTTCCGGCCGGTGCGTCCGGGCCTGTGATAGCACTGACCTGTGGCGCCGTGGGGCGTGACCTATCTACGCTCGGCGCGTTGTGCCTGGTGTGCTCGGGCAGGCCCGAGCACATCGGAACGGTCGGTGGACTGGTCAATTGGGACCTCGGGTTCTGTTTGTGGGAATTCGGACACACCGGCTGGTCGGGTAGCCCCCGGGAGAATGGATTGGTAGCCCTGATCCCGGGGGACTACGGCTAGAGATTACTCGCGTGGGAGCCACCGAGCGGATATCTGGGGCTGGAAGGCAACGCCTCGCCCGAGATTTTCCCTGTTGATCAAGCGTGATCGCATGATCGGTCCCGAGGGGCCGCGAATTAGGCGTGTCCCGGTCGAATTCCCAAGGCAATGTGATCGTTATCCGTGACGGCATGAACCGTTGGACGGAGAATCGCCAAAATGTCGCGATCGACAGGCGATGAATCTGCCCTTTGTCGCGATGGTCGGTCTTGGGTGGCGATAGCGGGGGGTGGCGCGGTGACGGCTGAACGCGCGCCGGTCTCTCGGACACCGGGCTCCGGCCCGGCCGGATCATGCGGGCCTGGTCAAAACGGTGAGGCCACACCGCCTCGGTGGAGGCGATGTGGCCAGGCGCGGTGGTCGGACCTGTCGGGCCGCGAGGCCGCGCGAAGCGGCGGGTGCATCGGCCGCCGGCCCGTCGAGGGGCGGACCCCGCACGTGCGGAAGCCCCGGGCACGCGGTGGCGTGTTCCGGGGCTCCGTCAGGTTGTTCGGCGCCGGGCCGTCCCTGGTCAGGCGCGCGGGGCCGGCTGGTAGAGGACGGCGGCCCAGCCGTCGGGGCCGACGACCTGGGCGCGGACCTCGTGCGGGCCCTGCACCGGCTCGGCCACCTTGAAGCCCGCCTCGCGCAGCGGCGTCAGCGCCGCCTCCAGGTCCGCGACCTTGACCATGACCGACGCGCCCTCGCCCTCGCGGTCGGTGCCGGACAGGGCGATCCGGTTGCCGTTCACGTCGAACTGCGCCCAGCGGTCGCCGTCGACGAAGGTCGGCTCGGTGCCGAGCACCGCGCTCATGAACGCGACCGCGGCGGTCATGTCGGCGACGGGGAACGCGGCGGACAGGCCCTGTGCGGACATGACGACCTCCAGCGGGATACGTGGTCGGGGGCAGTGCGCCACCGGGTGCGACAGGCGTACATCGGGGCACACGGCCGATCGGGAGCCGATCGGGATCATCTGATGGTCTATCAGATCCCGGGGGGTGGCGGGCCGGTCGCGCGCGGTGACACCGGTCACGGCTCCCGGCGCCGACCGCCCGGGCCGGAAACGCGCAAATCCCCGCCACGGCACCGACGCCGCGCCTCGCTGCCCCCGCGTCCGGTGGCTTAGTGTCGGCAGCGTGGACCCCACACAGCCGACCCCGCCATCCGCCGGGCCGCCAGTAGGGCCGGCCGCGCCGCCCGAGCCCCCGGCGTTCCCGCAGCACTGGGAGGCCGACGTCGTGCTCCGCGACGGGGCGACCGCGCACCTGCGGCCGGTCGGGCCGCACGACGCCGACCGGCTCGTCGAGTTCTACGCCCGGGTCTCCGACGAGTCGAAGTACCTGCGGTTCTTCACGCCGTACCCCCGTCTCTCGGCACGCGACGTGCGGCACTTCACCAACCACGACTGGATCGACCGCGTCGGCCTCGGCCTGTTCGTCGGCGACGCCCTGGTGGCGATCGTCCGGTACGACCGGATCGGCCCCGACGGACGCGCCGTCCGCACCGGCCCGCACGGCAGGTCCTCGACCGCCGAGGTCGCCTTCCTCGTCCAGGACGACCAGCAGGGGCGCGGCGTCGCCTCCGTCCTGCTGGAGCACATCGCGGCCGTCGCGCGCGAGCGCGGCATCCGCCGGTTCGTGGCCGACGTGCTGCCCTCCAACCGCCGCATGATGAAGGTCTTCACCGAGGCGGGGTACACCCAGCAGTCCGCGTTCGAGGACGGCGTCGTACGCCTGACCCTCGACCTGGAGCCGACCGACACCTCCACCGCCGTCATGCTCGCCCGCGAGCACCGCGCCGAGGCCCGGTCCACCGCCCGCCTGCTCAACCCCCGCTCGGTGGCCGTCATCGGCGCGGGCCGCCGCGAGGGCACGGTCGGCAACACCCTGCTGCGCAACCTGGCCGAGAGCGGCTTCGCCGGGCCCGTGTACGCGGTCAACCCGGCCGCGGGCGACCCGATCGAGGGCGTACCGGTGTACCCGACCGTCGTCGACATCCCCGGCGAGGTGGACCTCGCCATCGTCGCGGTCCCCGCCCGGGCCGTGCAGCAGGTCGCCCAGGACTGCGGCCGGCACGGGGTACGCGGCCTCGTCGTCGTGTCGTCCGGCTTCGCCGAGACCGGACCCGAGGGCCGCGAGCGGCAGCGCCGCCTGGTCCGCACCGCGCGCAGCCACGGCATGCGCGTCATCGGGCCGAACTGCCTCGGCGTCCTCAACACGGACCCCGAGGTGAGCGTCAACGCGAGCCTGTCGCCCCGCATGCCGCGCCGCGGCCGGGTCGGCATGTTCGCGCAGTCCGGCGCGCTCGGCATCGCGATCCTGGAGTCGACGGTCAACCGGGGCATCGGCCTGTCGACGTTCGTCTCCGCGGGCAACCGCGCCGACGTGTCCGGGAACGACCTGCTCCAGTACTGGGAGGACGACCCGGCCACCGACGTCGTCCTCCTGCACCTCGAATCACTCGGCAACCCGCGCAAGTTCACGCGCCTGGCCCGCCGCGTCTCGCGCCGCAAGCCGGTGGTCGTGGTCAAGAGCCTCCGGCACGCCGAGGGCGTCCCGCTGGGGCACGCCACCCGGGCGCTCAGCCTGCCCGACCAGGCGGTCGACTCGTTGTTCCGGCAGGCCGGCGTGATCCGCGTGCCCACCGTCGCGGAAATGTTCGACGTCGCCCAGCTCCTCGCCTACCAGCCGCTGCCCGCGGGCGACCGCGTCGCGATCGTCGGCAACTCGGACTCGCTCGGCCTGCTGACCCAGGACGCCTGCACGAGCGCCGGGCTCGACCCCCTCCGTCCGATCGACCTCACCACCTCGGCGACCGCCGAGGACTTCCGCAAGGCGCTCGGCGACGTCCTCGCGTCCCCCGACTCGGACGCCGTCGTCGTGGTCTTCATCCCGCCCCTCACCACCTCCGGGCAGGAAGTCGCGTCCGTCATCGCGGAGATGGCCGAGCGGGCGGTGACGGCGGGCAAGCCGCTCGTGGCGACGTACCTCGCACACGAGGGGCTGCCGGACCAACTGCGGCGGCTCGACCCCGACGGGGTACCGGCGCCGGGCTCGGTGCCGTCCTACCCCGCGCCGGAGAACGCCGTGCGCGCCCTCTCGGAGGTCGTGCGCTACGCCGCCTGGCGCCGCCGCCCCGCCGGCGAGGTCGTCGAGTTCGAGGACGTCGACGCCGACACCGCGCGCGGCCTGGTCCGCGCCCGCCTCGGCGCCGCGGACGCGGCCGGGCTCTCGCCCGCCGAAGCGGCCGAACTGCTCGGCTGCTACGGCATCCACCCGAGCCCCGCCGTACGCGTCGACAGCGAGGACGCCACCGTCGCTGCCGCCGAGCAGATGGGCTATCCCGTCGTGCTCAAGACGATCGCCGAACATTTGCGGCACCGCGTCGACCTCGACGGCGTACGCCTGGACCTGGGCACCGAAGCGGGTCTGCGCCGCGCCTTCCGCCGCATGTCCACGCGCCTCGGCGGCCCCGACCAGGCCCGGCTGGTGGTCCAGCGCATGGCGCCGCGCGGGGTGGCGACGATGGTGGGGCTCACGTACGACGAGTCCTTCGGCGCGCTGCTGCGCTTCGGTCTCGCGGGCCCGGCCTCCGAACTGCTGGGGGATGTGGCGCACCGCGTGGTGCCCGCGACCGACCAGGACGTCGCCGACCTGGTCCGGGACATCCGGGCCGCGCCCGTGCTGTTCGGCTACCGCGGCGCGCCGCCCGTCGACGTCGGGGCGCTGGAGGAACTGCTGCTGCGGCTTTCGCAGCTGGCCGAGGACCTGCCGCAGGTCACCTCGGTCGTGCTCGACCCGGTGGTGGCGACGGGGGAGGGGCTGACGGTGCTGGACGCGCGTGTACGCCTGTCGCGGCCGCCGCTGCGCACCGACCTGGGCCCGCGATCCATGGGCAACCCCCGCTGAACCGCACGCCGGAGCCCGGGGTTGCAGCGTCGATTGAAGCGTCGAATTGAAGGCGCCGCATGAAGCGTCGAGCCGAAGCGTCGCATCGAAACGCTGCATCGAAGCTCCGGTTGACGCCCGGAAGCCGTAGGCCGGCAAGCCCCCGAAACGCGAGCCGCGGCGGTACGCGCCCGTCTCCAGGTCATACCGCCGCCGGCCCGGCCGCCGCGGCGCCGATGCCACCCCGAGCCGTGGCACCCGCGCCGCCGCTGCGGCCTCCGGTCAAGCCCGTCGCCATGCCCCTCCGCGCACGCCCTCCACGTGGCGGCGCATCATGCCGACCGGCCCGTCCGGACCGACCGCTCCCACGCCGGGTTTCCCCGATCCCACCGGCGCGGGTGCGGTGCCGCCCGAACTCCCGGTGCGGGAGCGCGGACGCTGTGCCGGACGGCCGGGGGCCACCGCGAACGGTGCGTCCCTATCGCCCCGTCCGTCCTGCACAACGGACAGTCAACCGGGTCGTGCCGGACGAGGGGAGGGCGCGCGTGGGGCGCGCGGTTGCGCGGCACGTGGGGTCCCCCGGGGGTGTGCCTCACCGTCACCCGTACGGGGACTGTCGTGAGGTCGACAAAGAGTCATAAGGCGAATGCGCCGGGTCGCGGCGCGCGACCCGGCAGACGCCGCCGCGAACCCGACGCGGTCCCGTCGCGAACCGTTCGGCGGCCCGTCCGAGCGCGCTCGCAGCACGCCCCGATCGCCAGGATGGCGCGCGGGGGCGCTCGGAGGTGCCAGGATGGGGGGCATGGCGAAGACCACCACCTCGACCCAGGGCCTGCGTACGGCCATCGAGCGCAGCGGCTACTACCCGAGCCTCGTCGCCGACGCGGTCGAGTCCACGATCGGGACCGAGCAGGTCGACGCGTTCCTGGTGCACCAGGAGACCACGTTCGACTCCAACGAGGTCCGGCGGCACGTGACCGTCCTCGTCCTCACGCCCGGCCGCTTCCTGGTCAGCCACACCGACGAGCACGCCCCCGACGACACGTCCCCGACGCCGTATGCGACGACGTCCACCGAGACGGTGCGGATCGACCGCATCGAGTCGGTGGTGGTCAGCCGCGTCGTCGGCAACCCCGCCGAGTACGTCCCCGGCGCCCCGCCGCGCGAGGTCGTGCTCACCATCGGGTGGGGCGCCGTCGGCCGCATCGACCTGGAGCCGGCCGGCTGCGCGGACCCGAACTGCGACGTCGACCACGGCTACACCGGGGCGATGACCGCCGACGACCTCTCGCTGCGCGTCAGCGAGGCGGCCGACGGCCCGGACGCGGTCGAGCACACGCTCGCGTTCGCGCGCAGATTGTCCGAGGCCATCGCCGGCTCCGGCCGGTGAGCGCCGCACCCTGGGCTCCGGAACCACCACCAGTCCCCGTCCCGCGCTACGGCGCCGGGGCACTGTCCGACCTGCTCCCGTCCGTCGCGGCGTCCCTCGGGATGCCCGGTGAGCGCAACGTCCTGGGCCTGCGTGAGACCGAGCGCGCCGTCGTGTTCCTCGTCGACGGCCTCGGCTGGGAGCTCCTGAAGGCCCATCCGGACTGGGCGCCGTACCTCACGTCGCTGGTCCCCGGCGCGTGGGGCGGGCGCGGCGAACCGCTGACGGCCGGCTTCCCGGCGACGACGGCGACGAGCCTGGCGTCGTTCGGCACGGGCCTCCCGCCGGGCGCGCACGGCCTGCTCGGCTACACCGTCGCGATCCCCGGCGACGCGCGGCTGATGAACCAGCTGCGCTGGGACCCCTATGTGCCGCCGCGCGAATGGCAGCCGCATCCTCCGCTGATGGAGCGTGCCGCCGCCGCGGGCATCACGGTCGCCCAGGTATCCGACCCCCTGTTCGAACGCACGCCGCTGACCCAGGTGGCGCTGCAGGGCGGCACGTTCGTCGGCCTGCAGGGCGGGCTCCCGCGCATGCACGGCGTCGTGGAGCAGTTGTCCCGGCCCGGGCCGGTGCTGGTCTACACGTACGTCAGCGACCTCGACAAGGCCGGGCACGTGCACGGCGTCGACTCCGACGCATGGCGGATCGAACTCGCGCGCGTCGACGGCCTGGTCCGTGCGCTCGCCGAGCAACTCCCGCCCGGCACCGCGCTGTACGTCACCGCCGACCACGGCATGATCGACGTGCCGATGGCCGACCGCATCGACGTCGACACCGACCCGGAGCTCTCCGCCGGAGTCGCGCTGCTCGGCGGCGAGGGCCGGGCCCGGCACGTGTACGCCGTCCCGGGCGCGGCGTCCGACGTCCTGGCGATCTGGCAGGACGTGCTCGCCGACAGCTGCTGGGTGCTCTCCCGCGACCAGGCCGTCGACGCGGGCTGGTTCGGCGAGGTCGAGGACCGCGTGTACCACCGCATCGGCGACGTCGTCGCGGCGCCGTGGGCGGATGTCGCGATCGTCGCGACGCGCCGGGAGCCCAACGAGTCGCGCATGGTCGGCCTGCACGGGTCCATGACCGCGGTCGAACAACTGGTGCCCCTGCTCGAAGTGCACGCCTGACCCGCGCCTGCCCCCGAGTTCGGTCCATGCCACAGGCTGACCAAGACCTGACCGGCGTCGTCGGCCGGACCGGCTCGCCGGTCGTCCGCCGGGCAAGCGAAAGGGCGCCCTCCCGGCGGTAACCGGCAGGGCGCCCCGCGCGCTTCGCGGGCCGCGGCCCTCGAATGCGTCAGCTCAGGCCTGCTTGCGCTTCTTCAGCAGAACCGAGGTGAGGGCCGCGATGACGGCGATCGGCAGGACTATCTTGAAGAGCTTGCCCATGGTGGTGAACCCCCTCGAGTGATCGGGTGCCGGGCCGATGGCAGTGGGTGCCCGCGGCCGACCCCGCGCCTTTCCGGTGACGCGGGATCAACTCCCGGGCGGGCCCGACGGTTCCGACTCTATGCGATGAGGTCCCTTACGGCGCCGACGCCTCGTCCATGTCGCCGGTCGACGCGATCACGGAGAACGTCGCGCCGTGCGGGTCACCGCAGGTGGCGTGGCGTCCGTACGGCGAGTCCTGCGGCTCGCTCAGCACCGCGCCGCCCGCGCGGCGCACCTTGGCCACCGCGTCGTCGGCGTCCTCGACGCAGAACGTCACGGCCCAGTGCGCGTGCACCTCGTCGGGCCAGTTCTCGTCCATGCCCATGACGCCGCCGATGGGCCGCCCGTCCACCAGGATCGCGTGGTAGTCGAAGCCGTCCGCGCTCATGTCCTCGTAGTCATAGCCGAACGCGGTGGCATAGAACTGCCGCGCGGCCTTGCTGTCGCGCGTCATCAGCTCGTTCCACACGATGCCGCCCGGCTCGTTCACGAGTTCGGCGCCGATGTGGGTGCCGGCCTGCCACAGTCCGACCACCGCGCCCGTCGGGTCGGCGAGCAGGGCCATGCGCCCCAGGTCGAGGACGTCCATCACCGGGAACACCTCGGTCGCGCCCGCCGCCTTCATCGCCAGGACCGCCGCGTCCGCGTCGCCGACCGCCAGGTAGGTCGTCCAGGCGATCGGCATGTCGGGTTCGGGAAGCTTCATCATCCCGGCGACGCGCTTGCCGCGGACGGTGCAGTTTGTGTAGAAGCCGAGCTCCTCGGGGCCGATCTCGCCCTCCCAGCCCAGCACCGTGCCGTAGAAGTCCAGCGATGCCCGGAGGTCCGGCGAGCCCATGTCGACCCAACACGGGACGCCCTGCTTGTACGGGCCAGTCACTTCGCTCATCACTGCCTCCACAGCACAGCTGTCCGGTCAAATCCGGGAATTACCGAAAGTCGGGAGAAATAGCGAGCTATCGGTTCGATGCTGGCACGGCGGGCAGGCGGTGTCGCGGGGAACGCGCGAAGCGCCAGGGGTGAACGCCGACACAGCGCGGGGCGGCGCACGCCGGACCCTCCGGCACGGCAGGATGCGGTGGGTGAACCCAGTCATCGACACCACAGAACTCGCCGCCGCGCTGCGCTCCGCCGAGCCGCCGGTCCTGCTCGACGTGCGCTACCGCCTCGGCGGCCCGCACGGCCTCCCGGCGTACCGCGCCGGACACCTGCCCGGCGCGCACTTCGCCGACATGGACGCCGAACTGTCCGCGAAGCCGGGCGGCGACGAGCGCGGGCGCCACCCGCTGCCGGACCCGGAGGACTTCGCGGCGGCGATGCGCCGCGCGGGGGTCTCGGCGGACCGCGACGTCGTCGCGTACGACGCCGCGGACGGCATCGCCGCCTCGCGGGCGTGGTGGCTGCTGCGCTACTTCGGCCACGAGCGCGTGCGCGTGCTGGACGGGGGCTACGCCGCGTGGGTCGCGGCGGGGCACCCGGTCGACGCGAGTGACCCGGAGCCGGGGGCGGGCGACTTCACCCCGGTGCCGGGCGGGATGCCGCTGCTGGACGCCGACGAGGCCGCGCAACTCGCACGCGACGGCGTGCTGATCGACGTACGCGCGGCCGAACGGTTCCGGGGCGAGACCGAGCCGGTCGACCCGGTCGCCGGCCACATCCCCGGTGCGGTCAACATGCCCGAGACGTCGGTGGCTGGTCCGGGCGGCCTCCTGCTCGGCGCCGACGTGCTGCGCGAACGGTACGAGGCGCTCGGCGCGTTCCCGGGCGCCCGCGTCGGCGCGTACTGCGGCTCGGGGGTGACCGCCGCGCATGCGGTCCTGGTGCTGGAGCGCTCGGGCATCGAGGCGGCGTTGTACGCGCCTTCGTGGAGCGGCTGGATCGCCGACCCGCGCCGCCCGGTGGCGGTGGACCCGGCAGGGTGAGGCGTAGGCGGCGTACCGGCCGGTGACCCGGCGGTCGGGGCGGTGGCGTACCGCGGCGGCTGACGGGGTGTCAGATGGCCGTCCAGTGCGTCGCCTCGCGCCGCCCGGACGCCGTGTAGGCGACGAAGCCGATCAGCCCGGAGGGCAGGTCCGTCATCGTGAAGCGTCCGAAGCCGTCGGTCAGCACGGTGCGGACCCCTTCCGCGTGCCGGACCTCCAGGCAGACGCGGCGCGGCACGGTGAGCTGGCCGAGGATGCGGCGGCGCGGGCCGAGCGGGTACACCTCGACCACCACGGTGAGGGTCGGCGCGTCGAAGGTCAGGACGTGCGGCGCGTCGCCGACCGCCCAGCGGCTCATGGCGAGCGGCGGCGCGGCGGCGTGGTGGTGGTGAGAGGGCGGCTGGTCGTGGCGCGCAGGAAGTCGGCGAGCCAGGGGTCGACGGCGCCGAACAGCAGCCGGACCTCGGCGAGCAGTGCCCGCTCGTCCTGATGCGTGACCCGGTCCGACGTGCCAACGCTCATTTCCCACCGCCCCCCGTAGACAGGTACTGCGGAGCAACACTGAGCATCCTTGCGGACACACTAGGGCTCTGGGGCACAAATGAGGAAGTGATCAGCGAACTCCGCCGGTTGGGTGACCCGGACGCCCGGGTCACTCCCGCTTCTTGCGGCGGCTGCCGAAAACGATCTCGTCCCAGCTCGGCACGGTCGCGCGCCGGCCGGGGCGGACCCCGTCGGCCTCGGCCTGCCGGTCGGTCGCCCCGATGAGGCGGTCGCGGTGCGGGCCCACGACGCGCGGCACCAGGACGTTCTCGTACGCCGATCCGGCCGACGGCGGCGCGCCGCCGCCCGCGGCCGCTGCGGCCGGGGCTTCGGGCTCCTCCTCGTCCGGCACGGGGGCGGGCACCGGGCGCGTACGCTCGGCGCCGATCGCGGGCACGTCGATGCGCATCGGCTCGCGCACGGTGTCGCGCATGGCCTCGCGCTGCGGGCCGGACGGCTCGCGGCCGAGGCCGGGGACCGCGTCGAGGAGGCTGGTGATGGCGTCGTCGCCGGTGTTGCGCGGCAGCGACGCGAGGCGCGGGCGGAACGGGAACGGCGTCTCGGCGCCCGCGGTCTGCTCGCCGACCAGCGAACGCGCCTCGTCGTCGTTGGTGGTGACGTGGCGGCGGGGCGGGTCGAAGCTCCAACTCGCCGAGTGCATCTCGCCGTCGGCGCGGTAGAGGAGGAGGATCTCCCAGCTGCCGTCGTCGCGCCGCCACGAGTCCCACTGGATGGAGTCGGCCTCGGCGCCGCGCAGGTGCAGGCGCTCGGTGACGATCTCGCCGAGCAGCGGTCCGGCGGACTCGCCCTGGCGGCGGATCGGCGTCTTGCGGGCGCGCTCGGCCATGAACGCGCGCTCGGCGAGGACGGGGCCCTCGAACCGGCGCACGCGGTCGACGGGGATGCCGGCGAGCTGCGCGACCTCTTCGGCCGTCGCGCCCGCCCTTATGCGTGCCTGGATGTCACGGGGGCGGAGCTGGCTCTCGACCTCGATCTCGATCTGTCCGAGCCGTGCGCGGTCGCCGCGGACGGCGGCGCGCAGCCGCTCGTCGATGGCAAGGCTGAACTCGGTACCGTCGGCAGCCTTCAGCACCAGCCGTGTGCCGTCGTTGCTGACGGCCACGACACGCAGTTCGGGCATGGGGACCTCCCGGGTGGTGCCTGCCGACGTCACCTGCGTCGTTGCTCCCGTTACGAGTGTGACTTGCCCAGTGGCGGCGTGCCACAACCTGACCGATTTGTCCTGGCGTGTCGGATTTTCGTACCCGTCACACCGGTATGTCGTGGTTGCTCCTTGGGTGGAGATTCCGGAGAAATCAGCCGCAGGAGTGCAGTGTCTGATTTGCGGGCCTCCGATCACATTGCGATCGGTCGCTTCCCCCCTCCACGCAGGTCGTTCCGGAACCTGGCGTGAACAGTACTCCATTCGGGGGCGGGGCCGGGCCGCACCGCGCCGTAACGACGCGTCCACATCCGGGCGAAAAATTTCGGCCGTCTCCGGTGAGGTTCCTCACAAGATCCCCGCAGACGGAACGGCCGTGGGGTTCCCGGGGGTCCGAGAGGGAGGAAGTGTCCGTACTAGTCCATTGGAGTCCCTCTCGTTACGTCTGATCATCTCTCATCCCTACTCGTCCGATCTGATGAGCCATCAGTTCGCCCGCCCGCACCGGAATCCCGTGGTCCGGCGGCGGCTCCGACCGACCGTGAGCAAGGAACGTGATGCAGGAAAGGCCCGACACCGAACGCCGTCGGATCGAACTCAGCGTTGTCCAGGTGGTGGGAAGCGCGCTTGCCGCCGTCTCCTCCGCGTTCCTGCTCTCCAAGCTCGGGGCCGCGGGGACGGTGATCGGCGCGGCGATAGCGAGCGTGGTCGCGACCGTCGGCAGCGCGGTGTACGTCCATGTGTTCCGCCGCACGAGCGAACAACTGCGCGACGTACGCGCGCAGATCGGCTCCGCGGTTCCGGGCGCGCCCGGTCCGTACGGCGGCCACCGCGGCCATGGCGCAGCCGACACGGCCAGGACGGCCGGCGCGGACCCGGGAGCCTCCGGAGCGGGCGCGGACGACGCGACGCGCGTACTCCCGGTGTTCGAGCCGGTGTTCGACCAGGCGTTCGACCCCGGGCCGCGGGCGACCGCACCGCTCGGCCCGACGGGTGAACCCGCAGCCGTGCGCGAGCAGTCGCGGGCCCGGACGTGGTTGGTGCGCTCCGGGATCGCCGCCGTCGCGGTGTTCGCCATCGCGATGGCGTCCATCACGGTGGTCGAGCTCGGCATGGGCCGTTCGTTCGCCAGCCTGTTCGGCAACGGCGGCAGCAGTTCGACGATCGGCGACTTCACCGGCGGAGGCGGCGACAAGCCCACGCCGGAGAAGAAGGAGGGCCCCCAGGACACGCCCGGCACCGAGGAGGGCACGACGCAGGACGGTCAGGAGGACAAGGGCGGCAGCGGAGGAAAGGACCCGTCGGGGACACCGGCCTCGCCGACCCCCGGCGCGTCCCAGGGCACCCCCTCCGATGGCACGACCGACAGCCCCGACCCGACCGGTGGCGCCAAGCCGCCCACGGGCTCGCCTGATCCGACCGGCGCGCCTTCGTCCGGAACGCCCCCGACCACCCCGTCCGCACCCCCGTCCGGCGGCGCGGCGAGCCCGCCCGCGGGGGACAAGCAGTCGGGCTCGGGGCAGCAGGCCGACACGCAGCGCCAGGACGCCGGCTCCGCGTCCTGACCGCCGCGCCGCGGCCGACCGTCCGGCACCCGCCGGGTGCGGCTACTCGCCCAGCACCCGGCGCAGGTAGTCGTTGCCGAAGCGGCGGTCGGGGTCCACCCGGTCCCGCAGCGCGGCGAAGTCCTTGAAGTGCGGGTAGGCGTCCGCGAAGTACGCCGCGTCGCGCGTGTGCAGCTTGCCCCAGTGCGGGCGCCCCTGATGGGCCGTCATGATCTTCTCGACCGCCGAGAAGTAGCGCTCGTGCGGGGTGCCGCGGAACATGTGCACGGCGATGTACGCGGTGTCGCGGCCGTTGGCGGTCGACAGCCACATGTCGTCGCCGGGCGCGATGCGTACCTCGACCGGGAAGGACACGTACTCGTCGCCCTTGTTGACGAGTTGGTGGACCTCGCGGAGGGCGGCGGTCAGCGCCTCGCGCGGCAGCGCGTACTCCATCTCCACGAAGCGCACCCGCCGCGGGCTGGTGAAGACCTTGTACGACGCGTCCGTGTACGTGCGCGCCGACAGGGCCTTGCTCGACACGCGCGCGATCGCGGGGATCGTCTTCGGGGCCGCCTTGCCCAGGCGGCACGCGAGCCCGAACACGCCGTTCGACAGGAGTTCGTCGTCGAGCAGGAACTTCGCGCGCGAGAGCGGCTTCGCGGGTCCCGAGCTGCGGTTGTTGCGCTTCACGTTGCAGCTGTCGGTGTGCGGGAACCAGTAGAACTCGAAGTGGTCGTTGTCCTCGCGCAGCTCGTCGAATCGCCCGAGCACCTCGTCGAACGGCATCGGCTCCTCGCGCGCCTCCAGGAGGAACGCGGGTTCGACGCCGAAGGTCATCGCCGTGACGACGCCGAGTGCGCCGAGGCCGACGCGGGCGCCCGCGAACAACTCGGCGTTCTCGTCGGGCGAGCAGTTCACGATCTCGCCGTCCGCGAGGACCATCTCCAGGGCCTGGACCTGGCCGGCCAGCGCGCCCGACGCGCGTCCGGTGCCGTGTGTCCCGGTAGCGGTGGCGCCCGCAAGGCTCTGCACCGCGATGTCGCCCATGTTGGTGAGGGCGAGGCCGTGTTCGGCCAGAAGGTCGTTGAGGCGTTCGAGCCGCAGCCCCGAGCCCACGGTCACCGTGCCGCCGGCCGCATCCACTTCACGGACCTCGGTGAGCCCGTCGGGGCGTACCAAAACCCCGTCCGTGACCGCGACGGATGTGAAGGAGTGGCCCGCCCCGACCGCCTTGACCCGCAGGCCGTCGGACGCCGCCCGCCGCACCAGCGCGGACACCTCCTCGGGGGACCGCGGCGTGGCCACGCGCCTGGGCTGGGCGGTCTGGTTCCCGGCCCAGTTCCTCCAGGGCATCGGGGTCAAGCTGCTCAACGGCTCCTCCAAAGGTGCGGAGGCGGGCCGTCGGCCCTGACGGGCTTCCTGCGCGCGGGCCTCCTGCGTGGGATGTCCGGACATTACCCGCCGGTCACCAGCCTCGGGAAGACCCGTGGACCGCAGGGGGACTCCTTGCGGCCGTGGTTCGGCGCAGCAGGACGCGCGTCACACGCGCACGCCGCGACCGCACCGCGCCGAGGTCGCGCGGGTGGGAGGATCGGCACATGCACGACGCCGCGCCCGGCAACGACGCCGGACCCTTCGACGCCCTGCTCCTCCTGTCGTTCGGCGGCCCCGAGGGCCCCGACGAGGTCGTCCCGTTCCTGGAGAACGTCACGCGGGGGCGCGGCGTGCCGCCCGAACGCCTGGCCGAGGCCGGCGCGCACTACGCGCAGTTCGGCGGGGTGAGCCCGATCAACGCGCAGAACCGCGAGCTGATCGCGGCGATCGAGAAGGAGTTCGCGGCACGCGGACCCGCGCTGCCGGTCTACTGGGGGAACCGCAATTGGCGGCCCTACCTGACCGACACGCTGCGGCGGATGGCCGACGACGGGGTGCGGCATGCGGCGGTGCTGGTGACCAGCGCGTACGCCTCCTACTCGGGCTGCGGGCAGTACCACGAGAACCTGTTGGCCGCCCAGGCCGAACTGGGGGACGCGGCGCCGCGCCTCGACAAGTTGCGGCACTTCTTCAATCACCCCGGCTTCGTGGAGCCCCTGGTCGACCACGTGGTGGCCGCGCGCGCGAGCCTCCCCGAAGCGCTGCGGCCGGGGGCCCGCCTCGTGATGACGACGCACTCCATCCCGACCGCGACCGCCGAGACCTCGGGCCCGGACGGCAACGCGTACGTGCGCCAGCACCAGGAGACGGCCCGCCTGGTCGCCGCCGGGGTGAAGAAGGCGGTCAAGTTTCCGCACGTTCCATGGGACCTCGTGTTCCAGAGCCGCAGCGGGCCGCCGCAGGTGCCCTGGCTGGAGCCGGACGTCAACGACCACCTCGAACGCCTGCACGCCGACGGGGTGCGCGCCGCGGTACTGGTGCCGATCGGCTTCCTGTCCGACCACATGGAGGTCGTCTACGACCTGGACGTGGAGGCGGCCGCGACCGCCGAGCGCCTCGGCATGCAGGTCGTCCGGGCCGCGACGACCGGCAGCGACCCGAGGTTCGCGGCGGCCGTACGCGATCTCGTGCTCGAACGCGCCGCCGTGCTGCGCGGCGACCACCCCGAGCGGTGCGCCCTGGGCACGATGGGCCCCTCGCACGATGTGTGCCCGCTCGGGTGCTGCCCGGACCCGCGGGGCAGGGGCGAGGGCCTGCGTGGCGCCGCACTGCACGGCACTCCCGCCTGACCACCCCCGCCTGAGCCCCGGCCCCCACACCCTGGGCAGCCTCCGCGCGGCCGACCCCCGCGACGCGCCCGCGCGGACCGCGGGAGCGGCTGCCAGGATGGCTCTGTGACCACGGCACCCCACGGCGACACCGCCGACCTGCTCGAACTGGCGCTCGGCGCCGCGCGGCTCGCGGGCGGCATGCTGCTCGCCGACCGTCCCGCCGACCTCGGTGTGGCGGCGACGAAGAGTAGCCCGACCGACGTCGTCACCGAAATGGACACGGCGGCCGAGAAGCTGATCGTCGAGTACCTGCGCGCCCGGCGCCCGCACGACGGGTTCCTCGGCGAGGAGGGCGGCGGCGCGCGCGGCGAGAGCGGCATCCGGTGGGTGATCGATCCGATCGACGGCACCGTCAACTACCTCTACGGACTGCCGGCCTGGTGCGTCTCGATCGCGGCGGAGGACGCGGACGGCGCGGTCGTCGGCGTGGTCGAAGTGCCGACCCAGCGCGAGACCTTCCACGCGGTGCGCGGCGCGGGGGCCTTCCGCGACGGGACCGCGATCCGCGCGAACGACGCGGTGCCGATGTCCCGTGCGCTGGTCGCCACGGGCTTCGGCTATACGGTCGAGCGCCGTACGCGGCAGGCCGGCGTCGTGCACGAGCTGCTGCCCCGGGTGCGCGACATCCGCCGGTACGGCTCGGCGGCGATCGACCTGTGCGCGACCGCGTGCGGCCGCGTCGACGCGTACTACGAGCGCGGGCTCAACCCCTGGGACGTCGCGGCGGGCGCGCTGATCGCCGCCGAAGCCGGCGCGCGCGTGGGGCTGCTGAGGCACGAGGACGACGGGTCGAACCTCGTGGTGACCGCGGCGCCCGCGTTGTACGCGGAGCTGGTCGAGGCACTGGACGCCCTCGGCGCCTGACGCGCGTGGCCCGGACAAACAACAACCCCCGGCCGACGCGCGATTCGCGTCCGGCCGGGGGAGTGGTCACCCCGTTGATTCCTTCGCTTGTTCCAGGTGGGTCCGTCAAAGCCGAGACGGGTCCTTCAGGCTGACTCGGGCAGCACCTGCACGCCGTGGTCCGAGGCCATCCGTACCAGGTCCTGCAACTCTTCCTGCTGAACTTCGACCAGGAAGTCGTCGCCGGTGTCGGAGGCCAGCTTGAGGGCCTGCTCTGTCTCGCGTATCCGACGAAGGACGTCGGCAGTGAACTCGTCCATCATGTGGGGGCCCCAAGAGACTCGAATGGTCGCCGGTTTCGGTTGTCCTACCCCTGGTTTCGCGCGCCGAAAACCGGGATGCCAGGTGGCAGTGTGACCCTCGTCGCATTGATGGGCGGCGGGATGCGGGCGCTTCACCCGGGAGGGAACATTCGGGGCGGCCCGTGCCCTTACCGACGCTTTACCGAGGCCCGGGGCAAGATGGAGGCACCGTCGGCGCCGTCCCTCGAGGCAGGGCGCGCAGTCAGGCCGCGGACGGCGGCCGACGGTCCAATCTCTCGGTGGCCGCGTGTCGCCGAGCGGCAGATGTGAATCGGAAGGACATCCAGGTGCGGGTTCTCGTCGTCGAGGACGAGCAGTTGCTGGCCGACGCGGTGGCGACAGGCCTGCGCCGCGAGGCGATGGCCGTCGACGTCGTGTACGACGGCGAGGCCGCTCTCGAGCGCGTTGCGGTCAACGACTACGACGTGGTGGTGCTGGACCGCGACCTCCCGCTGGTGCACGGCGACGACGTGTGCCGGGCCGTGATCGACACCGGGCTGCCCACGCGCATCCTGATGCTCACCGCGTCCGGCGACGTCAGCGACCGCGTCGAGGGCCTGGAACTGGGTGCGGACGACTACCTGCCCAAGCCCTTCGCGTTCAGTGAACTGACGGCCCGGGTAAGGGCGTTGGGGCGCCGTGCGGTGACCGCGCTGCCGCCGGTGCTGGAACGCGCCGGGATCCGCCTCGACCCGAACCGCCGCGAGGTCACGCGGGACGGCAACGCGATCCACCTGTCGCCGAAGGAGTTCGCCGTCCTCGAAGTGCTCATGCGCGCGGACGGCTCCGTCGTGTCCGCCGAGCAGATGCTCGAGAAGGCCTGGGACGAGAACACCGACCCGTTCACCAACGTCGTCCGCGTCACCGTCATGACGCTGCGCCGCAAGCTCGGCGAGCCTCCCGTGATCATGACCGTGCCCGGCGCCGGGTACCGCATCGGCGATCCGGCGTGACCGGGCAGCCGCCGGAGGGTTCCCCGGATCCCGGGGCCGCACCGCGGCGCCCGAGGCACCCGCCCCGTCCGGTACGCCCGCCGCAGGCGCAGCCCCCCGCACGCCCCTCGGAGCAGTCCCCGGAGCAGTCGCCCGCGGATTCCCCGGCGCGGTCCCGCTCGCAGCCTCCCGCGCAGCCGCCGAGGCCCCCGGCCCGACCGCCGCACAGTCTGAACCACCAGTCCTCAGGGCAGCAGCCCCGGGCCGCCCAGCGGTCGGGGCCGTTCGTACAGCCCTTGGCCGAACCGGCCGCGCAGCCTGGCACGCCGGGCGTGGGCGGGGCGGTGCCTCCCGGCGGGCCCCCGGGTGGGTCCGGGGAAGCGCCGCCCAAGCCCAGCCGGGCGCCTTCCGCGCGGCGGCTGATCCTCGGAGCCGACCCGGCCACCGGGTACTCCGCGCGCCTCAGCTACGCGCCCGACTGGCTGCGCCCCTCGATCCGGATGCGCCTCACGGCGTTGTACGGCGGCATGTTCCTGATCGCCGGCGTCCTGCTCCTGGGCAGCGTGTACCTGCTCGTCGGGCGCCGCCTCGCGGACCAGAAGCCACCGTCCTTCGAGGTCACGGAGGGCGTGCGGTTCTCGGACGCGCTCGGCCGCGAACTCTCGCCGGACGACCTCAACCAGTTCCTGGAGGACCGCCAGGGCAATCAGCGGGACCTCGTGCTGCACGCGCTGCTCCAGCAGTCGCTGCTGGCGCTGGTCCTCCTGTCGGTCATCGCGTTCGGGTTCGGCTACCTGATGGCCGGGCGTGTGCTGAGCCCGCTCGGCCGCATCACCGCCGCCGCGCGGTCGGTGGCCGGCACCGGCGGGTCGGGTCTGCACCGGCGCATCGACATGGACGGCCCCGACGACGAACTGAAGGAACTGGCCGACACGTTCGACGAGATGCTGGAGCGCCTGGACCGGGCGTTCGACTCGCAGCGAAAATTCGTCGCGAACGCCTCGCACGAGTTGCGCACGCCTCTCGCGATCAACCGCACTCTGCTGGAGGTCGCCCTCGGCGATCCCGCGGTGCCGCCGGAACTGCGGGACCTGGGCGACAAGTTGCTGTCCACGAACGAGCGCAGCGAACGCCTGATCGAGGGGCTTCTGCTGCTCGCCCGCAGCGAGAACGAACTCACCGACCGCAAGCCGGTCGACCTCGCCGAGGTCGCCGGACGTACCCTCGAACAAGTCGCCCCGGAGGCCGCGGAGCGCGGTGTCCAGCTGCGCGGCGACTTCCAGCAGGCGGACGTGTCCGGCAACCTCGTGCTGCTGGAGCGCGTCGCCCTCAACCTGGCGCAGAACGCCGTGCGCTACAACGAGCCGGACGGCTGGGTGGAGATGTCCACGTCGTCCGTCGCCGGGACGACCATGCTGACCGTCGCGAACAGCGGCCCCGTCATCCCTCCGGACAATCTCGAGACAATTTTCGAGCCGTTCCGACGCATGCGCGGCGACCGAACGGAAAGCGAGAAGGGCGTCGGACTCGGGCTTTCGATCGTACGTTCGGTCGTCCGGGCGCATGGTGGCTGGATCGAGGCGGAGCCGCGCGTCGAGGGCGGCCTGATCGTGCGCATCGGGTTCCCCGGCCCGACGGTATGACCCGAACGACGTACTACGACGTACCTGAGCAGGCCGGTTGCCCGCAGGCCACCCGACAACCTACGGTGTCGTAAGTTACGACATCGTAGGAACGCGTTGTGCGCCGAAGCGACGGCGGCCGACGCAGCCCTGTGCCCGTGTTGTCGAAAGCCGCTGCGTCCACATGCTGCGTATGCCCGCCGCACCCCACGCTTTGGAGTTGCCGTGACCCTGATCGCCCCCGCACCGACCGGTATCGACCTGCTGCGCGAACTCGAGCAGGTCGTCGCCGTCGAGATCGACCGCCACCTCGCCATCGCCAAGGAGTGGTTCCCGCACGAGTACGTGCCGTGGTCGCAGGGCCGTGACTTCGACGGCGTGCTCGGCGGCGAGGCATGGCGTCCCGAGGAGTCCAAGCTGACCGAGGTGGGGCGCATCTCGCTGACGCTCAACCTGCTCACCGAGGACAACCTGCCGAGCTACCACTTCGAGATCGCCAACATGTTCGGCCGCGACGGGGCGTGGGGCACCTGGGTGCACCGCTGGACGGCCGAGGAGGGCCGCCACGGCATCGCGATCCGCGACTATCTGATGGCCGTCCGCGCGGTCGACCCGGTGGCCCTGGAGCGCTCCCGCATGGAGCACATGGAGGCGGGCTACGCGGGCGACCACATGGACAACCCGCTGCACGTCGTGGCGTACGTGACGTTCCAGGAGTTGGCCACGCGCGTCTCGCACCGCAACTCCGGCCGGGAGTGCGGCGATCCGCTCGCCGAGCAGCTTCTCGCGCGCATCGCGACGGACGAGAACCTGCACATGGTCTTCTACCGCAACCTGCTCAAGTCGGCGTTCGACCTCGCCCCGGACGTCGCGATGCGCGCGGTGACCGACATGGTCACCGACTTCCGCATGCCGGGCCACGGCATCTCCGGCTTCGAGCGCGCGTCGGTCAAGATCGCCCTCGGCGGCGTGTACAACCTGCGCATCCACCTCGACGACGTGCTCCAGCCGGTGCTGCGGAACCTGAAGGTCATGGAGCGCACGGACCTGGGCCCGGAGGGCGAGCAGGCGCGCGAGGAGTTGGCCGCGTTCCTGGCGATCCTGGAGACGAAGGCCGCGCAGTTCGACGAGCGCCTGGCGGCGCGCCAGGCACGGCTGGCTGCCCGCGCCTGACCCTGGCGCCCGCGCATTCTCGGCGCCGTCGCCGCCGGAAGGCGCACAAGCCCGCGTGAGCACATGGCAGAGCCCCGGCCGCCCGCACCCTGGAAGTGCGGGCGGCCGGGGCTCTCGCGTACGCCTGCCGCCGCTCAGGCCGCCGCGCAGGGCCGGGCGTGCGGCCCCGCGTGTGCCGGCCCGCGTGTGCGGGCTGGAGCGCGCGACCCGGGCGTGTGGGTCGGCGCGAGGGGCTCAGCCGGCCCGGATCAGGAGCGGACCCGGGGTCGGGATCCCCACGCGTCCTTCACCGAGACCTTGCCGCCGGTACGCAGCACCGCGCCCTCGTACATGCGCGCCGCCACGGACATCAGCCCCACCAGCGCGACCACCGCGATGGCCGCGGCCAAAAGGTTCTGCCACACGGCGAGTTCGCCGCTCGCGGTGAGCACCGGTTGCAGCATCGCGGAGAACGGCGGTACGTACGCCATGAATTGCGCGAACGCGCCGCCGGACTGGCTGAGCACGATGGCCAGGAAGAACGAGGCGATCAGCAGCGACGTCATCGGCGTGATGACGTTCTGCAGGTCCTCCATGCGCGACACCCGCGCCGCCGCGGCGGCGAACATGCACGAGTAGATGGCGTATCCGAGCACGAACCAGGCCACCACCAGCGCCGCCGGGTAGACCATCGAGCCGCTGAGGTCGATGGTGTCCAGCGCCGTCGCCGCGGTGAGGCCCACGACGGCCGTGAGGGCCATCTGCGCGAGTCCGAGCAGGCCGATGCCGACGACCTTGCCGGTCAGCAGCGCGCGGGCCGGCACGGCGGCGAGCAGGATCTCGACGATGCGGCTCGACTTCTCCTCCACGACGCCGTTGGCGACCCACATGCAGAAGAGCATGAGCATGCCGTACAGCATGATCACACCGATGAAGGCGATGCCCTTGCGGGCCTGGCGTTCGTCCGCGTCCGGGTCCAGTGTCTGCTTCGTCAGCGGCTGCACCTGCATCGCCTGGTCGACGGCCGACGCGTCGATGCCCTGCGCGCCGAGGCGGTTGTCGCGCTCGACCGTCGCGTACGCGCTCTGCAGCACGGCCGCGAGCCGGTCCGGCAGTTCGCTGTCCACGACGACCCGGCCGCCGGTCACGTAGGCGTCCAGGTCGCCGTCCTTGACGGCCTTCTCGGCGACCGCGTCGTCCGGGTACGCCTTGACCACCACGTCGGTGTCCAGCAGTTCCGCCTGGGCGCTCGCGACCTGGCCCAGCCGGCTCGCCTGCGGCCCGCCGAACGCGACGTCGTACTCGTCGTCCCCGCCGCCCACCGCCGCCGGGATGGCGACCGCGGCCAGCAGGACCACGAGCATGACCGCGACCGACACCAGGAAGCCGCGGTCGCGGATGCGCTCGACGAACTCGCGGCGCGCCACCAGCCGCACAGACGTCCAGAAGCGCTCGGTGGGGTCCACCCTCGGGGACGTCACGCGCGGGCCTCCTCGTGGCTTGTGGGGGCCTCTGACGGGGGCTGGGCGTCCCCGTTGACCACCTCACGGAACAGTTCGGTCAGGGACGGGTTCACCGGCGCGAAGGCGCGCACCCGTCCGGCCGCCCGGGCGGCGTCCAGGAGCCCCTGTTCGTCGGTGCCCTGGGCCAGCTCGACCAGGGTGCCGTCGGCGTCCTCGGTCAGCACCGTCACGCCGGGCACCGCCTCGGCCCAGCCCTTGGGCGCGTGCGCACCGACACCGTCGACGGCGACCCGGTAGCGCACCGCGCGACTGTCCCCGCGCAGCTCCTGGACCGTGCCCACCGCATGCATGCGGCCGTCCTTGATGATCCCCACGGCGTCGCACAGCCGCTCGACCAGGTCGAGCTGGTGGCTGGAGAACACCACGGACGCGCCCTGGTCGACGCGGCTGCGAAGGGCGGCGGCCATGACGTCGACGCCCACCGGGTCGAGGCCGGAGAAGGGTTCGTCCAGGATGAGCAGCTCGGGCTCGTGCACGAGGGCCGCGGCCAGTTGCACGCGCTGCTGGTTGCCCAGCGACAGGGTCTCCAGGCGGTCCGACGGCGTGCCGGACACCCCGAGGGTCCGCAGCCAGGACAGGGCGGACTCGCGGGCGTCCGTACGCGACATGCCGTGCAGCTCGGCGAAATACACGAGCTGGTCAAGGATCCGCATCTTCGCGTAAAGGCCGCGCTCCTCCGGCATGTAGCCCCAACGCCTGCGTATAGCCGCGTTGACGGGCGCGCCCTGCCACCGGACCTCGCCCGTGTCGGTGGCGAGCACACCCATGGCAATGCGCATCGTCGTGGTCTTGCCGGCGCCGTTGGTTCCGACGAATCCGAACATCTGGCCGGCGGAGACCGAGAACGACAGGTCGCGCAAAACGACCTTTTCTCCGAAACGTTTTCCGAGTCCTGCGAGGTCGAGCACTGTTCTCCCTGGTCGGAGTTTGTCTCCCGGCTGCGGTCGAGAGCGGCGTGCGTCAGTCGACGCGGCGCAGCTGCTCCTTGAACCTCTGCCCGTTCTCCACGTACTGGCGCACGGCCGTTTCGAACGCGCCCGGCTTGACCGCGTCAGGGCGGATCTTCGCAGGTACGCCAAGGGCCATCGCATACGAGGGCACCTCGACGCGGTTCCCGATGAAGGCACCCGCCCCGACGAGCGCCCCGCTGCGCACGACCGCCTCGTGCAGCACAATCGCGCCGTTTCCGACCAGGCAGTCGTCCTCGATCGTGCATCCTTCGAGGTGGACAAGGTGCCCCACGACACAGCGGTTGCCGACACGTGTGACCAGACCCGCACTGACATGGAGGACGGATCCGTCCTGGATCGATGTACGCTCCCCGACGACAATCCGGCCGTAGTCGGCCCGGAGCACCGCGGACGGCCACACCGTCGACCCGGCGCCGATTTCCACGCTTCCGATCACCACGGCATCGGGGTGGACGTAGGCATCCGGGTGTACGAGGGGTACTTGTTCACCAAGCGCGTAGACCGTCACGATTCCTCCTGGTTACCGGCCATCATGGAGAGTTACAGTGGGCCACCCATCCAACCAAGTCACCCCTTCGGGGGTTCGGTTGGGTGTCGATTGAGTAACAAGCCTTGCTATGAGGCAGAATCTGCGCCTCAGGTCGGGCACAACTCCGGCCCCTGATGCGTTACGTGCGCTGAAGGCAAGCGTCAAGGGACGCATCGGCAAGCAGATCCACCCGGAGGGGGAGAGGTATATGGCGACTGACTACGACACTCCACGCAAGACCGACGACGACGTCAACGAAGACAGCATCGAGGAGCTCAAGGCCCGGCGCGTCGACAAGTCCGCCAGTGCGGTCGACGTCGACGAGTTCGACCAGGCCGAGGGCCTGGAGCTGCCCGGCGCGGACCTCTCGAACGAAGAGCTGTCCGTGCGCGTGCTGCCCCGGCAGGCGGACGAGTTCACGTGCGCCCGCTGCTTCCTCGTGCACCACCGCAGCCAGCTGGCCAAGGAGAAGGACGGCCAGCAGATCTGCGTCGACTGCGCCTGACGTCCGATCCTCGGGCCTCGGGCCTGCTCAGGATCGATCATCGGCAAGCGGAACCCTGCGCACGCGACCGGGTCCTGGCAGGAGCGGACCGCCCCTGCCGATGATCGATACGAGCAGAGCGCACCACGTGCACCACTGGCACCTATCGGCAGGACGAGCAGGACAGGCAGGCCACGCAGGACAAGCAGGACCGGCACCACCCGGCACGTGAGCACACGTGCTCCCGCAGCAACTCCAAACGCCTCCGCCGCAGGAGGCGCGAAGGCCTCAGGGCCAAAGACAAGGGACGTCCGCCGCACCCCCGGCGGGCGTTCTTCCGCGTCCGCAGCCTGTGCGCCGGATACGCGCCGTCCGGGCGCCGCGTGCGCCGGGCGGTGGGGGCGCACCCAAGGGCGCGCGGCGCGGCACCGGGCCGACCGGCGGCGGCCGTACGCCCGGCGGGATCAGCCCTGCGCGGCGTTGCGGCGGCGTACCGCGTCGAGCACCTCGACGAACCGGGCCGGGTTGCGCGACGACACGTACAGGTACGGCGTCGGGTCGTCCGGGTCGGTGACCTCGACGCGCACGGCGGTGGGCACATAGCTGCGCAGCAGCATGAACGCGCGCGGATCGGCGCCTTCCATGCGCAGCGACCGGGCCTCCTCCGCGTCCAGCGCGGACGCGGTCCCGAGCGCCGCGAGCGGCAGCCGCGCCCGGCCGGCCTCCAGGAACCCGTCGGTGACGCGCACCCGCACCGAGCCGTAGGCGTTGACCGCCCAGGCGGCCAGCACCGCACCCACCACCACGGCGACAGCCGCGGCGACCGGGCCGACGGGCAGCAGCATGAGCCCGCTCACCAGGCCGGCACCGGCCACGAGGCCCCACCAGGACGTCGGCACCACGAGCCGCTCGCTATACGCCTGCATGGCACAAGCCTGTCATCCCCGCCGGGCCCGGCACACCACCGGCCCCGCGCCCGGGCACGCCCGCGCGGGGTCAGCGGCGGCGGGTGACCTTGTCCAGCAGGCGGACCACCCGTTCCGGGGGAGTGCGGACGCCGGTCGCCACGCCCTTCGCGTAGTCGGACAGCATGCGCGGGGCCAGGGCGTCCAGGACCGCCCCGGTCTTCGCGTCCGAGCCCACCAGGTAGCGCGGCCGGGGGCGCGGCGTGAGCAGTGCGTGGCGTACCGCCTGCGCGACCGGCCCGGGGGCGGGCAGCGACGACGAGCGGCGCAGGATGCCGTCGGCCATCTCGTACGACTCGGTGTACGCGGAGTTCTTGCGCGGCGGGAGGCGGTTCATGCTGCGCTCCCAGATGTCCGTCCCGAAGCTGCCCGGCTCGATGAGGACGACCCTGACCCCGAACTGCGCGACCTCGATCCGCAGCGCGTCCGACACGGCCGCCAGCCCCTGCTTGCTTGCGCAGTACCAGCCCAGGAACGGCGCCGAGACCCGCCCGGAGATCGACGAGATGTTGACGATGCGCCCGCTGCGCCGCTGCCGCATCTGCGGCAGGACCAGCCGGGCGATGCGCGCCGGCGCGATCAGGTTCGTCTCAAGTTGCAGGCGGGCCTGCTCGTCGTCGACGTCCTCGACCGCGCCCGGCTGGGCGAAGCCGGCGTTGTTGACGACCGCCCACGGGCCGCCGCCGGTCATCGTGGCGATCTCGGTGAACGCCCGGACCGTCGAGGTGGCGTCGCACACGTCCAGCAGCACGGTCCGCACGCCGAGTCCGTCGCGCTCGGCCGCCTCCCGCAGCCGCTGCGCCTTGTCCTCGGAGCGCGCGGTCCCGATGACGTCGAGCCCCGCGCGGGCCAACTCCAGAGCGGTCGCGAGACCGATGCCGCCGGTCGCGCCCGTCACGACCACGCTCTTGGTCATTTGCGTCCTTCCGTCCTGCCGCCTGCCCACCCGCTGGACGCCCGCCCGCCTGAGCGGCCCGTGCCGCCCCGAGCCCCGGCCCACGACCGTAGTGCTCCCGGGCCCGCGCCGCCCACCACCCGCGACGCCGCCGCGGGGCGGGCTGGACACCGTCCGACCGGCGAAAGGCAGTAATGTCCCCCGGGTGAGTCGACCTTCATCCCTGACCCCGGCTCCGGACGCCACGGTGCCCGGGCCGCATGCGAGCGCACCTCCCCCGGGCACCGAGTTGGGCGAGCATTACGACGGCTGCTTCGGCTGCGGCGAGGACCTCGAGAACGGGCTGCGGCTGCGCACCCGGGTCGGCGAGGGCGTCAGCGTGGACACCGAGTTCGTGGTGGGCACCGGCCACCAGGGCGCCCCCGGCCTGGCCCACGGCGGACTGCTGAGCTGCGCGTTCGACGAGGCGCTGGGTGCGCTGGGCTACCTGCTGCACCAGCCGGCGGTCACCGCCCGCCTGGAGACGGACTTCCGCCGCCCGGTGCCGGTGGGCTCGACGCTGTACATCCACGCGTGGTGCACGGGCGTCGAGGGCCGCAAGATCTTCGCCCGCGCGACCGGACGCCTGGACGCGCCGGACGGCCCGGTCGCGGTCGAGGCCGCGTCGCTGTTCATCGCCGTCGGGTTCGAGCACTTCGTGTCGCACGGGCGTGCCGAGGACGTCGAACGGGCGATGGCGAACCCCGATGTCGTGAAGGCCGCGCGGGCTTTCGAGGTGAACCCGTGACCGGTCCGGTGGACATCCTGGTGCAGCGGCTCGACGCCGAACTGCCGCTGCCGGCGTACGCCCATCCGGGCGACGCGGGCGCGGACCTGGTCACCGCCGTCGACGCCGAGCTCGGCCCGGGGGAGCGCGCCGTGCTGCCCACCGGGGTCGCGATCGCGCTGCCCGACGGCTATGCCGCGTTCGTCCACCCGCGTTCCGGACTTGCGGCACGTTGCGGGGTGTCGCTGGTGAATACCCCGGGCACGATCGATGCGGGATACCGTGGCGAGATCAGGGTCATCGTGGTCAACCACGATCTGCGCGAAAGCGTCTCGTTCCGCCGCGGTGACCGGATCGCCCAGCTTGTCGTGCAGAAGGTCGAGCGGGCGAGATTCCACGAGGTCGGCGTCCTGCCGGGTTCGGACCGGGCCGAGGGCGGCTTCGGATCGACCGGCGGCCACGCCGCCGTCGTGGGCAACGGCACCGACGCCGGTGCCGTCACAGTGACAGTGCAGGACTCGGCTTCCGACAGGGAAGGGATCTGACGTGTTCCGACGTCGCCGACGCAACGAAGAAGCCGACCAGCCCGTCGACGAACTCGACGACGACCTCGCCGCCGACGAGGACGAGGCCGAGGCGGAGGACGGGCCGGCCGACGCCCCGGCGGACGACGAGGCGCTGAACCGCCCGCTGCCGCCCGCGCCGCGGCCGGACGGGCCGTGGGACGAGGACGAGCTCGACGAGCCGCACGAGGGCCGCATCGACCTGGGCGGGCTGCTGGTGCCCGCGGTCGAGGGCATGGAACTGCGCGTCGAGGTCGCCAACGACCTGATCATCGCGGCCACCGTGATCCTCGGGGACAGCGCCGTGCAGCTGCAGGGTTTCGCGGCGCCGCGCAGCGAGGGCATCTGGCACGAGATCCGCAAGGAGATCGCGAGCGGCATCACGCAGCAGGGCGGCCTGGTCGACGAGCTCGACGGCGGGCTCGGCTGGGAGCTGCGCGCGCAGGTGCCCGTACAGCTTCCGGACGGCACGCAGGGCGCGCAGCTGGTGCGCTTCGTGGGCTGCGACGGCCCGCGCTGGTTCCTGCGCGGGGTGATCTCCGGCCGCGCCGCGGTGGACGCCGACACCGGTGCGGACCTGGAGCGGATCTTCCGCGAGACGGTGATCGTGCGCGGCGCCGACCCGATGGCGCCCCGCGACCCGATCCTGCTGCGCCTGCCGGACAACGCCCAGATCGACCCGGCGAGCGGCGTGGCGCCGCCCACCGCCGAGGAGGTCGACGACTCGGGCAAGAACCCGTACAGCGGCGACCTGAACCCGTTCTCGCGCGGCCCGGAGATCACCGAGGTCCGCTAGTCGGCCAGGTCGTGTCGACCTGAGCGCACCCGGCTTCCGCAAGGGGCCCGGACACACCCGAACGAGGGTGTGGCCGGGCCCCTTTCGCATGTCCGCGGCCGCCCCCTCGGAAGCCGCGCATCAGGGCCGCGTATGGACGGCGTCAATATGCCGCGGGGCCGCGTCAAGGCGCCGCTAGCGCTCGACGAAATGCCTGATTTATAGCGCTTTTGTGGGAGCTGGGGCTGCTACCAATGACCCCGCAACACACAACCTCTCACCAACTCTCACGAGGAGACCCGCGATGGCTGACCTGGCCTTCGTACTCCTGACGGTCGCGTTCTTCGCGCTCGTCGCCGCCATCGCCAAGGGGGTGGCCAAGCTGTGAACGCGGACAGCGTTGTCGGCCTCGTCGTCGCCGTCGCCCTGCTCGGCTACCTGGTGCTCGCCCTCATCTTCCCCGAGAGGTTCCAGTGAGTCCCACCATCGCAGGGATCCTGCAGATCTCCCTGCTGATAGCCCTGCTCGCCGCGGTGCACCGCCCGTTCGGCGACTACATGGCCAAGGTCTACTCCTCGGACAAGCACACGCGTCCGGAGCGCTGGATCTACCGGGCCATCGGGGCCAACCCCGACTCCGGCCAGCGCTGGGGCATCTATCTGCGCAGCGTGCTGGCGTTCTCGATGTTCTCGCTGCTCGGCCTGTACGCGCTGCTGCGCTTCCAGGACAAGCTGCCGTGGAACCTCGGCTTCCAGCCCATGAAGGCCGACCAGGCGTTCAACACCGCCGCATCCTTCACCGCCAACACCAACTGGCAGTCCTACTCCGGTGAGTCCGCGGTCGGCCACACCGTGCAGATGGCCGGCCTGACGGTGCAGAACTTCGTCTCGGCGGCGGTCGGCATGGCCGTCGCGGTCGCCCTCGTACGCGGCTTCATCCGGGTTCGCACCGGCGAAATCGGCAACTTCTGGGTCGACCTGGTGCGCGGCTCGGTCCGCATCCTGCTGCCCATCGCGGTCATCGGCACCATCGTGCTGGTCGCCTCGGGCACCCTGCAGAACCTCGCCGACCCGCACACCGTCACCACGCTCAACGGCGGTACGCAGACCATCACCGGCGGTCCGGTGGCCTCGCAGGAAGTCGTCAAGGAGCTCGGCACCAACGGCGGCGGCTTCTACAACGCCAACTCCGCGCACCCCTTCGAGAACCCGAACGCGTTCACGAACCTGTTCGAGATCTTCCTGATCCTGGTCATCCCGTTCTCGATGCCGCGCACGTTCGGCACGCTGGTCGGCTCGGCCAAGCAGGGCTACGCGATCCTCGGCGCGATGTTCGCCCTGTGGTTCGTCGCGGTAGTGCTGATGACCTGGACCGAGATGCACCACAACGGCACCGCCCTGGAGATCGCGGGCGGGTCGACGGAAGGCAAGGAGCAGCGCTTCGGCGTGCCGGGCTCATCGCTGTTCGCGACGTCGACGACCATGACCTCGACCGGCGCGGTGAACTCGTTCCACTCCTCGTTCACCGGCCTCGGCGGCGGCCTGACGATGCTCGGCATGATGCTCGGCGAGATCTCGCCCGGCGGTGTCGGCTCCGGCCTCTACGGCATGTTGATCATGGCGATCCTGGCGGTCTTCGTGGCGGGCCTCATGGTCGGCCGCACGCCCGAGTACCTGGGCAAGAAGATCGGCGCCGGTGAGATGAAGCTCGTCGCGATGTACATCCTGGTCGTCCCGGCCACCATCCTCACGATGACCGGCATCGCGCTCGCGCTCCCGGGTGAACGCGCCTCGATCCTCAACTCCGACTCACCGCACGGCCTGTCGGAAGTGCTGTACGCGTACACGTCCGGTGCCAACAACAACGGCTCCGCCTTCGCCGGCCTGGGCGCGAACACCGAGTACTACAACACCACCATCGGCTTCGCGATGCTGATCGGCCGGTTCCTCACCATCGCACTCGTCCTCGCACTGGCCGGCCGCCTGGTCGAGCAGCGCCACGTCCCGGAGACGGTCGGCACGCTCAAGACCCACCGGCCGCTGTTCGTCGGCACGCTCATCGGCGTGATCGTCGTCGTCACGGGCCTGACCTTCTTCCCGTCTCTCGCCCTCGGCCCGATCGCGGAGGGGCTCGCATAACCATGACCACCACACTCAACGCTCCGCAGAGCGCCCCCACCCCGTCGCCCGAGCACCCGTCCGGCCCCGGCCGCGTCTCGGCCGGCCTCTTCGACCCCGCGCAACTGCTGCGCTCGCTGCCCGAGGCGCTGCGCAAGCTCGATCCGCGCGTGATGGTGCGTACGCCCGTCATGTTCGTCGTCGAGGTCGGCTCGGTCCTCACCACCGTCATGGCGGTCAAGGACCCTGGCACCTTCGCCTGGGTCACCGCCGTCTGGCTGTGGCTGACCGTGCTGTTCGCCAACCTCGCCGAGGCGGTCGCAGAGGGCCGCGGCAAGGCGCAGGCGGACACGCTGCGCAAGGCCAAGACCGACACCGTCGCGCGGCGCCTCGTTGGGGACCGCGAGGAGCGCGTGCCCGGTGCCGACCTCAGGATCGGCGACCTGGTCGTTTGCGAGGCCGGCGACGTGATTCCCGGCGACGGCGACGTCGTCGAAGGTGTCGCGAGCGTCGACGAGTCGGCCATCACGGGCGAATCGGCGCCCGTCATCCGCGAGTCCGGCGGCGACCGTTCGGCGGTCACGGGCGGCACCAAGGTGCTGTCCGACCGGATCGTCGTCAAGATCACCACGAAGCCCGGCGAGACCTTCATCGACCGGATGATCGCCCTCGTCGAGGGTGCCGCAAGGCAGAAGACGCCGAACGAGATCGCCCTCGACATCCTGCTCGCGTCGCTCACGATCATCTTCCTCTTCGCGGTCGTGACGCTTCAGCCGCTGGCCGTCTACTCCGGCGCCGAGCAGTCGCTCGTCGTCCTGGTGGCCCTGCTGATCTGCCTGATCCCGACCACCATCGGGGCCCTGCTGTCCGCGATCGGCATCGCGGGCATGGACCGGCTGGTCCAGCGCAATGTGCTGGCCATGTCCGGGCGCGCGGTCGAGGCCGCGGGCGACGTCAGCACGCTGCTGCTCGACAAGACCGGCACCATCACGCTGGGCAACCGCCAGGCGAGCGAGTTCGTCGCGCTGGACGGCGTCGCCCAGGACGAACTGGCGGACGCCGCGCAGCTCTCGTCGCTCGCCGACGAGACGCCCGAGGGACGGTCGATCGTGGTGCTCGCGAAGACCGCGTACGGCCTGCGCGAGCGCCACGAGGGCGAACTCGGGCACGCCGAGTGGATCGCCTTCACGGCGCAGTCCCGCATGTCCGGTGTGGACCTCGTCGAGAAGGACGGCGTACGCCGCATCCGCAAGGGCGCCGCCTCCGCCGTCAACGCCTGGGTCGCCGAGCGCGGAGGCTCCGTACCGCGGCAGTCCGGCGAGACCGTCGAAGCCATCTCCGCGGCCGGCGGCACCCCGCTGCTGGTCGCGGTCGAGGACGCCGGCGGCGCGCGCGTCCTCGGCGTCATCCACCTCAAGGACGTCGTCAAGGAGGGCATGCGCGAGCGGTTCGACGAACTGCGCCGCATGGGCATCCGGACGATCATGATCACCGGTGACAACCCGCTGACCGCCAAGGCGATCGCGGACGAGGCCGGCGTCGACGACTTCCTCGCGGAGGCCACTCCCGAGGACAAGTTGGCGCTGATCAAGCGCGAGCAGGCGGGCGGCAAGCTCGTCGCGATGACCGGCGACGGTACGAACGACGCGCCCGCGCTCGCCCAGGCGGACGTGGGCGTGGCCATGAACACCGGCACTTCCGCCGCCAAGGAAGCCGGCAACATGGTCGACCTCGACTCGAACCCGACCAAGCTCATCGAGATCGTCGAGATCGGCAAGCAGCTCCTGATCACGCGCGGTGCGCTCACCACGTTCTCCATCGCGAACGACGTGGCGAAGTACTTCGCGATCATCCCCGCGATGTTCGCGGTGGCGGGCGGCCCGGCGGGCCTGGCCCCGCTCGACAAGCTGAACATCATGCACCTGGCGACGCCGCAGTCGGCGATCATCTCGGCGGTCATCTTCAACGCCCTGATCATCGTCGCGCTCATCCCGCTGGCGCTGCGCGGCGTGCGCTACCGGCCCATGTCGGCGGACAAGATGCTGTCGCGCAACCTCGGCGTCTACGGCCTGGGCGGCCTGATCGCCCCGTTCGTCGGGATCAAACTCATCGACCTGGTCGTCTCGCTCATCCCCGGAATCGGTTGATAACCATGGCCACCCAGACAAGCACCCGCATCCGCGTCTTCCTCGCGGGACTGCGCGCCCTGCTGGTCCTCACGGTCCTGCTCGGCATCGCGTACCCGCTGGCCATGACCGGGATCGCGCAGGCCGCGTTCCCCGCCCAGGCCAACGGCTCGAAGGTGAAGGTCGACGGCAAGGAGGTCGGCTCCAGCCTGATCGGCCAGAGCTTCGACCTCGTCGACGGGGACGGCAACCCGCGCCTGTTCGACGCCCGGGGCCAGGAGGTCGTCGGGCACGAGGCCGACGACGGCACCGTGACCTACACCTACCTCGCAAGCGGCGCGCAGCTGTCCGAGGAGCAGGCGGAGGGCGTCGGCACGCAGCCGGACCCGTCGTGGTTCCAGCCGCGGCCGTCGGCGGGCGGCTACGACCCGCTGGCCTCCGGCGCCTCGAACTACGGCCCGGAGAACCCCGAGTTCATCCAACTGGTCAAGGACCGCAAGGCCGCGGTGGCGTCCTTCAACGGCGTCCCCGAGGACCGGGTGCCGGCCGACGCGGTCACCGCGTCCGGCTCGGGCCTCGACCCGCACATCTCGAAGTCGTACGCGCTCATCCAGGTGAACCGCGTCGCCGCCGAGCGCGGGCTCGACCCGGCCGTCGTCGGGAAGCTGGTCGACGACCACGTCGACGGGCGTGTCATCGGCATCCTCGGCGAACCCCGCGTCAACGTGCTGGAACTGAACATCGCACTGCAGAAGGCGGCCAAGGCGGAGTAGCCCCGGCCTCCGGGCCCACCCCGCCGGGTGGGCCCGGATCGTTCGGAATCCCCTGATGAGGACGACAATGGACGCCATGGGACGCGGAAAGCTGCGCATCTACCTGGGCGCCGCCCCCGGCGTCGGCAAGACGTACGCAATGCTGGGCGAGGGACAGCGCCGCCGGGCCCGCGGCGCGGACGTGGTGGTCGGTCTGATCGAGTGCCACGGACGCCCGCGCACGGCGGAGATGCTGGAGGGCCTGGAGGTCGTCCCGCGCCGCGAGATGGCGCACCGGGGATCGGCGTTCACCGAGATGGACGTCGACGCGGTCCTGGCCCGGCGCCCGAAGGTGGCGCTCATCGACGAGCTCGCCCACACCAACGTGCCCGGCTCGCGCAACGCCAAGCGCTGGCAGGACATCGACGAGATCCTCGACGCCGGCATCGACGTCATCTCGACCGTCAACATCCAGCACCTCGAATCCCTCAACGACGTCGTCGAGTCGATCACGGGCGTGCCGCAGCGCGAGACCGTGCCGGACGCCGTCGTACGCCGCGCGAACCAGATCGAACTGGTCGACATGTCACCGGAGGCCCTGCGCCGCCGCATGGCCCACGGCAACGTCTACGCACCCGAGAAGGTGGACGCGGCGCTGTCCAACTACTTCCGGGTCGGCAACCTCACCGCACTGCGCGAACTCGCGCTCCTGTGGGTCGCCGACCGCGTCGACGAATACCTCCAGCAGTACCGCGCCGAACACGACATCAGCGCCACCTGGCCCGCCCGCGAGCGCATCGTCGTCGGCCTCACCGGCGGCCCCGAGGGCGGCACGCTCCTGCGCCGCGCCGCCCGCGTCGCCACGCGCGGGTCCGGCGGCGAACTGCTGGCCGTGTACGTCTCCAAGAGCGACGGCCTCACCGGCGCCTCACCGGAGGCCCTGGCCCAGCAGCGCGCCCTCGTGGAGTCCCTGGGCGGCACCTTCCACTCGGTGATAGGCGAGGACGTGCCCAGCGCGCTGCTCGACTTCGCACGCGGCGTCAACGCGACGCAGATCGTGCTCGGCTCCAGCCGCCGCAAGCCGTGGCAGTACATCCTCGGGCCGGGCGTGGGGGCCACTGTCGCGGCCTCGTCGGGCGACATAGACGTGCACATCGTCACGCACGAGCACGCGGGGGTCGGGCGGACGGTACGCGTACCGCGGTCCGCCGTCAGCCGGCGGCGCCTGCTCATCTCCTGGCTCTTCGCCCTGATCGGCCCGCTGCTCCTGACCATCGTCATGGCGCAGAGCCGCGACCACTTGGGCCTGTCCACCGAGATGCTGCTCTACCTGATGCTGACGGTCGGCGTGGCGCTGCTCGGCGGGCTGTGGGCGTCCACCCTGACGGCCGTCATGTCGTCGGTCCTGCTGAACTACTACTTCACGCCGCCACTGCACACGCTGACCATCCGCGACGCGGAGAACATGTTCGCGCTGGCCGTCTTCGTCCTCGTGGCGCTCTCGGTCGCGTCCGTGGTCGACGTCGCCGCACGGCGCACCCACCAGGCCGCGCGCAGCCAGTCCGAGTCCGAGACGCTGAGCTTCCTGGCCGGCAGTGTGCTGCGCGGCGAGCAGGCACTGCCGGCGCTGCTGGAGCGGGTGCGCGAGGCGTTCGGCATGGAGTCGGTCGCCATGCTGGAGCGGACCGAGCCGCACGGGCCGTGGGCGTGTGTCGGCAGCGTCGGCCCGCATCCGGTGCGCAAGCCCGAGGAGGCCGACGTCGACGTGCCGGTCTCCGACTCGATGGCCCTCGCCCTGTCGGGCCGCATGCTGCCCGCCGAGGACCGCCGGGTGCTCGGCGCGTTCGCGGCCCAGGCGGCGGTGGTCCTGGAGCGGCGGCGCCTGGTCGCCGAGGCCGCGGAGGCGCGGCGGCTGGCCGAGGGCAACCGGATCCGCACCGCGTTGCTCGCGGCGGTGTCGCACGACCTGCGTACGCCGCTCGCCGCGATCAAGGCCAGTGTGTCGTCGCTGCGCTCGGAGGACGTGAGCTGGTCGCCCGAGGACGAGGCGGAGCTGCTGGCGGCCATCGAGGACGGCGCCGACCGCCTCGACGCGCTGATCGGCAACCTGCTCGACATGAGCCGCCTGCAGACCGGGACCGTGACCCCGCTCTTCGGCGACGTCGCCCTCGACGAGGTGGTCCCGGGCGCGGTGCTCGGGGTGCCGGAGACCTCCGTCGTCCTGGACGTCCCCGAGACGCTGCCGACCGTGTGGGCCGATGCCGGGCTCCTGGACCGGGTGCTGGCCAACGTCATCGAGAACGCGGTCAAGCACAATCCGCCGGACCGCCGTGTGCACGTACGCGCGGAGGCAGTGCGCGATGGCGTGGAGCTGCGGGTCGTGGACCGCGGCCCGGGGGTGCCCGACGAGGCGAAGGAGCGCATCTTCGAGCCCTTCCAGCGCTACGGCGACGCCCCGGCGGGCAACGGCGTCGGCCTCGGACTGGCCGTCGCCCGCGGCTTCGCGGAGGCGCTGGGCGGTTCCCTGGCTGCCGAGGACACCCCCGGCGGCGGGCTCACGATGGTGCTGACGCTCCGGATGTCCGCCGGCCGCCCGCCGACCGGGCAGGGTGCCGCGAGCGAAGCGCCCGTCCCGGCGGCGACATGATGCGTCGCACCCGGCGGACCGGGTACCGCAGCAGGACGGGCCAGGGGGCCGGGACGACGGAGGGGCGCGGGTTCGAGGGTTTCGACGGTTTCCTGAGCACGACTCATAGTCGAACAGATATTCGACATGGGCGTCGATGCCACGCCGCTGGAATCCCACGAACGAGTGAACACTTCGGTGGCCGCGCAGTCGCGGACGCCGCGCGAACGGGTTCGGAACGTACGGAGGCAATTCGATGACACGGGTGCTCGTCGTGGACGACGAGCCGCAGATCGTCCGCGCGCTGGCCATCAACCTCAAGGCCCGGGGCTACGAGGTCGACACCGCCGCGAACGGCACTCAGGCGCTCGCCGCGGCCGCCGACCACCACCCCGACGTGGTCCTCCTCGACCTCGGGCTGCCCGATCTGGACGGCGTCGAGGTGATCCGCGGGCTGCGCGGCTGGACCAAGGTGCCGATCATCGTGCTCAGCGCGCGGCAGGCGTCCAACGAGAAGGTCGCGGCGTTGGACGCGGGTGCCGACGACTACGTCACGAAGCCCTTCGGCATGGACGAACTGCTGGCCAGGCTGCGTGCCGCGGTCCGCCGTTCGACCCCCGAGGACGAGGTGCCGGTCGTGGTCACCGAGGCGTTCACCATCGACCTCGCGGCCAAGAAGGCGCACCGCGACGGGGCCGACGTACGCCTGACCCCGACCGAGTGGCACCTGCTGGAGGTCCTGGTCCGGCACGCGGGCCGCCTGGTCAGTCAAAAGGCGCTGCTTCAGGAGGTATGGGGCCCGCAGTACGGCACCGAGACCAACTACCTGCGGGTCTACATGGCCCAGCTCCGCCGCAAGCTGGAGGCGGATCCGTCGCACCCCAGACACCTGCTGACCGAGCCCGGCATGGGGTACCGCTTCGAGCCGTGACGGGCCGCGGGCGGATCCCGGGTCACGTGTCGACCAGGTACCTTTGCGTTCATGAGTGGTGCCACCGGAGTCGAACGCGAGCCGGGCCGTTTCCGCCGGATGTTCAACCGGCTGACCTCGACCCACGAGGAGCTCGAGGCCGAGGAGCTGCAGCAGGACTGCAGCCGGCTGGGCTGCACGGCCATCGGGTCCGTCGTCGAGCGCGACCTCGTCACCGTCGGCGGGACCCTGCGCACGGTCACCTTCCGACCGCGGGCCGGCGTGCCCGCGCTGGAGGCGGAGCTGTACGACGGGTCCGGCGCCCTGTCGGTCGTCTGGCTCGGCCGACGCCGCATCGCCGGGATAGAGCCCGGCCGCCAGCTGGTCGCCCAAGGCCGTCTCACCACGGCCCAGGGCCGCTACGTCCTGTTCAATCCGAAATACGAGCTGCGTCCGGTGGGCAATGGGTGACCGAGATCTGCGAACCGGTGACGGCTGGGGTGGCACGGGCGAGGGCCGGCCGGTGACCGCGGAGGCCGAGCTCCCGCGTCCGGCGAGCGAGGCCGCGTCTCCCGGTTCGGGCGACAGGGCCGCTGACGGACGTACGGCGGCCGGCACCGGCGCCGAGGAGAAGGCATTGGACCGGGCGGACGACACCGCGGGCGGGGCGCACGCAGCCCCCGCGGCGGACGGCACCCCGGACAGCGCCATGTCGCTCGTGGCGGCGTTCGGCGGCGTGCGCGGCATGATCGACATGACCGTCCCCGGACTGGTCTTCGTCGTCGTCTTCACCATCACGCGCACGACCGCGACATCGGCGTACGCCGCCGTCGCCGTCGCCGCCGTCCTGGCCGGCATCCGGTTGATGCGCCGCGAGACCCTGATGCACGCGCTCGGCGGGTTCCTCGGCGTGGCGATCGCCGCCTTCGTGGCCATCAAGTCGGGCAAGGCGGAGAACTTCTACCTGCTGGGCGTGCTGCTGTCCGGCGGCTACGCGGTCGCGTACACGGTGTCGATCCTGGTGCGCTGGCCGCTGATCGGCGTCGTGCTCGGGCCGATCCTGGGCGAGAACTTCACGTGGCGGAAGAACCCGGCGCGGGCCGCCGCGTACACGAAGGCGACCTGGGTGTGGGTCGCGCTGTTCGTGCTGCGCATCGTCGTGCAGGTGCCGCTGTATCTGGCCGACAAGGTGACGTGGCTCGGCGCCGCCAAGGTGGCGCTCGGGGTACCCCCGTGGCTGGTGGCGATCTACCTGACGTGGCTCATCATGTCGAAGGCGCCGCCGCCGGTGAAGGTGACCTACGACGACGACCGGCCATCGGCCACAGGTTCGGAGTCGACCTCCCGCTGATCAGCAGACAACACTGAACGGCCGCTTGCGAAAGCGGCCGTTCATGTTGTGTGCCCGCAAGTCAATTTCCTGACTATTTCCCCGTTCGGCCGTATCCCGGCAACTAGCGTCCTTGTTATGCCTCGTGTGAAAGGAGGCGGGGACGGTGGCCGGAAACGGTGACCTTCGCGCACTGGTCGAAGAGGCCGGTCTGACGAGGCGTGAAATCGCCCGTTGGGTGAACGTGGTGGCCGAGCGCCGGGGGCAACACCTGGGATGCACCCATACCTCGGTGGCCCGTTGGCTCGACGGTGCCCAACCGCGTTGGCCCATTCCCGAACTGCTGGCCGAGGTTCTCGGCCGGAGGTTGGGATACGAACTTACGGTCAGCGACCTGGGCTTGCGGGACCGGCGCCCACCTGCCGCCGACCCTTTCGACGGGTTGAGTGTCGCTCGCACGGTGTCCGATATCCGCCGCGCCGTGGTCGAGCTGACGGGGAGAGACATGAACCGCCGCAATTTCCTGCTCGGCTCGACGTTCGGAGCCGCGGCCTTTTCGAGCCCGGCTTTGTTCTGGTCGACGGCGACCGGAGCGGAACCCGAACCGATGGAGCACGGCGGCAGCGGCCGGGTGCGCGAGGCGGATGTGGAGCGCATCCGCCAGACCGTCGTCATGTTCCGCAAGCTCGACCGCGCCCAGGGCGGCGGCGACTTGCGCGACACCGTGGTCAACCACCTCAACGGCGTCGCCCGGACCAAGCTGTCCGGGTCGTACGGCGACGACGTCGGGCGCGGCCTCTTCCGTGCGGTGGCGGAACTGACCGAGCTGGTCGGCTGGTTGTCGTTCGACTCGGGGCGGCACGCGCTCGCGCAGCGGTACCACATCCAGGCGCTGCGGCTCGCGCAGGCGGCCGACGACCGGGCGTACGGCGCCTATGTCATGGCCAACATGGCCTGCCAGGCCGTCTACCTCGGGCACGGCTGGGAGGCCGTGCAACTCGCGCGCGCCGCCCAGCAGGGCGCGCGCGGCTCGCTGACGCACCGGGGCCAGGCACTGGTCCTGGCGATGGAGGCGCGCGGCCATGCGGCGCTCAGCGACGAGCGCGCGTGCGTCGAGGCGCTGAGCGCCGCGGAACGCAGCCTCGACGCCGCGGACGGCGACGACGACCCGGCCTGGTGCCAGTACTTCGACAAGGCCGAGCTGATCCACGAGTTCGCGCACTGCCACCGCGACCTGCGGCTGCCGCGCGCGACCCAGGAGTTCGCGAACGAGGCCATAGGGCTTCGGACGGACGGCTACACCCGCCGCTGCGCGCAGGACACGACGTTCATGGCGGCGGCGCACCTGGAGGAGGGCGACCTCGACCAGGCGTGCGCCAAGGCGTCCGAGGCGCTGGACATCGCGAGCCGGCTCAACTCGTCGCAGTGCAACGACTTCCTGCGCGAGTTCCGCACCCGGCTGCACCCGCACGAGCGCGAGCCCGTGGTCCGCGAGTTCAGCGAGCGCGCCGAGGAGCTGTACGCCGGGATGGCCGTGTGAGCGCGGCCCACGCGCCCGTACACGTCGCCGCGAGGCAGCTCACCGCGAGACATCTCGCGAGGCACCTCACCGCGAGGACAGCAGGTCCTCCAGCTCCTCCTCGCGGTCCGGTGCGGCCACGAACAGCAGTTCGTCGCCCGCCTCCAGCGAGTCGTCCTTGCTCGGCACCAGCACGCGGCCCTCGCGGATGATCGTCACCAGCGCGGTGTCCACCGGCCACGCGACGTCGCCGACGCGCGTGCCGACCAGCGGCGTGTCCTCCGGGAGGGTCAGCTCGACGAGGTTCGCGTCGCCCTGGCTGAAGCGCATGAGCCGCACCAGGTCGCCGACGCTGACCGCCTCCTCGACCAGGGCGGACATCAGGCGCGGCGTGGACACCGCGACGTCCACCCCCCACGCCTCGTTGAACAGCCACTCGTTCTTCGGGTTGTTGACGCGCGCGACCACGCGCGGCACGCCGTACTCGGTCTTGGCGAGCAGCGACACGACGAGGTTGACCTTGTCGTCGCCGGTCGCCGCGATGACCACGTTGCAGCGTTGCAACGCGGCCTCGTCCAGCGACGAGATCTCGCACGCGTCGGCCAGCAGCCATTCGGCCTGCGGGACCGACTCGACCTTGATGGCCTCGGGGGTCTTGTCGATGAGCAGGACCTCGTGGCCGTTCTCCAGGAGCTCGCCTGCGATGGAACGGCCGACCGCGCCCGCACCGGCGATCGCGACGCGCATCAGTTGGCCTCCGGGGCCTTCTCGAAGGCCGCCTCGACGGCGGCCACATCGGCCTGCTGCATGATCACGTGCACCAGGTCGCCCTCCTGGAGGACGGTGTCGGGGCCGGGCAGGATGCCCTCGCCCAGGCGCGTGAGGAACGCGACGCGCGCACCGGACGCCTGTTCCAGGCCGGACAGCCGGTGCCCCACCCACTGCGGGTTGACGTGCACCTCGGCGAGCTGCACGCTGCCGCTCGGGTCACGCCACAGCGGCTCGGCGCCGCTCGGCAGCAGACGCCGCAGCATCTGGTCCGCGGTCCAGCGCACGGTGGCCACGGTCGGGATGCCGAGGCGCTGGTACACCTCTGCACGCCGGGGGTCGTAGATACGTGCGACCACGTTCTCGACGCCGAACGTCTCGCGGGCCACCCGCGCGGCGATGATGTTCGAGTTGTCGCCGCTGCTGACCGCGGCGAACGCACCCGCCTCTTCGATACCGGCGGCGCGCAGCGTGTCCTGGTCGAAGCCGACGCCGGTGACGCGGCGGCCGGAGAAGTGGGAGCCGAGCCGGCGGAACGACGTCGCGTCCCGGTCGACCACGGCGACCGAATGTCCCAGTTCCTCCAGGGTCTGCGCGAGCGTGGATCCCACGCGCCCGCATCCCATGATGACGATGTGCACGGCCGTCCTTCCGGCGTTTGTCGCTGATGTCCGCGTTGGTGGCTGCTCAGGTGCAATGCACCTCTGCGGCCTGCCACCAGGGTGACAGACGTTTTGGCGACGTTACACGCGGGAGGTGACGAGAACCCGGCAGGCGTACGGAATGATCCGATCACGGCGGGCCCCGGCGTGTGGGCAACCTGCGCAGCGTACGATCGCCCGCGTGTCAAGACTCGGCGGACTTTCCAAACGCATTCTCGTCGGCAGAGCGATCCGCAGCGACAAGCTCCACGAGACCCTGCTGCCGAAGCGCATCGCCCTCCCGGTTTTCGCATCCGACGCGCTGTCGTCGGTGGCGTATGCGCCCGACGAGATCCTGCTCACGCTGTCGATGGCGGGATTGGCCGCGTACCACTTCAGCTGGCAGGTAGGCCTCGCCGTCGTCGTGGTCATGCTGACGGTGGTCGCGTCGTACCGCCAGAACGTGCACGCGTACCCGAGCGGCGGCGGCGACTACGAGGTGGCGACCGTCAACCTCGGGCCCAGCGCGGGCCTCACGGTCGGCAGCGCGCTGCTGGTCGACTACGTGCTGACCGTCGCCGTGTCGATCTCGTCCGGCGTGGCGAACATCGCGTCGGCCATCCCGGCCATAGGCGAGCACAAGGTGTTGTACGCCGTGCTGCTCGTGCTCCTGCTCATGGCCATGAACCTGCGCGGGGTGCGCGAGTCGGGCTCGGCGTTCGCGGTCCCGACGTACCTGTTCATGTTCGCGATCATCGGCATGACGCTCTTCGGGTTCATCCGATACTTCTTCACCGACGCCGACATGCGGGCCGAGAGCGCCGGCTTCGGGATCACCGAGGAGGACTCCTTCACCGGGATCGCCCTGGTCTTCCTGCTGCTGCGCACGTTCTCGTCCGGTTGCGCGGCGCTGACCGGTGTCGAGGCGATCAGCAACGGCGTCCCGGCGTTCCGCAAGCCCAAGAGCCGCAACGCCGCCTCGACGCTGCTGCTCATGGGCACCATCGCGGTCACGATGCTCATGGGCATGCTGGCGCTCGCGAGCATCACCAAGGTGCACTTCGCCGAGGACCCGGAGCACCAGATCACCGGGGCCCCCGCCGACTACGAGCAGAAGACGGTGGTCGCCCAGGTCGCCGACGCGGTCTTCGGCGGGACGTTCGCGCACCCGATGTTCTACCTGGTGCTCGCCGTGACCGGGTTGATCCTGGTGCTCGCGGCGAACACCGCGTTCAACGGCTTCCCGGTGCTCGGCTCGATCCTCGCGCAGGACCGCTACCTGCCCCGCCAGCTGCACACGCGCGGCGACCGCCTCGCGTTCAGCAACGGCATCATCATGCTGGCGGGTGCCGCGATCGTGCTGATCGTGGCCTTCAAGGCCGAGCCGACCAAGCTGATCCAGCTCTACGTGGTGGGCGTGTTCGTGTCGTTCACGATGAGCCAGGCCGGCATGATCCGGCACTGGACGCGGCACCTCAAGACCGAGGACGACCCCGCCACGCGGCGGCACATGGTCCGCAGCCGCCTCATCAACGCGTTCGGCCTGTGCATGACGGGCGCGGTGCTGGTCATCGTGCTGCTCACCAAGTTCCTCCAGGGGGCCTGGATCGCCATCCTCGCGATGGTCGGCCTGTTCGTGATGATGAAGGGCATCCGGCGGCACTACGACCGCGTGTCCGAGGAACTGGTCGCGGACCCGGACGAGGACATGAAGCTGCCCTCGCGCGTGCACGGGATCGTGCTGGTGTCGAAGCTGCACAAGCCGACGCTGCGGGCACTCGCGTACGCCCGGGCCGCGCGGCCCAGTGTGCTGGAGGCCGTCACCGTCGGCGTGGACCCGGCCGAGACGGACGCGTTGCGCGAGGAGTGGGACGAGCGCGGGATCGAGGTGCCGCTCAAGGTGCTCGACTCGCCGTACCGCGAGATCACCCGGCCGATCATCGAGTACGTCAAGAACGTGCGCCGGTCCAGCCCGCGCGACGTGGTGACGGTGTACATCCCCGAGTACGTCGTGGGCCACTGGTGGGAGCACATCCTGCACAACCAGAGCGCGCTGCGGCTCAAGGGGCGCCTGCTCTTCACCGCGGGGGTCGTGGTCGCCTCGGTGCCGTGGCAGCTTGCGTCGTCGGACCGGGTCAAGCACGCGAAGGGCTACAACGCGCCGGGCGCGGTGCGGCGCGGCGAGCCGGCCCCCAAGACCAAGCGCGGGGCCGGGGCCGGGGCCGGGGCCGGGAGCGGCGGCGGGTCGGGCGGCGCGGCCGGGGGCGGCGCCGGAAGCGGAGCCGGGGACACGCGGGAGCCCTGAGCCCGGGGCCGGACACCGTAGGCTGGGGGGTCGCGCGCGGAGATCGCGCGCGGCCCCCGCCGCGTTGCGGACGGCCATGCCGTCCCTCTTCCCGGCGCCCTCGACCGTCTCCTGCTCCCTTCCGTTTTTCTTCGTTCCCTTCCGTTTTCTGTTGCCTGTGCGGCCGTCGTGCCGCCGTTTGCGAGGAGTTCCGTGCCCACGTCGCGATCCCTGGGATCCGCAGGATCGAAGCCCGCCGCCGGCGACGACGCCACCGAGGCGGTCGAGTCCCTGGTCGGGGACCGGTACGAGGTGGAGATCGGCCCGGTCGCCCACGGGGGCCACTGTGTGGCCCGCCACGAGGGGCGCGTGCTGTTCGTCCGCCACGGGTTGCCGGGCGAGCGGGTCGTGGTCGAGGTCACCGACGGCACGGCCACGTCGCGGTTCCTGCGTGCGGATGTCGTCGAGGTGCTGACCGCATCGCCTGATCGGGTGAAGCCCGCGTGTCCGTACGCCGGGCCCGGTCGCTGCGGCGGCTGCGACTGGCAGCACGCGACCCCCTCCGCGCAGCGCGGCCTCAAGGCCGCCGTCGTCGAGGAGCAACTGCGTCGGCTCGCCGGCCTGGAGATGGACGTCGAGGTCGAGGCCGTCGACGGGCCCCCTGGCCTCCCGGAGGGTTTGGGGTGGCGTACGCGCGTGCAGTTCGCGGTCGACCCGGCCACCGGCGCGGCGGGTCTGCGGCGGCACCGCTCGCACGAGGTGGAGCCGGTGGACGCGTGTGCGATCGCGGCTCCCGGCATCGAGGAACTGGGCATCGAGCGCCGTGACTGGACCGGTGTCGTCGCGATCGAGGCGGCCGCGGCGAGCGGCTCCCTGGACCGTGCCGTCGTGGTCACGCCGGCCGAGCAGGACGGCCGCATGCCGATCGTCGAACTGGACCGCCCGGTGTCGGTGTTCCGCGCCGACGACAAGGGCCGGGTGAAGCGCGTGCACGGGCGCGCGGGCGTGCGCGAGGTCGCGGCGGGCCGGACCTGGCGCGTGTCGGGGAACGGCTTCTGGCAGGTGCACCCGGCCGCCGCGGACACCCTCGTCGGTGCCGTTTTGGACGGCCTGGAGCCGCGCCCGGGCGACGTGGCGCTCGACCTCTACTGCGGAGTCGGCCTCTTCGCGGGGGCCATCGCGGAGCGGCTCGCCGATGGTGACACGGTCATCGGGATCGAGTCCTCCCGCGAGGCGATCGAGGACGCGCGGCACAACCTGCGCGAGACGCAGGGCGCGCGCTTCGAGGTGGGCAAGGTCGAACGCGTCCTCACCCGGCCGGGTTTCCTGCGCCGTGCGGACGTCGTCGTGCTCGACCCGCCGCGTGCCGGGGCGGGACGCACCGTCGTGGAGCGGATCGCGCGCCTGACGCCGCGGCGCATCGCGTACGTCGCGTGCGACCCGGCCGCGCTGGCCCGCGACCTGAAGTACTTCGCGGAGCGCGGCTACCGGTTGCGCGGGCTGCGCGCATTCGATCTGTTCCCCAACACGCACCACGTCGAATGCGTGGCGGTGCTGGAACCGGCGCCCAAGAAGCGCTGACCCGGCGGACGGGGGCTGTTGTTCGGACCCTGTCGTTCGGATCCTGTCGGACAGCTCGCGTCGCGCCGGGGCTGGACGGCCTGCCTGACGTGGACGGCTCTCCTTCGTGCGCGCGCTTGCAAGGCACGGGGCTTGGGAGGGCCGGAGGGCACGGCTGCGTGCCGCTCTGCGGGCCCGGGCGTATGCCGGGCGTCGTCGGGCCGGGCAGGGTCTGAAAGAGCGCGACTAGCCGGGCATGCCGAGCGCCGCCACGTGTCGAAGCACGCGTGTCGGAGTATGAGGCGGCGTGTCAGAGTTCGAGGCCGCGCAGCAGGATTTCGAGTCCGCCGCGGAACTCCTCGTCGGGGCCGATGCCTTGCGCCTCGCGGGCGGTCGAGGCGAGATGCGGGTGGTCGGCAGGGTCGAGCTCGGCCAGGGCCGCGGTGCCCGGGCCCGCGAGGGGGCTGAAGTGCTCCACCTGGAGCGCGCCGAAGACGTACGCGAGCAGGGCACGGAACGCCACGACGCGCCGGGCCGGTCCGAGGCCCGCGTCGGCGAGTACGCCGAGGACGGCGTCTCCCCAGCGCATCGACGCCGGTGACGTGTGCCGGTGGGCCAGGATGAGCGGCACGACGGCGGTATGTGCGCCGACCACGGTCCGGACGCGCTCGGCCAGCACGGCGACCTGGCGGCCCCGCGGTTCGGCGGCTGGGACGGTGGTGTCGACGCCGGCCAGTACGTGGTCGACGACCAGCGCCTCGAGTTGCGCGCGGTCGGCCACGTAGCGGTACACGGACATCGTGCCCATGCCCAGTTCTGTCGCGACGGCGCGCATGGTGAGCCCGTCGAGCCCGTCGCGGTCCAGGACGCGGAGTGCGGCGGCGGCGATCTGGGGGTTCGTGAGGGAGCGTGGTCGAGGCATCGGTTGACAGCGTACAAGGTACGCTCATAACTTCGTAAGCGTACGTCGCACGCTTACGAGGGAGGTCCGATGGGATCCGGCTTCAACGGCAAGGCAATAGGCGTGGAAAGCGTCGTCGCGGCACGGGAGTTGCCGATCGTCGGGGCGGCCGGTGCAGTCGGTGCCGTCGGGGTCGGCGGCGATGCCGGGGCCGAAGTCGCCGCCGACGTCGCGGCGGTGGTGTCGGTGCCCGACGCGGAACGGCTCGTGCACCTCCAGTTCCGGCGGTTCGCGGGCTGCCCGGTGTGCAACCTCCATCTGCGGTCGATCGTGCGGCGGCACGACGAGATCACCGCGGCCGGGGTGAAGGAGGTCGTCGTGTTCCACTCGCCCGCGGACGAACTGCGCGAGCACGTTGCGGACCTGCCGTTCGCCGTGGTCGCCGATCCGGACAAGCGCCTGTACCGCGAATTCGGCGTCGAGTCGGCTCGCCGCTCGTTGCTGAGCCCGCGCGCGTGGCTGCCGATCCTGCGGTCGCTGGCCCGGTCGCTCCCGCGGATCGTCATCGGCAAGGACCGCGCCCCGGCCGCCACACCGCACGGCGGACGCCTCGGCCTGCCCGCCGATTTCCTGATCGCGCCGGACGGACGGGTCGTCGCCGCGATGCACGGCACCCATGTGTACGACCAGTGGTCGGTCGACCGCATCCTCGAGCTGGCGCGCGGGCATGCTCACGGCCACAGGAACTCGCGCTCCCAGGCCCCTTCGGCGAGCTGATAGCGCAGCCGGGTGTGCTTGCGGTCGGTCCGGCCCTGCCAGAACTCGACCGCCAGCGGGCGTACGACATACAGCACGTATGCCTCGGCAACCCGGTCCGGTTGCGCTGTCACGCGCTCCCGCGCCTCGACGAAGGCCCGGTCCAGCTCGGCGGTGTCGCGCAGCGGGCGGCTCTGTCGGCCGACGTGCGAGGCCGCTCGCGCGCCGGGCGGGCGCATCAGGAAGTCCCCGGCGCAGGCCCGCCGGTCCGCTCGGCCGACGGTGCCGCGGACCCGGATCTGACGGCCCTGTTCGGGCCATGAGAAGACCAGGGCCGCGCGTGGCAGGGCGGTGATCTGCTCCGCCTTCGGACTGGTCGCGTCGGTCGCGAACCACCACCCGGTTCGGTCCACCTCCCGGACCGTGAGAGTGCGTGCGTCGGGGAATCCGTCGGCGTCGACGGTCGCCAGGGTCATCAACTGCGGTCGTGCCACGCCGCCCTCGACGGCTTCGGCGAGCCAGGCCAGGAACTGGTCCGTCGGCTCGGCGGCGGCGGTCGCGGTCGCGAAGCCGGGCAGGGCGTCGCCGAACACGGTCAAAGTCCGCAACAACTCTCGTGCGCTCATTGCCGCATGATGCCCGTCCCGTACCGCTCCCCAAGCCCACTCCGGGGGTTCTGTGGACAACCTGTTGTCTCGATCGAACAGCCTTCACTCTTAAGGGTGTTCCGGACCAGGTTTATCCACAGAATCGCTCCGGGTGGCTCAGCGGCGGTCCGAGGCGGGTGACCGTTGAGGCACGGCGTCGATCACCGCGACGCCGGTCCTGAACGGAGGCCAGCCATGACCGAAGCCCTCGCCCAGCCCATCGTTTCCGCGAAGCCGAAGTCGACGTCGGAGTCGCAGCCGCAGATTCGGACCGAACCGCAACCGCAGGCACAGACCCGGTCGCTGTCGCAGTCGCAGGCACAGTCGCCGACCCGTCCGCAGCATCCGACACAGGTCCGTCCGCAGGTCCGCCCGCCGGCCCGGCCGGTCGGTCGGCCCGCGGTGCGGTGCACGACGCACGCGGCCGTACGTCCGGCAGGTGCCGCGCCGGTCAAGCGCGCCGCCCGATCCCGGGGCGGCACCTCGGCCGCCGCCGAACTCGACGACCAGCTCGCGCTCGCGGCGACCACCGGGCAATGCCTGGTCGCCGTCTCGCGGGCCCTGCGCATGGCGCTCCGGGCCGTCGAATCGTGGCGGGCGGATCCGGGCCGCGCCGGGTGCCTCTGCCGTGCGGCCGAGGAAATCCGGGTCGCCATCGCGTTGATCGAGGGTGTCACGCCACCCAGACTCCGCCGGGGTGCGGTGTGGACCGGCCCGGTGGAGGAGGTGGTGCGGTATCCGGTGAGCACCGTCGCCCGACTGCTGGGCCGGACCGTGCGTGTCATGCGGGGGCTGGCGCAGGGCGGGGCCACGCCCTCGTCGTCGGGCCCGAGCCAGGGCACGGCGGCCGTGACGCTCGACGCCACAGCCCGCACCCAGTGCCGGACCGCGTGGGAGCACGCCTTCCACTCGCTGGTCCGCCTGCGCGCCGTGCAGGAGGCCGCCACCTGGTTCCCGGATTCGCCGGTAGACCCGTGGCTCCTGCTCGCGGCAGAGGCGCCGTTTCGGTTGGACTGCCCGCAGTGCGACCGGCTGCGCCGTCGGCGTCGAAGCACCGCATCCGGGGACGGTGACGAGCACGTGGGGGCCAAGATCATCCCCTTCCCCCAGCGGCCCGGACCGCGATCATCGGGGACGAACCATGTGTGCTGACCGGGGCGTTCGAGGGAGTGACAGTCGCGGTGTCATCCACGACTCAAGCACCCGTGGTCTCTTCATCCGCGGCCCCGTCGTCCGAGGTCGTGTCGTCTGGGGCCGCGTCATCCGTGGACGCGTCGTCCAGCGCCGAGGCGACGGCGGCCCCGTGCCGGTCGGCCCAAACTCCGAGGGCCAGGATCGGCGCCAGCAAGTCGAGTCCCGCGGGGGTCAGTTCGTATTCGACCCGGGGCGGAGCTTCGGCATAGCGGTGCCGGGTGACCAGGGTCAGGCGTTCCATGCGGCGAAGCGTCTGCGTCAGGACCTTCTGGCTCACGCTCCCGATGGCCGCGCGCAGTTCGCCCGGGCGCATCGGACCGTCGCGGAGCACGTACACGATCACCGGAAGCCACGTGTTCGCGAAGAGTTCGGTTGCGAAGCGCGCGGGGCAGTCCGCCTCGAAGTCGCCGTAGGGGGCGTATTCCACCAGGTGCGTCGTGGGCTCGGCCATGCGCTCGATCATGCCCCAGCCGTTGCACACCCGGAGGTGCCTATCGGTCCGCATACGTTCCTGTCGGGCGTCGGGATCGGCGCTCCTCGAACGACACCACAACGAGGAGTTGGTTCATCATGCGCGTGGGAATTCTGGGTGCGGGGCAGATGGCCGGTGCCCTCGGCGCCGGGTGGACGGAGGCGGGGCACGACGTCCTGCTCGGCGCACGTGCCGTCGGCAAGGCGGTCGGACTCGCCGAGGCGATTGCGGGGGAACAGTTCGGTGCGGCGGGGTCGGCGTCGGCGGACGGGGGGGCCGGCGGCACGATCCGTGGCGGCACACTTCGGGAAGCCGCCGAGTTCGGAGAGGTCCTGCTGCTTGCCGTGCCGGCGGCGGCCGTTGCGGAAGCCCTCGCCGCGGCCGGTGCGGCCGACAAGATCCTCGACGACCGGGTGCTCGTCGACTGCACGAACGCCTTTGCGCCCGATCAGGCGGCGAAAGAAGGCACGATGGCGTTCGTCCTGAGCGAGGATGCGCTCGCCGAGCGGATCGCCGCTCTTGCTCCCGGGGCACACGTCGTGAAGGCGTTCAACCTGTGTGCCGCCGAGGTCTGGCAGTCCGGGACGCGGATATTCGAGGACCGTCGTCTGGCCGTGCCGCTGTGCGGCGACGACCCCGACGCGGTGCTGCGGGTGGCCGCGCTGGTGTCGGATCTCGGGCTCGCGCCCATCCACGCGGGCGGCCTGGGCCGGGCGCGGTACCTGGAGGCCGCGTCGGCCTTCGTGGTGAGCCTGTGGTTCGCCGGGGAGGACGCGCGGGCGATGTTCCCGCCTCTGGAGGCCGCCTTCGCCGTTCCGGACGCGGGGGAGTGTTCCAGGTGACGGCGAGTCGGGGTACGGCGAGTCGGATGAGGGTGAGACGAGTGTCGCGAGCCCGGTGACGCGGGCGGAACGGCTGTGAGCCGGACCGCGGGTGAGCGACGGGCCGGCGCTGACGGGTGCGTGGACGGGCGGGAGCGGACGGGAAGGAGCGGATCGGCACGAGCCTGGACCGTCCGTCGTGCCGTCGTGATGTCACGACGTCGTGAGGGGAAACCCGGTGGTCCGACCCCGGCCCGCTGTTCATACTCGACCGGGTGTTCCTGACTCTTGCGACGACGCGACGACCGGCCACCGACCTCGGCTTTCTCCTGCACAAGCATCCCGAGAAGGCGCAGCGGTTCGGTGCCTCGCACGGCACTGCCCACGTGTTCTATCCCGAGGCGACGGAGGAGCGCTGCGAGGCGGCGCTGCTTCTCGACGTCGACCCCGTCGGGTTGGTGCGCGGCAGCCGCAAGGCGGGGGCGTCCCCGGATTTCGCGCTCGCCCAGTACGTGAACGACCGGCCCTACGCCGCGTCCTCGCTCCTCGCGGTGGCGCTGGGGGCGGTGTTCCGGACCGCGATGCAGGGACGCTGTGACGCCCGGCCCGAACTGGTCGACGAGCGGTGGCCGCTCGAGGTGACGGTGCCCGCACTGCCGTCCCGGGGCGGTGCCGCGATGGTCCGGGCGTTGTTCGAGCCGCTGGGCTGGACGGTCGAGACGGAGCCGGTCGTCCTGGACGCCCGGTTCCCCGAGTGGGGGGAGTCCCGGTACCTCCGGCTCCGCCTCACCGGGACCCTCCGCGTCGGCGAGGCGCTGCGGCATCTGTACGTCCTGTTGCCGGTGCTGGACGACGCGAAGCACTACTGGGTGTCGCCGGACGAGGTCGACAAACTGCTCCGCGCGGGCGACGGGTGGCTCGCGGCGCACCCGGAGCGCACCGAGATCACCCGCCGCTACCTGTCCCGCCGTCCGGGGCTCACGCGGAGTGCGCTGGAGCGCCTGGCCGAGGTCGACGACGCCATGGCCGAGGAACTGGACAACGCCGTCCCGGAGGAGGAGGAGACGGCCGGGCTTGCGGAGGAGCTCGCGGAGGCATCGGAGGCGACCGCAGCCGAACGGCCCGCAGTCGAGCCGGCCGCAACCGCCCCGACCAGGAGCGGGCAGGACGCGACGCAGCACGAAACCGCTCGCACGGCACGGCAGGAGGGAGACGCGCGGGAGGCAACCGAGCAGGAGGTACGCCTACCCCTGGCCGTGCACCGGCGTACCGCGGTGCTCGGCGCGCTGCGTGCGGCCGGTGCCGCGCGGGTGCTGGACCTCGGCTGCGGGGACGGCAAGCTGCTCGTCGAGTTGCTGAAGGAACGACAGTTCACCGAGGTCGTGGGCGTCGACGTCTCGCTGCGGGCGCTCGGCATCGCGGCCCGGCGCCTCCGCCTGGACCGCATGGGGGAGCGGCAGCGTGCCCGGGTGCGGCTGATGCAGGGTGCGCTGACGTACACCGATGCCCGGCTGGGCGGCTTCGACGCGGCGGTGCTGTCCGAGGTGATCGAGCACGTGGACGAGCCGCGGCTGCCCGCGCTGGAGTACACCGTCTTCGGCTCGGCGCGACCCGGCGTGGTCGTGGTGACCACGCCCAATGTCGAGTACAACGTGCGGTACGCGCCGGAGGAGGAGGGCGGCCACGGTCTGGCCGCCGGGTCCATGCGGCACGGCGACCACCGGTTCGAGTGGGACCGCGCCCGGTTCCGCGAGTGGGCCCGCGGCGTCGGTGAACGTTTCGGCTACGGCGTCGAGTTCGCGCCCGTGGGGGACGACGATCCGGACGTGGGACCGCCCACCCAGATGGCGGTGTTCACCGAGGTGGACCCGAACCGCGCCGCAGGCGCAGGCACGAACGACGTGAGCAAGGACGAGTCCGAGGAAGTGCCCGCATGAACCCCGTCGCGATCCCCGACCTGTGCCTTGTCGTCCTTGTCGGGACGACCGGTTCGGGCAAGTCCACGTTCGCCCGCGCGCACTTCAAGCACACCCAGGTGCTGTCCTCGGACTTCTTCCGCGGCATGGTCGCCGACGACGAGAACGACCAGGCGGCCTCGAAGGACGCCTTCGAGCTGCTGCACCACGTCGCCGGCAAGCGGCTCGCCGCCGGACGCCTGACGGTGGTCGACGCGACCAACGTGCAGCAGGGCGCACGGGCCCAGCTCGTGCAGCTCGCCCGCGAACACGACGTGCTGCCGGTGGCGATCGTCCTCGACGTGCCCGAGCAGACCTGCTTCGAGCGCAACGCCGAGCGGCCGGACCGGGCACACCTCCCGCGCAACGTCGTCACCCGCCAGCGCAAGGACATGACCCGCTCGCTGCGGCACCTCCAGCGCGAAGGCTTCCGCAAGGTGCACCACCTGCGCGGCGTCGAGGAGATCGACGGCGCGGTCGTCACGTACGAGAAGCGGTACAACGACCTGACGCACCTGACCGGGCCGTTCGACATCGTCGGCGACATCCACGGCTGCCGCGCGGAGCTGGAGTCGCTGCTCGGCAGGCTCGGCTACGGGATCGTCCGCGACGACGCGGGCCGGCCGGTCGACGCGGCGCACCCCGACGGCCGGACCGCCGTGTTCGTCGGCGACCTCGTGGACCGCGGCCCGGACACCCCCGGTGTGCTGCGCCTCGTCATGGGCATGGTGCGCGCGGGCCACGCCGTCTGCGTGCCGGGGAACCACGAGAACAAGCTGATGCGCGCGCTCAAGGGCCGCAAGGTCAGCGTCACGCACGGGCTCAAGGAGTCGCTGGAGCAACTGGACCGCGAGACGGACGAGTTCAGGTCCGAGGTGGCGGCGTTCTGCGACGGGCTGGTCAGCCACTACCTGCTCGACGAGGGACGTCTCGTGGTGGCGCACGCGGGCCTGCCGGAGAAGTACCACGGTCGCACCTCCGGCCGGGTGCGCAGCTTCGCGCTGTACGGCGACACGACAGGCGAGACGGACGAGTACGGCCTGCCGGTCCGCTACCCGTGGGCCGAGGAGTACCGCGGCCGCGCGATGGTGGTCTACGGCCACACGCCGATGCCTCGCGCCGAGTGGGTCAACAACACGATCTGTCTCGACACCGGGTGTGTGTTCGGCGGCGAACTGACCGCGCTGCGCTACCCGGAGCGCGAGCTTGTCGCGGTCCCGGCCGAACGCGTGTGGTACGAGCCGGTGCGGCCGCTCAAGTCCGAGGCCCCCGGCGGCCGGGACGGCCGTCCGCTCGACCTCGCGGACGTGCTGGTCCCGGACGACCCGATGGGACGGCGGGTCGTGGAGACGGAGACCGCCGGGCGCGTCATGGTCCGCGGCGAGAACGCCGCGGCCGCTTTGGAGGTGATGAGCCGTTTCGCGATCGACCCGCGGTGGCTGGTCTATCTGCCGCCGACGATGGCGCCCTGCGCGACGTCCGATGTGCCGGGGCTGCTGGAGCACCCCGCCAAGGCGTTCGCGCAGTACCGCGCGGACGGTGTGGCGGCGGTCGTGTGCGAGGAGAAGCACATGGGCTCGCGCGCGGTTGCGCTGGTGTGCCGGGACGCCGACGCGGCCAAGGACGCCTTCGGGGTGAGCGAGGGGAGCGGCGCGCTGTGGACCCGGACCGGCCGTTCCTTCCTTGCCACGCCGGAGCTGACCGAGGCCTTCCTTGCCCGGGTGCGGGCCGCCGTCGAGGCAGCGGGTCTGTGGGAGGAGCTGGACACCGACTGGCTGCTGCTCGACGCGGAGTTGATGCCGTGGTCGGCAAAGGCCGTCGAGTTGCTGCGGCGACAGTACGCGGCCGTCGGTGCCGCGGCGACCGCCGCGCTCCCCGAGGCCGTCCGGGCGCTGGCGCGTGCGGAGGCGCGGGGCGTCGACGTGGCCGAGTTGGCGGCCGCCACGACGCGGCGCGAGGGCAACGCACACGCGTTCACCGAGGCGTACGGCCGCTACTGCTGGCCCGTCGACGGACTCGACGGGCTGCGGTTCGCACCGTTCCAGGTGCTGGCCGGGCGTGGGAGGGAGTTCACCGGCCACGGTCACGACTGGCATCTGGCGATGGCCGACCGGCTGGTGGCCGCCGACGCGTCGGGATTGCTGGCGCCCACCGCGCGTCTGGTCGTCGAGGTGGCCGACGACGAGCAGGTGGCGGCGGGCGTGGCGTGGTGGGAGCAGCTCACCGCGGCGGGCGGCGAGGGCATGGTGGTCAAGCCGCTGGCCGGGGAGGGCGCGCGGGGCGCGGGTTCGCGGGTCCAGCCGGGGGTGAAGGTCCGCGGGGCGGAGTACCTGCGCATCATCTACGGGCCGGACTACCGCGAGCCGCACCACCTGGACCGGTTGCGCGGGCGGAACCTCGGACACAAGCGTTCGCTGGCGCTGCGCGAGCATGCGCTCGGTCTGGAATCCCTCGGACGGCTGAGTCGCGGCGAGCCTTTGTGGCGCGTGCACGAGCCGGTGTTCGCGGTCCTTGCGCTGGAGTCGGAGCCGGTCGACCCGCGGCTGTGACCCGGTCGCCCTGCGGCTGTGACCCGGGCGGCCGCCCCCGGCCCGGCCCGCCGCGTCCACCACCGCCTGCCGCGTTTCCCCGCGGCTTCCCGCCTCCTCTCACCTCGTCCCACTTCCTTCCATCGCTCCACCCCCTTCACCCGCGTTCCCCAGGGCCCTGGGTCCGCACGATGTGTGCGGACCAGGGCCCTGGTCGTGCCATGGCGGC